>JAJYLW010000016.1 GCA_021787475.1 Actinomycetes bacterium
CGGCGCCTGCGGCGCCGCCCCCGACGGATTGTTGGTTATCCAGAATCCGGTTTTTTGGTTTTTATCCAGAATCCAGGATCCGGCATCCAGAACCCGCTTTACTACATCATCCCTCCAGGAGGCATCGGCGGCGTCTTATCCTCCTCGGGCAACTCGGCCACGATGCACTCGGTGGTGAGAATGTTCTTGGCGATCGAGGCCGCGTTCTGAAGCGCCGAGCGGGTAACCAGGGCCGGATCAATGATGCCGGCCTTTACAAGGTCTTCGTAACCCTCGGTGGCGACGTTGAGGCCGACGCCCGGCTTCTCGTTCTTTACCTGGTTGACCACGACCGACCCTTCCAAGCCAGCGTTGTTGGCCAACTGCCGGAGCGGCTCTTCCAGGGCCCGGACAATGATGTTCACGCCGGTTGCCTCATCGTCGACGGCCTTGACCTTGCTGACAACGGAAATGGTGTTAAGCAGCGCCACGCCGCCGCCGGGGACGATGCCCTCTTCCAGGGCCGCCCGGGTGGCGTTAAGGGCGTCCTCGACGCGGTGCTTCTTCTCCTTCATCTCCGTCTCGGTGGCGGCGCCGACCTTGACAACGGCCACGCCGCCGGCCAGCTTCGCCAGCCGCTCCTGCAGTTTTTCGCGGTCGAAGTCGGAATCGGTCGCCTCGATCTCTGCCTTGATCTGCTTGATGCGCCCCTTGATGTCCTCCGGCTTGCCCGCGCCGTCGATGATAGTCGTGTTGTCCTTGGTGACAACAATCTTGCGGGCGTGACCCAATTGATCCATAGTTGTATTTTCGAGCTTCAGGCCCAACTCCTCGCTGATGACTTCGCCGCCGGTGAGGATGCCGATGTCTTCCAGCATCCGCTTGCGGCGCTCGCCAAAGCCGGGGGCCTTGACCGCCAGGCCGGTGAAGGTGCCACGAAGCTTGTTGACCACCAGGGTCGCCAGCGCCTCGCCTTCGACATCCTCGGCGATGATCAGCAGCGGCCGCCCGCCCTGGATGACCTTCTCCAGCACCGGCAGCAGATCCTGGACTGCGCCGATCTTCTGGTTGGCCATCAGGATGTAGGGCTCTTCCAGGACGGCTTCCATCCGCTCCTGGTCCGTGATCATGTACGGCGACAGGTAACCCTTGTCAAACTGCATGCCTTCGGTAAACTCAAGATCCATGCCAAACGTCTGACCTTCCTCAACATTGACGACGCCGTCTTTGCCCACTTTCTCAATGGCGTCGGCAATGATGTCGCCAATCACGCGGTCATCTGCGGAGATTGTCGCAACCCGGGCGATGTCCTCTTTGCCGGAGACCTCTTTCGCCTGAGTCTTGATCGCCTCGACGGCAGCCTCAACCGCCATCTCGATGCCGCGCTTCAGCGCCATTGGGTTGGCGCCGGCGGCGACGTTGCGGATGCCCTCGCGCACGATTGCCTGGGCCAGCAGGGTGGCGGTGGTGGTGCCGTCGCCAGCGACGTCATTGGTCTTGGTGGCAACTTCGCGCACCAGCTGCGCCCCCTGGTTCTCGAAAACGTCCTCGATCTCGATCTCGCGGGCGATGGTAACGCCGTCGTTTGTGATTGTCGGCGCCCCGAACTTCTTGTCCAGGACGACGTAGCGGCCCTTGGGGCCGAGCGTGATCTTCACGGCGTCGGCAAGCGTGTTCACCCCGCGCTCGAGAGCCCGCCTCGCTTCTTCATCAAACTTGATTTCTTTTGCCATAACGTTTCACTCCTTTCCCGGCTTCGGGTTTTGCCTACTTTTTTACGACCTTGGCCAGGATGTCGCTCGCTTTCAGGATCAGCAGTTCCTCGCCTTCAACCTTGACCTCGGTGCCTCCGTACTTGCTGTAGATAATTTCATCGCCTTTCTTAACATCCAGCGGAACCCGCTTGCCGCTGTCGTCCAGCCTGCCGTCGCCCACAGCGATGACCTTGCCCCGCTGCGGCTTTTCCTGAGCCGTGTCAGGAAGAACGATGCCGCTGGCGGTAACGTCCTCGGATTCCACCGTCTTGACGATTACGCGGTCTTCAAGAGGCTTTAGATTCATAAAACAACCCTCCTTCGTATTTGTTTTAAAACGGATCTTGACGCTTTCTGGCACTCTCAAGCTGAGAGTGCCAAACCAGCGCCAGAACATGATAATGGGGTGCCGCGGCTTTGTCAAATGGCCGCGCCTATCAACAAATGGCAGATTTTTTGCCTTCGGGGGGGATTAATCTACGCAAAAA
Organism: Actinomycetes bacterium; assembly: GCA_021787475.1. Classification (GTDB taxonomy): domain Bacteria; phylum Actinomycetota; class Thermoleophilia; order BMS3ABIN01; family BMS3ABIN01; genus JACWAD01. The sequence continues at coordinate 2,222 of JAJYLW010000016.1, forward strand.
ACCCAGCAGATGGCATGCTTTTAGCCTGCCTTTGGGAGGCCCCCTTCACACACCCATCTTTACCCACGATCGTCGTTGCCGCCGCCTTTCTTCCCGCCAGCCTTTTCCTCGGCAAAGACGTGGCGAAAACACTGGCTGGCGCCCGGGCACCACTCGATGCATGACGCCACCTCCCGCCAGACCAGCTGGCCGCAGTCGGGGCATTTGGCTTTTGCCTCCCCTGTAAACAGCTCCACTTCGCCGCCGCAGCGGGGGCAGGGCCTGATTGTAATTTGAACGTCGCTTCCCGGACACTTGACTGACATTATTTCCTCATCTTTCGATCAAACGCTTTTTAGACCCTATCCTATTAGGCATTTTCTGCTGCGGCCGGCTGCAGGCCATAAACAGATGTCGGATCTTGGATATTGGATAAAACGAAGCCTTGATCTTGTTGACCAAACATCTGAGATCCAAAGTCCGGTTTTGGGGCTTTCCCCTTCTGCGTCCTTACCATGGCTTTTTCGCTCATCCTCGCAACGAACAGACTAACGGGACAGTTCCGTAAGCAAATGAATAATTTGCGCAACTGAACAAATCTGCATTATAAATACATTAGCAATATTCCCCGCTGAAGGGCAGCCAAACTGTTAAACACCTTTGAAAATGCACCCGGGCCCGGGAATTCCGGCCCGCCTCGCCTCCGCCCTGCGCCGGAAGCAGCGGGCCCGGCAAACCAAAAGGATCGTTCAGGCCGGGTCTTGTTGATTCTTTTACTGGCCGTCCCGGCTCTTGTCGTCTTCCTGGGCGGCTGCAGTTCCCCCGACACCTCGGCTCCGGCGAGGACGATCATCAACCGGTCCGCTGACTGGCGCGGCGCCCTGCTTTACATTGCTGACGCCAAGGGGCCCGACGCCCAGTTTGGCTCCATCCGCATCTATGACAACGTCAGCGGTTTCGTCGAAAAGACGGTCGAGCAGGACCTGGCCGCTTCCCCTTCTGATGTCTATGTATCGCCGGATGGCAGCTCCATGTACGTAGCCAGCGCCGCCAACGGCGAGATTGACAACTTTCGTTGGGACGGAAACAATTGGGTTCATGACCGCGACATCGAGACCCCGGCGGCGAGCCTGAAGACGCTGGTGGCCGGTCCTGACAAGCTACTTTATGCAGCCGGAGCCATCGACGGCAACGGCCCCGCCCGGTTGTTTTACCGCCTCGATCCGGCCAGCGGCCGCCTGGCTGCTCCGGTAAACTTTCCGGAGCTTTCATCGGTAAGCGGCATTGCCTGGTCGCCCGACGGCGCGAGTGCGTACGTTGCCGGCACGGGCACAAACGGCGCCGCCGAACTGGCGATTTACAGCTGGCCGGCGCAGTCGCTGAGAAAAACGGTCGCCCTTGCCGGGATCAAGGAAACGCACGAGATCGTCACCTCCTCCGACGGCAGGTTTGTCTATGTCATGTGCCGGGGAAAGATTCTCAGGATTGAGGCAGCCAGGGGACTGCTGGCCGGCGCGCTAACGCCGGATCCGAACCCCGGCGCAGATTACTACGGCGCCGCTTTCAGCGCGGACGGCAGGTACCTGTTTACGGACGCGACCGATCCGGGTAGCGGCGAAAGCATTCTTTACGTCGTTGACCTCAATACTAACAAACTCGTCAAAAAAGTGGACAAGATTAGCGTCGAGGCCAAGGGAATGAAAAGGACCGCGTAAGCGATGCCGGAACTGCCGGAGCTGGAAGTGGCGCGGAGATCGCTGGCCTCTTGCGCGGCGGGCAAAAAAATTGCGGGCGTGCTGGTTGAACGCGAGCGCTCCATCCGCACCCCGCGCGAGGACGGGCGGGCTTTTGCCGAGGGGCTTGCCGGGCGCATGGTCAAGGACGTCGAGCGGCGCGGCAAAGCACTCCTGTTCCAGTTAAGCGGGGGGGCGGCTGTTATCTTCCATTACAAGCTGGGGGCATTGGCCGCCTGCCGCGGCGAACCGGTCTTGGAAACCGACGGTGTGGCCTGGAACTTTGAGGGCGGCTCGGCGCTGGAGTTCACCGACATGCAGTTGAGCGAGTTTCATCTTGCCCCAGTGGACAGGCTGGAGGCGCTGCCGGTTCTGAAAAGCGGCCTTGATCCGCTTTCGCCCGGTCTGACGGCGAAAAAGCTGGCCCACATGCTTCCTCCCAACAAGCAGCTTAAGGCGGCGCTGATGGACGCGCTGGGCGGCATCGGCAACAACTACTCCGACGAAATTCTTTGGAACGCCCGCTTAAGCCCGTTTCGCAAGGTCTCCGCGCTCTCGGAAAAAGAAATGTCAGAACTCGCCAAGCAGATCAAGTCAACGCTCAGGGAAAGCATCAAAGCCGGCGGCGAGGAGGAGTTTCGCGACGCCCGGGAGCGCCACGGCCGCTACCGGGAGAAGGTTCACCGCCGCGCCGGCCAGCCCTGCCCGCGCGATGGCCACAAGATCGAGATGGTCAAAAAAGGCCGGAAGACCTTCTGGTGCCCGCACTGCCAGGTTTAGCTCATCTTCCATCGCGCCAGCCACCTGATACTCTTTGAATATCTCGAACCTCACAATGATCGAACGAGCCGCCGGTCTGCCGTGATCAGGAACGTATCAAGCTCGCTGGCCATGGCGATACAGGCGCCGTCACGCCTTTGCATCTCCTTTAAATCCATCTCCCAAAGGGATAAAATTCATCCTTGGCGCGTCTGTGCTGAGAATGCGCTTTTGCCGTGAGTCTCACGAGATTCTTCGCCGCTAACGCGGCTCTAATGACTTTTGAAATCCCGAACCAAAGGAGTTGCGTAAGAGATGCCCGCTCAGGATCCCGCCACCATCAGAAACATTGCCGCCGTCGGCCACCGGGGCACCGGCAAGACTTCTCTCACCGAGGCGCTTCTTTTCGCTTCGGGCGCGGTCAACAGGCAGGGGACGATCGAGCAGGGAACCACGGTGGCCGATTATGACGAAGATGAGAAGAAGCGCCAGCACTCCATCAGCGCCGCCCTCTGCCACGCTACATGGAGAAACCATGATATCAACTTGATTGACACGCCCGGCGACCCCAGCTTCCACGCCGACACCATCGCCGCCTTAAGGGTCGTCGAGGGCGGGCTGGTGGTTGTGGGCGCGCCGGCGGGAGTGGAAGTGCAGCATGAGCGCCTATGGCGCCAGTGCGAAGACAACGCCATCAGCCGGGTAATTTTTATCAACATGATGGACCGGGAGCGGGCCGATTTTTTTGCGGTGCTGGAGCAACTGCAGGAATCCTTTGGCCCGGGCGCCGTCGCCGCCCAGTTGCCGATTGGCGCCGAAGACAAGTTTGCCGGCGTTGTCGACCTGTTCGCCATGAAAGCCTTTAGCTATGAAGACGGTAAGGCCAAGGAGTCTCCCATTCCCGAGGAGATGGCCGCCCAGGCGGATGAATATCGCGAGAAGCTGATGGATGTGGTGGCCGAGAACGACGACGCCGTCATGGAAAAGTACCTCGATGGCGAGGAGATCAGCAGGGATGAAATGTTTGCCGCGCTCAAGGCCGGGGTGGCCGCCGGGACCGTCTTTCCGATCGGCGCCGGCTGCGCCACCAGGAACATCGGCATTGACTTGCTGCTCGATCTGATCGTTGACGCCGTTCCCTCACCCGCCAGACGGCCGCCGGTGACGGCGCTGGCAGCCGCGGGCGGCGAGGAAGTTGAGCTACATGGCGACCCCGGTGAACCGGTGGCGGCGTTTGTTTTCAAGACGCTGGCGGACCCGTTCAGCGGCCGCATCAATGTGTTCCGTGTTTTTGCGGGCGAGCTTAAAAGTGACAGTAATGTGTACAATCCGGCAAGCAGGACAAAAGAGCGCATCGGCCAACTGCTCAAGCTGCAGGGCAAGGACAACAGCCCGGTGGACGCGCTGGGGCCGGGCGACATTGGCGCCGTCGCCAAGCTGAAGGAGACAAAAACAGGAGACTCTCTCTGCGCCGACTCCAGGCAGGTTGTGTTTCCGCCGCTAAAGTTTCCCAATCCGGTGATGTCATTCGCGGTCGAGCCCAAAAGCAAGGGCGATGAAGAGAAGGTCAGCGCAGCCCTTAAGCGCCTCCAGGAGGAAGATCCGACGCTGGTGGTCGAACGCGACGCGCAGACGAATGAACTGGTGGTGTCAGGCCTCAGCCAGGTGCACGTTGAGGTGATCATGGGCCGCGTCAAAAGGCGTTTCGGTGCTGAAGTCAACCTGAAACCGCCGCGGGTTCCCTACCTGGAGACGATTCGCAAGCAAGCCGAGGCGCAGGGCAAGTACAAGAAGCAGACCGGCGGCCGCGGCCAGTACGGCGATGCCTGGCTGCGCATCGAGCCCAGGCCGCGAGGCGAAGGGTTCGAGTTCGCCGACAAGGTTGTCGGCGGGGTGATCCCGCGCGGTTTCATCCCGGCCGTGGAAAAAGGCGTTGTCGAGGCCCTGAAAGAAGGTGAACTTTCCGGCCATCCCCTCGTCGACATGAAGGTGACAGTTTATGACGGCTCTCACCATCCGGTCGACTCTTCGGAAATGGCGTTTAAAATTGCAGCATCGATGGGCCTGAAGAAAGCGGTGGCCGCCGCCGACCCGGTGCTGCTGGAGCCGATTATGGCTGTGCACGTTACCGTCCCGGAAGAAAACGTCGGCGATGTCATCGGCGACATGAATTCGCGCCGGGGTAAAGTACTTGGCATGGAGCCGAAAGGAAAGACTAGCCAGGTGAACGTCGAGGCGCCGCTGGCGGAGATGCTCACATACGCGCCCGACTTACGCTCGATGACCGGCGGCCGCGGCGACTATACGATGGAATTTCTCCGCTACGACGAGGTGCCGGCGCACCTGTCCCAGAAGATAATCGAGCAGGAGAAAAAGATCCAGGAAGAACGGTAAGGGCGACCCGGCGGGTCGACTCTACAGTTGAGCAAATCAAGCAGCACAAAGAAACGGCTTTTGACCGGCCGCTTTTTGTTGGCATTGATACAGTTTAGGGCCGCGCTGCGGCTTCGCCCGCAGCGCGGCCCTAAACAAACAAACGTCAAACTGCTTCAACCAACTCAACTTCCGGGATCTCTTCCTTTAACCGCTGCTCGATCCCCATCTTTAAAGTCATTTGTGACATCGGGCAGCCGCCACATGCTCCCATCAATTTTACCGTCACCTTTCCCCCCTCAGTCACATCTATCAACTCAAGGTCGCCGCCATCCGCCTGCAGCGCCGGCCTGATCTTCTCCAGGGCCTGCTCAACCTGCTCCTTCAAAGCCATTTTTTCACCTCCTCACACCTGAGCCCAATCAGCTCTCACCTTAATTATGCCAGAAAAGCCGCCCCGCTTCACGAAGTCTCGCGGGTTTTGGGTTTTCAACCATCCACCATCCGGGGTTTATGATAGGATTCAGCCATGCGTTCGGCTGCCTGGTACACTTCCCCCCTTAATTACGACGCCGTCAGGAAGCTAACGCAAACCCTCGGGACAAGCGAGATTCTGGCGTCGGTGCTCGTCCGCCGCGGCTATGACACCCCCGAGGCCGCCGGAGGGCTTCTGTCCCCGGCTGCGGACCTGCACGACCCCTTCCTGTTCCCGGAAATGGAGCGCATCTGCGCCCGCCTGCGCCGGGCTATCTCCGCCGGCGAGAAAATCTGCATCCATGGAGACTACGACGTAGATGGAATAACGTCAACAGCGCTGCTGGTTGACGTACTCCGGGAACTGGGCGCCAGCGTTTTTTACCACTTGCCCAACCGGTTTGCCGAAGGCTACGGAGTCACAGCCAGCACCGTGGAAAAAATTGCCGCCGATGGCGCCTCGCTGCTGATCACGGTGGACTGCGGCATCGGCGCCCAGGGACCGCTTGAGCGCGCCGCGGAGTTGGGGCTGGACAGCATCGTCATCGACCATCACCGCCCGGACCAGGGCAGTCTTCCTCCGGCGATGATCATCTCCTCCCTGCTATGCGATTATCCTTTCAAAGAGCTGGCCGGCGTCGGCCTGGCTTTTAAGGTGGCGCAGGCGCTCATTGCCGGCCGCGAAAACGGGGACGGTTTAAACCCGCTCCTGAGGCGCCAGCTGGATCTGGTGGCCCTAGGCACCATTGCCGATGTGGTGCCGGTGCTGGGCGAGAACCGCAGCCTGATCAAACGCGGGCTGGTCCAGCTGCGGCATACCCGCCGACCCGGTTTGAAAGCCCTGATGCAGGCCGGCCGTGTGGAGCCGGGGCGGATTAACGCCGGCCTGGTTGCCTTTCGCCTGGCGCCGAGGATAAATGCGGCCGGGCGCCTCGATGATCCTGAGCCGGCCCTGAAGCTGCTCCTGAGCGAAGATGAGAAGGAGGCTTCTGGGCTGGCGCAGCACCTGGACGGGCTCAACCGTGAGCGCCAACGGATTGAAAACCGGATGGTCGCCGAGGCCGAAGCGCTTGTGAGCAGCCTGCCTGACAAGGAGAGAGCCGGACGCGGCTATGTCCTTAGCTCGCCCGGCTGGCATGAAGGCGTCATCGGGATTGTGGCCTCGCGACTGGTGGAAATGCACCTCAGGCCGGTAATCATGATTTCCGAGAACGGCGAGAGAGGCAAGGGCTCGGGCCGCAGCATTCCCGCCTTCGACCTGCACCGGTCGCTGTTGTCGCTGCGGCACCTCCTTCAGACCTTTGGCGGCCACCGCGCCGCTTGCGGCCTCACCATCAGCCTGGAGCAAATCCCGGATTTCAAGCGCGAGTTTGGCACCTGCGCCGATGCAACCTTAACAGACGGCGACCTGCGCCCGGACCGCTATGTTGACGCGCTTGTCCTTGGCTCGGAGCTGACGCTCGACCTGGCAGAAGAGCTTGCGCAGCTGGAGCCCTTCGGCCTCGGCAATCCTTCTGTCAGCCTGCTGGCCCCGGGAGCCCGCATCATCGGCGGGCGGGCTACCAGAGACGGCCGCCATTTTCAATGCCAGGTCGAGATCGGCAGCACCAGGTCAAGCGCGATCGGTTTTAAACAAGCATTTCTGGCAGACCAGTTGCCGGCCACAGGCAGCTGTGACGTCGCCTTCAGGTTGGAGCGCAATGAATGGAACGGCTCGGTGGCGCCCCAGCTTAACCTGCGCCGGATTTTTCCCAGGAAGGCAATGGAATCATACGGAGAGCCATGTCCCCATCGCTGTGATTATGGCTGCCCCGACCGTGTCCAGGGAGAAGAGTTCTGGTCCATGTTCCTGGAGGGGTGTTCCCTGCCGGAGGACTCCCTGCCGGACGCCTTGCTGACGAGCACGGGGCCGGAACAGCCGCAGTTTTCGGGGGCGGCGGCGCATTATCCGGCGCCCCATTCGGGGGCGCAGCATGCAGTCGCATGCTACGCCCCGCCCGCAGGCACGCATGGCCAAGCGCCCCGGCATTACGATGATGCGGCCCTCGCCGCCCGCCTGATCGACCGGCGCGGCCTGGGGAATATCCAGGGGCAGATCGCTCAGCTTGTCTCCACCGGCGAAAACCTGTTGTTGCTGACAGCCGACGTGGCCCGCCGCCGCCAGCTGCTCAGGTCGCTCCCCCGGACAAACAGCGGCGGCGGCCAGGTCCTGCTGGCCGGCTCGCGCTGCGCGGCTCAGGCGCTTCGGCAACGGCTCAAGAGGACCCGGGAAAACCCGCCCGTGCTGGCGCTGGCGGACTTTGCCACCGTGACGGCAGTGCCGGAAGCGGCCGCCGGTTTTAGCCACATCGTCTTTATCGACCCGCCGCTCAACCGGGCAGTTTTCCGCTCGGTCGCGGCCGGCGCAGCCGGCGCCTACATCCATTTATTACATTGCCTCCATGAGGTACAATTTACAGAGAAGGTGCTTGAACATGAATTCAGCCTGCGAGCGCCCATCATCAAGGTATACCGGCACCTGAAAACGGGAAAAACCTATCCTCTTGACGAAACCACGGAAAGGCTTCTCCTGGCGGGGGGCAAGTATCTGCGCCAGCCGGCAATGGTGGCCCGGTGCCTCAGGGTCCTGGAAGAGCTTGATCTGCTTTCGGTTGAGGACCGGGCGGGAAAACCGATAATGACGCTGCAAGATGCCGGCAAGACGAGCCTGGAAAACTCGGCCACATATCAGGCAGTGCAGGCTTTTTATCAGGAGTGTTTAAGATTCTTGAGCAAGTCGCAAGACGTGAAGATGGCATAGAGGCCGAAGAAGCCGCCCTGGAAGATCTCTTCCAGGCGATTGCGCAGTACAATCCCAATTTCGACCGCGAGCTGATCACACGCGCCTTCGCCTATTCCCGCGACCAGCACAAAGGCCTGCTGCGGAAAAGCGGCGAGGACTTCATCTACCATCCCCTTGGAGTGGCACGAATCTGTGCCGATCTCAAGCTGGACAGTGTGACGATCACGGCCGCCCTCCTGCACGACGTCGTCGAGGACACCTCAACAACAATTGCCACGATCCGCAAGTTGTTCGGCGATGAGGTGACGGCGCTGGTGGATGGGCTCACCAAGCTGCAAAAAGTCTCCCTGAAAGGAGAAGAAGAGGAGCAGGCGGAGAACCTGCGCAAGATGATCATCGCCATGGCCAAGGACATCCGCGTCATCCTGATCAAGCTGGCCGACCGGCTGCACAACATGCGCACGATCTGCCATCTTGACAAGCAGAAACAGTTCCAGAAAGCCAAGGAGACGCTGGAGATTTACGCTCCCCTTGCCCATCGCCTTGGTATTTACAGCATCAAGTGGGAACTGGAGGATCTGGCGTTTGCAGCGCTGCACCCGCGCAAGTACTCGGAGCTGCAGCAGATGGTGGCGCAGCGGCGCGCCGACCGCGAGGACTACGTGCAGCAGGCCGCCGCCTTCCTCGAGGCGGAACTGAAGAAGGTTGGCATTAAAGCAAAGATCGACGGGCGCGCCAAGCATTTCTACAGCATTTATACCAAGATGGTGAAGCGAGGCAAGGAATTCAACGAGATTTACGACCTCACCGGCATGCGGGTGCTTGTTGACTCGGTGAAAGATTGCTATGGCACGCTGGGCATCATCCATTCATTCTGGAAACCGATGCCGGGCCGGTTCAAGGACTATATCGCCATGCCCAAATTCAACATGTACCGGTCGCTGCACACCACGGTGATCGGGCCCCAGGGAAAGCCGCTCGAGATTCAGATCCGCACCGACAAGATGCACCAGACGGCCGAGTACGGCATCGCCGCACACTGGCTCTATAAGGAAAAAGGACAGGAAGGGGGATCAACCACTCCTGCCGGCAAGCTTTCCTGGCTGAGGCAGATGCTGGAATGGCAGAGCGAGACTGAGGATCCGAAAGAGTTCATGAAGACGCTCCGCATTGACCTTTTCGAGGAAGAAGTATTTGTGTTCACGCCAAAGGGGGAAGTCATCAGCCTGGCGGCGGGTTCGACCCCCGTTGATTTCGCCTACGCCGTCCATACCGATGTTGGCCATCATTGCGTCGGCGCCAAAGTGAACGGGCGCATAGTGCCCCTGCAGCATGCGCTCCTGAGCGGCGATTTCGTCGAGGTGCTCACTTCCAAGTCAAGCCAGGGCCCGTCGCGAGATTGGCTCAATTTCGTCAAGACATCGCGGGCGCGGAACAAGATCCGGCAATGGTTCAAAAAGGAGCGGCGCCGCGATTCGGAGCATATCGGCCGGGAGTTGCTACAGGAGGCGCTTCGGCGCAAGGGGCTGGCCAACCAGAAGATCGTGGCGTCGCCGGCATTTTCCGAGATGACGCGGGCGATGGGGTTTCTGAAGGCCGAAGATCTCTACGTTAGCCTGGGCACCGGCAAGATGTCGCCGCAACAGGTGATCACGCGCATCACCAAGGAGCTTGATATCGCCGGCGGCATTCCTTCGGTCGTGACCAAACCAAGCGCCATGCCGGCGCGGGAGCGGGCGCAGACCGCTGCCCCCCGCCAGTTGGGCGTCAGCGTCGACGGCGTCAGCGATGTCGGCGTCCGCCTGGCCAAATGCTGCAAGCCCCTTCCCGGCGACAAGATTGTCGGTTACATTTCGCTGGGGAAAGGCGTCAGCATCCACCGCAAGGACTGCCCTAACGCAAAAGCCCTGCAAAAGGACAGCAGGGAAAGGTTTATAAATGTCGCCTGGAAAGGAACGTCGGAGTCCGCCTTCCGGGCCGAGTTCCTTGTAGAAGCGATGGACCGCAGCCACCTGCTGGAGGATATCTCCCGCACCCTGAGCGCGTCGGGCGTAAACATAGTCTCCGCCGTCTGTAACACCACGTCAGATCACTTGGTCAACAACAGGTTTGTGGTAGAGGTTGGCGACGCCAAGCTGCTCGACACAGTGCTGGAAAACATAAAAAGCATCGACACCGTCTTTGACGCTTTCCGCATCACCCCCACCTCCGGCAACTGACCATCCGGCAGCGGCTCCCGCGTTTTGAGCCTACCAGGTAGGTGCATCCTGCCCGGCCGGCTGCAAAGGCCTCGTTCGGCCTCGTCACGAGTTACCTGCTGGGACAGGCTCTTAACGCCGGCGCCGGCGCGTCCAATGAAATAATCAGGAGCAACTAACTTCTGAACACGCCGCCGATTTTGTTTCTTCCCCGTCGTCGCCATTCTCATAATTTAGACGGATGCTTCACAGCCAGGGGATAAAAAGAGCCATTCTATACGCATGCTGCCTGGCATCGCTGGCCGCCGCCCTCCTCTTTTTTGTTTCGCCGGCTGCGGCTTACGATGACCAAGAGCTGGCCTTCCTGAGCCTGATCAACGGCTACCGCCAGCAAAACGGCCTGCTGCCGCTGACGCTGTCGGCCTCGCTTTCCAGCGCGGCCCTCGGCCACAGCGAGGACATGGCCGTCCACAACTTCTTTTCGCACACGAGCTCGGACGGCAGCACCCCCTGGGACCGGATACGGGCCGCCGGTTATACGTACAGCACATGGCTGGGAGAAAATATCGCCGCCGGCTACAACGACGCCCAGTCAGTTTTTAACGCCTGGCGCGCCTCGCCTGACCACAACGCCAACATGCTCGATCCCAATTACCGCGCCATCGGCATCAGCAGATATTACGGCGCCTCCTCCAGTTATGGCTGGTACTGGACGACAGATTTTGGCGGCGTTGCCGAAGCGCCCTATGTCACCATTCCCGCCCCCACCGGCGCCGCGATGGTGAGCGGCCTCGTGATTTTTCAAGCCAATGCTTTCGATTACGCCGGCATTGCGCGGGTTAACCTCTTCATCGACGGCCAGCCGGTGGCAAGCCGCACGGTGCCGCCTTTTTCCTACTACTGGAATACGACCGCATTTGCCAACGGGAATCACACTCTTTTTGCAACTGCAAACGGCGGCAACGCCGCCGCAAACGTGGCTGTTTACATAAACGGCGCCCTCAAACGGCAGGTATCGATTCCTGCTGGTGGCAATCTCCCCCTCAGCTATCCCGAAACGATGGGCGGCCCGGTTAGAGTTATTTCGGTAAATAGCCGGCCGCTTTACGTTACCCAGCGTGTCATTTACAAAAACAGCTTCAACGAGATTGCCGGCCAAAACCTGACATCTTAGAAGATTCCGCAATAGCCGGCCGGCAAATTCAAGCCCCCGGTGGGCAGTTCTGCGGTCAGGTGGTTTAAGCTTAATTTTGCTTAACTTGACCTGGAAGAATGCTCTAATGAAATATTAATAAGGTTACAAAATAAAAAACCCGGGCGAGCCCGGTTAAGACTGGTAGCGGGGGCAGGATTTGAACCTGCGACCTTCGGGTTATGAGCCCGACGAGCTACCAGACTGCTCCACCCCGCGTCACGGCGCTATTATATCACAAGCCCCTTGTACATAAACACTTCCAAACCTTCACAGCTTCGGACGCTTCTAAGGCCCGGCGCCTCTTCAGGCAATCGGCTCAAATCCGATACTAACCTGGACATGAGCAATCAGACAAAAAGGTTTTCTCTCTTCGGCCGGCTTTTGTTTGCCCTTACGTGCCTGGGGCTAGTGCTGCTGCCGGCCGGGGTGCTTCTTGCCGACCCCGGCGGAATGAGCGCGGCCCCGGGTGGCTCTGACTCAGGCGTTGCCGCCAGCATCCAGTTGCAGGATCTTCAGGCCCAGGCCAGTGAAATCCAGTATCAAGTCAGAGGCCTTGATCACGATCTCGAACTCCTGGTCGAGAAAGAGAACGCCACTAAAATAAATATTGACAACCTGACCACACAGCTTGCCGACAGCCGCCACAGGCTCGATGACGCCCGTGCGCTTCACGATGTCGAGGAAGGCCAGATCGCGGCAAGGCTGAACGCCATATACAAAGCGGGGAACCTTAATATCATGGATGTGCTCTTGTGCAGTGGCAGCCTGGCCGATTTCTATGAGCAGGCCCTTTACATGACTAAAATTAATGATCAGGACCTGAAACTCGAAACCCGGTTCACCAATGATACGGCAGCAATGCAAATGCTTGTTGACAGCGTCGACAGGGAGCGCAAGGAGCAGCTTGATCTCCGGCAGAAACAAAAGGAGCAGGAAACAGAAATTCAATCAAAAATTACGGAAAGGCAGATGGCGCTCTCAGGCCTGAACGCACAGGTCCAGCAGATTATCGCCCAGCAGGAAGCAGAGCAGCGCGCCGAGCAGGCTAGGATTGCCGCGGAGGCGGCAGCCGAGTTGCAGAGCCTTCAGATTAGCAACCGGCTGCAGGCGGAGGTTGTCCAGACAGCCCTGCAATATCTGGGCGTGCCTTATGTCTGGGGTGGAGACAGCCCGCAAGGATTCGACTGCTCTGGTCTGACCAAGTATGTTTTTGCCCGGTTTGGCGTCAACCTGCCGCACAACGCGGCGATGCAGTTTAATATGGGGGCGCCCGTTCCGGCTGGCCAACTGGAGCCGGGAGACCTGGTCTTCTGGGGGCCCGGCGACCCATACCACGTCGGCTTGTACATTGGCAGGGGGAAATTTATCGAAGCGCCCAGCTTTGGCGAAACAGTAAGGATCTCCACGCTGGACACCTCAAGCGGAGATTACGCCGGCGCCCGCCGTTACCCGCTTAAGAGCCCGTAACGTTAAGCATTTTCTGCTGTATGATCAGTTAACGTTTTTTCAGGAAGCGCGCTTCCGCTCGCCAGGTCGTGTGATTTTGGCCTTGCTTTCGCGCCAATCCACCCTAAAATATAGATATGCTTCTTTACCTGGAGATATTTCTTGTCATCATCGCAGTTGTGGCAGTGATTACCGCGGGAATATCGGCGCTGAAAAACGCGCTTAGGTTCGGCAGAACCCTGCGGGAATCCGCTAGCCAGTCCGGTGCAAAATTGTTACTGATAAACCAGGGAGTTTCCTCGGCACAGGAGCGCGCCCATCTGGTTTCCCAGGCGGCGCTTTTTCTCAGGGGCCGCTTGGCAGTCCTGAGCGTCTCCCTGAGAAAAATGTTGGTTCTTGTCTCTGCCCTCAGAGAAGCCCGGCATCGATTTGATCCCTTTTTCGAATACCTTGGCTAGTGAGCTCCCCAAAAATAATTCCCATCCTTTAAGATAGGTGACCTGCTGCCTTAATTGTAATAATAAGACAGGCGTAGTAGAATTCTTGTCAGGGAAGACGGGGAGGGTATTTAAGGGAGCTTGCGTGAAGCCATTTTCATTCGAAGATCTTTCGGGTCCTGCCGCCGCGATGCAACTTCACATCTTTCGGGCGTTGCGGCTTCTGGCATTGACAGGCACGGGCGGCGACGCCCATTCATATGAAGAGGTTAAGAAACTGGCTATCCAGTTGGAGTTAAACAGCCTCTCGCGCCTGAAGACCATTTTCCACAACCTTGACCTGGGAGAGCTTGAGCTTTCCATGGGCAACAATCAAATCCAGGTTTGTCTATCTCGCTCACCCGGATCCGGCCCGGCAGAACACCGGTGTGAGCTTGAAAAAGGCCTGATCGACGGCGCCCTGGAGCTTATTGCCGGAGTCCCGGTCACGACGGCAAATGCTGACTGCGAACTGCGCGGTGACGGCTGCTGCAAGTTTGAAGCCATATTTAACGGCGACAGTTACGGTTCTGGTTTTTTACCAGGCAAAACCAGCAGCGTGCGGCCGGTTGTCAGCACCGGCGCCAGCATGGATGCGCTCCCGGACCTGCGCTCATGGTACCTGGATCTGGCTGGCCGTGAGCTTGCCCGCGCCAGGCGGCACCAGCGCGCGCTCGCCCTGCTCTATATCGACATTGATGACCTGGGAAAAATCAACAGGCGTGCGGGGCGGCGGCACGGAGACGCTGCCATTAACGCAGCGGCGGCCTCATTGGGGAAAAACTGCCGCATGGAGGACATCGTCTGGCATAACGGCGAAGACGAGTTTGTGGTTTTGCTTTCCGAAGCCGGCCCTGGCGGCGAGGCCGCGGTAGCCGAACGGTTGACAACATTGATGTTTTTTGATGGAAGCGACGCCTTTTCGCCTCAGGTTAAAATGAGCATCGGCTTGAGCATCGGCTGCGCTGTCTTCCCCGGCGATGGCGAAGACATCCCCGGGCTGCTGACCGGGGCAAAAAAAGCCCTGTACCTGGCGAAGGCAGACGGAAAAGGGAAGTGGCGCGAGGCCGGAGCCGGTGGAAAAAACCAAAACGGGAAAGAGAAAAGCGGAGGGCCACGGGAAGGGGAAAAAGCAGGTTTGGGTATCGAAGCTGTAGACTCCGCCGAAGATCAGGTAAAAAGCAGCAGTGCTGCCCCGGCTGTAACCGGCAATGACGAGATTTCCCGGCGCGAAGACCTGCTCAAGGGGGCATCGGTTTTAATCGCTTCGATAAGCCCTCTCATTTTGACCGGTATGCGCGAAATAATCTCTTCCGCACAGCCCGTGCTGAAAAATGGAATCATTGCGAGCGAGATCACCGACCCCGCGAGTCTTCCCGAGGCCGTTCCCGACTTGCGGCCCGATCTGATTTTTACTGACATGCAAATGGCGACGCATGACAACTTTGCCCTCCTGCGCCTTGTCCGGGACGACAACCTTCCCTGCAAGATTGTGGTCTTTGCCGCAGATATAGACAGCGATGTGATCAAACTGGCTTCCAATTATTCCCTTGACGGCATGATAATGCAGACAACGCCGGTCAACGAGACCCAGTCATTGCTCGATAAAATCTACCACGGGATTTCCTACCTGCCGGAGCAGGTCAGCGCCGCCTTGACCGAGGTTGAAAGCAACCGGCGCCAGTTGGGCGATCTTTCCGAACGGGAGCTTGAAGTTCTCAGGCTGGTGTCAGAGGGCAAATCAAATTCGCAAATTTCGGAACAACTGTTCATATCCATTAATACTGTCCGGTTTCACCTGGCCAACATCTACCAAAAACTTGGCGTCTCAAACCGGACCGAGGCGGCCAATTATATTTTGCGCCATAACCTGAGGTCGGTCTCGTCATAAAACTGACCGGTTAATTGTGAAAAATGCCGCCCAATCATTCGCATGGTAAACTTTCGCTTCTTTAAAAGTCCGATAGCTCATTAGCCGCCTGGCAAGCTTCTTAATTTGCAAAACTGTCCGTTTGGTTTGCATCTAAACTATCGCTTTGCAGGTGGCGTCTTCAGGCTCAATTCCCGAAGCTGTTTGAAGATTCACTCCCTGAAAGTCCTTGGGTGTGCGGATTGCCCATCAGGTTATAGTTCGGCAATTGTCGGAGGTGACAAGGTGAAAACAAAGTTTTTTGGCGCCATCGCCACACTGGCCACTCTGATTACGGCGTGTGCCGGTAGCTGGAAGTTCTAAACAGATTTAACTAAACCTATCCCCGCTTTCCTTCCTTTTTTCGTTCTTTCTTGCTTTAAATAAAAGCTTCAATTCATTTGGTTTTCATCATTAGCTTTTATTATAATGATGAACACTTTACTTCAAATTGATTCTAACGCTGGAGTCGATGGTGAGGTTTCAAAAGAGCGGCGCATCTGCGACTGCCTGGATTTTATTTCTTGCCGGCCTTGCTTTGCTCTGGCTGAGCATCTCCGGGATCAATCTGCCGGGCAACCTTCTAAATGAAACGTCCCTGCTTAGCACTTTTGTCTTACTATCCTTTACGATAGTTGCTGAGGAGCTAACGGTTGAATACTCGCCGGGGATTTCTACAAGCGCAGGCAGCCTGCCCATTTTACTGGCTGTTTTTTTTATAAATCCGTTCGTTGCCGGCCTGATTGGCTTGACGGCAGCCGCCATAGCCTCCCGAAAGCTTCGTCCCTCTTCGATTGTTTTTAACCCTGTTAACTATGTGATGTCGGTTGCCGCCGTCTCAATGATAGTTAACGGCATCGGCCCGGTTTTGGGTCTGCGCTCCGCCGCGGGGGTCGATGTCGAGCTGCTCGTCATAGCCGCACTTGCCTCGGTCGCCTTCCTGATTACAAACTTCACTCTCGGCTCGATATTCATTTTATTCCGGGACGGCATTAAACTTCGTGACAGCTGGAGCAGAAACTTTCTTGACGCCATCCCCTCCCAATTTATTTTTGTCGGCGTCTGCCTGATCGTTATTGCTGTTTATGCCAAGGCCGGCGTCGCCGCTGCCGTTCTGTTTCTGATTCCAATGTTTGCCGGCCAGCACGTATACAAGTTGCTGGTTCAACAGAAAGAACTGCTACTCGACCAAAAGAGCGTATCCCGGGAGTTAATGGATATGAATATCGGCCTGGCGGGCGCCTTGATCATGTTACTTGACAGCAAGGATCATTATACGGCCAGTCACTCCGCCGGGGTCGCCGTTTATTGCCGCGACATGGCCAAGTTGATGGGCATGCCTTATGACCAGCAACGAATCGCGCATATGGCTGGTCTGCTTCATGACCTGGGAAAGGTTGGCACGCCCGATTCCATATTGAAGAAAAGAGGCAGATTAACTCCCCAGGAGTGGGAACTGGTAAAACAGCATCCCACCACGGCGGCGGAAGCGATCTCGCAGCTTGCAACCCACCAGGAAGTCGCGGAAATCATTCTCCACCACCAGGAGCGTTTTGACGGTACGGGTTACCCTTACGGCAAAAAAGGCGAAGAGATTCCCACGCTTAGCCGCATGCTGGCGGTTGCGGATACATACCATGCTCTGACTTCAAACCGGCCATACCGCGAGGCCAAGAGTCCTTTCGAAGCGTTAATTATTCTGCGGCGCGCAGCCGGAACACAGCTCGATCCTCAGTTTGTGGAAATCATGGCTCAGGTTCTTAAGAACGAAGATGTAAGCTATAGGGAGGGGAGCAAAGCCGACTTCCTGATCGAGTTTCAGAAAGACCGGCCCGCTCTTAAGTTGGACGCGATTCGCGCTCGCGCGAATGAACATTAGTACACCCCAGCCGATCTGCCATCTCCCACTCCTGGTTTTATTTCCGCTGCTTCTTCCCCACTCTCACCATTTCCCACGGCAAAAGCGCAGATCAGCTTTCCCTGAGGCCCGGAAAATCGCTGGGCGG
This sequence comes from Actinomycetes bacterium, assembly GCA_021787475.1. GTDB lineage: Bacteria > Actinomycetota > Thermoleophilia > BMS3ABIN01 > BMS3ABIN01 > JACWAD01. Next base: position 19,552 of record JAJYLW010000016.1, read on the forward strand.
AAATCTTCCGGGCTGCTCACCCGCTTACCCTATTCGTACTGTCCAATCGCCCTTCGTCCTCCCCAATTGCCGCCTGTCACCGCGGACAAGCGGCCAACATGGTCAATTTTATCAATGAAAAACATGTTTGCAATCAGACTTTGGTTGTATTTTCAATCCTGAAAAGTTGTATTTTCCCCTCGCCAATCCTCATGATAAAAAAATGCGGCTTCCCACCTGTTCGTCACACCCAGCTTCTTAAAAATCTTGTTGATGTGTGTCTTAACCGTCTTCTCACTGATAAACAGCTGCTTTGCTATGTTAACGTTTGAGGCACCTGTTGCCAGCAACCCGAGGATCTGCTCCTCGCGGTTTGTGAGCACGTCAGACGGGGCCTTTAACAGGCTCCGAAGGTGCCGCAACGATTGCCTTACACTCCGCCGCGCAAGCGGGTCCGCATCATTGATGATCCGCCGCAGCAAAGCGATGCCGTCCGTATCGCCAATCCTGCCAATTAGGACCGCGGCGGTGGCTCTCACGGCGGCGTCATCATGCTCCAGGAGAGAGGCCATCGCGGGGAGAGCTTGCTTGCCGATTCGCTCGATCAGCCAGGAAATATAATCCACCTCTATGTTATTAACCACCGCCAAAGTTAAAAGTGGAGAAAGAATCTTGCATTCCTGAATTGTCACGTGGTTGTGCTGGAATACACGCACCCGCCTGAGCGCCTGCTCCAGGAAGCATTTCGCTTCTTTCTCACGTCCCTTGAGGTGAGCTGCCCAGGCAAGATAAAGGTCGGCCAGCGTCAGAACGCAACCAAAATTAAAAGCCGATGCCGCTTTTTTTGAGTTGATCAAGTGCGCGGCTGCTTCACGGTTGCCCAGCAGTAGCAGGTCCGCACCCAGCGCGGCTTCAGCGGCGGCCGCATAATAATGATCTTCCCACCTTCTGGCAATGCGCATGCTTTTTTCATGATACTGGCAGGCGGCGGCGAAATCCTGGCGGCGCCGCTCAAGGGAGCCTAAATGGCAAAAGACTCTCGCTAGCATCGTCCCCGAAGCATCGCCGCTGATTGCGACAACAATGGCGCGCTCCAGGCAAGCTTGCCCCTCTTCGGCAAAACCGGCAGCTATCAAAGCGCTTCCGTTAATATCGAGAGCCAAGGGCAGGATTCTTCTCTCTTGTCTTTTTTCGATCCAATCAAGGCCCTCGTTGGCCTGCTTTAGGCATTCCTCATAGTTGCCCTGTTTCAGCACGCATTCGGAAAAATTGATTTGCGCCAGGTTGGATTGGCTTGCCGGAATATCGTGGCTTAATGCTGAAGCTAGAAGCTCCTGCGCGCGGCTTATTTCGCCCCTCCTCATCGCTGCCGCGGCCAGAATCATGTTTAGCGGACCGGATTTTCGCTCCAGTCCGTTTGCGGCCAGCAAATTAAACGCCTTTTTTTGATAAACAGCCGATTCTTTGTATTTTGAGGCCTCGTGATTTATCTCGGCCAGTTTACAGGTTACGTCAAAACCGAGAAGCGGGGGTAAAAGATGAAACGGCAGCTTTTTTAATTCCTTTATCGCCATCCGCCGTGCGCCCATGCGTTTGTAACAATCAGCCAGGTCTATCGCGGCACGGCAGACAAGCGCCATCTCATGCTGAGCAAGTTCCGCTCTGGCGCGACGCAGTTTTGCCAAAGCCTGCTTGTATCTGGCACCAGCAATCATTACTTCGGCTTCGCAAATTTGCAAGGCCGCCGGCAGTGTTTTCTTTGGCAGCTTCACAAGCCACCGCTTAAGAACTGGATACTCGGCTTTCCAGACCATCTTTTCCCAAATGGCGGATAAAACCGCGAGCGCCTGTTCATAATGGGCGCCCGCCAGATATTGTTCAACAGCCTGCCGTTCCTGGCCCGCCGCGTTCAGAGCATTGCCTGTCTGCAATCTCAGCTTTCTGATTCTTTCTTTTTCAAACTGGGCCAGTCGCGATTGCAGGAACCGGCGAAAAAGCGGATGGAACCGGTACAAAGTCTCTGATTCCCGGAAGCGCTCCAGAAACAGGTTGTCCGTTTCCGCCCTCTTGAAATAGTTCTTGGAATTATCTTTGCCCAGAACCACATCGATTATCTTCGGGTCAACGACATTCATTAGCGAACTCTGTATCAACAGCTCCTTCATTTCCTCGGCCTGATGATCAATAACTTCTTCAGCGAGGTACTCATAAATGTTTCTGAGCGCAAGCGGGCCGTCGAGCGATCCTGATAATTTGCCGCGCGTTTTTAATGCGTCGATGATCAACACTGCTCCCGCAATCCAGCCCTCGGTGAGGTCGTAGAGGGTGCTAATTGTCGCTGCCTCCATGGGCACGCCCCAGGCGGAGGTGATAAGCTCCTCCATCTCCGCTGACGAGAACTTGAGCTGGTTGCCGCTTAATTCTTTTACCAAGCCGAGGGAATGGAGGCGCCGGAGCGGTATCTGTGGCCGCCTGCGGCTTGCAATGACCACAAAAACGTTATCGGGCAAGCAGTGAGCCATCTGTGTTATCAGCCTGTCGGCAAACCGTTTGTTATCAAGCAGCTGAAAATCATCAAAATAGAAACCGAGTGGTTGCTCGTCCGGCTCGGCCTCATCCGCCAATGCTGCCAGGATGATGCCTGCTTCGGCGCGGATATCATCCGCTTCGGCCAGGCGTTTCAGGCTGCGTGATCCCCTGATCCCACAGGCGCGGGATGCAGACCCGATTAAATTCTTGAGGAAGCGCTCCGGATTGGTGTCGATCTCACTGAGCCTGTACCAAACATTCTTTCCGGGGAAGGACAAGGACAGCTGCGACATTAAAGTTGTCTTGCCGTACCCTGCGGGGGCGGAGATCAGCGCCAGCCCGTGGCCCATAACTGGTTTCGCTGCCTCAACCAGCCGCGGGCGCAGAAGTGCGTGCCTCATTTTTGGCGGCACAGTTTTTACCTCGAGCATGGGTGCCGGTTCCATGCCCATTGCTTCATGAAGCACCAACAACCTCCCCCCCCCTATGCAGTCATTCCCAGTTTAGAACAAGGCCTTTCTGTTTCTGCAGGTGGCTCTTGAAGTACTCGATCACCTGCCTCCGCCTGTTCAACCCAATTTTAAGAAAGATATTGGAAACATGCCTTTTGACTGTAGCCTCGCTAATTGACAGTTTCCCCGCGATTTCCATATTGCTTAACCCAGAGGCTATTTTTGTCAGGATTTGCTTTTCACGCCTGGTGAGCAACTGCCAGGGATCGACGACGGCCGTGTGGATTTCGGCAAGCTCTTTTCTGGCGACGGAGCGGACATGAGAGTCTTTATCACGCAGAAATGGCCGAAGCGTCTCCGCGGCCGCCGGCCCGGCCGCCGCCGCAAAAGCAGCAATGGCGGCCGCTCTTTCCGCCGCCGGCTTGCCTGTCAGCAGGCGGGCCAAAAGCGGCATCGCTTCCTCCCCAATCAGACCAAAAATGTTTTTAAGGAAATCGCGCTCAACGTTGCATTCAAAAGCATAGGCCAATAATTCCACGTTGATTCTGCCTTCCCCGGCAATGAAGCGGCGATGCGATAAAGGTGCGGCAAGGCCCAGGGCGGCCTTGATATGCTTGCCCGCCTGCGCTTTTCTGCCGGTATGAAACGCCTTCCAGGCCCAGTGGAAATTACATTGGCATTCTACATATTTGTAACCGTGGCGACGCGCCAGCGCAAAAGCAGCGGCAATCTCATTTTCGCCGGCATCGCCCAGCCCACTGCTAATTCTGAATTTGTCGGCGCCGATATTTGCGAGGATGCCGGCATATTCAATCAGCCTTTTTTCACTGCTTCGGCAGCATGCCAGACTCTGCTCGTGGAGATCTAACGCCATGCAGAATGCGCCCATCCGCCTGGCCTGCGTTCCCATGCGATTGGCCGTAAGCGCGCTGTAGCGAAGGCCTTTGTGATTCTCCGCCGCCCTGAACCGGTGCGCGGCCCTGGCAACAAGGTCTTTGGAGCCGGCTGGCTCGGCTCTGTTGAAATTAATATGCGCCTGAGCAAGGCAAAGCCAAGGGTGCTTTATCTGTAAACCTGGGGGAATTTTTTCCAGCCAGTTCTCGACTGTCTCAAGGCTTTCCGCTTCGACCAGCCCGGCTGCCAGCCCCTCTGCCAAACTGGCGGCACAGTCAAAGTCTTCCGCCTCGATGAAGTGATGAACTGCTTTGCGGACATTGCCGGCGCCGGCATACGCGCGCGCAAAATTGCGGTGCAATTTACTTATTTCCGACCTGGAATGAACCTGTTTCAGTTTATAAACAAGAAACTCGCGAAACAGAGGCTGGATGCTGAAAGTTGCATCAGGCTCATCTGTGGCGGTTATCAAACCAGACAATTCGGATTCATTAACAAACAATCCCTGCCCAGTTTCTATTCCGGCCAAAGCGCAAATGGCGGGCTCAACCGGTTCGACCAGCGAGCACTCCATGAAAAAATTGCGGCGCCACGCGTCGAGGCCGTTCCAGATTTCGGTCAGGTAGCCATTGAGCGCATCCGGACGATTGATCAACTCTGACACTTTTTCAGCAAAGGCATTCCTCCGTTCGGTCAGCTCCGCTCTTATAATGTCAAGAGGGGCGGGCCAGCCTCCGCCAGCCTCATGCCATGCCATAATCTCCTTTTCGGTCCAGCGCATCCCTGCCGCCGGGCGGAGGAATGCAGCGGTCTCTTCAGGGGTGAACTTGAGATGCGACTGATTGATTTCGACCACTTCACGTGCCGCGCGCAAGCGGCCGATGCCCAGATTTGGCCTCGATCTGGCAGCAACATACATGCGGCTGCCGCGGGGGAAATGGCCAAGCAGGTGCCGGACAAATGCGATTGTCTCAGGGCTGTCATTGACCATCTCTAGGTTATCGAAAAACAAGGTCAGCGGTATTAAAGTCTTTTTGTGCAGTTCCTGAACAAAATCAAAAGGCGATTCGGCCGCACCCTCGCCGCTGTCTAGCAGCCCTCGGTAAACTTTTTCCTCGAGGCTGCCTCCAAACCCGGGTTGAAGACGGCGCGCTGCTAAAATGAGACTTAAAATAAAATTGCGCAAATCGCGGTCGCTGTCCTGAAATGAATGAAAAATTGAATTGCCGCGGCAGCGGCTTTCAAGTTGTTTTAAGAGTGTTGTTTTGCCAAATCCAGGGCCGGCAGTAATGACCACCAGGCTCTCATCGTTTACTCCCAGAACCTGTCTTTCCAGCCGCAAGCGAGTCAGCAAACTTGCGCCGGCAGGTCTTCCTTTTCTATATTTAATTGGGCATTTCATGAAACAAGCATGCAAAGGCATTACGACTGGAAAGATGACGAAGCAAAACGCGGGTATCCAACTATAATCTGATTCAGGTTGTTTGTCTATCAGACTTCAGTTGTATATGAAAGACAAAAAAGGTGTAGAAAGACAAGTTTACAAGTTAAATTTAGAATAAAAGGGCCCTGCCGCCTCCGGCGGCAGGGCCCTCCGAATTCCCCTATAATCCCTCAGAGCGGGACTACATTTGAAGCCTGCAGGCCCTTTGCTCCTTCAGTAACTTCGAACTCGACCTTCTGACCCTCATTAAGAGTTTTAAAACCCTCGATCTGGATCTCAGAGAAGTGCACGAACAGGTCATCGCCGTCTTCTCTCTCGATAAAGCCATAGCCCTTTTCGTTACTGAACCATTTTACGGTTCCTTCTGCCAACTTTCCTACCCTCCCATCTGACGCCCCGCGCAGCCGCACGCCCAACTGCTAAACATTAGCCCTGCCGGAAAAACATTCCGGGCAGAACATTGGTACAGCAAAACACTACTACATTATTAAAGGCTTGTAAACAAATTTGATGAAAATCTTTTCCTGATAACTGGATAAATAATGTCAAAAAACATATATTGCAAAGGAGAAATGCGGCCCGTCTGGAAGACGTGATTGCGTTAAGCGCGGGCGGGTTTGTCCTCATAATAAACATGGCCACCGGACAAAGATGATTACGCGGCCAACTTCTTGTGTTGACTGCTTGGACTCTGGAGAAACCGGTTAACCAAAAAAATAACCCCAATATCGTCCTGGCCGTGCTCTGCACGGGCATATTTCTGGCCGCCGTTGATCAGACAGTTGTCGTCACCGTACTTCCACAGATAGTCAGTGACCTCCAGAATGGCTTCAGCTCGGCGGGCGTCGAGCGCGCCGGCTGGATCGTGACTGCGTATCTGACCGGTTATACCATCATGCTGCCGTTAATGGGCAGGGTTGCGGACCTGCACGGTCATCGCCGCACCTACAATCTGGCAATGGCCATTTTCGCCGCCGGCTCGCTGATGTGCGCCCTCACTCCCAATCTTTTTTTCCTGGTGGGCTTTCGGGCGATCCAAGCTGTCGGTGGCGGCGCCGTTTTGCCAATCGCCCTGGCTGTTGTGGGCGACAGGTTTCCGTCCGGAAAACGGGCGCTCGCCCTTGGCATTATCGGGGCCGCGGCGGAGGCCGGCGGTGTGCTGGGACCCCTTTACGGTTCGCTCATCGGCCAGTATCTTGGCTGGCGGGCGATTTTTTACTTGAACATCCCACTGGTGCTGCTCATCATCTGGCTGATGCGCAGGTATGTTGCTGAAAGCGGGCGCCGCGGCAGCCGCGTGGACTGGCGCAGCGGCGCCCTCCTGGCTGCCGCCCTGGGGCTGGCAACTGCCGGAGTATCCGGGGCTAGAGAGGCTGGCTGGCTTGTCTTTGGCGGACCACTGCTAGCCTTATCAATTGGGTTTCTGGCCGGCTTCATCTTTTCCGTTAAGCGGGCCGAGCATCCTTTGATAGATTTTTCCATGTTCCGAAGCCGCTCCTTCAGCGCCGCCAACGCCGCCCATTTTCTGCTGGGGGTGGCCTTGATCACGGCCCTGGCGCAGGTGCCTGTGTTTGCTTACAGCGCCGGCTGGCCCGAGACGGCGGACGTCTCTCCTCTGCGAGGCGGCCTGCTGCTGATTCGCCTCACCTTGCTAATTCCTGTAGGTGCAGTGCTGGGCGGGCTGCTGAGCGCCAGGGTCAGCGGCCGCCTGGCTGCAGTGGCCGGTTTTTGCCTTAGCGCCTTCGGACTCTGGCGGCTGAGCATGTGGCAGACAACCGTTGGCGACCTCAGGCAGACATTCGACCTGATGACGAGCGGCATTGGCTTCGGCCTCGTGATCGCCCCCATCTCGCTGGCGGCGATCGAGGCGCTTCGCAGAGACCGGCTGGCCTCCGGCGCCTCCGTTCTGACGGCCTCCAGGATCACCGGGATGGCAGTGGGCCTGGCTGCCCTGAACAGCTGGGGGATCACTGATTTTGAGAGCACAATGTCGCGTTTCCCGGCCCCTCTGCCACAGATAGGAGAGAGTTTCTCGACCTATCTAAACCAGATAAGCGCTTGGGAGCACCGCAACATAATTACAATTCTGGGTGTTTTCAGAGACTTCTTCCTGATCGCCGCTGCCGCATGCCTGCTTGCAGTTATTCCGGCGATTCTCCTTTTTAGCGGCAAACGGCGCCCGGCCGGGAGCAATGAAGACGGCTTCGATTAAACAAAACGATTATCCAACTCGATCAGGATAACCGGAGAAATGTAAAATTGCGAGGGGGTTGATGAGGTCCGGCCGCAGGGAGGCAGGAGCGGAGCAAGGAGGACGGCAGCGCCCACGTAAAGGTTTCTTCCGGCGAGCATGTCTGAGGCCCAGAGCCTATCCCATGAGGCTGTTCGTAGTGAGGGCGGGCCGCAGCAGAAAATGCCTAATGGGATGGGCTCTTAAAAGGGCCGAGTTGCGGAGCCGGTAGAATAGTTTCGCCAATGGATGTTCGCCGTCCGCCGCCGCGGAGCCGGCCGGACATAGGCAGAGCGAGGCAAGCCCGCGAGCAGTTTCCTGAATAAACTGGATGATCAGTTAAACAAAGGAAGAACCATGTTATTCCCGGCCGAGGCGCTTCTGAAACCACCGCGCCGCCAGACGGGAAACTTCCTCAAGCGCCCCCGGCTCCTCAAACAGGTGAGTAGCTCCGGGCACAACTTCCAGCGCTTTCTCCGTACTTAACTGTATCAAGGCTTCGCGGTTCATACCGATCACCGGCATGTCGTTACCGCCGACGATCAGCAGAGTCGGCGCCCGCACCCGGGAAAGATATGAGCCGGCCAGATCAGGGCGTCCGCCGCGCGACACAATCGCCTTTACTGCCGCAGGCCGCAGCGTCGCCGCAACCAGCGCCGCGGCAGCGCCTGTGCTGGCGCCAAAATAACCAATCTCCAGCTCCCTGGTTTGAGGCTGGGACAAAAGCCAGTCCGTCGCGCTTACCAGCCTGCCCGCCAGCAGCTCTATGTCAAAACGCAAATGTCCTGTTAATATATCGACGCCCTCCTCCTCGACAGTCAGAAGGTCAATCAGGAGCGTCGCCAGGCCTTCCCGGTTCAGGGAAGAGGCTACCTGACGGTTCCGGGGGCTCAAACGGCTGCTGCCGCTGCCATGAGCAAACAGCACCACGCCGCCCGCACCGTCCGGCACCGTCAGACTGCCCTCCAACGACACCCGACCGGAGGGGATCCGAGCCAGCTTCTCTGAGCTTGTCCTGCCTGTCTGCGCCACAACCAGCCTCCGGGAAAATAATGCACCACAAAGATGATTGCCGTCTTGCGACAGTTTAAACTCACGACTTTCAGCTGGAGCGGGACCTGCGAATGCAGGTGTGAAGTGAAAAAATTGTCCGACGCCTGGCGGACTTTACCCAGCCGCACCAGCCTGGCTATTTCGGTATGTCTATTACTATCCGCCCGGGAGAACCGAGGCCGGCTAAGGCATATGCGGAAGGCGCGGACAGGTTGATGACGTAAGTTAACGATTGATCGTCTTTCCCGGGAAGCCTGTTGATGCTTGTTGCTGAACTGTCTCCGGTTTTCAGCGCCGTTGCCTTCGCGCTGGCGCTGCTGCCTATGGAACGAATCCCCCCCAGGACAACCTTGATCTGTTTGCCATCCGCAGAAAGCGACGCCTGCGCATGCGGAATTTGTAGCAGGGGCTTTCCGTCGGGAGTCGCCATTTCAAAAACAACGCGGAAGAAAGAACCATGGCCGGACCAGCGAATATTTTTCAGTTGCAGCCCGTCAATAAGCATGCCGACGGATTGAGAACTCCTCGAGAAGGGACCGTAGGGCCCAGGCTGCTCTTGAGCCTGACTTGCGCCCTGTGGCGCGGGAGTCGGCAGCGGCTTCTCGGATGACCGGGCGCCGCCTGTAGAAGCAACGGTTGCCGCGCCGCCGCCTCCTCCGCAGCCAGCCGCGAGCAAAAAGGCGGTCGAAACCAGAATGAGCGCCGCCAGCGGCGCCCCGGGGTACCTCGGGATCATCATGAGCTGCATTCTACACCTTTTGACCCCGGGAATGGGAAGGAATGGGGACAAGGGAAAGGATCTGAACGAAGAAACAGGCAGAACGAAAAGCGGCAAGACAAAACCCCAAGGAACCTTCTCAGCCTGTCATCCCTAGCTTCCGCTTTCGTTAAGTTTCACCGTACTCTGCGGCTTTTTTAGCTCCGCATTTCCTCCACTCCTCCACTTAACGCTTTTCGCGTCTGCCTCCAACCGGCCTGTCCGACTCCTTGGGGCTTTTATAAATATATACCCATTTCGGCGGAAATGAAATGGGTCAGCTCATTACAATTTGTGATAGACCGAACGCGAAGTTGAAGCTTGCCTTATTTGTCGGCAAGGACAACGATACCGGGCAGCTCTTTTCCTTCAAGGAATTCCATGGCGGCGCCGCCGCCCGTGGAAACGTGGTCTATCCGGCCGGCAACCCCAAAGGCGTTCACAGCCGCGACAGTGTCACCGCCGCCAGTAACCGTCAGGGCGGCGGCGGCGGCAACAGCCTCGGCAATCGCCCGGGTGCCTTCGGCGAAGGGCTCCATCTCAAAGGCGCCCATGGGACCATTCCAGAAGATGGTGCGGGCCGCCTCGACCTCGCTGACGAAGGCGGCAATTGTGGCCGGACCGATGTCAAGACCCATCCATCCTGCCGGGATTTTATCAACCGGCACGACCTGCGTCCGGGCGTCAGCGCCAAAATGGCTGGCGACGACCAGATCGTCCGGGAGCAGGATTTTGCACCTCGATGCCTTTGCCTTTTCCAGGGCGGCCGCCGCGACGTCAACAGACTCTTCCTCAATCCTGGAAGCGCCGACATCAATCCCCCTGGCTTTTAAAAAACCAAAACACATGGCGCCGCCAATCAGGATGGCATCGGCGAAATCAAGGAAACGGTCGATGACCCCAATCTTATCTGAAACCTTTACGCCGCCCAGGATTGTGACAAACGGATGCTCAGGATTGCGGGTCAGGCGAGACAGCTGCTCAAGCTCGCTTTCCACCAGCAGGCCGGCCACGGCGGGCAGATAAGCCGCCACGCCGGTGGTGGTAGCGTGGGCGCGATGGGCGGCGCCGAAGGCGTCATTGACATAGATGTCGGCAAGGCTGGACAGCTGCCGGGCCCATTCGGGATCATTCTCCTTCTCAAGCGGAGTAAAGCGGCAGTTCTCCAGCAGCGCGACCTGGCCCGGGGCCAGCCTGTCCAGGCTCGACTCGACATCAGGGCCTGTGCACTCGTCAAGCTTCATTACCGGCGCCCCCAGAAGCTCGGAGAGACGATCCCCCACCGGATCCATGCACAGGTTTTTCTCAACTCCTTTGGGGCGCCCCAGGTGAGAGATGAGAATGATGCGGGCGCCATGCAGGCGCAGGAAATTAATCGTCGGCAGCGCCGCCCTGATTCTGGTGTCATCGGCGGCACGCCCGTCCTTTAGCGGCACATTGAAATCGACACGGACAAGAACGCGCTTGCCGTCAACGTCGATGTCCCTGACGGTCTTCTTATTCAAAGTTCCGGGTTCAGAGTTCCGAGTTTTCGGGAAAACATGACAATTGTTCACTTGCTATCAAGGGCTATCAAGCAGTGAGTTCCAAGGTCAGCTCATTCTTTAATTTGACTTTTTGTCCAGAGTCCAAGTTCCAGAATCCGCTATCCGGTTTTGGGGATTAATTCCGATTCTAAAATCCGCATACCCTTTTAGAGGACTTTCAGACAGAGGTCAACGAGCCGGTTGGAGTATCCCCATTCATTATCGTACCAGCTGAGCACCTTGACCATGCTTCCCTGCACCATTGTCGCCCCTGCGTCAAAGATGGAAGAATATGAATCACCGACAACGTCGATGGACACGATTGGGTCTTCCATGTAACGGAGGACTCCCTTCATGGCGCCCTGGTCTGCGTGCCTGGCAAAAGCGGCATTTACTTCTTCCTTGGTGGCCTCTTTTCCCAGAATGGCGACAAGGTCGACAACGGAGCCGTCGGGCACCGGTGCGCGCATCGCCATGCCATCCATTTTGCCGGTCAGTTCCGGCAGCACCAGCGATACCGCTTTGGCGGCGCCGGTCGTTGTGGGGATGAGCGACAATGCCGCCGCCCGGGCGCGCCTCAGGTCCTCATGAGGCAGGTCAAGGATGCGCTGATCATTGGTGTAGGCATGCACAGTGGTCATGAAGCCTTTCACGATACCAAACTCCTCAAGGAGAACCTTGCAGACCGGGGCCAGGCAATTGGTAGTGCATGATGCGTTTGAAATGATGTGATGCTTGTCTTTGTCATAATCGTCGTTGTTGACACCGAGCACAATCGTAACATCGGGCTCCTTTGCCGGGCACGAGATGATTACTTTTTTGGCGCCCGCCTCCAGGTGCTTGGCGGCGCTGGCGCGGTCGTAAAACAGGCCCGTTGACTCGATTACCACTTCGGCGCCCATGTCCGCCCAAGGCAGCGCGGCCGGATCCCGTTCGCTCAGCACCTTAAAGCTGCGGCCGTCTACAGTCAGCGAATCTCCGCCGGCCTCGACCGCCCCCGGGAACCTGCCCATCACGGAATCATATTTAAGCAGATGAGCAAGCGTGGCCGGGCCGGTCAGGTCATTAACCGCGACAACCTCGACATCGGCATTCTGGCAGACAGCGGCGCGGAAAAAATTCCGGCCGATACGCCCGAATCCGTTGATCCCAACCTTTAATGACATCGCTTTTCCTCCTGATTTGATTGACAACTGACTCAAAAAGGTCCGCCAATTACGCATATCCAAAAAACAAGCAACATATCATGAATTCTGTACTTTGGCTAAGACTTATTCCAATATCCAAAGTCCAGTGCTCAAAATCCTGTTTTTAATCCCGCGCAATTTTACCAAAAACCGGGTGGTGGATGGTAGACAACCAAATAATAAACTGATCATACAATTCGCTCGGCTTTCGTTGTCAGCTCAGGATGACAGCTCCCGAGGAACTTGATAATCAACAATAATCTAACGGCAGCTCGGGCTCAGAACTCGGAACCCGGAACCTGCTTCTGCGATCTGCATCAACCGCCGCAGGCGGTGATTGACAGCGGATTTGGTCAGCGGCGGGGCCGCTTGTTGACCCAGCTCAATGATGGTCATGGATGGATGCCGCATGCGCAGTTCGGCAATCTCAACCAGCCCCGGGTTTAGATGACCCCATTCAGCCGAGCGGCGCATCGCCTTGATGGCGTGAACCTGGCGGGCGGCGGCTTTGCTGCAGCGGACGGCATTGGCGTGGTCAAAGTTGGCGCGGCGGTTGGCATCGCCGCGAACTGCCGCCATGATGGCCTGCTGCTCAAACTCAAGAGTGGCTTCGTGCGCTCCTGTTTTGACAAGGAAGTCGCGCACCGCAGTCAGGTTTTTTGTATAAATGAAGCTGGATTTCCTGCGCACGGAGGTGCGCAGGCTGATATCAAGGCCGGCCGCAGCTTCGCGAACCGTCGCCAGGAATTCCGGCCCGCCGCCGCAAATCTCGAGATGGGCTGGCTGGCCCGGCCTGCTCACTGACCCGCCGGCGAGGAAAGCGCCGCGAAGAAAAGCGCTGCGACAGCACTGCCGCTTGATTATCCGCCGCGGCGTCATCCTGCGCAGGGCCATTCCGTCAGAAAGGATTCCGATCTCATTCAGGAACTGTACAAAGCGGCTGCCGCCCTCCAGATACAACTCAAAGCGCTTCCGCTGCCGCAATCTTTTTTCCTCCCTGACCCTGATCTCGACGGGAAGCTGAAACGACCTGATCATTGGTATCGCGTTGCGCGCCGTTGCCGAGAGCCCCAGGTTGGCCTCCAGCCCGAATCTCTCCCGCCCCTTAATATGGAAGCTGCCAGCACCGCGGAACAGCGCGGCCAACTGAGCCGTCCGGCAGCAAGGCCTCTCCGGACGAACACGGTTGAGTTCCTGCTTGACTTTTACGCTAAAAGACATCTCAATTTGTCATTGTTTTATTAGGGCCATGATGGCGGCCGCCAGACGGTCGCTGTCGTGCCGGAAAAAATCTCCGGCGGAGCAGACATCGGCGGCAACTACCTCGACGCCCATCTGTCTCAGGCGCCGCTCATCGACCATTACAGGCCCGGCGCCGGTTGCCAGGTAGAGCTTGACGACGTCTTCCGGTGGCGAGACATCATTAACTAATATTGTGTCAACCAAACCCTCGCGCGAGTGCGCCAGCAGCGCTGCCAGGTGATCGGCGGCAGTAAATTCCAGCGTCTCGCCTGGCTGCGTCATGACATTGCAGACAAACACCTTGCGGCCGGCCGTCTCTCCGATCGCGCCGGCGATGTCCTTGATGAGGAGGTTCGGTATGATGCTGGTAAAAAGGCTTCCGGGGCCAAGCACAACGATATCGGCGGCCCGGATGGCTTCAAGCGCCGCCGCTGTCGCCCTGGCTCCCTGGGGATCGAGCCAGACACGGCGGCAGGACTGGCGCGAGCCGGCGATGGCAGACTGGCCGTTCACCTGTTGCCCGTCGTCAAGCTGCGCCCGCAGGGAAACGGTTTCGGGTGTCGCCGGCAGAACCCTTCCCCGGGTCGCCAGAATGGTGCTGGACAGCCTCACCGCTTCTTCGAAATCGCCCGTCACCTTGGTGAGCGCTGCCAGGAACAGGTTGCCAAAGCTGTGACCGGAAAGAGGGCCGTCTTCAAAGCGGTACTGGAAGAGCCTGGCCAGCAGCGACTCATCCTCAGACAGGGCGGCAAGACAGTTGCGGATGTCGCCGGGGGGCTGGATGTCCATCTCCCGCCGAAGACGGCCGGAGCTGCCGCCGTCATCAGCGACGGTTACCACGGCCGTCAGCCGGCTGGTAAAGCGTTTAAGTCCTCTGAGCAAGGTTGCCAGCCCCGTGCCGCCGCCGATGACAACCATCTCCGGCTCGTGGCCAGCAGGGCCGTTTGTCTGGTCAGGAAACATATACTTTAATTCTTTTGTTTATGGTTTTGGTTTCCGTTTTGTCTGCCATCCACCATCCACCGTACACCATCCGGGTTTTCAGTCCTTGCCTATATCCCTGTGCCTGGTGATGATGTTATAGCCCTGGCCGCGATAGTGTTTTGCCAGCTCTTCGACGATCGCCACCGAGCGGTGATGCCCGCCCGTGCAGCCGAAACCGACTGTCAGGTTTGACTTGCCCTCCCCCAGATACATCGGCAGCAGGTAATCAAGCAGCGGCATCAGGCGGTCAAAGAACGCCTTGTTTGTTTGCGTATTTATGACATAGTCCTGCACCGCCTTGTCAACGCCCGTCAGCGACTTGAGCTTGGGATCATAATTGGGATTAGGGAGGAAGCGGACGTCAAAAATCAAATCCGAATCAAGCGGAGCGCCAAATTTGTAACCAAATGAAACCAGGATAATGACGAGACCCATCGTTCCCGCCGGCACGATGTTCTCAACAATCCTGCTCCTCAGCTCGTGCACGTTCATTTCCGAGGTATCGATGACCCAGTCGGCCCGCTGCCGGAGCCCGGCAAGCATTTCGCGCTCGCTCGCGACGCCGGCGGGAATGTCGCCGTCCGGCGCGAGGGGGTGCGGCCGGCGGGTCTCCTTAAAGCGGCGCAGCAGCACCTCGTCGGAGGCCTCAAGAAAAAGGAGGCGGTATTTCATGTCCTTCTGGTCAAGCTCGTTGAGGCAGCGGTCGATTTCCTCGAAATACTGGCCGCCTCTCACATCGCTGACTACCGCGGCTTTTTCCACCTTGCTGCCTTCGTGTGAAAACAGCTCCGCCGCCGCCGGAATCATCTGCGGCGGCAGATTGTCAATGCTGAAAAAGCCCGCGTCCTCAAAGGCGGCCAGCGCATGCGACTTACCTGCTCCGGAAAGGCCGGTGATCAGGGTCAGCTCGACGCCATTATGATGAGGGCCCTGCGCCGCTTTTGTCATTTTGACTCCTTGCTTTTAACCGGTATTTCAGCCCCGGGAGCCATTGTTCGTCAGCCAAGTCTATTCGTTAGTCGAGTTGGTTTCCAGACTGGATGTTCGTGAACCAGCCTGATGACGGTCCTGCCTCAGGCAACCTTCCAGCTCAAGAAGTTTTTTTTTCCAGCCGGCGCCGGCGGAAAAACGTCCCAGGCCGCCGTTGCTCTTGATAATCCTGTGGCAGGGAAGAATTACCGGAAAAGGATTCCGGGCCATGAAACTGCCGACTGCGCGCCAGGCGCGGCTGTAGCCGGCGCTTTCCGCCAGCTCGGCGTAGCTGCGCGTCTCTCCGTAGGGAACGGCGGCAAGGGCGGCGGCTACTCCTCTTTGAAACGGCGTCCATCCGGACCGGTCCATCGGAATTGCCAAGATGTCAAAACTGGCTGGCCGGCCAGAAAAATACCGCACAAGCAGCCGCGCCAGATTAAGAATGCAGGCCGGCGCACCTGCGATCTCCATGTCTGACGGCTGCCGTCGCCGCTCGGGAAGGCGGTGCGCGACCAGCAAGCCATTCCTAAAGACAAGGAGGCCATATCCAAAGGGAGTAATGTACGGAAAGCGTAAAACGCCGGCGACAGCGATTCCATTGCCAGGCGCTTGCCTATCCCAATTTGTGAACGATTGCATATGCCTCCCTTGCCACTTTGGCCGGCAGCCCGGGGACAGCCTCCAGCTCGTCCCGGCCCGCTGCCAAAAACCGCTCCGGAGAGCCAAAATGCACCAGGATTGCCCGTTTGCGGGACGGCCCGATGCCGGGAATCTCGTCCAGGATGGAGCTGGAAAGCTCCCGGTCGCGCCGCTGGCGGTGGAATTCGATGGCAAACCGGTGGGCTTCATTTCTGATTGCGATAAGCAGGCTCAGTCCTGGAGAGCCGGCCGCCAGGATTAGCGGGCCGCGCCGGCCCCGCAGATAGACTTCCTCACGCTTCTTCGCCAGCCCGGCGACGTCGACATCGCCAAGGTACAGCGTTTCGAGCGCCGCCGCCGCCGCCGAAACCTGGCCGGCGCCACCGTCAACCAAAATCAGGTCGGGAAGGGCGGCAAAACTTTCATCTGTTTTTCTTTCTTCCCCGGGGCCAATCCCGCTGCGGGAGAAACGGCGGCTAATGACTTCGGCCATCATGGCATAGTCATCGGGTCCTGCCGTCTTGACCGCAAACTTGCGGTAATGGCTTCGGCGTGGCAGCCCCGCTTCGAAAACCACCATCGAGCCGGCCGGATGCCCGCCGGCGGTATTGGAAATATCATAGCATTCAATCCGCAACGGCCGGCGCTTGAGGCCGAGGCTGCTTTTGAGATCCGCCAGCGCCCGGGCGGGGCGGGCGCGTTTCTCTTCTTCGCGGAGAATGTCCTGCTTTAAGGCCAGCTCCGCGTTTTCGGCCGCCATCATGCCGAGCTCGCGTCGCCTGCCTCTAGTCGTCGCCCGCTTGACATCCACCCGGGAGCCCTTGGCCCGCGTCAGATAATCCGCCAGCGCTTCCGTTTCCCGAAAACCGGATGGCAGCACAACTTCAGCCGGCAGGCCGATTGGCTGCGAATAATACTGCATGATGAACTGCTCCAGGATCTCATCCCGGTGCTCGCCGGAGACGTTCCCAAGGAAAAAACTGCGCCGGTCGCTCAGAAGGCCGTCGCGGATCAGAAGCACCTGGATGTTCGCGCTATCGTCTTCGCAGTGAAGGCCGATAACGTCGACGCTGTCAAGCCCGGCGGCGCTGGCCTGCTGGTCCTCCAGCAGATGCCTGAGCGCCAGCAGCCGGTTGCGTAAAAAGGCCGCCTCCTCGTAACGCTGGGCGGAGGCGGCTTTTCCCATGGATCCGGCAATATCCGCTTCCAGGCTGTCCGCGTGCCCGGAAAGGAGCCGTTCCACCCGTTTTATCAACTGGCCGTATTCGGCCGCGCCAATCCTGCCGGCGCAGGGCGCGAGGCAAAGGCCAATATGGTAATTAAGGCACGGGCTTCCGGTCCGCCGGCCCGGCCGGTGTCCATGGCACTTGCGGTAAGGGAAAATCTTGCCAAGCAGCTCGAGCGTCTGCCGCACCCGGCCGGCGCTCGTGAAGGGTCCGAAATAATCAATGCCGCGGCGGTGCGGCCTCCGGGTGAGAAAAACGCGGGGAAACTCTTCCCGCCAGGTTATGGCCACGTACGGATACGATTTGTCGTCGCGGAGCATGATGTTGAAAGGAGGGTGATGATGCTTGATAAAGTTAGACTCGAGCAGGAGCGCTTCGGTCTCGCTGGCGGCGACGACAAAATCGAAGTCGCGCATGCGCCGGAGCATACGGCTGATACGTTCATCCGCTGCGCCCGCCGGCCCGAAGTAAGAGCGGACCCTTTTTTTCAGTGAGACGGCCTTGCCAACATAAAGCGGCTTTCCGGCCGCGTCCCGGAAAACATAAATGCCCGGCTTGTCCGGCAAAGAGGCCAGTAGCCTGGACATGCCTTTTTTGGGGTCGTTTTTATCGGTTTCTTTCATAAGGTTTGGTGAAACAGCAGTCGTAAAATGCTAAAAGGTGCAGGTGCTCTTGCTAAAACAATAATAACACCGGGAACGAAAAGTGTGGCGCGAAAAAGCAGGAGGCGACTGAGCAAAAGCCCGGGGCGAGGGGAGTTCCGGGTTCCGGGTTCCGGGTTCCGGGTTCCGGGTTCCGGGTTCCGGGTTCCGGGTTCCGGGTTCCGGGTTCCGGGTTCCGGGTTCCGGGTTCCGGGTTCCGAAAAAGTATGCTAACTATTTACTTATTGTCAAGTTATTCTGGTTTTTCTGGTTTCTGGTTTGTCTACCATCCACCACCCACCATCCGCTTTCAGACCGGCAGCTTCCGGATCAGCTTCTCAAGCAGCCGGCTTCTTTTTTCCGCCAGGGCGCCAATGGTATCAGGCCCGGGCCTCGGCGTAAACAGAAGCCCCAGCGCCAAGCCGAGGAGCATGCCGAACAAGACTGTCCTGAGCCCCGGCTGGCGCTTTTTTTTCTTAAGACCCAAACCGCCAGGCGCCTCTTGCCGGCGCCGGACTTTCCTGTGACATGGGCAGCGCATCACTACTCCCGCAAGAATTTAACAACTGTTTTTGAAAATAACAAATGAGGAAGTGCGGCGCAAGGCGAACTTGAGCAAAAAATAATGATGCGAGGGGCTTGTCGAGATCTGGCCAAAAATGTCCCGCGCGGCTCAATTGTCTGCAAACAATAAAAAAGGGGCGCAGCCGGACTGCGCCCCGGGAAACCGCGTGATGGACCAGCCGACTTACCTTCTGGCGCTTCTTTTTGCCTTTGCCTTCGGCTTGGCTTTCGCCTTTGTCTTCGGCTTAGCTTTGGCTTTGGCTTTTGCTTTGGCCTTCGGCTTGGCTTTCGCCTTGGATTTGGCTTTCGCTTTTGCTTTGGCCTTCGGCTTGGCTTTGGCCTTGGCCTTCGGTTTGGCTTTGGCGCGAGCGCTGGCCTTCGGCCTGGCCTTGGCTTTGGCCTTTGGTTTTGCTTTGGCGCGAGCGCTGGCCTTCGGCCTGGCCTTGGCCTTCGGTTTTGCTTTTGCCTTCGGCTTGGCTTTTACGGGGGTGCCCTTAAGCTTCAAGGCCTTTTCCACATCCCGTTTGAATGCTTTCCAGTCGCGGCCATAAAGCCGGTACGGATTCCAGGCGGTAACGGTTTTGGTATAACGGTTAAACTCGTGAAAATTGGGCGCGCGGCCCAGCTTCTTGGCAATGCGCGCGCCCTCGTCAATATAGCGCTCCTTCGTCGGCTTCCGCGGCTTTTCGAGGCCGACCTTGACCTTGAGCTCGCGCACGCTCATTCCCATCCGCAGGGCGGGATACTTGGCGTCAACCTTTTGCTTTTTGACGAGCCTCATCATCTCTTCCCTGGTCCGCCGGGCCGCAGGTATCATGCCCGCCTTGCGAACAGCGTTGGTCCAGCCGCCAAACCTGGCCCGGATGGCCTCGGCGCTGGGCCTGTTCGGACCCTTGAGATAGCCATGATAAGTCGGGCCCATTAACCCGTCCTTGCTGGCTTTCTTGAGGGCGTTTATCAAATCCTGATCCGTATAGATTTTGTCCATTACCTACCTCTCTTGTCGTGCCCCGCACTGCGGAGACCTGATTGAAGCCCTGGTGCGGGCCTCCCGACCAATTACCGGCCTCTGATTAGGCCGCGCCTTACAGTCGTCCAGACTGGAAGTGCCGGAACTGATTCGCTTCTCAACCCTTTGCCGCCACCAGATCGAGAATCCGGTGCGCACACTCGGCCTTGCTGGTTTTGCCAACAAAGACATCTCTGCCGCTACCGGTCAAAATCGTAATTTCGTTCTCATCGCTCTCAAATCCGATATCTGACCTTGAAATGTCATTAAATACAATCATATCCAGTTTCTTTTGCCTCAGCTTCTGGCGCGCCCGCTCCAGCTTGTCCCTGCCATACTCGGCTGCAAAACCCACCTTTAGACCACTTGTATTATTCATTCCTAACCTGGAGACAATATCATCGGTTTTTTCCAGTTGCAAGTTAATTTTACTTTTTCGTTCAAGTTTTCCCATTGTCTGTTTGCCCGAAACCATATAGTCAGAGACGGCGGCGGCCATAATCAGGACATCACAGTTGTCAATGTCGCTCTCCAGGGCTGCCATGAGCCCGGCGGCCGTGGAGACGTCAACATAACGGATTCCCGGCCGTCGCGGCAGAGAGCAGTTTGCCGCAATAAGGATAACAGCCGCGCCCCGCATGTATGCCGCTTCGGCAATGGCGAATCCCATCTTCCCGCTTGACCTGTTGCTAATAAACCTGACGGCGTCGATGGGCTCCCGGGTCGCGCCGGCTGTCACCAGTAACCGCATTCCGGCGAGATCGCCTGTTATCTTTTCACCCAGCAGCTCCTGTATCCTGCAAAAAATGGCGGCTGGCTCCGGCAGGCGGCCTGCGCCCGTTTCCCCGCATGCCAGCTCGCCCGTCTCCGGAGGGACGACTGTTACGCCGCGCTGCCCAAGCAGCCTCACGTTTTCCCTGACGGCGGCGTGGTTCCACATGCGATGATTCATTGCCGGGTAAATTATTGCCGGACATTCGGCCGCCAGATAAGTCGCGAGAAGGAGGTTGTCAGCCATGCCGGCTGCCATTTTGGCAATTGTGTTGGCAGTTGCCGGCGCCACCACCAGCAGATCGGCACGGGCCAGCTCAAGATGGGCAAAAGTATCGCTGCTGTCAAAAAGATCGGAGGCGACCGGATGGCCGCTGGCGGCGGCAAGGGCCGCTTCGCCGACAAAATGCCGGGAGGCCTCGGTCTGGATGATGTGAAGGTCATGGCAGGCACCCGCCAGGAGGCGGGCCAGCTCCACCGACTTTGTAGCGGCGATGCTGCCGGTGACGCCCATAACAATTTTGTGGCCTGGCTGGGTCATGTCAAGCGCTCACGCATAGTCGCGCCGGCGGCGGCCAGCCGACGGCAAATGCGGCCTCTGGGGAAAGCCGGGTGAACTTTAAACGCGGTAGCGGTAGGAGATCTTGCCGGCCGCGATTTCTTCCAGCGCTATCGTGAGGATGTTTTTGCTCCTCGTATCGATCAACGGCGGCGGAATATCATCAATGCTTCCTTCTTCGCGGCTGCGGTAATAATTGTTGATCTGGCGGGCGCGCTTTGCCGCCAGGGATACCAGCGCATACTTGGAGTCAACCTTTTCAAGCAGGGCGTCAATCCTTGGCTTGTTCAACTCAATCCTCCTTCAGGGCGTTCCGGATCGCTTTTTCCAGCTCATCGGCTGCTTTATCAACGGAATCGTTCACTATAATGTAATCAAATTCCTTCTGCGCCGCAAGCTCTTCCCGGGCCCGCGCCAGGCGGGCGTCAATCGTGGCAGTGTCCTCGGTGCCTCTTTCTTTCAGGCGGCGCCTGAGTTCCTCGAAATCAGGCGGGGCGATAAAGATAAGGACCGCTCCGGGCATCCGGCGGCGGATGTTGCGCGCGCCTTCCAGCTCGATTTCCAGGATGACGTTCCGCCCCGACTGCAGGCTTGCCTCGACCTCACTCCTGAGCGTGCCGTAATAATTTGCCCCGTAGTTGACGTACTCGATGAAATCTCCCACTTTGATCCGCTTTTCAAACTCAGCCTGGGTGAGGAAGAAATATTCCCGCCCCTGCCGCTCATCCGGTCGGCGGGGCCTGGTGGTTGCTGATTTGGCGAGAACGGTGTTCGCGAGGCGCAGCAGAACCCTGCCGATCAAGGTTCCCTTGCCGGCGCCCGAGGGACCCGACACCGCCAGAAGCCTTCCCGGCGGGGAGGAAGGAGCCCTGCTGACTTTAGCGGTGAAAAAAGGTTATCAGCTCCCGCCGCTGCCGCTCCGACAACCCGCCCACGGTCTTGTTGGAGCTGATGCGGCAATGGTTTAATACCTTGGCAGATTTGACCTTGCCACAGTTGGGAACCGTCAGCAAAACATCGACAACCTTCGCCGTCCGGATGAACTCGGGAGGATCGGCCAGGATCTCGTCGATTTGCCTGACTCCCTTTTTGAGATCTTTTTTCAGCCGGGCCCGGCGAGAGCGGATTTCATTGGCCTTGCCAAGGGCGTCAAGCCTCTGCGCCAGGGTCCTTACCGGAGTTGCAGATGTTTGCTCGGAAGGAGACATCGTCGGTTATTATATGAGCAAAAAGTCGTTCTTTGCAAGGATTATTTTATTGAGGCCGGCATAAGAAATTCGCTTGGCAAATTTCGCAGGCCATGTGATATATTCAACCGGTTTGGAGGGGAAGCCGTTAGGTAAATCAAGAAGAAAGGAAAAACATGGCACGAAAAATGGCAACGATGGGGGCAGTTATTTTGGCTGGCCTGGCGGCGCTGGCGGCTTTGACCGGCTGCGGCGGCAGCAGCCAGCCGCAGGCGCAGAATCTTCCCGCCGGGGTTACTTCGCCGCTCGCTAACCCGGGAAACAACTCCCAGGGCGCACTCAGCCAACAGATTGACGCGCTGAAAAAGATGGCGATGACCGTGGAGATCGTAGAGAACGGCAAGAGCGAGGGCAAATGGACGCAGGGCGCGGATGGCAGTTGGCGCTACCAGGGCAGCGACGGCACCATCTTCATCTACAATGCCGCCCAGAAGAAAAGCTGGCTGGTAAACGGAAACTCTGCTTACGAATCTCCGGTAGCGGAGGCTTCCTATGCGGCTTTTAACCCGGCAATGATGCTGACTGCCTTTGCCTACCTGCCCCAGACAGGCGGCAGCGGCGACGTACGCGAGTACAGTGAGCCGGGCCAGGGCAAAATTACAATCGAGTTCAAGGGCCCCAACGGCCTGCCAAGCAAAGTGACCAATGTGGACAAGCAGGGCAAGACGACGGTGACGGAATTTAATTACTCAGACGTGGGCTCGGTTCCGGAGAGCGACTTTGAGTTGCCCAGCGGCGTCTCGGTATCAACGGTCCCTGGAGCCGGGGCCGGGGCCAGCGTCACTCCGGGCGGAGAGAACGTGCCGGCGGCGCCGGGCGGAAGCGCGCCGTCGTTACCGCCGCAGCAGTAGGGGCTGACATTGCCATTTCCGGGCAGGCCCCGACACGGGCTGAATGATATCTAACAGGGGCGCCTAACAGGGGCGCGGCTGGCTGCGCCAGCCGCGCCCCCTCATTTAATTAATCTTTCTTTCACTCGACGCAAGCGCATGGCATGCCATGCCCATACATTAAATAAATCGGTTTCACCGCTGCGCCAGTCCGCTCAAC
>JAJYLW010000029.1 GCA_021787475.1 Actinomycetes bacterium
TTGAAATCTACTACCGGATGCAGGACGCAAAGACCGGGGCCAGCGAAGGCTATTACCAGAAGCTGGCCGGGCTTGTCATAAATCCGGGCGGGGCCAGCACCATCTATTTTGATAACAAAAACGGTGCCGGCCACTTTCCGGAAAACAGGTACAGCATTTACCGGACTTCACAAAATGAAGTCAGTTTTACAATCGAGTTGAGCGCGCCCGGTTTCAAGCCAGCCCAGGCCCAGGCAACCAAGGGACCAGGTACCGGCGAACAACAGGACTGACGCTGACCCGTTCGGCCTGGCATTCACGGCCTGTCGCGACTTTGTTGCGTATCTTACCGATGTGAGGCAGGGCTGTCCTCATTTTAGCGGACAGCCCTGCGAATCAGCGCCTCTTCAACCTGGAGTAGCGCCGGATGGTTGCATTTACGTTCAGGCTCCGGCCGGCTGCGGCTTGCTGCCATGCTCGACCGGCTGGATGCCCTGGAGCCGGTCGGCAAGCGCTGTGCCGTCGGTGTCGTCGTCCGGGCCGACAAAGTGTTCGGGGTAGCCCCACATGCCATGCTCGGCAAAGTCAGACCCGGCCAGCTCCTGCTCGGGTGAGAGGCGGATTCCCACCAGCGCCTTTATACCGTAGAACACCGCTCCTGAAGTAACCAGCACGAAAACAAACACGGCTGTGATTCCCAGCGCCTGCACGCCCAACTGGTGAAAGCCGCCGCCGTAGACCAGGCCCGGCGTCCCAACCTTCAGCCGCGCTACAATGCTGGGCGCCGCAAACAGTCCCGTAGCCAGCGTTCCCCAGATGCCGGAAATGCCGTGGCAGGAAAGGGCGCCGATTGGATCGTCAATCCGGATGCGGTCAATCGCCAGCACCATCACAACCATCAGTGCTCCGGCCACGCCGCCAATAATCAGCGCCGCCCATGGCTCGACAAAGCCGGAGCCGGCGGTAATCGCCACCAGAGCGGCAATGGCGCCATTGGCGGTCATACCGATATCGGGCTTGCCCATTAGGATCCAGGCCATGAGCATGGCGCTCAAAACGCCGCCAGCAGCGGCCATGTTTGTTACGAGAGCGATGTTGGCAAAGCTTAGGTCCATCGCATTGAGCGTGCTGCCTGGGTTAAACCCGAACCAGCCTAGCCAGAGGATGATGACGCCCAAAAGCGCCAGCGGCATGCTGTGGCCTGGGATCGGCTTCGGGCTGCCGTCCCTTTTTGAGTATTTTCCGATTCTGGGGCCGAGTGCGAGCGTGCCCACAAAAGCCGAGGTTGCCCCCAGCAGATGAACCACGGTTGAGCCGGCGAAGTCCTGCATCCCGAGCTGGCTCAGCCAGCCGCCGCCCCAGATCCAGTGGCCGACCACCGGGTAAATAAATGCAGTAAAGACAACGGCAAAAACAAAGTAAACGATCATTTTGGTGCGCTCAAGCAGGGCGCCCCAGACGATCGCCAGTGAGACCGCCGCAAATGCGAACTCGAACATAAACTTGGCCGAGATCGGCACGTTGCTGTAGGCCAGCGACGAGAAGACGCTGTTCACCTTGTCCGGCGCCACGCTCATGAACCAGCCGCCGGAGCCGATCAGGCCGTTGCCGGTGCCAAATGCGATGGCAAAACCGACGGCCCAGAAGACAATGGCCGAGATTGACATATTGACCAGGATCTTCCAGGCGATGTGCCCGGCATTCTTGGCCCGGGTGAAGCCAATCTCCAGCGTGAAAAACCCGGCCTGCATGAAAAAGACCAGGAAAGCCGCTAGCATCACCCAAACGGTGTCGACAGCGATTGACTCCGGAGATGGGGTGGCCGACTGGGCAAAAGCCAGAGTCGGAACAAACAGCATTCCCAGGCCTGCGGCAAGCACGGCCATCGCCATAATTGCGATCCTTCTCCTGATAACTTGCGTAAGGTCTTTCACAACTCTCCCTTCTTCCGGTCGGGCCCTTAGAGTACCTCGGGGCCGGTCTCGCCGGTCCTGATCCTCATGGCAAACTCAACCGGGACAACAAATATCTTGCCGTCGCCAATGTTGCCGGTGCGGGCCGCCTCCCCGAGGGCGGCGACAACCTCTTCCACGGCGGTATCATCGACAACCGTCTCGACTTTAACTTTTGGCCTTAAATGAATTGTGAGCTTGGCGCCACGGTAAGTCTCGGTGTATCCCTTCTGGCGGCCGAAGCCCTTTATCTCGGTGAAGCTCATTCCTTCGATGCCGATCTGCGACAGCGCGTCGCGAACTTCCTCCACTTTCTCATGGCGAATAAAAGCCTCAACCTTTTTCAAACCGGTTCACCTCCAATGTGGTTCAAAGGGACAAGCCGCCGGCAGCGGCTTTATACCTCTGTCCTTGTTCTTTTGGAGTGTAGGTGGATGAAAGAAAAACTGCTTTGGCCGGGGGGAGCAAATGATGGAGAGATGTTTATCCATTTGCTGCAATGGGCTTGGCGGGATGTTAACGAACGGCAGGCACCCTCAGGATGGGGGAACGGGAAAGAAGGGGCTCCGCCTGCCCGGGCAGGCGGAGCCGTCAGGAGGGAGTGTGTATTGTCAACTAGAGCGCGTCGCGGCCCCGGGCGCCGGACCTGATCGCGACCGCTTCCTCAACGTTTGTGACAAATATCTTGCCGTCGCCGATCTCGCCGGTTCTGGCAGTCTGAACGATCGTGTCAATGACGCCGGCAACCCTGTCATCGGGAACAACTATTTTCAGCTCAAGCTTCGGGTTAAGGAAGATGGCCAGCTTGCTTCCCCGCCACTGCTCAGTGTATCCCTTCTGCTTGCCGGCGCCCTTGACGTCGGTCACTGTCATCCCCCTGACGCCGATTTCATCCAGGGCTGTCTTGACATCGTCCAGTTTGATATGACGGATGATTGCTTCTATCTTCTTCATGCGCCCGCTCCTCCTTCATCCAGTGATACAGACGTCATTGTTGCCGGCACGGTCTTGCCTGGCGGCGAACCCAACCCGGAAGGGTGGGGAGTGACCCAGTCCGGCGCCGAGCCGGAGAAGTCTGGATAGGCCAGCGTGCCCATCTGCGGCAGGTCAAGGCCCTGAATCTCCTCCTCAGGCGAAACCCTGATGCCCATGATCATGTCCAGCACCTTGAAGAAGACGTAACCGCCGCCCAGAGCGACAACGACAACTGTGACCGCGCCAATCGCCTGAGCGGCAAACTGATCGGCGCCGCCATAGAGGAGGCCGGTCACCGCATGGGTGATTCCATTGTCGCCGGCGCCGTAAGTGCCGTCGGCGAAGATGCCCAGCGCCAGCACGCCCCAAAGGCCGTTAAAGCCGTGCACGGCAACCGCGCCCACCGGGTCGTCGACCTTGAGAACGCGCTCCACGAAGAAGACGCCGCCAATAACCAGGCCGCCGGCAACCACGCCGATGACAGCCGCGGCCCAGGGAGCCACAAACGCGCAGGGAGCGGTGATGGCCACCAGCCCGGCCAGGGCGCCGTTGCAGGTCATGGAGATGTCAGGCTTGCCGAACTGCTTCCACATGATCAGCATTGCCGTCACGCCGCCGAAGGCGCAGGCGAGAAAGGTATTGGTAATGATCATGGCCAGGCGGAAGTCGCCGCCGGCCAGGGTGCTGGCGCCATTGAAGCCGATCCAGCCGAAAGCAAGAAAAAGGGTACCCAGCACCGCCATGGGGATGTGGTGGCCGGGAATGGCGTTGGGGCTGCCGTCCTTGTTGAACTTGCCGATGCGGGCTCCCAGCACTATCGCTCCCGCCAGCGCCACGAAACCACCCATGGCGTGCACAACGGTGGAGCCGGCAAAGTCAAGGTAGCCGTTCCCCAGCCCCAGGTTGGCGCCCAACTGGCTCAGCCAGCCGCCGCCCCAGACCCAGTTGCCGAACAGCGGGTAGAGGATCATTGAAATGAAGAAACCGTAGACGACGAAAGCCGACCACTTGAACCGCTCCGCCATGGCGCCGGTGGGAATGGTGGCGGCCGTGTCCATGAACACCAGCTGGAAGAGGAAGAAGGCAAGCACGCCGACGTCATAGATGCCGGCGCCGGCAAATCCCTTGGTGCCGAGGATGCCCCAGCCTTTGGCCACTTCCAGCATGCCGTTGAGGTTGACAATACTGCCCAGCGTTGTCAGGTGTCCCATGCCGCCAAACATTATCGGAAACCCTACCAGAAACCAGCCAATCACGCCGATGAAGAAGATGACCATGTTCATTCCCATTGTGTGAACGGCGTTCTTGGCCCGGACAAATCCCGTCTCCAATAGCGCGAACCCGGCCTGCATGAAAAAGACCAGCGCAAAGCCAACCATCAACCAGATGAATGCGGTGGCGACCTTGTTGTGGCCGACCTCGTCGGCAAGGCTCTGAAGCGTCAACTTGCTGCCCTGCGCAGACGGCGACAGGTCCGAGGCGCTGCCAGTGGCGCTGCCGTTGCGGTCCATGGCCGGAGCAGACTGGGCCGGCGCGGCCGATTGCGCGTGCGCCGCACCGGCCCCGAGCACTGAAAGCAGCATCTGCGCCATCACAACCATTAGTAACAATCTTGAAGCTCGGCTCATTAGTCCTCCTTGAACATGATTATCTTTAGCGTTGCCGCCAGCCTGCTGGGGCGTTCGGTCCTTTTCCCCTGGCCGGGCGGAAACGGTTAACCGCGCGCCCAAGCCTGATTCCACCTCCTTTACTTTCCGGCCAGCCTTGTCTAAATGATAGCCACGGGATGAAGGCGAATCGCTGTGCGGGAGTACAAAATCCAGGCCGAGTGGTTGTCCCTTGAATCGCGCGGTTGATATTTGATCTGTTTCTTCGTCCAGAGGGAAGGTAATTGCGCCTTTCGGTTTGTCCGGCCGGCCAAATCCGAGGATGCAGCAGGATACACCTGCTTGGATAGGCTCCAGGGGCGGCGCTCAGCGCGCAGGTTTAACGAAATGGCGTGGCCACGCCGGCGGCGGATCTTTTCATTGCTCACTTCACCAGATAGAATAAAAGCCACCAGCGGAAAAGCAGTTAAGTGCGCTCAATGGGTTCTCTCCGCACGCCGTAGCCAAGCTCATTGCGCCAGGACGTAGTTCTATTTCTCCCCAGCAACTGGTCTGATTCTGACCAGGACGGACACAAAGGCTACTATACAAATAATAAAACTTTGGACACTGGAGATCGTATGGCTGTAAAGAAGGGCTACTGGTATTCGGATTACGGTTGCGCCATCAACCTGACTCCTCCCGAAGCGGATATCATGCGCGTTGTCTGGGACAGGGACCGGGCGGTCACGGTCAGAGAGGTTTATGAAACACTCAGGCAGCGCAAGCAGGTGGCGTATACCACAGTCATGAGCGTGATGGCCAAGCTTGCCAGGAAAGGAGTCCTGACCCAGG
Organism: Actinomycetes bacterium; assembly: GCA_021787475.1. Lineage (GTDB taxonomy): Bacteria > Actinomycetota > Thermoleophilia > BMS3ABIN01 > BMS3ABIN01 > JACWAD01. The sequence continues at coordinate 5,348 of JAJYLW010000029.1, forward strand.
ACAAAAGCGCGACCGCTTACATGTACTCAGCGGCAGTAACTGATGAAGAGGTTGCGGTGAGCATCCTTGACAGCGTGCTGGACAAGGTGCTTGCCGGCGGCGCCGGGCCGCTCATCTCGCGGCTGCTGGAACGATCGCGGAAAAAACTGACGCCGGAACAATTAAAAATCCTGAAGAAACTGCTGGAAAAGCAGCGCAAGTGACAGGCCTGTGCACCCTTGCACCCTTACAGTTGGAGAAAAAAGATAGGACAACATCATTGACATGACGGAGAGAAAAGAATAATATGAACCTTCATATTATTTTTGTAGTATTATAATTTTAATCTGGGCCTTCCAGGGGGGGGAAGCCCTGGATTAAAACTGTCCAAAATCAGTCCAAAATCAAGTATCCGCTTCTTAACTTTGCGTAACATTGATTTCACCTTAAATTCATATCGCTGAGTCATAATATGATCAGGTTATTACTTAACCTTCACTTCATCCTTCGCAAGAAAACGGCGCCCCCGGGGGCGCCGTTTTCGTTCGGGGACATGTCCCCGGGTTTCCGTTTTCCAGGCCGGCTAACCTTGTTTCTCCGTATACTCGACAAACGAGATTATTGCTCCCTGTGGATCCTGAATCAGGCAGAACCGGCCGACGCTGATTTCCGTCGGCGGCCGCAGCACCGTCGCCCCCAAAGCCTGCGCTTTTTCGACAATATCATCCAAATTATCAACGGTGACGTAGGCGCCCCAGTGCGACGGCGATCCCGCCTGCTCTGCCTGGCCCGGCAGCTGCGACATGCCGGCGATTTGCTCGTCCCCAACCTTGAAAATCGTGTACTCGCCGCCCGGCGAAGCCTCCGCCGTCCAACCAAACAGCTGCGTGTAAAAAGCCTTCGAGGCCTCCACGTCCCGGGTCAGCAGCTCGTTCCAGCTAAATGAACCTTGTTTTCTCGTAACCGCCATCACTTCTCCTTTGCCCGGGATCAAATGCTTCTGACCTGTGCTTCCCGGCAGGGAGAAAGGTAAACATTAAAGCGTGGGGCCTTTCTCGGCCAGCGCCACATCCTGAAGCTGGCAAGTGATGTATTCGTACGCCTCATCCACCGAGTCGCTGCTGATGAAGAAATCCAGATCCCCGGGGTCGATGGCGCCGTGGCGGATGAGCGCGTCAAAGTTTATAATGTCGCGCCAGTACTTCTCGCCAAAAAGGACAACCGGCAGGTGCTTGGTGATCTTCCTCGTTTTTAGCAGCGTCAGCAGCTCGAACATTTCGTCAAGGGTGCCGAAACCGCCCGGGAAGAAAATAACCGCCTTGGCCAGGTAGGCAAACCAGAATTTGCGCATGAAAAAATAATGAAAATGAAAAGACAATTCCCGGGTGATGTACGGGTTGAATGCCTGCTCATTGGGGATGGAGATGGCCATGCCGATGTTCATGCCGCGGGCGCGGGACGCTCCCTTATTGGCGCTTTCCATAATGCCGGGTCCGCCCCCCGTGCAGACGACGTAGCGGTGCTCCTCGTCGTTCAGCTCTTTCGACCAGGTAGTCAGCCGGGCGGCGAGCTCGCCGGCGGCCTCGTAATAGGCAGATGTCTCCAGGCGCTGCCTGGCTATGGCGGCCGCCTTCTCGTCCGGGGCCGCGGCCAGCTCGGCTTCCGCCTGCTCGCGGGGGATGAACCTCGCCGAGCCCATGAACACGATCGTGTCAACGATGTGGTGGCAGGCAAACCGGTTTTCCGGCTCCAGGTATTCGGCCAGGATGCGCAGCGGGCGTCCCGCCCGCTGATTGAGAAAGCGCCTGTTTTCATAGGCGACAAGCGGCTGATTTCTTCTTTGCACCATGACTATTGCTCCCTTTACTAATGCAGGATAACCGGCCGGGGGCGCCAGGCGTCAATTGCTGGCGTCGCCACTGCCGCCGCCGCCGCCGACTGCCTTGCGAATTGATTCCTTCAGCTCTTTTAGCCTGACCGGCTTGGGGAAAAAATCGAAGACGTCTCCCTTGATCGCTTCGATAGCGACGTCCAGATTGGCGAAAGCCGTGATCATGATCACTTTTGTATCCGAACTCTGCTGCTTGACAGCCTTGAGGATCTCGAAGCCGTCGATCCCTTTCATCTTCAGATCGGTAACCACGACATCAAAGGGAGCCTCTTTGAGCCGCTCAAGCGCGGGGGCCCCCGCCACGAAAGCCTCCACTTCGTAACCTTCCTCCTCGAGCGAGATCTTCGTCATATCACCAACGATCTTCTCGTCATCAATAATCATTATCCTTTTGCTCATGCCGCTCCCTGTCTGCATGTAACGTCGGGCCGGGAAATAACCGGTAGTTTATAATTGCCAGGAAAGATTATAGGCTCGGTCCCAATAATAATGAAGTTTGACCCAGATTTATATTCCTTCGCCCATTATTAAATTGAACAACGCGATACAAATGCGCCTGCCCGGGCCATTACGGCAGGCGGGCATAATTTTCCTCATCACCAGAGGCGGGTTGATTTTATTCGCGCCATTAGCCTACTTGGCCCTGACCCGGATTCTTCCCGGCTTCCTGCACGTCGCGGCGCCGGCTCACGGGGACCTGCATCATTATACCGGCGCCGGACAGCTCCTGTTTGCTCCCTGGGTTCGCTGGGACGCCGGCTGGTACCTCCAGATTGCCCACTTCGGCTATTCGGCCGCCGACAGCTCCACGGCCTTCTTCCCTCTCTACCCGCTGCTGGTGGCTCTGCTGGGGCCTGCCTTTGGCGGCAACTTTGTTGTTGCCGGA
>JAJYLW010000030.1 GCA_021787475.1 Actinomycetes bacterium
GGGGCGATGTTATAAGTCCCTGTGACCCGGGTTTGCGATACCCTGTCAAAAAATGATATTTGGGCCGTGACGGCGTCGGTCGTGCTCGGGTTTCCGATCAACACCCAGTTTTTAAAACCGGGACTGGCCTCGTCGTACCAGGTCCAGTAGTATTGGCTGGAGAGCCTGCTTTCGTCCACCGCCGGCGTTTCTTCGAGCGAATTTCCAAAGAGCACTCTCTGGGAGATCACAGCCGGCAGCGCGGAAAGCTTGTTGACTGTGAGCGGTCCGCCCATCTTCCCCGGCCAGGTCGTAAACGCGGATTTGCCGTGCTTTGAGTCAAGGTAGGCAGACGCCAGCGGCGGATTTCCCACCTGGGCCCAGAAGTGGGCCTCACCGCCGAAGGAGCTGGGGTCGGCGGCCAGCAGCCAGTCCTTCATTCCCCGGCTTTGCTGATCGTACCAGGTGAAGAAGGAGCGCGTGCCAAAAGTAAGCGTCCAGTCAAGGAGCATCGGGCTGTGTGGACAGGGATAACATAATGATCTAAAGGTTGCCATCAGCTGCAGCTGGGGATATTTGTTGACGTCCAGGCCGGAAAGGACGATGGAATTGCCGCGGAATCCCCGCGAGTTTCCGGGCAGGTCCGAGTCGGGCACCAGGCCGACGCCCGGCTGGAATACCTGGACGTAAAGATCCTGGCCGTTTAAGGCCGCGGTTGTCAGCGCTTCGCCCCACTTGATGCCCGGATACTTGCTGGTGTAATTTCTGATGTCAATGACCGGGGAGAGCGTGTAGCCGGATTGGTCGAAGTACATTGGGCCGACTCCCCACTGCGACAGCTGCAGGTAGTCGCACTGCTCGTAATAACCGCAGTTAGTCGCATATGGGTTAGTATCAACATTGAGGCTGGTCTGGTCCATCAGGTTGACATGGGTGGTGTTGCTGAACAGGTTATAGTAGCCGTTGACGGTCACTGTTTTAAACTCCGTTTGGACCTGGTACGGTGTGTTGGGCGTATCCCAGGCGTTCGGATCCTGGGGCGCAACCGAGAGCAAAAAGATGTCGGGGTTTGAGTCCAGCGGGCCGCTGCTGTCGGTCCAGAGCAGGTTTCCGTTGACCCAGTATTGCGTGTGTCCCTGGCCGTCATAGACCAGGCGCAGGTCGTAAAACTCGCCTTCGGAGAGGTTGCTGTTGGAAAAACCGGGCACGGACGGAAGCACCATCGACTGGTCATGGGCGGGGCCGCCGGCGTCCCAAATGGCAACCGCCCTGAGGCCGTTGCCGTCGCCCGCGTCCTGCAGGGCGATCTCCTCGTAACCGCTCTCGCCGTCGTAGATGGTGACGCCGGCGAAATACTGCTCAGTCGATGCGTCAGTACCGGTCGGCTGGACGCTGACCTGGCTTTCGACATCGATGGGAGTGTCCTTGTTAAAAGCCTGCTTTGACTCGATTCCCCAGCTGACGCCCTTCATGTCCAGGTACTCGTCGCCGGCGGCGGTGGTGCCGAACGAAAAAGAATCCGGAGAGGTTCCTTCGCGCTGGCAGGGATTGAATGTATGCAGGTTCCAGTTGTCCGTCGGGGCGTTCGGGTCCGGCGCCGGAGGACTTGGGCAGTTGTTTGAATAGCTCCAGTTATCGTATTGTTGATAGCCGGACGGACCCGACCAGTCCTCTTCCCAGAGGGTGCCGGCGTGGGCGGGGGCGGCGATAACGGCAAAATAGAGGGCGGCGAGGGCAACTGCGGCAACCAGGGCGACAATCAGCCGGGATGTTAATCGGGGGAGAAGATTATTTATGTTTGCAGGCAGATTAACGGGCATGAGCAGCAAAGACCGGCAGTTTTTTGACCTCACCGCAGTATATCTAATTCTGCCCGCAAATCAAAAACTTTCTTAAAGCTTAACCCTGTTGATCAAATTAACGGGATAAGCTCTTGATTTTTTTCTGTCTTATTTCCGGGATTTCCGGGTTCTGCAAAAGCTCGATCGCAACCACCGGGCAAAAACGGGTAGAATCCAAACTGTTATGCTGCCGCCGTCGATAACGCTTGCTTCCGCCAACGCCAATAAATCCCGTGAATTCGAGGCCCTGCTCGGAGGGGTCCGCGTGGAGCCGATGCCGTCCGGCTTCCGACTGCCGGAGGAAACCGGCAGCGGTTTTAATGAGAACGCCCGCCTGAAGGCGATGGCGGTGCGGGACCAGTTTATCGCCCGGGCGACCGCCTTCGACGGCAAGGTTCCCTGGGTGATGGCGGATGACTCCGGCATCGAGGTGGCGGCGCTCGCCGGCGCCCCCGGGATCTACTCGGCGCGTTACGCCGGCGAAAATGCCACCGATGTGGACAACGTCAGCAAACTGCTGGAAGCTCTGGAGGGAAAAGATGACCGGCGCGCCCGCTTTGTCTGCGAGATCGTGGCCATCTCCCCCGGGGGCGAGCAACTGCACGCCAGCGGCGCCCTGGAGGGCGGCATTGCCAGAAAGCCCCGGGGCGGGTTTGGTTTTGGCTACGATCCGGTATTTATACCCCAGGGCTATTCGCTAACGGTTTCCGAGCTTTCTGCCGATGAAAAGAACCGTATCAGCCACCGCGCCCGGGCGGCCCAGGATCTGCTTAACCAGCTCAGGGGAGGCAAAAGCTCCTAGAATCGGGGCTTCCAAGGGGGAATCGGACTTTTAGGGCGGGCAAGAGCAACCCTGAAGTAAAGATTCCGTAAGCAGTTTTCGGGGCCGCCCGGACCGGGCAAAGAAGCGCCCAGCTTTCTTCACCTGCCCGGCGGCATCATTCATTTGCTGTTCGTTTGACGTTTTTGCGTTTCGCGTTTGACGATTTCCTGACCCGCCAAAGCGGCATTGCCCGCGCAGAGGGTTTGAAGCCTTGTTTGCCGGGTATCTATCACTCATGAAGTGGTCTTTTAAAGTCGGCAGCGCTTTCGGGATCGACCTCCGAATTCATATCACATTTTTCCTGATCCTGGTCTATGCCGCCTATATCTGGGGAAGCCTCTACGGCGAGGGAGCGGCCGGCGCAGTCTATGGCAGCGTTGTCATCCTAGCGTTATTTGTCTGCGTGGTAATCCACGAGCTGAGCCACTCGCGATTGGCTCAGTACTATGGCGGCGAGGTGTCCAGCATCACCCTGCTTCCCATCGGCGGCGTCTCGATGATGAAGAAGATGCCGGAAGAGCCCACCAAGGAATTGCTGGTGTCGCTGGTGGGACCGCTCAGCAACCTCGTCATCGCCATTCTGCTGATCCCGGCCCTCTACCTGATCCCCAACCCCGTCGACGGCGCCTTTGGCGCCTTCAGCCGCCTGGGCGCGGGCAATGCCGATGTTCTGATCGGCATTTCCGCCCAGGGTTTTATCAGTTACATGTTTTTTATTAACATATTGCTGGCCGTCTTCAACCTGCTGCCGGCTTTTCCGCTGGACGGCGGCCGCGTCTTCAGGAGCATCCTCGCCGAGCGCATGTCATACATGCGGGCTACGCGGACGGCGGTGGTGGTGGGCCAGGTGTTCGCCTTTATCCTCGGCATAATCGGCATCTTCACGCTAAACATCATCTTTATCATCATTGCCGTTTTCATCTATATGGGCGCCGAGCAGGAAGGCGCCGGCACCGAGATGAAAAGCACGCTGGCGCGGCTGAAAGTGGGGCAGGCGCTGGCGCGCGATATGAAAACGGTGGCGCCGGATGACCGGCTCGGCTCGGTGGTGAACACGGTCCTGCACGAGTTCCAGGAGGACTTCCCGGTTGTGTCGGGCGGGGAGCTTGCCGGCGTGCTGACCCGCGCCAACCTGATCAATGGCCTTCATTCGCTCGGCCCGGACGGGCTTGTCAGCCAGGTGATGGAGAAGGATTTCCCTGTCGTCGCGGCCGATGCGCCCTTCTCCGATGTCTACGAGAAGATGAACCAGAAGCGGATCAAGGCGGTGCCGGTGATGGAAGACGGACACCTGCTGGGAATGGTGACGCTGGAACACCTGAGCGAGGTCTTCATGCTGCTTGCCTCGACCGACCAGCCGCTAATACCCACCTCCAAATAGGCAGGCACGAGATTCTCATGAAAAAGGGCGCGAAGCTCGCGCCCTTTCAAGTAGCCTCAAAACCGTTGGTTTCGGTTTTTCCCGAGGCGACACAGCCAGCTTACCTGCCCTCGCCACGCGGCGGAGGCGGCGGGCCCTCTCCAGGCGGCGGAGGCGGCGGGCCCTTCGGCTCGATGCGGGCTGCCTCGCCCTTGCCGGTCTTGATCTCGATCTTTTTTGTGGGAACCTCCTCGATGGCCCCCTCCACCTTGACCTCCAGCACGCCATCGGCGTAGGTGGCGTCGATATCCTTTTCCGTTACCTTCTCCGGCACCGGCAGCGACCGCTCAAAGCGGCCATAGGAGCGCTCGCGGCGGTAGTAATCATCCTCCTTGATCTCCTTGTCGGAGCGGCGCTCGCCCGAGATGTTGAGCATGCGCTCGCTCAGCGAGATGTCCAGGTCATCCACCTCGATCCCCGGCAGCTCGATCCTGACGATCATGTCGCTTCCCCTGCTATAGACATCCATGGGCGGATACTGCGTTACATCAAGGCCCGGCTCCAGCAGTGGGAACGGCCTTCCAAAGGCTCGCCTCATCTCACGCGGCATATCCAACAGCTCCCTGAACGGTGTCCATCTTACCAGCGGCATTTCTTTCACCTCCTTGGAACAATTAAACAAGGCCCTGAGAGCCTGATTTCAGTGACAACTATTAATTTGCCGATCGGCGGAGTTTTAAACAATTTCGATTCAGCGTGGAAGTTCCCGTTTCATTTCTCTCAGGAGAAATGGTCATATTGTTTGTTCATACAAATTATACTATTGTGAAATAACACACTTATCATTTCATTCTTAATTTGGGAAAATGGCTTTGCATACAAATACCCGCGGACCACGCCACGGGAAATTCCTCGGCTCCGCCACCGTCGGCGAAAAAGGCCAGATTGTCATCCCGGCGGAAGCGAGGGAAAAACTCGACATCGAGCCGGGTGAGAAGCTGCTCATTTTCTCCGGGTATCATGGCAAGGCCCTGATGGTGATAAGGGCGGAACAGGTGACGAAGTACGTTTCCAGCGCCATGGCCAAGCTGGCGGAAATGGAGGAAATCGCGCGCGGGAAGGGTAAATGAGCGCCGCCGCAGTAATTGGCCGGGCGGCCGCCAGCATCGAGGTCGAGAAGCTGTCGCGGCATTTCGACGGCCTCAAGGCAGTGGACGAAATCAGCTTCAGCGTTGGCCACAAGGAGATTTTTGGTTTTCTCGGCCCGAACGGTGCCGGCAAGACCACCACGATCAGCATGCTCTGCACGCTGCTCAAGCCGACTTCCGGCCGGGCCACGCTGAATGGTTTTAGCATCGCCACGCAGCAGGATGAAGTGCGGCAGTCGATCGGCATTGTCTTCCAGGACCCGACCCTCGACGATCAACTGACCGCCCGCGAGAACCTCCAGTTTCACGCCATGTTGTACAACGTGCCTCGAGAAGAGCGGGAGGAGCGCGCCCGGCGTGTGCTGGACATGGTCGGCCTCGGCCCGCGCGCTCGCGACAAGGTGGAGACGTTTTCCGGGGGCATGAAGCGGCGGCTGGAGATCGCCCGCGGCCTGATGCACTACCCTCATGTACTATTTTTGGACGAGCCCACCCTGGGACTCGATCCGCAAACGCGCAGCGCCATCTGGACTCACGTCCACGAGCTTCGGCAGGAATACGATATTACGGTATTTTTGACAACCCACTACATGGATGAGGCGGAAAACTGCGACCGGATCGCCATCATCGATCACGGCCGCATCGCCGCCCTGGACACGCCCGGCAACCTCAAGCATGGAGTCGGCGGCGACATTATCACAATGAGGGCCGCGGACGTAGAGGCCGCCCGCGCGGAGATCAGGGAGAAGTTCAACATCGAAGCAGCAGTAACAGAGGTCGATGAGGGCGACCGGACCGGCGGCAAGCGCGTCCGACTGGAGGTGCCCAGCGGCCGGACGGTGCTGCCGCAGCTGCTCAAGGGGCTGGCGACCGACGTTCAGTCGGTGTCGGTGCGGGAGCCGACCCTGGATGATGTCTTCCTTAGTTTGACAGGCCGCCAGATTCGGGAGGAGAGCGCCGACAAGATGGAGTTTATGCGAACCCGAATCCGGGCGCGGAGGATGCGCAGATGAGGAGGTTCCGCGCCATTTACATCATCTGGCTGCGCGACCTGAAGCGACATTTCCGCGACCGCGCCCGCGTTTTTGGCTCCCTGGCCAGCCCCATCATTTTTATTTTTATCCTCGGCGAGGGAATTGGCTCATCGTTCGCGCTCGGAAGCGCCCTCGGGGGTCTCGATTACAAGCAGTTCATATTTCCCGGCATCCTTGGCATGACGGTGCTGTTTGCCGGCGTGTTTGCCTCGGTGTCGATCGTCTGGGACCGGGAGTTCGGCTTTCTCAAGGAGATGCTGGTGGCGCCGGTGCCTACCTGGACGATAGCCCTGGGAAAAGTGATCAGCGGCGCCACGATCGCCGCCTTTCAGGGCGCGCTGATGCTGCTGCTGGCCCCATTCGCCGGAGTAAATATATCGCCGCTGCTGATATTGGAGCTGCTGCCGATGATGTTCCTGGTCGCTTTCTCCATGACCGGCATGGGCATCCTGGTGGCGACGCGGCTGAAAAGCATGCAGGGCTTCCAGATGGTGATGAACTTTTTCATGATGCCGATGTTCTTCGTTTCCGGGGCGATGTTTCCGCTCAAGAACGCGCCCCAGTGGCTGGATGGCGTTTCCCGCATCGACCCGCTCACCTACGGCGTCGACGCCATGCGCGCCATCATGCTGCCCGGCTACCCGAACCGCTTTCCGCTGGGAGTTGACATCCTTGTGGTCGGGCTGCTCTCTGCGGTGATGATCACGATCTCGGTGACGGCGTTTAGCCGGCAGGCGTAACAGCTGCAAGCTGTCCGGCCGCTAGCCCGCCTGGCTTTTCAGCTCGGCGATCTCGTCCTCGATCTCCATCATCATGAAGTCGATCTTGTGGCCGCCGTGGTTTGAGCGCACTTTCCTAAGCTCGCTGAGCTCCCTTTTTAAATCCTCGATGTGCTGCCTAATCTCGTCAGGATTCATTGGCTGCTTCCTTTCAAAGCATCAGCCGCTTTTTTCTCGAAATGAAAATATTAGATGCTGGATGTCGGCAAAAGGATGCAAAGGAAGATAATGTTATTGACATCTGCATAAGTAAAGCAACATTCATGGCAAAAAGAGGCAGCCCAGATTTATGCACGCGGCGGCACAGATTGCTCTGTGAGTGCCTGATGTCTTCCAGGACCTCTTTCTGGCAGATGTCCTTATCATACAGGTTAAAATATACACCCAGGCGCAACCTTCGGGGACTTACGGAAGGTAACAGCCACAAGGGTCGAGGGGAGGTGGAAATGAACAAGAAAGCTCTAATGCTGTTGGTTGCCATGCTCGCGGTCGTCGCCATGTTAAATGCGGCGGCGCCGGCGTTTGCATCAGGAGGCGGT
>JAJYLW010000031.1 GCA_021787475.1 Actinomycetes bacterium
GCGGGCTTTTTTGTGAACTATAGTTTGCCTGGTTTTTGGCGTTTCCTTGTGGCGATTGCCCCGTTTCTGATTCTTCAGGCCATTGCTCATTGGTTCACATTAACTCATCTTTACCCCCAAAAACAAAGGAGCAATATATTATGGGCGGTGCTCTTCATGCCGCTTCTTCTATTTATTGGCATTGGGTACGCAGTATTAACCGTAGATTTTATTGCCTTTTTTAAGCATGATTAGCATGACTGAGGCAATAAAGCCCAGGGCCGCCACACCGGCAAGAACCCCGATGGCAGCATCGATGAGCAGATCCCAGGCTCCGAATACCTGGAGTATCCTGAGCTGCACAGGAAGAGCATCATCATCCACGGCAGCGACATCGCTCCCGGCTACCAGCTTGAGGCAAACGGTGCCGGCACCGGTACCGCAGATATGATCGTGACCGCGCCCGATCACGCCGCCGGCAAGGTGGACACGCTGGATTACAACAACATCCAGGTCAACCCATCAACAAAGATATCCATGATGCTTGACTCAACCAAAAACTACTCGGCGGCGATAGATGCTTATGGCGATGGAACGAATGTTACTCAAAAGGCTCCCGATACCACCACGACCAACGCGGTTGATTTCACGCCGCCGGCCCAGATCAGTGATCTGGCGGTAACTAGCACCAGTTCAGGCACGGCCACCTTATCTTTCACTGCTCCCGGCGACGACGGCAATACGGGAACGGCCACCTCCTACGACTTGCGATATTCAACCTCTGCCATCACCGATCAGTACTGGAACGACGCCACTCCGGCCGGAAATCTGCCGGCGTTTAGATCGTTAACCGTAATTGTCCAAAGCACTAAGCGGATTTTTGGTTTTATCCAGAATCCAGAATCAGTTTTACTCTTTTCCCCTCGCCAGTGAAGCAAAGATTCCCGCAAAACAGGCAGCGCTGAAGACGATGAAAGAAATGCGGACGCTCTTTAGAAGCAGCGGGTAGGTGACGACGGCAATCTGGCGGTTGCCGAGGATGACGGCAAAAATGGAGAGGGCAACGCCCATGCTGACGCTTTGGCCAATGGTGCGCATCGTTCCAACCGTTCCGGCGGCCACGCCGTAAAACCTTTTTCCCACCGCGCTCATGATGGCGTTCGTATTGGGAGAGGAAAACAGGGCGAATCCGACGCCGAGCAGGACCAGGTCAGCAACGATGAGCGCCAGCGCCGTTCCTTCCCTAAGGAAAATGAAGGAAAACAGGCTTATCGTTGTCAGCGCCATGCCTGCCGAAGCGACGTAGAGCGGCGGAATCCGGTCCGAGAGCCGGCCGGCGAAAGGCGAGAGAACTGTCATTGCCAGCGGCTGCGGCACCAGGATGAGTCCGGCGGCAAACGGCCCATAGCCTTTTATGTACTGCAGGTAGAGGCTGAGCAGGAAGGTGACGGCAAAGGTGGCGCTGTAGTTGATCAGGGCGGCGATATTGGAAAAGGCGAAAATCGTATTATGACGAAACAGGCTGATGTCCAGGACGGGGTGTTTCACCCGCGCCTCCCGCCGGGCAAACATTACCACCGCGAGGGCGCCGGCGGCCACCAGGGCTGCCCCGGCGGCGGCATCCTCGCCAAGCAGGGACAGACCGTAAATAATCAGCACGAGCATGACGCTGTAAACGGCGGCGCCGGCGAGGTCGAATTTCTCACCGCGGGCGCCGGCCCATTCACCCTTTAGCTTCCAGATGACCAGCGCCATGATCAGGGCGCCGAGCGGTACATTTAACAGAAAGACCTCGCGCCAGCCCAGATAATCGGTAATAAAACCGCCGATGAAGGGACCAAATGACAAGCCCAGGTAAACGGCGGCGACATTGATGCCCAGCACCCGGCCCCGCTCCTGAGGCGGATAAACCGACGTCAGGATGGCGACGCCGGTGCCGACGGTCATGGCGGCGCCGATCCCCTCGACGACGCGGGCGGCGATCAGCATCGATGCCGAAACGGAAAAAGCGGCGAACAGAGAAGACGAGGTATAAACAAACATGCCGTAAATGAAGATGCGCTTGCGTCCATGGATGTCGGCGATGCGCCCGAACGGAACCAGAAACATTGACATGGTCAGCAGATATGCAGTCGCGAACCAGCTTACCTCGACGGCGCTGGCATGAAACCGGGCGGCGATCGTCGGGATGGCGATATTGACGGCCGAGATCATAAACGGCGCCAGAAACGAGCTGAGCGCCGCCGCCAGCAGGGCAATTCTTTTGGCGTTGCCGGTTTCCATGAAAGAAGGTGGGGTCAATTGTCCATACAATTTGCCAAGGATCCCTCCGGCTCCTTCTTCAAGAGCCTATCTCGGAGGCAATTCCTGGCGAGGGTGGGGGAAAAAGGCGGGGCAAGGACGACAACAGCATCTGCATTTATGGCTTTGCAGCCGGCCGCGACAGGATGCACCTGCTGCCGGGAAAGCCCAAGCCGCGGGATCGGCTGCACGGGAAACCAGAAGCGCAACAGCCGGGCGGTAATGGCGACGATGCCGGTGCCGGGCGACATCAGCGCCGCTTTCAGGACTGGCAGAGGCTTGGTCAGGTCTGCGGCGGGCGCTGGTCCCGCCGTTCGCCCGGCAAGTAGATTTCCTGAAGCTCGCGAAGGTCGTCAAGCAGCCCGGCAATATCATCCGCTTCGCTGGCGGCGTCAAAGCGGCGCCTGAGCTCCTGTTGCTGCCCTCCGGAGAGCTGGCCGTCGGCCATCGGGTAGAGAAACTGGTCTTCCTTGTCAATGTGGGCCAGCATCAGGGAGACGTAATTCCGGCCGCTCTCAACGAAGCTTGCCGCCACGCCTCCATCGCCGTCCCTGTAGGCAGACGCAGCCTCGGACATCTGCCTCACCAGATGCCGGGCGATTTCATGCTCGCCCGCCATTACCGCCAGGGGACCACCCTCCACAGGGGCTCCGGCTGCCTCCATAGCAGGGAACAGCAGGCCCTCCTCTTTGTCATGGTGGAATCCATCAACGAACCCATTTATAAAAGCTACCATCTTGTCAAGTTCGGCCGGCGGCAGCTTTTCGCCGGCGTCGAGCCGGTCGCAGGCGGCGTCGATGACGGCCAGCATGACCTTGATCTGGTTGTGCTCGCCTGTTAACTCAACGGTAGGCCTCATAATCCGTCGCGCCCTCCCGGGCCGCCTCCATCATCCGGTGCAGGTGGCCGTACATCGAGTAGTAGACAAGAAGAACTTTCATGGTAGTTTATTGAGGCCCGGGTCTGTTTTTCAATATAAGTGTTTGATGCTTGCAGCATCTATTCCGCAGACGGGAGTGTTTGAAACGCACTCGGCAGCGGAGCAGTCAGAAAGGGGTCAACGCGGTGTCAGCGAACGCGGGTAATTTGTCAAAATCTCGCACCCGGATTCGCCAGCAAGGATGGTGTCGCCGATGCAAATGGTTCCGGAATGCCGGGCGGGCCCGTTGCCGACGGCCAGCACCGTATTTTTTTTAAGTGAATCGACGGCAGCGGCGCCGAAAAAGAAATCGTGGCCTGGCGGGAACGGTGGCTCAGCGGGCTCGATGCCTATGCCATGAACAAACGGATCAATTGGTCGCGGCGCTGAGCCGGCAGAACCTGCCGGCCCGGGGCCGTTTTCAAGCTCGGCAATCGAGGCGCCGGCCCGAGCTTGCCGAAGCGCCTCCGATTGCGCTTCCAGATGGCTGTCGTACAGCTCCTGTTGCTGCGGGCTTGGCTCGCCGCTGCAAACGGTTCGGCAGATGCGGGCGTGATACCCGTTGACCACAGGCTCAAGCTCAATCCGCACGAGGCTGCCCGCACCGATCACCGGGCTCGCAGCGCCGCCGCTGACCGGCTGACCATCGGGGCTTGCCTCCACACAAGTGCGTGCTTTCCTGGCTCCGGCAGCCGTCATCGCTTCCCCGGCAAGGGTGGCAAGCTCAGCTGCCGTCATGCCGGGCTTGATATTCTCAACCACCACTCTGACGCCGGCATCGGCTGCCATTGCCGCCTTGCGAATCGAAGCAATCTCGTCGTCGTCCTTGACGGCGCGGAGTTCCGCGATGAGGCCGCTTGAGTCTTTAATATCAGCAATGCCGGCAAGCGCTCCTGATTTCTTGACGCTGTCAATCATGGACCTGGTCAGATGGTCAAACTCAAGACCGATCGACCCGCTGTTGATTTTGGAAAACCTGAGGTAGCCGGCGATAGAGTTAAACATCTCTACTTCGTTGTCAAAAGTCATGATGTGGTCAAAAGTGACCCCCGCCCTTTCGCGGCTTCCTGCGGCAGAAGGCAGTCCGGCCCCGGCTGCAGCATACTTGGTCACTATCAGATAAGAAAACAACGTGGCGCTGCCGCTGAAATAAAAAATGTTGGCCGGCTTGAACAGGATCAGGGCTTCAAACCTTGAATCCTTGTCAAGCCTCATTCTCCGGCCGCATTCGGCCAGCCGCCAAAGGTGAGCTTTCATTCGACCTCCTGAAATAAGTTCAAAGTTCCAAGTTCAAACTGCTCATTTTATTATTAGCTCAGGTAACAACATCTTGAGCAAGTTATATAAGCATTAAGTTAAATCTTATCAACAAACTGGGCTACGATTAGCATATCAAGGTATGACCTCCTCCATGCCGTCGAAGGCAACCATGGCCCTGACGCCGCGCTCCTTTGCCATCAATTCAATTTCAGCGAAGCGGGCGTAAAAAAATGCCGCCCGCCCTGCGGAAACGCGGTAGCCGGCCGCAGGCGCGCGAGTTGAATGGTCAACGGGAAAGGCTTCAAAATCGATGCCGCAGATGCCGGTCCGGCGGCGGGGCGGAATGATCATCTGCTCTACCGGATAGGCGGACAGGACATCCCACGTTTCGGCGCTGGCATAAACAGGGCAGGGCGCTCCCTCTTTAAGCCCCCAGGCATGGTCCGGGTGCGCATGCGTGATCACAATTGCCGCCGGCCTGACCTCGTTAATCCTGCCGAGCCAATCAAGTCCGCAATCAATCATGACGCGGCGACGGTACGCCACCAGCAGCGAGCTGTGCATGTAGTGCCGCCGGCTCCTGCCTTTTCCTCTCCCCTGGTGCCAATAAAAGTCAGCCTCACGGACAGCCAGTTTACCGGTTCAAAATTCCGGGTTCCGGGGCTCTGATTGCATCCGGTTTTCAATCCGCATTCCAAAATACGTTATCCGCATTTAAATCATCCACCATCCACCATCCGTTTTTTGGCGGAGGGGGTGGGATTCGAACCCACGAGGGACCGCGAGGGCCCCTGCCGGTTTTCAAGACCGGTGCGTTCAACCAGGCTCCGCCACCCCTCCTTGATTATCGCCATTATAGACGAATCATCACCGCAAGAGTTTACCGGCCTGGAAAAAATGACGATGGGTAAATTGGAATGATCGGTCGGTTCCTTTCCCAGGCACTAACTGATAATATGGCCCCTCAGGAGATTTAGTATGGAAAGAAAAGCAATAATCGTCCTGATTGCCTTCTTGCTTTTGAGCGGCGGCGCTTTGACGGCTCTGTTTATGGCGGGCTGCAGCAGCAACACGGCGCAAACGGAAACGACGACGGCGGCTGCCGCCAGGAGTTCAACGGCGCCAGCGGCAATCAAACCCGCCCTCTCGAACGCGCCGGCAGCCTCTACCCAGCCGCTGGCGGGCACAACCACAAAAAGCGACAATTCCGGAAATTACCAGCCGACGGCGACAACGGGACCGAACCCCGGACCGGCGCCGGCCGGAGCAGCAGGCCTGCCAAACCTGTCATGCTTGCTTACAGCCGAGACCAATCCCGATAATTCGATCTCGCTATTGTTCTACGTGCAGGGCCCCGGATTCTTCACCGTACAGGAAAACGTCTCCGACACCTGGCAGACAACAAAACAAAATGTCTTTTATTCAGGCACCGGCGGCCTGCAGGCCGGCAGCCTCCCCGCCGGGGCAGACTCGGTAACCTTGAGGTTACTGAAAATTGAAAATGGAGCATTTACATCAGTATCCAGCGATTTCACCGTCCGGAGGCAGGACGTAAACTCGGCCGGCGGTCTAAAGACTTACCGCGGCTGACCGAAAGAAGAAATAAGCCGCGCCAGCGCAGCTTGCTCGCCAAAAAATTAAAAACCCGCTCAATTACCCCAGGAGAACAGGCATTCACAAATTTAAATAAAAGCCTATATACCATTAGGTAATTCGTGATCGCGGCCGCAGCAGGATACACCTGCCGGCTTTATGGCCGGGCATTGTTTTTGAATACTACTGTTTGAGACGGTTTGGAAAAACTAGCCGGAAACAGAAAATGGTTTGCCATATCGCTTGTGAGCGCAACGGCGCTTGTCATTGCCCTGACGGGAACAATTCTAGTCTCCCAAGCCGGTGCTGCTTTTAACCCAAGCTTTATCGTCTCCGACGGCTTCATGTCCGCTGGCGGATCGATGTCAGAAACGCAAATTGAACAATTCCTGCAGCTGAAGGGCAGCTATCTGGCAAATTATGATATCAGCAGCCATACGCCGATCGGCCCCAATGATAATGTCGATCCTTATGGCTGGCCGGCTTCGCATGTGATCTGGCAGGCGGCAAACTGGTACGGGATCAGCCCCGAGGTCATTCTGGCGACGCTGCAGAAGGAGCAGAGCCTGGTTTCTGACCCTGATCCTCCCGGCTGGGCGCTTGATTGGGCCATGGGTTACGGCTGCCCTGATTCGACCGGGTGCGCCTCCTACCCCGGCTTTGCCACTCAGGTTGACATGGGCACCTGGAATCTATGGTACAACATGCATTATGCTGATCTTCGTGACAGCCGCGTTGCCCCTTATCTTTCCGGCAATACCGTCAGCATTGACGGCGCTCCCGTCTACCTGGGCAACGGCGCCACGGCTGCTCTTTACCGTTATACACCCCACTTTCACGGCAACCAGAACTTCTATGCTATCTGCGTCAGGTGGTTTGGGCTCGATCATTGGGGGCCTCAGATCAACAATTCCCAACCCGCCGGCGGCAGCCAGACCGGTAACAGTCGCCCCCTCATATATGTGGATGTGGGGGGCTCGGCAATCGTCCCGGGCAATATTTCCATAACCCTGGACGGAAAAGACGTCTCCGCCGGCTCGACGAGAACGATCACCTACGCCAGCTACCGGCCGCCGGCGCCGCTGGCGGCGGGCGCACACACCGTTCAGGTGGCCTTAACCGATTCCTGGGGCGCAAGCGCGACTGATAGCTGGTCCTTCACCGTCGCCTCGCCCAGTTACAACCCCCGCGATTACCTCTGGAGCTGGTACGACGGCATAGGCAGCAAGAACTGGGTGCTTATGGCAAACCCCTCCTCATCGGGGGCCGGCAGCC
>JAJYLW010000002.1 GCA_021787475.1 Actinomycetes bacterium
GGGTGCTCTCCGCCGGGGGCTCGGCCTTTAACGAGGTGGCCGGCATCCCCGCCAGCCAGCTCTCCGACCACTACCTCTGGACCTGGTACGACATGCGGTCGGCCGGGGCCAAGGACTGGGTGCTGGTGGCCAATCCTGGTGTTGATCATAACGGCAACACCCAGGGAACCGTAACGGCGTCAATCAGGATCGCCGGCGCCCAGGTCTGGACCGGCAGCCTCGCCCCTGGCGCCAGCGCCACCCCCCTCTTCCCGGGAAAGATGGGCGGACCGGTTGAGGTGGACTCGGCCGATGGAGATGTGATCGCCACCCAGCGGAGCATCTGGGGGCCGTCCTTTGAAGAAGTTCCGGGCTTCGCCACCGGGAAGCTGAAAAACGACTACCTCTGGACTTGGTACGACCAGTTGAGCGCGGGCGCCACCAACTGGGTGCTGGTCGCAAATCCGGGGTCAACCGCCACCACCTACAGAATCATGATTGGCGGCAGCCAGGTGGCAGCGGGATCACTGCCGCCGGGAGGACGCGCCATCCCCACATTCCCCGGTGACATGGGCGGCCCGGTGGAAGTGCAGGCATCAGGCAACGTGGTTGCCTCCCAGCGCGTCCTCTGGAATGGTTATTTCAATGAAGTGTCGGGAAGTTGAAAAGCCTATCCCCTTAGGCATCCACAAGCGCTTCTACTCTATCATCTCGGCTCCCATGTAATGCCTGAGCGCTTCCGGCACGTTGACGCTCCCATCCTCGTTTTGATAATTCTCAATGATTGCGGCGGACGTGCGCCCCACCGCGAGGCCGCTTCCGTTTAGCGTATGGATGAAGCGCGGCTTGCCGCCGCCGGGGCGGTAGCGTATGTTCAGACGCCGCGCCTGAAAGTCAAGGAAGTTAGAGCAGGAGGAAATCTCCTTGTAGTCATCATACGATGGCAGCCAGACCTCAAGATCGTACGTCTTTGCGGCGGCAAAACCCAGGTCGCCGGCACACAGGGAAACCGTCCGGAAGGGAAGCTCAAGCCGCTTCAGGACTTCCTCCGCATTTAACGTGAGCGCCTCCAGCTCTTCCGCGGAAGTCTCCGGCCTCACAAACTTCACCAGCTCGACCTTGTTGAACTGGTGCTGGCGGATCAGGCCGCGCGTATCGCGGCCGGCGGCGCCGGCCTCGCGCCTGAAGCTCGGCAGGTAGGCGGTCACATGGATCGGCAGGTCCTTCTCATCCAGAATTTCATCCCGGTAAATATTGGTGACGGGCACCTCGGCGGTGGGGTTGAGATAAAGATCATCGTCGCGCAGCTTGTACATTTCCTGGCCGGCGAATTTTGACAGCTGCCCCGTGCCCCGCATGCTGTCGCTGTTGACAAGGATGGGCGGGAACAGCTCCGTATAGCCGTGCTCACCGGTATGCAGATCAAGAAAGAAGTTGATCAAGGCCCGCTCCAGGCGGGCGCCGGCGCCTTTTAGCAGGGTAAAACGTGATTCGGCAACCTTGGCGCCCCGCTCCTGGTCAATGATGTCAAGCGCCGTGCCGATGTCCCAGTGGGGACGGGGCTCGAAATCAAATCTGGTGGGACTGCCCCATGAGCGCACCTCGACGTTGTCGTGCTCGTCGGCTCCATCGGGAACGTCATCCAGAGGGGGATTGGGAAGCTCGAGAACAATGTCATCAAGCTGCGCTTCGATGTCGGCCGCCAGCAGGTCCAGGGCTTTTATTTTCTCGCTCAGTTTTCTGGCGGCTGCGATCTTCTCCTCCGAATCCCGGCCGGCCTGCCTGGCGGCGGCGATCTCGTCCGAGGCCTTGTTGCGAAGCGCCTTGTTCTCCTCCGCCTCGGCAATGACCTCACGCAGCTTCCTGTCAAGCTCGGCAAATTCGTCAAGCGGCGCATCCAGCCCCCGCCGCGCCAGCGCCAGCTTGATTTCCTCGGGCTGCTTCCGCAGCTTTTTAATATCCAGCATTAATTCTCCCATTCAGAATTGTTTAACAAGTTGTATCGGACGAGCGGTTTATAAGACTATAAAGCCAGACGGTTTTGGCCGGCAGAAACGATGTTAAAATGAAATTGGCTACTTTGGGAGGAAATCCTTGAACAGGGAATCGGCGTATCATCTGCTCCTGCGCGGCGAAGAGCTCCTCAGAACCAGCAATCCCGCCGCGGCTGCGGTCGTGCTGGAGCGCGCCCGGCGGCAGGAGCCGGACCGCAGCTCGATCAGGGAGGCGCTCGGGCGCGCCTATTTTAACAGTGGCCGCGTTCGAAGCGCCGCTGAGCAGTTTAAGGCCGTCATCGAAATTTATCCCACAAACAGCTACGCTCACTACTGCCTGGCCCGTTGCGCCGTAAAACTTGATGACGAACTTCTTTCCCGCAAACATTTCCGCCTCGCCAGCGCGATGGGCTACAGGACGGATCGATAGCCCCCCCAATAACTGTGTTTTGTTACGCAAAACGCGAATCGAAATCGTCGCCGGGTTTGTGGCCACCTGCTGCCGGCGGCTTAGCGCCAATTCCAGCAGGTGTGTCCTGTTGCGACCTCGCAACAAATTACCTGCGGGGACAGGCTTTTACCCATAGCCATTGGGATGACGCCGGCGCCATTCCCAGGCGCTGGCAATGATCTCCTCCAGTTGCGGGTGTTTTGGGCGCCAGCCAAGCTCTGCCGAAATCCGGGCGGAGCTGGCCACCAGCCGCGCCGGGTCGCCGGCGCGCCGGCCGGATTCTTTCACTTTAATATCGCTGCCGGTTACCCGCCGGGCTGCCTCAATCACTTCCCGGACCGAGTACCCCCTGCCGTTGCCAAGATTGTAGTGCAGGTTTTCATCTCTCAGGCGCTCCAGAGCGATTAAATGTGCTTCAACCAAATCGGCAACGTGGATGTAGTCGCGGATGCACGTGCCATCAGGGGTTGGATAGTCGCAGCCGTAAATCTCTACGTGCGGGCGCCGTCCCAATGCCGCCTGCAAAACCAGGGGAACGAGGTGGCTTTCGGGGTGGTGTTCTTCCCCGTGCTCAGGCGTGGCGCCGGCGGCGTTAAAGTACCGTAGCGCCGCGTGCTTGATCCCGTATATCTCGTCATACCAGTCAAGCATTTGCTCAAAAAAAAGCTTTGTCTGACCGTAGCAGTTTGCCGGCTGCAACGGATGATCTTCGTTGATGAAATCTGACTGCGGATTGCCATAGATGGCGGCGGTCGATGAGAAGATGATCCTGCTGACGCCGGCCACAGCCATTGCCTCCAGAAGCTCCAGGGGGCGGCAGTCGTTATTGCGGAAATATTTGCCGGGGTCCGCCATCGACTCGCCCGCCTCGATATAGCCGGCCATGTGAACAACGGCCTCGGCGCCCGAATACCTGAGCGCCTTCAGGACCAGATCGGCGTCGCCAACATCGCCGGCGACAAGCTTTGCCTGAGGAGGGACCGCCTGCCGGTGCCCGGTACTGAGGTTGTCATACACCGTCACCTCATGACCGGCCTGAAGGCAGGCCTCAGCCAGGACGCTGCCGATGTAGCCGGCTCCACCTGTGATCAGTAGCTTCATTCAACCTGGGATAATACAACATAAACCTGTTTTATTAAAAAATCCCAACCTTCACTTTGAAAAGGGGAGTATTAGCGGGGTGATCCAGAATCCGGCGTCTGGCATCCGGCATCAGGTTTGCTTTTGTTATACTGCCCGCATGAAACTTCTGTTTATTGCGGATATTTTTGGCAAACCGGGGCGGAACGCTGTTTTATCAAAACTGCCGTCTCTGCGTGAAGAGCTGGGCGCCGACTTTGTTGTCGCCAACGGCGAAAACGCCGCCAGCGGCGCCGGCATCACCACCAATATCGCCGAGAGAATGCTTGCCGGCGGCGTCGACGTGATCACTTCCGGCAATCACATCTGGCGGCAAAAAGACATTATCCCGTTCCTGGCCAGGTCTGACAGGATCATCCGGCCGGCAAACTACCTTCCGTCAAATCCGGGCCGTGGCTGGACCGTTGCCGGAGAGCAGGGCGGGCGCACTGCCGTTGTGAACCTGTCCGGCAATCTCTACATCGGCGCTCCCCGGGGAGCCTTTCAGGTGATCGACGGCATCCTTGCCGAGATACCTCCGGAGATAAAGGTAATTTTAGTCGACATGCATGCTGAAGCCACCAGTGAAAAAGTGGCGCTCGGCTTTTACCTTGACGGCCGCGTCACGGCGGTTGTCGGCACGCACACCCATGTGCAGACTGCGGATGAAAAAATTCTGCCAGGAGGCACCGCCTACATCACCGACGCCGGCCTCACCGGCCCCCACAATTCTGTAATCGGTGTCAACAAAGAGATTATCATCCGGCATTTTCTCACCCAGATGCCGGTCCGGTTTGAGGTCGCCGATGACGACGTCTGGATTGAAGGCGTCATCATCGAAACCGGCCCCGGAGGCAAGGCCGGTTCCATCCAGCGGCTGCAGATTCCTGTCTGATTCAAACGCTGTCCGGCAGATTTTTCGGGCTCCGGACCGCCGTCAGCAGCAGCAGGGCGCCGAGCAGCGCGTTCCTCACCGCCACTTCCACGATCATGATGCCGTTTAGCGAGTACAGGCGCCAGTAATTGAACGGGAATTCAACCTGGGTCAGGACAAGCACGGCTCCGAATAAAAACAGCACCAGGCGCCGGTCCGGACCCCGGACCAGGACTGCGAGCGGCAGCAGCCATATCAGAAACTGCGGTGAAAAAACCTTGCCTGCGAATACAAAGACGCCGATGGCGACGAACGCAAAGCGAAACAGCTGCCCGGAACCATCACCGGCGCCGCTGCGGCGGAAAAAAAACAGGTAGGCGGCGGCCAGCAGCAGCAGCGTCACCGGCGTTGTCAGTGAGGCAAAAGCCGATGACAGCGAAGAAAATACATTGTGTGATCCGTAAGAATTAAGAATTCGCAGCGGATAATTGCCAAAGCGCGCCGCCAGCAGCAAGGGCGACGACCAACTGCTTTCCAGTTGGAGCGGCCTTTCAACATGGTAGAGAAACGCGTCCGCCAGGCCCACCGGCGCCAGCAGCAGCAACGGGAGGGCAATGACGCCGGCCGCAAACAGCAGCAGGGCGGGACCCAGCCAAAGGTCCGTCCACTCGCGCCGGCGCAGATGAATGACAAGATAAAAAGGAGCGATCAGCACCGGCACAACTTTTGTCATCAGACCGACCCCCAGAAGCAGCCAGGCCCAAACGTACCTGTCCGTGATAAAACAGACAAGGCTCGCCAGAATGACAAAAGCCGCCGCCAGATCAAACCTCGACTCAACGATGGAGCCTATCGCCAAGATAAACAGAGTGTAAGCGCCCAGGGCGCCGGCCAGTTTCATGAGATTGCCCCACTGCTTCCAGGCGGCAACAGCCAGCAAGGCAACGTTGCCGCAGCTGAACAGGCACATTTCCGCCTCAAACCAGGTGTTAAAAGCGGGGTAACCCAGGCCGGAGAAAATGCGCGGCAAGGAAAATAGCAGCATCGCGACTGGCGGGTATTCGGAGGCAAAATCACGGTAGGGCAGCATTCCCCTGGCGATGCGGCTTGCGTAGGAATAGTAAATCGGAACGTCAGTGATCGACTTGTCTCCATACCGTGAGTTGCGGAACAGGACCAGCCAGATAAATGCCTGCGCCAGCATAAAAGCGCCGGCGATCAGCCAGCGCTGCCTGTTTGGCGAAAGCGCCTTGATTTTCTCAGTAGGTTGCTGCAATTTCTTTTGTTTTGCCTCGGCCGGAGACGACTAGCAGGGCGATCAGCGCCAGGGGGAAAAACCAGGGAATGTAAAGGTAAAACCAGTGAGTAAGCAAGATCTGGAAACCGACAATCAAGGCAGCCGACCCTGCCGCCACCTGGGTGGCGTTTTTGCGAAGCGGCCAGAAATATGATAAGACTGCGAGCCCAATCAGCACATATTGCCCTAAATGCTGGACGCTGGCAAGCCGAGGGTGCTGGCCCCAGATGCTGAACGGCGACGGCCGGCCCAGCTGCCATCGGATCGATCTGTCCAGAAACGTGGAGAACGTCCCGCCGCCAAGGAAAACAACCGGCATCGCTGCCCCGGCTGCGACGGTAAATCCAAGCAGGAACAGGACTTTTCTCCGCCAGCCTTTAAACGCCCGCGGGAAAGAGATCCAAAGCGGCCCCAGGATGGCGGGAAAGAACTTGATTTGCGCCGACAGGCCGAGCAGGATGCCCGAGGCAAACACCCTCTTCAGCAGGACGAAGCCCCAGACCATGAAGGCGGCTACGATCGCGTCGTTGACGTTGCAGTTTTGCACAAATGTGGTGTACGGGTACGCCGCCCAACCAAAGGCGAGGGCCAGGCCGAGGCGGTTGCCGGCGGCGCGGGAGCGGGTGAGCCTACGGCCGGCGAAGTAAAGACCGGCGATGGTAGCCAGGTCAAAGAAAATAGCGGCCGCGTGCGCAGCCGGCAGGTCGTCCCAGGAGCCCGACCAGACGAGCGCCCGCACAAACGGCACGTAAACCAGGTAATTGAAAGGGCCGTAAGTGTCGCCGTTCTGATCATCAGAGGTCATGTGCCCGTAAGGCGCCTGGTTATGGAGAATGCGGTAGGCGCCAATCACGCCCGAATAGCCGACGTCGACGACATTTGAGTCGGTCACGTTAAGGCCAATGCGAAAGACGACCAGCGCGACGAGGGCGACAAAGAGTATCCTGGACGAGAAATTGAGATGGATGCGCCCCGCTGCCTCCCGGTCGCTTTCCGCCCTGGAAAGAAGCACGGGCTGAGTAATAACGCCACCAGGCGCGCCGGCGCCAATCCAGGAAATCGACAAACCGGGATAAACCTGCCGCGGCGCCTGCCGCCTGGCGGAGACGCGCGGCGCCTTCCTGACGGCAATCCAGCCGAGGCGAAGGAACATATAGACAAGCGGCGGGTAAGAAAGGGGAACCGATTTAAATATCTCTCCCTGGTTGAAATAATAATGCGAGACGGAAAAGGAGAGTAGCACCAGCAAATCGAGGTGCAGCATCTTAAGCGGCCGGCGCAAATCAACAAACGGCGCCAGAAACAAAAAGCAGAGGGGCAGCCAGATATACGGCTCGTTGATAATCCGCCCGAAAGCGCCCGGGTAGCCGCGCGCCATCTGCCAGGCGACTTGGGGGCCGGTCATTACCTCTTTAACCGTGCCGCTGGAGTCGTCGATCAGCACCCGGGCGACTTCGTCCGCGCCGTCATAGAAACTGACCGTCCAGACAGAATCGAGTCCCTGGCTGGCGCTGGGTTTCGTCGCCGGATGGTCTGCAAGTTCGTCCTTCACCTTTTGCTGTCCCTGCGCCGTTTTTATCGCCTGGCTCTCGGTCATCGAGGGAAGGACGTCCTGGTAGGCTCCTGATTTGATATCGCTGGAGATGACGGCGCCGGTCCCGTCGCTGATGTGAATGGTGATGAACTGGCGGCCGCTGACCGGGTCGGACCAGGTAACGCTCCAGAGGCCGGTGAGACTGTCATACAACGCGTGGCGGACCAGCTCCGGATGTTTGGTCAGCACCATGACGACGCCGGCGTTTGCGGATGCGATTTGGTCGGCCCGTTCTTCACTCAGGCGGGGAGCAGAATCAAAGGAAGATGCGGGAAAACCGCCGCCGGGAATTCTGGGGGCGGCGGCTGCTGCGGCGGCTCCAGCCCGGCCATACATGGCGCTTACCCCCGGCGCCGCTAGTAAAAGCAGGCACAACGCGGCCGCGAATATCAGGCGGCTTAATTTCAAAGGCCGAAGAAAAAAGCGGCAGATTGCATACGGGCGAAGCAAACGATTTTGGCGCAACACCTAGAAGCGCCGGCAGCTCAAGCACTTGATGACATCAAGCCGCAGTCTGCCGGAAACTCCATTTCTTGTTTCCGAGATAATTGAGCACCGTCACCACGCCAATGGCGATCATTTGGGCGACGATGTTGCCAAGGCGGACGTCCTCGACAAGCAGGTGCAGGACAAGCAGGTTGAGCAGCAGGCTCAGCAGGCTGACAATCAAAAAACGGCCCGCCTGGGTGAAGCCGCTTCCGTCCGGATTGCCAAAAGTCCAGTATTTGTTAAGAACAAAATTGTTTGTCGCAGCCGCGGAAAAAGAGACGGTGGCGCCGGCAAGGTAATGAAGATGGGCGGCGTTAACCAGCAGCGTATAAATGCCCATATTGACAAAAACGCCAATCAGGCCAACAATGCAATATTTGCCAAACTCAGAAAACCGTTGCATTCTATCCATCCAGTCTTCCAGCGGTTGCCGGCCGGCTTTTCAACCTGCCAGACTGTTTTTCATTTTAACAAAACTGATCATACAGTTTAATGATTATACGGTTCGTTCAGCCGGAAGAAACTCGGGGATTTGAAAAACTTGGGGGACATGACCCAATTTCCGAAGGAAATTGGGTCATGTCCCCGAGCCCAGCTGGGCAGCCAGTAAGGAGGCGGTCTCGGTCGCCAGGGCCAAGCAACGCTCCGCCACCGCTGTGCTGCGCGAGCCAAGGCCGCAGGACTGGGAAACAAACGAATGTTTCAGCACGGCTTCAGCATCGATGCCGGTCGGTGCAAAACCGGCTACCCTTTCAGCGGCTGCCATTACCCTGTCTGCCACCTCGCCGCCACTCAGATCAAGAGAGCGCTCATCGGTGGGAATCATACCCCAGGCAAGCAGGCCCCCCCGCTCCAAGAAAGCGGCAATCTCATTTTTGTATAAGAAGAATTCCTGCGCGTGGTCGGCGGCGTCAAAGTGAAGGATATCCACATCTGTCTCCGCCAGCAGGCCCCAGTCGGTGGCGCCGCAGACATGGGTGCCCGCGTATCCCCCCTTTGCCGCCACCGGCGCAAAGCATTCACTAAGGCTGGCGCTGATCTGCTCCGGGGGCAGGCTGATCATTGCCGAGCCCGCCTGTGTCAGGTATGGTTCATCAAAGAAAATGACTGGCGTCAGGTCCGGCGCCGCTGCGAGAAATCTCTCTGCCTGCCAGCTTCCTTTCAGCTGGAGCGCCTTTACCACAGCGTCAAAGAGATGCTCCTGGTAAAGGACAGGCCGGTTTTCACCGTCTTTGACAGAAAGCCCAAATGTGGACGGCCCTGTCACCTGCCCTTTGACGAAAAGGGCCTCCGGGGTGGGCAACCGCTCAAGAAACGGCTCCAGGCCGCGGGCGTAATCAGCCGAGATGTGGCATAAACCGGTTTCCTGCGCCAGATAGCGCTCATAAAAGCCTGCCATTTCGATTGGCGTTCTGTCCATGTCAAACCAGAGCCGCCGCCGCGCGAGGTCAAGCACGACCCCCGGCATACATTCGCTGAACTGTACATACATGTCTTCGCGAAAATCCAGGCGGGGAAGCTGGGGCCACGCCGGGCAGACCGGATTAAACTCGATCATTAAGTCAACTGCGGCGGTGACGCTGGTGTGAGGCAGGCTGCCTATGGCGAGCGAGGCGCATTTGGGCAGAGGCCGCCTCGGGCCGCCGTCGCCGGCCACCGCCATTAATCCCGCGCCCCGTTGGCCCGGTCGCCTGCAGAAATGGCGGCCACCGCCTCGACGGCGGTATCGATGTCGGCCTGGCTGTTAAAGGGGCCGATGCTCAAGCGGACGGCGCCGCCGGCCAGCGTGCCCATCACCCGGTGGGCGCCGGGCGCGCAGTGGAGCCCGGCGCGGCTGGCGATATCAAATTCGCGGTCCAGCCGGGCGGCCACCTCGGCTGCCGTCAACCCGCCCACGTTAAAGCAAACCAGCGGCGCCCGCGACTCGCCAGCGGCAGGGCCATATGCGGATACATTTTCCAGCCTGCTTAAACCGGTTAACAGCCTTGAAACCATCTCATCCTTGTGTGCCGCTATCTTTCCCAGCCCTTCCTGCCGGAGAAAATCAATTCCCGCTCCCAGGCCGGCAATGCCCGGCGTATTAAGGGTGCCGCTCTCATACCGGTCCGGCCGCGCCAGGATTTCCTGCTCGTCCTCCGACCTTGTGCCTGTCCCACCCTGCCGCACCGACATAAGCTCAATTTCCGGAGAAATGTAAAGGAGGCCGACACCCTGCGGACCCATCAATCCTTTGTGTCCCGTGATCGCGATCATGTCCGCCGGCACGGATTCAACGTCAAGCGCGAGCGAGCCGCCGCTTTGAGCCGCATCGACAAGCAGTGGCACCCCCCGCTCCCGAAGCGCAGGTGATATTGCCTTGAGCGGCGCAATCGCACCGCTGACGTTGGAGGTATGGGCAAGGGCAACAAGGCGTGTGCCGGGGCCGGCCAGAGCCAGCACTTCTTCCGGGTCGATCCGCCCGCGCGAATCGGCGCCGGCGAAGGAAACCTCGACGCCGCGACGCGCCAGCGCCTTAAGCGGCCTTATGACCGCGTTATGCTCAACAACGGAAGTGACAACATGATCTCCAGGCTTAAGCAGGCCGTGAAGAGCCATGTTGAGGGAGTCGGTTGCGTTCTGCGTGAAAACAATATTGGCGCTGTCATTGACCCCCAGAAGGGAAGCTGCCTTTTCACGCGTCTGAAAAATGACGCGGGCCGCCGCCACTGCCAGCCTGTGCGCGCCCCTGCCGGGATTGGCGCAGTAGTTCTTCAGGCAGTCATTTACCGCCTCGGGCACTGCCGGCGGCTTGGGGCAGGAACTGGCGGCGTTGTCAAGATAAATTGTCATGCAAGCCTTTTTGCCACATTGTCAACAACCGGCGCCAGATCGGCGGCGGGCTGGAAAACCTGACCGTTGGCGACAAACCGGTTACGCGCGCCCGAGTAAGGAAATTCAAGCGTCCGGTTGCCGGAAAACGAGAAAACTATCAGATCTGAAAACGTGGCGTCTGCTTCCCCGCCTGCCGGCTCTGCGGCAGCGATGCCGCCCGCAAGGGATGAGAACTCGGGGGTCCTGCCGCCAATCATGAAAGACGCGACGCCGCCCTTTCCGTCATAGATAAAGACGTTTGCATAGTTTGCATGCACGACATCAGCCATGGTATATCCTTTTGTCCCCGCTTGTTGCTCCCGGTCGGCTTGACCGTGTGGCCGCACGGCAACCAGAAAGACGGCGACGAACACCAGCAGCAGCACCAGCAGATATTTGTTTCCCGCTTTCAAGGGGTTCATTCGCCGCTATCATATACCAAAAACCGGATACTGGATACTGGAAACTGGATGCCGGACATTGAAAAAAACAAGCGACTGATCTTCCAGTGAGGTCTGTTTTTAGGAATTAACTGCCGTCGAATATACTTTTGGGATAAACTCAAATATTGTACAGTCTCGCATTGCAGTAATTGGCGCGTGAGTTGCGCCTCGACGAAAGAAATCCATCCTGACAGTTGAACGCAACCGGCAAACAGAAAAAACAGATTTACCGGAAGGTGTCGCCCCGGGTCAGTTTTCCTCAGCTGGAAACTGAAATCCTCGCCTTCTGGCGCGATAACGAGATTTTCGAAAAGAGCCTTGCGCGCGCGGCGGAAAAAGGGGAGTTTGTCTTCTACGAGGGGCCGCCGACGGCCAACGGCAGGCCCGGTTCGCATCATGTTCTCTCGCGCATCTTCAAGGACATCTTTCCCCGTTTCCGCACCATGTGCGGCTATCATGTTCCCCGCAAGGCTGGCTGGGACACGCACGGCCTGCCGGTGGAGCTGGAGGTGGAAAGGCAGCTCGGCATCAGCGGCAAGCGCGATATCGAGCAGGTCGGCATTGCCGAATTCAACCGCCTCTGCCGGGAAAGCATCTACCGCTACCTGGGGGACTGGGAGAAGCTGACGGAGCGCATCGGCTTCTGGATCGACACGAAAGACGCCTATTACACCCTTAGCAACGATTACATCGAGAGCGTCTGGTGGATACTGAAGCAGATCTGGGACAGGGGCCTGCTTTATTACGATTACAAGGTGGTGCCATACTGCGCCCGCTGCGGCACCACCCTCTCCAGCCATGAGGTTGACCAGGGATACAAAACGGTTGAGGATCCTTCAGTTTATGTCCGCTTCCCGCTTGCCGACGAGCCGGAGCTTTCGCTGCTGGTCTGGACGACTACCCCCTGGACGCTGATCAGCAACGTCGCCGTCGCCATCAGCCCCGAGATCGTTTATGCCGAGATCGAGCAGGATGGCAGGCGCCTGATCATGGCGCGCGACTTGGTCGCAAAGCTGTTCGAGGAGGAAGCCGGAATCGTTCGCGAGTTGAGCGCCGCCGAACTGGCGGGACGGTCATACGTTCCGCCATACGGCTTTGTCAAACCGGACAAACAGGCCCATTACATTGTCGAAGCCGAATTTGTTTCAGCGGAGGAGGGCACCGGCATCGTCCACATCGCCCCCGCGTTCGGCGCCGACGACATGCTGGTGGCGCGCGCGCACGACCTGCCCGTGGTCAACCCCGTTGACGAAGAAGGGCGTTTTGACAATCGTGTCGAGCCGTGGTCGGGCCAGTTCGTCCGTGACGCCAACGAAGAGATAGTGCTGGAGCTTGAGCGGCGCGGCCTGCTGTTGGCACACGTTCCCTACGAACACTCCTATCCCCACTGTTGGCGCTGCGACACTTCTCTGATTTATTACGCCAAGGCAAGCTGGTACATCCGGACGACCGCAATCAAGGATCAGTTGCTTGAAGCCAACGAGACCGTCAACTGGCGCCCGGAGCATATCAAGCATGGCCGGTTTGGCAACTGGCTGGAGAACAATGTTGACTGGGCGCTCTCACGCGAGCGCTACTGGGGAACGCCGCTGCCAGTCTGGAGTTGCCCGGAAGGCCACCGGGTCTGCATCGGCAGCATTGCCGAGATGAGGAAGATGGCGGTGGCCGATCCCGGTGAGGATCTCGATCTCCACCGTCCCTATATCGATGCGGTAAAGCTGAAATGCCACGAGTGCGGCAAGGAAATGACCCGCGAGCCTGAGGTAATCGACGCCTGGTTTGACTCCGGCAGTATGCCGGTGGCCCAGTGGCATTATCCGTTTGAAAACGAGGAGCTGTTTAAGGAACGGTTCCCGGCTGATTTTATCTGCGAAGCAATCGACCAGACGCGCGGCTGGTTTTACAGCCTGATGGCGGTGAGCACGCTGCTATTCGGTACTTCCAGTTACCGGAATGTCGTCTGTCTGGGCCACATTCTCGACCGCGAGGGTCAGAAGATGAGCAAGTCCCGCGGCAACGTTGTCGAGCCCTGGCGAGTGCTCGACAGCCAGGGAGCCGACGCCTTCCGCTGGTATCTGTTTACCGTCAGTTCGCCCTGGTATCCGCGCCGTTTCTTCCCGGAGGCTATCGAGGAAGTCGTGCGCAAGTTTTTGTTGACTTTATGGAATACCTATTCATTTTTTGTCCTTTACGCCAACATTGACGGATTCAACCCGGGTGAACACGAGATTCCCGTCCCGGACCGGTCCCTGATGGACCGCTGGATCATTGAAAGTCTCGGAGCGCTTGTCAGCAACGTGAGGGACGGCCTCGAAAGCTACGACGCCACCGCCAGCGGCCGGAAGATCCAGGAATTTGTTGACGACCTCTCCAACTGGTACGTGCGCCGCAGCCGGCGTCGCTTCTGGAAAAGCGGTGAGAACACCGACAAGATCAGCGCCTACCTGACGCTGTACGAGTGCCTGGTGACCGTGGCGAAGCTTCTTGCTCCCTACACGCCCTTTATCGCTGAAGAAATCTACCGCAACCTGGTCACAAGCGTTGATGAAAGCGCGCCAGAGAGCGTCCACCTCTGCCGTTTTCCTGAATCAGGGATTTCCGCCAGTGTGCTGGCGGAACGGATGCAGCTCGTCCGCCGGATTGTCAACCTTGGCCGGGCCGCCAGGAACAGGGCGGCGGTGAAGACAAGACAGCCGCTTCCCGAAGCGGTCGTCATCGCCGGCGAGCCGGAGCGGGAAGCGCTTGTCGGCCTGGAACACCTGATAACGGATGAGCTTAATGTCAAAAAGCTGTCTTATGCCGCTGACAGCAGTGGATTCTTTACGGTTCTGATAAAGCCCAACCTGCAGAAGCTCGGCCCCCGGTTCGGCTCCCGCCGCCCTCAGGCAGACGCCGCCATCGCCGCGCTTGACCCGGAGCGGGCGCTTAAGCTGATGCAGGAGCGGGGCGGCATCGGCATTACTGTCGAAGGTAAGGAAGAGTTGCTTTCTGCCGGCGAGTTGCTGATCGAGAAAGTCAGCCGGCCTGGTTTCGTCACCGAGGAGAGCGGCGGCCTCGCAGTTGGCGTCAGTACGCTGGTGACCGATGAGCTGATGCGCGAGGGGCTGGCCCGCGAGCTGGTGCACAAGGTGCAGAATCTGCGCAAGGAAGCCGGCCTTGAGATCGAGGACAATATCACGGCTACTATTTATGGCGAGGGGCAGCTCGTTGAGGTAGCGCGTCAGTTCGCTGAGTTCTTTAAAGGCGAAACCCTCTGCCGCAATCTTGACTTTGAAAAAGAAAGCAGGCAGGATGCGGCCACGATCACCGTTGACGGCGACTCGTTTCAAATCACCATCGCCCGGATAAGTTAAACTCAGGGACATGAGTTAAAGAAGGAAATTGGGAGCGTGTCCCCGAGTTATTAATCTTTCATAATCGGGCAACAAGATCCAAGGCCGTTAAACGAGGTTAAACGAGGTTAAACGAGGTTGCTTAATCCAATGTCCAATGTCCAACATCCGAAGTCAGAAGTTACATTCTCGAAAATCATGGTGGCGACTGACGGCTCGGCTAACGCGGACGCTGCTGTTGCCAGCGCGGCTGATCTGGCGGAAAAGGTTGGCGCAAGGGAGGTGCTACTGATTCATGTCTGCCCGGGCTGCACCGCCGACATAGACGTGAGGGACGCCAACCGGGAGGAAGCCGAAGATCTTATCAAGCAGAAGGCCAAACTGTTCCGTGAAAGCGGCGCCCACGTGCGGACGCTGGTCGAGATCGATTATCCGCCTGAATCAGTCGGCGCTGCCATCCTGGACGCAGCAATGCGTGAAAAACCTGACCTGATCGTGTTGGGCAGCCGCGGCTTAAGCGGCATCAAAGGAATGCTTCTCGGCAGCGTTAGCAACAAGGTGGTGCAGAATGCCCGCTGCCCCGTGCTGGTTATCAAGCACGCCGGCCGGGAATGAAGCGAAGCGGCTGGCGAGCGTCAAAAAAAGAGCCCGGCTCAGCTATACATACCGACCGAAATGTAGGGCATGCTTCCCCCTTGGGCAGGGAGCAAAGGTCGCTTTGGCCGAAAAAACATGTCCTGCAGGAAATCTCGCTAACGGCAACATTTCCCGTATGGGCTGCGGGCTCGGTCTGGACGCCGGAGATGCCCGTCTGTGGGGACGTTTCTTCCTCCTTCTTTGGTGAGTAGTGGGAACCAAATCTTACCGGCGCCGGCTGCTGCTTTCAATAAGCCGCCCGGATTTAGTTCCAGCAAATTGCTTAATATTTACCCGTTGTCATCCAAGTAGACAGTTTATCGGCCGGCCACCCGGGGAGGGGTACCTTTCCAAAATCCCTTCCGGATTAAGAGACTTTCTTTAGCAGGCGTATTTTGGAGGGATAGGCTTTGAATCTTTGGCCCGCCCTTTGCTATCATGGAAAGGTGCGTTTCAAGATGCCTAACGGGATAGGCTCTCAGGGTTGACTGCGCCTGCGAAGTGCGAATTTGAGATGTAGATGTTTAATAGATTCCGGCACGCAACGATTGCGACGATTTTAACATTGGCTGCGATTGTGCTGCTTGCCGCTGCCGGTTGCGGCAGCCCCGAGTCGACCGTCCGCACCATCCACACCCAAAAACCGATTCTGTCTGTGCCCACGACTACCGCGCCGGCGCCGCCTGCTGAGCGGGCTCCCGCCGGCATCTCCCTTGATCCCAGCCTGCGCAGCGCCACCGGCACGCCGTCGCCGGATGAGATGGCCGCCCTCATCGCCCTGCAGAAAAAAGTGCCTTACCCGATCATTGTTCCGGCTTGGGTTCCTGATGGTATGAAGCTCGACACCAGCCTGATGGACTCCGGGAGCGTCGCCGGCGATCCGGCCGGCTTTTACAGCTACAAGTACGCCGAACCGGGAAGCAACACCTTCACTCTTACTTTTAATCAAACCAGCAGCAACAGTCAGCCGCTGGCGGATTACTATCTGACCGAGGAGAACGTGGAGGGCGTGGATTACCAGGTTTACTGGCACCGGGACAGGGATTACCTGCCCGAAAACGGCCAGCCGGTGCGGACGACAAAAATCGTCAAGCCGGAGTCGTTCGTTGTTGTCTGGCAGGGCCAGTTCAAGGACGCCGCCGGACAGACCCATGACCTTTATTACAGCATGACAACAGGAATCTGGACCGGTTGGGACTGGGGAACGATCCGGGATATCCTCGCCAGCCTGAAACCGTTGTCCGATGTCGGCAGTTAAGACAGTTTCGCGTTCGCGTCAAAAAATCAGGCTTGGGAGATCAGCTTGTGAAAAGAGTTGGTGCGGTCATTCGTTATTCGATAGTTGATGGATAATTGCGTCTGTCATCTCCGTGGTGCCGGCGCTGCCGCCCAGGTCGTGAGTCACCCGCCTGCCTTCCCTGATCACGGTTTTGACAGCGCTTAAAATCTGGCTGGCGGCAGCGCTCTCGCCCAAGTGGCGCAGCATCAGAACGGCGGAGAGAATGGTGGCGGTGGCGTTGGCCCGGTTCCGGCCGGCATACTTGGGGGCGCTGCCATGCACAGGCTCAAAAACAGCCATTTCATCGCCAATATTTGCCCCCGGGGCCACGCCCAGCCCTCCCACCAGCCCGGCACAGAGGTCGGAGACGATGTCGCCGTAAAGGTTGGGCATTACGAGGACGTCATAAAGCTCCGGCTTTTGTACCAATTGCATGCACATATTGTCAACAATCCTGTCTTCGAACTCAATATCGCCGTAGCTTTCAGCCACGGTCCGCGCCGATTCCAGAAACAGGCCGTCGCTTAACTTCATGATGTTAGCCTTATGTACGGCCGTGACCTTGCGCCGGCCTTCCCGGCGGGCATGCTCAAACGCGAATCTCACAATCCGCTCCGAAGCGCGGCGAGTGATGATCTTGATGCTCTCGGCGGCATCGGGTCCCACCATGTGCTCGATTCCCGCATAAAGGTCCTCCGTATTTTCCCTGACGATGACCAAGTCAATATCGTGGTAAAGCGATTTGACTCCGGGAATGGAGACTGCCGGCCGGAGGTTGACGTAAAGATCCAGCGCCTGGCGGAGGGATACGTTGACGCTGCGAAATCCGCTTCCGACAGGTGTAGTTACCGGCCCCTTTAGAGCGACTCCTGTCTTGCGGATTGACTGTAGGACATGATCGGGAAGCGGTGTGCCGTACTCGGCAAGAGCGTCCGAGCCGGCTACGACTTCCTGCCACTCGACCGGAACGCCGGCGGCCTCTACGACCCGGCAGGCCGCCCGGGTAATCTCAGGCCCAATGCCATCGCCTGGGATTAAAGTAACCTGGTAGGGATCAGCCATAGCAAGCTCTCCTTTGATTGACCAAAAAACACGGTCCGCGTTTTGGTCCTATGTCTCTAGATTGAAATCGCGGTATTTCTTGAAATGCGCAACGATGCCGCCGTCGCCGAGAATCTTCACCATCACCGGCGGCAGCGGCCGGAAAGACAGGGTTTCGCCAGTCGTGATGTTTTTGACGCTGCCTGCTTCAAAGTCAACCTCCAGCTGATCGCCCTGGTTTATGCCCGAAGTATCAAGCTCAAGCACCGGCAGCCCCACATTGATCGAGTTCCGGAAAAAAATGCGGGCAAATGACGGGGCCAGCACGGCGCCGGCGCCGGCAAGACTGATTATCCGGGGGGCATGCTCCCTGCTTGATCCGAGGCCAAAATTGCGGCCGGCAACGATAAAATCGCCCGGTTGCATCTGCGAAGCGAAATCAGGATTGGCGTCTTCGAGCACATGCTTTGCCAGTTCCGGCAGGTTGGTGCGGAGGTGGAAATACCTCCCCGGCGCGATGTGGTCGGTGGAAATATTGTCACCGAATTTCCAGACTTTTCCCCGCAAAATCATCTGGCTCAGGAATCCCTTATTGGTTTAAATGATTGCACAACCGCCTTTTCGTTTCGAATTCACGTTCCGGCAGGCAAAGCCTAGCTTTTAACGAAACTGTTATTTTATGAATTCCCTCGGGTCGGTTATCTCGCCAACGATGGCGCTGGCCGCCGCAGTTGCCGGTGACGCCAGGTAAATAAACGCCTCCGCGTTTCCCATCCTTCCCTGGAAGTTGCGGTTCTGAGTCGAGACGCAGACCTCGCCGTCGCCAAGGACGCCGCCGTGAACGCCGACGCAGGCCCCGCACCCCGGCCCTGTTACCGACGCGCCCGCCTCCGCGAACGTTTCCAGAAGGCCTTCTCTGGCCGCCTGAATGTAAACGCTTCTTGACGCCGGCGTTACGATCAGTCGCGTCTGCTGATGGCGCCGCCGGCCCTCCAGCACCTGCGCCGCGATGCGCAGATCTTCGATGCGGCCGTTGGTGCAGGTGCCGATGAAAACCTGGTCCACTTTCCTGCCGGCCGCCGCCGCCACTGTCTTCGTATTGTCCACTGTATGGGGCGCTGCGACAAGCGGCTCCAGCGCTTTTGCATCAATCTCAATTGTGCGGGCGTATGCCGCCCCCCCATCCGCCGCCAGCGGCCGGAAATCTTTCTCCCGCCCCTGCGCCGCCAGAAACTTTCGCGTTATTTCGTCCGCAGCCAACAGGCCCGTCTTGGCTCCCGCCTCCACTGCCATGTTGGCAAGGGTAAAGCGCTCCGCCATTGTCAGGGCCGCCGCCAGCGGCCCGGAAAACTCGAGCGCCATGTAGGTGGCGCCGTCGGCGCCTATGTCGCCGATTAGCTTAAGAATCAGGTCCTTGGCGAAAACGCCGGGCTTGAAGGTCCCGTTCATGATCACGCGAACCGTCTCTGGAACTTTAAGCCATGTTCTCCCGGTGGCAATGCCAATGGCGACGTCAGTAGAGCCCATCCCGGTGGCAAAAGCGGCCAGGGCGCCGGCGGTGCACGAGTGGGAGTCGGCGCCGATAAGGATGTCTCCCGGCGAGGCAAAGCCCTCCACCAGCCGCTGGTGGCAGACGCCCTCGTTAATGTCGGAAAGGACGGCGCCGGTCCGTGAAGCAAAAGCGCGCAGGGAATTGTGGGCGTTGGAAAGCTCCTTGCGCGGGCTGGGAGCGGCATGATCGATGAACAGGACAGTCCCCGCGGGGTTATGCGCTCTGACCAGGTCCAGCTCCTCCAGCTGCATCAGCGCCAGCGGCCCGGTGCCGTCTTGCAATGCAGCCACATCGATCCCGGTTATGACGATCTCACCGGGCCTTACCCCGCGCCCTACATGTTCGGCGATGATCTTCTCCGCCAGGGTGCTAGCCAACCCGCTCCTCGCCCCCGGCCTTTTGGGCCTTGAAATCCTTGTAGATATACATCAGCTCTTTCTCAAACAGGCCGCGCTTCAGCTTTACCGACAGCTTGCGCGCAAGGCGCAGGATCTCCCGGCTCTCGTCATCGTCCAGCACGATTGCGAACTCCTGAAATTTCGTTCTGACAGCCTTGCTGCCGGTATGCTTGCCAATCACCAACTGCCGCTCCAGTCCGACCTCTTCTGGGCTGAACACCTCGTAATTGAGCGGATTCTTGATAACGCCATCGGCATGGATGCCGGACTCATGGGCAAACACGTTTGCGCCCACAATCGGCTTCCACACCGGAATGGTGCGCGCCGACGCCCCGGCCACGTACTCAGACAGCTCGCGGAAAAGCTTGGTTTTACAACCCAGGTCGGCCTTGGCAATATACTTGAGCGCCATCACAACCTCTTCCAGGGCGGCGTTGCCGGCCCTCTCCCCCAGCCCGTTCACGGTGGTATTGACATAAGTGGCGCCCGCCTTGATCCCGGCCAGCGCGTTGGCCGTGGCCATGCCGAAGTCATTGTGGGTGTGCATCTCGATGGCAACGCCGATCTCCCGGCGCAGGAACGAGACGACGTTGTAGGTATCAAAAGGATCGAGGATGCCAACCGTGTCGCAGAAACGGATGCGGTTGGCGCCCTGCTCTTCCGCCGCCCGGGCAAAACGAACCAGGAATTCGAGGTCGGCGCGGGAAGCGTCCTCGGCATTGACGGAAACATAAAGGTCGTGTTGCTTGGCAAAGTCGACAGACTCCCGGATCTTCTCCAGCACCCAGGTGCGCGACTTCTTCAGCTTGTGCTCGATGTGAATGTCGGAGGCTGACATGGAGATGGCCACGGCGGTTACGCCACAGTCGAGCGAGTGGCGGATATCATCAATAACAGCCCGGTTCCAGGCAAGGATGCTGGCGTTAAGCCCAAGGCCGGCAATGTGCCTGATCGTTTTTTTTTCGTCACCGCCCATCGCCGGGATGCCGGCCTCGATCTGATGTACGCCTAACTCATCGAGCAGCCTGGCGATCCGCACTTTTTCCTGATTGGCGAAGACCACGCCCGCTGTCTGCTCGCCGTCGCGGAGCGTCGTGTCGTCAATCTTGATCTTCTTTTTTGGCGACGGCGCCGCCCCTTCAAGGTTAAAGCTATCCAGTTTTTCCTTGTTGTCTGAGTCCATGAATTGCCCCCGCAGCGGAGTTGTCGGGATAAGCGGCCCTGATTCTTAGTTAAAATATAACTTAAGCACTACAGATGCGGCAACCGTAAGCGTCTTCCTAAACTCGGGGACACAATACTGATTTCGAAAATCGGCAGCAAATCAGTTTGTGTTCTCTGCCCCTTGTAACTCCGGGACACGACCTATTGTAACTCTGGGACATGACCTGATTTCCTAACGGAAATCAGGTCATGTCCCTTATCCGAGGCTTCCCCGCAGCTTGCCCAGCCGGCAGATCCATTCCGTCACCAACTGCCTGTCGGCAACTTCGCCGGTCCATTCCTGGCCGCCGGCCGCCAGTTGCCTCAGCATCGGCTGGACCGTCTCCAGAAGCACATGGTAGCGCTTGTCGTCCTGAGACACCGGTCCTGGCTCAATGCCAAGCTCGAGCGCAATTTCTTCCAGGTCCGATTCAAGGTGTGGCAGGAGAGACTTTGGTATATGCATCGCCGACGTCCTCAAGCTGGCATAGCAGGCGGCCCGGGCCAGGTCGGCGCGAATGCCGGGATAAAACCTCAGCAGCATTTCCATGCCGGCGCCGCCATAGTGATCCTTGACCGCTTTTAAGCCCCTGCCTGTGCCGATGAACTCCGGCGGCAGGCCGATTGAGTAAAGGGCGCCGGTGTAACTGATGGCCCGCGGGAGGCTGGCCGCCTTCCGCGGTTTGATCTGAGCGACAAGGCCTGCGACTCCGGCATTATCAATTTCTGCCGCCAGCTTGTGCGGCGCCGCGGCGGCGCGGGCGTAACCAACGGCGCTCTTGCGGGCAAGGCGGTCCCGCTGCGCCGGAATTACATCCGAGATGGCGATGACCACCGGCAGCAGGGAGTCAAAGCTCTCCAGGTAGGCAGTGGTGAACAGCCCGATCATAGCGGTAATGGCGTCGCGCTCATCAGCGCTGAACGCAAGCGGCTCGGCCTGCTCAAGTTCATCCCTTGCCCTGATTGCCACCTGGCGGGCGGACTCGCCGCCGATGTCATACCTTAGGCCGGACTGAATCGTCACCGTGCGCACGCCGGCGTAGTCATTGACAAGCTGGTCGAAATTACCAAGAGTGACATGCCCGCGAAAGGGAAGCGCACCGCCACCGTAAATCGGGAATATCTCAATATCCTGTTCACGACCCAAACGGTAGCAGTCGGCTATAGCAGTCTTTACGGCCAGCACCGACGGCACCATCCCGTAGGCCATCGCCGAATCGCTGCGGCCCAGCATGACACGCAGCCGGTCAACCTTGTACCCTGCATCTTTGGTGCCGTCAATGTATTTGCGCAGCATGCTCCTGGCGCCAAGCAGCTCGGGCACCTCTTCGATCAGGGGGATGACCTGGACTGCGCTGGCGTCGCGGGCGGTGCCAAACTCCTTGTAGCCCAGCTCGATTACGTCTTCGATGCGGCGGCGCACGTCCATCAACTCCGCTGCCGTCTCAACCATCGGCACGATAACTTCACAGATGGCGCCGCCGCCTGACAGCGACATCTGGTAATTGGACTCAATCACGCTCATCAGCGCCATCAATTGATGAAATGATGTTTCCTTGGTAGCACTGGGCACGCGCGGCGTCACGAGGACGTCGCGGCCGGGCGTCTGGCCCCGCTCGAGCAGGCCCAGGGAAATCTCAGCCGTCTGGTGATAAGGAGTCAACTTGCCCTCATAGTCAACCATCACTTCCTCGAGTCCGAGGCCGATGGGCTGGGGCGTGAGCGCGTCAATAGCTTCCTTTGGCTCGTCCCGGACCGGCACGTAGCGCGAGGCGCTGTCCGGGTGCTGCGTCATCATCGTTGCGGGGATGAAAGGTTGAGCGGCCATTACTGTTTCTTAGCCGGCAAGTTTTTCCTTAAGAATGCGGTTCACTGCCTGGGGATTGGCCCGGCCCTTTGTCTCTTTCATGACCTGCCCGACAAAAAAGCCGAGCACCCTCTCCTTGCCGGCGCGGAACTGCTCGACTTGCGCCGGGTTGGAGGCGATAACTCGCCCGGCGATGGCGGCCAACTCGGGCTCATCGGAAATCTGGGCCAGCCCCTTGGCCGCGACGATCTCGCCGGCCGTCTGGCCGGTCTTGCACATCTCGGCAAAAACTTCCTTGCCAACGGCATTGCTGACCGCGCCGGATCTGATCATCGCCAGCAGCTTGCCCATTTCTGCCGGCGCCATCCGGCAACTGGCGAGATCGCCGCCGGCGGCGTTTATGTATCCAAGCAGCTCGCCCATGATCCAGTTGCTCGCCATCCGGGCGTCATCAAAATGAGCAAGAGTTGCCTCGAAAAAGTCTGACAGCTCGCGGCTGGAAGTGAGAACCTCAGAATTATACGCCGGCAGGCCGAGGTCGTTAACGTAGCGGGCGGCCCTGGCGTCTGGCAGTTCGGGCATTGCCGCCCTGATCTTTTCGACAAAATCGCTGCCGGCGGCCAGCGGCACCAGGTCCGGCTCGGGAAAGTAGCGGTAATCGTGAGCAAACTCCTTGGAGCGCATCGGCGTCACTTCGCCGGTGGCAAAATCAAAATGAACGGTCTGTTGTACTACCTGCCCGCCGCTTTCAATCAGCTGCGCCTGCCGCTCAATCTCCATTGCCAGCCCCTTCTCGAGGTGCTTGAAACTGTTCATATTCTTAAGCTCGGTCTTGACGCCCAGCCCGCTTGAGCCGGCCGGGCGCACGGAGACATTGGCGTCGCAGCGCAGCGACCCCTCCTCCATGTTGCAGTCGGAGACATCCAGGTACTTGAGCAGATTTTTAAGTTTGTTGAGGAATGTGCGGGCTGCTTGCGGCGAATGTATTTCAGGCCTGGTGACGATCTCAACGAGCGGCGTCCCCGAGCGGTTGAAGTCGATCAGCGAATAGACGGCGCCAGCAATGCGGCCGCCGCCACCGGCATGGATGTTCTTGGCCGTATCTTCCTCCATGTGCACTCGCTCGATGCCGACCGTCAGCTGTTCATCATCAACCACAATTTCAAGGCGGCCGTCGACGGCAAACGGCCGGTCATATTGGGATATCTGATATCCCTTCGGCAGGTCGGGATAAAAATAATTCTTGCGGTGAAAAATGCTGCGTTCGGGAATGCTGCAGTTTAACGCCAGGCCTATCCTGGCCAGATACTCAATCGCCTTTTCGTTGGCTACCGGCAGCGCTCCCGGATGGGCCATGCAAACAGGACAGCAGCGGGCGTTGGGCTCGCCGCCAAACTTGACCCGGCAGCCGCAGAACATCTTGCTCTCGGTGGAGAGCTCCACATGGATTTCAAGGCCGATTACCGGCTCAAAGTCCATCGTTTTTTCCTTTCATCGGCGGCCCTGTCTTTTTGCAAATGAGACGTCCCGCATCAACAGCCGTTCAATCCGCCCGCTCGATCAGCGGCGAGACCGCGTCAAAGCCAATGACAGCTTCTGCACTATGGGCCGCCTGCAGAAGCATGTTCTCGGAAAATGCCGGCCCGATCAGCTGCAAGCCCACCGGCAGGCCGTCCGCCAGCCCGGCAGGAATCGAGATCCCCGGCAGTCCCGCCAGGTTAACCGGAATGGTGCAGATGTCTGATTTGTACATCGTCAGGGGATCGCCCGTTTTCTCCCCCAGCCGGAAGGCAGTTGTCGGCGAAGTGGGCGAGATGAGCAGATCGACTTGATCAAAAGCCCTCTCGAAGTCCTCCACCACCAGGGTGCGCACCTTCTGCGCCTGGCCGTAATAGGCTTCATAATAGCCGGATGAAAGGGCATAGGTGCCAAGCATTATCCGCCGCTTTACTTCGTCCCCGAATCCCTGGCTGCGCGTCAGCTCGTACATCTCAGTGATGTCCGCAAGGGCGCCGACGGCCCTGAACCCGTAGCGGACGCCGTCAAACCGGGCCAGATTGGCGCTGGCTTCGGCGGGAGCAAGAATGTAATAAGCCGGCAGGGCGTATTCAACGTGAGGCAGGCTGGTTTCGCACACGGCGGCGCCGGCGGCCTCCATTTTCTTTACGGCCTGGTCGAAAACCTTCTTCACGCCGGCGTCAATACCCTCGCCGACAAGCTCGCTGACAATGCCGACGCTCAGTCCGTCCAGGTCCTTGTCCTGGGGCAGATTTATCACATCGGGATGCTCGACTGAAGTCGTGTCAAGTGGATCCTTGCCGACCAGGTACTGGAGCATCAGCGCCGCGTCGCGCACTGTTTTGGTAATCGGCCCAACCTGGTCAAAAGAAGACGCGAACGCAACCAGCCCGTAGCGGGAAATGCTGCCATAAGTCGGTTTGAGGCCAACGACGCCGCAGAAGGCCGCTGGCTGGCGGATCGATCCTCCCGTATCGGAGCCGAGAGCCCAGATCGCCTCGCCGGCCGCCACCGCCGCCGCCGAGCCGCCACTTGAGCCACCGGGCACGCGCTCAGGATCCCAGGGATTCCGCGTCGGGCCAAAGGCTGAATTTTCCGTGGACGAGCCCATTGCGAACTCATCCATATTTGTCTTCCCCAGCATGACTATGCCGGCCTCTGCCAGCTTGAGTATGCTTGTGGCGGTATAGATGGGATTGTAAGCTTCCAGCATTTTCGAGGCGCAGGTGGTGATCACACCCTCAGTAACGAGCACGTCTTTAACCGCCGTCGGCAGTCCTGCAAGCGGCGCCCTGTCAGCGGCGGGCGCGGCGTCATTGGCGGCTGCCTTCAACCGCGCTTCTGCCGTTGTCAGCCTCAGGTAAGCAGCCACAATTTTGTCATTTTTTGCTATTTGTGACAGATAGGCGTCGGTGAGGGCGGCTGCCTCAAGCGCGCCTGTCCTCATCAGCTCCAGCGCATCCAAGGCGCTTAGCCTGAGCAGGTTGCCGGCCGTCGCGGTCCCGGTCACTGTTCTCCCGCCTCCAGAATTTGTGGCACTTTAAAGGCGCCGGCCTCAGCCTCGGGTGCGTTTAAGAGCGCCTTCTCCTGGGATACCGAGGACCATGGAGTGTCAGCGCGGAAAACGTTTTCCAACCGGGTGACATGCGACGTCGGCTCAACATCCTTAAGATCAAGCTCGGCGATCTTGTTTATATGATCAATGATTCCGGAGAGCTGGCGGGAGTAGCGGTCCAGCTCTGCGCTCTTCAGCTTGAGCCGGGCAAGCCGGGCCACGTACCTGACGTCGTCATCGGAAACCAAGATTACCTCCTCGGGCGAGCTGTTGAAGTTATTCCACAACGGCGAAATGTTATCACATGCCAGGAGTTTAACGTTTTGCGTTTAACGTTTCACGGATTTCTTAAGGATGGTTTTACGTTAAAGTGAAACGAGGGTCCGGTGGTCCCGGCAGTTAAATCGCCGATTGCTCTGTTGCCCGGCGGTCTGAGCCGGAAACACGCCTGTCGTCGTCCACACCCGGCGGCAGGCCGGAGTCGCGCATGCGGCGATCGGGAATGAAGCGCCTGCCGGAAAGGGAAGTCGGCAGCGGCTTGCTGTAAATGAAAGTGCCG
The DNA here is from genome assembly GCA_021787475.1 of Actinomycetes bacterium. GTDB lineage: Bacteria > Actinomycetota > Thermoleophilia > BMS3ABIN01 > BMS3ABIN01 > JACWAD01. The sequence continues at coordinate 25,971 of JAJYLW010000002.1, forward strand.
CCAATCTCCACCAGCGCGTACCTGGCCGACAGCTTCCAGAGGGTCTCCGAGTGGCCAAGGAAGAGATAGCCACCCGGGTTAATGATGTCAAAAAAGTGTTCAATGACAAAACCGGCCGTGCTGTGCGTAAAGTAAATGATGACGTTGCGGCAAAACACCACGTCGCAGATGCCATAAACCTCAATCGGCAGGGGATCGTTTACCAGGTTGTGCCGGGTGAAGGTGACAAGCCGCCTGACTTCGTCATTAACCTGGAATCCGCCGTCGCTCCGGTGAAAATACCTTTCTCGTTGTGGCTGGCCGACACCGGCCATCCTGCTTTTTTGGTACCAGCCCCGCCGCGCCTGATCAAGCGCCTGCTCATTTAAATCCGTGGCCAAAACCTCGACTTTCCAGTTGTCGCGATCGGGAAGCGAGTCTAGCAGCGTCATCGCCACCGAATAGGGCTCTTCTCCAGTGGAGCAGCCGGCGCACCAGAACCGGAGCACGCGGCGCTCCTCCAGCTTGCGCCGCGCCAGCTCCGGAATAATGTATTTATGCAGCACATCAAACTGGCTCTGGTTGCGGAAGAAACGGGTGTCTGGGACCGACAGCTGGCGGAGCAGCCGCCGCACCTCCTCTTCCCGGTTGATGTCGGTGGTTAGCAGGCGGTAGTAATCTTCCAGCGTCGTCACGCCCAGCGCGCCGGCCCTGGCCGCGAGCCCTTTCCGCAACAAATCCTTCCCGGCATGGGTTATGGCAACACCGCCGGCCCGGTTCACCAGTTCGCGAAACCGCTGGAAACCGGTTTCGCTGAGCTTGAATGTATGATTGCCGTTCATTTCCAAAATGAGATTACAGCAGGCTTTAATAACTCACGCAGCAATTATCGGTTCTTTGAGCCTATCCCAGTAGGCTTTTCGTGGCGCATCCTCCAGGATCGCGCTGCCGGCCGCGGCAGCCACCTGATTATTGTTCCCGGTGCGGCCTCCTCGCCCCGATCCACCGCCGGGAAACGGGCTCAGTCCTTAAAAGCTTCTTGCCGGCAAACAATCGGGCAGGATTCTCAAGCATGATGGCGCGCGCCGCTTCATCTCCCGCTAGGCGGCGCAAAGCTTCGTAGCTTTTCGAGAGCTGCGGCGGCCGCATGCCGGCCGAGTGGGCGTCGCTGGCGATCAGATGGACAAGGCCGGCTTTTGCCATCTCTTCCCATGACTTTCTTGGCCCCCGGCCAAACAGTCCCTGAATCGCAGGGGCGGTAACCTGCACGAAAGCGTCATTTTGCTCAAGCAGATCCGCCATGCCGGCACTGATCCCGGGCAAAGGAAAACCGCTCCGGATGAGCCAGCACCGGATAAAGGCCGGAGAGCTTGACATGATAGATTGACTTGGCCAACTGGTCCAGGGAAGCCTCCGATGTCTCCATCAGCAGGTAGCGGCCGCCGATTGAGAGTGATTGTAACAAGGCTTCATCTGCGGAAGCGCACAGGCTCATTGGCACCTCCGCGCCTGGGACCAGGTTAATTTCAAGTCCGCTGCCCAGAAACGGGCGGCGCAGCTCGCTCAAGCGAACCTTCCTGTCTTCGCCCAGATAGTAGCCCTCGACCACATGCGGGGTGGCCACGATCGTGTTAATGCCGTCCCCGGCGGCAATGCGTCCCATTTCCAGGCTCTCGGCCGGGTTGGCGGCGCCATCGTCGACGCCGGCTATGATATGGCAGTGTGTATCAATAAATTGCATTTGGCCCACCTCGTTGTCCAGCGCCGCCGTCAATAGCGGCCCCGCAGGTAAAACTCAACTTGAGAAAGCCTGCTATGTACTCTATGCTGAAATAATTGAATTTGCAGCCCGCCATGCTCGGCAGAATCAAGAAATGGAATAAATACAAAATCGCTGGCCTCATCCTCATTCTTGTGGGGTTGGGATTTATTCTTTACATCCCCGCCACTTGGGTCGTCGGTTATTTCGAGCAGCGCAGCCTCCGTGGCGATTACGCCCAGGAGTCGGCCGACGCGCTGGCGCTCAACCAGTCCATCCTTGCTAAACTTCAGGGCGCCGCCGACCAGGACAAGCTCCGGGCGCTGGCGGTGGCTTTCAGGTCACGCCTGAGCGCCGATCAGACCATTGGCGAGCTTGAAATTCCTAAAATTGGCCTCGACTCGATTGTCGTGGAAGGCTCGGATGACAGCGCCCTGCACAAAGGGCCGGGCCACCTGGAGGAAACGCCGCTTCCCGGGATGGGCGGCAATTTTGTCGTGGCCGGCGACCGCGTCCTTTACGGCGCCCCTTTCCTGCATCTGAATGACATCCACAAGGGCGATGAAATTTTTTTCCACACCCCTTACGGAAACTTCAATTACACAGTCATAAACCATCATATTACGCAACCGGAAGACATCTCGGTGCTTAACCCGGACGGCAGCGACGAGATTACTCTTATTACCTGCGACCCGATCTGGAACACAACCCACCGCCTGATCGTGCAGGCCAACCTGACCTCCGCCAGCATGCGCCAGTCCTGAGTGCCGGAGAGCGCATCCCGTCCCGGTTTAGTCCTCATTCAGCAGATCTAAAAGTCCCGTTTCAATTGCAATTGCCGGCGTGAAATCCAGGACATCTTTTAGCCTGGTGGTGGTAGAAAATGACCGGTAGATATCCCCCTCGCGTTTCTGTTTCTTGATGATCGGGGCGTTGCTGTTCGTGCTTTTTTGAATTATCGCCGCCGCCTCGGTAATGCTGGTCTCTTTGCCCGTTCCCACGTTGATTACCGGTGGCAGGGGCCCGGCTGCTTCAACCGCCCTCAGGTTGGCCTCGGCGATATCGGATACATGGATGAAATCCCGCGTCTGGCTGCCGTCGCCGTAAATGGCAAGCGGCTGGTTCAGCCGCGCCTGGCGGACAAAGATGGATATCACCCCGGAATATGGCGAGGCCGGGTCCTGCCGCGGCCCGTAGACATTGAAATACCTGAGCGCCAGGAACCCGGCGCCGCCCTGGCGGCTGAAAAAGGAGCCGTAAAACTCACCGCTTTGTTTTTGCCAAGCGTAGGGCGATCCGGGCCTGGTTTGCGAGTCCTCGCTTAACGGTAGCTGAAAGGGCTCGCCATAGACGGCGGCGGAGCTGGCCATGACCAGCCGGCTCACACCCTGGCGGCGGCAGGCTTCGATGACGTTGATGGTGCCTGCAGTGTTTATCCGCTCGGTCGCCAGCGGATCCTCAATTGACTTGACAACCGAAGAGACGGCAGCCAGGTGCAGGACCATCTCCATTCCCTGGCATGCTTCGCTTGTCTTGTTAAAGTCCCTGATGTCAACTTCGGCAAATTCGATATCTCCCGCGACGGCCTCAATATTGGAAAGGCTGCCGCTGGAAAGGTTGTCGGCAACCCTTACCCGGTGGCCGTTCCTGACAAAACGTTCGCATGTATGAGAGCCGATAAATCCGGCCCCGCCTGTGATCAGTATTCTCATCCGGGCCGGCCCTCCTGGCCGGGGTCCGTTCCCGGGGCGGCTCCGGACCGGACGGGCCAGCTCACCAGCATTCCGGCAAAAAAGAAAAAAGGCATGGTAACCGCAAACACGTTCCAGTCCCAATCGAAGCTGGTATGAATCAGGTAGATGGTTATCATCGAAAGTATCGTTCCCGTCGCCGCCCGCTCCCGGCGTTCACGGCTGCGTACGAGGTTCCGGACGCCAAAACCGGCAACCGTAAAGATGAACGCTCCGCCCAGGATAAAACCGACCAGCCCCAACTCATTTAAAGGCAAAAAGGCAGCCCGTGGGGCTGTTTGACAAACGGCATGTCGCTTTCCCGCTCGATCAAATGGGTGATGGGAAAACTCTGGCCGTCGGTTCCCCCCAATAAGTGATGCCGCTAGTTGGAAACCGCCTCCTGCCACAGCCGCCAGCGCACGGACGAGCCGACATCCAGCAGCCGCGCCGCGCCCACCGGCGTCTGCCTGACCGTGGTGGAATCGTGGTAGGTCTGGTGGATCCAGCCGCCCACGGAAGCCTGACTATTTGCAAACCATCCGGCGGCGCCGATGGTTGCGACGATCACAACCGCCAGAACACCCAGGCCAACCAGCTTGTCAGTTTCCTCAGCCTTGGCAGTAAGCATAATCACGAAGGCGTCTGACTCATTTCTTAAAATGCGGCAGACTTCAAGACCGTCAATCTCCGGCAGCATCAGGTCAAGCACGACCAAGTCAGGCCGTTGGCGGCGCGCCAGGCTTAGCGCGGCGGCGCCATCGGCCGCCTCAGTCACTTCAAATCCCTCCTGTTTTAAATAAGATGACACCAGCTTCCTGACGCCGGCTTCATCGTCTACCACCAGTATTTTCTTCATGACAACATTATAAACACGGATGCTCTGTCTTAAAAGGTGACTCGCAACGCTCACAGGAGGAGATAACCGGGATGATCAACCGACGCCTTGTGCTGGACGCAGATGCGCCTGTGGTCGTTATGAGACCGGCATTAAAACCCGGACGCCGGAGCATCCGTCCGCAAACGCCCGGCAGCTTAGCGCAGCGTTGGCGCCGGCTCAAGCAGAAAGGCAATTGCCTCGATGAAATGAAGCAGGTTTTGCTCCGATTGACTGGTGACAATGTTATGGTCGACAACAAGGCCTTGGCCAAGGAAGAAAGCGCCGTGATGTTCGAGGGCTCTTTTGGTGCGAAATTCGCCGGTTACCCGCATGCCGTTGACAAGGCCGGCGGAAGCAAGCACCATCGCGCCGCTGCCCACTGCCCCGATTGGCTTTCCGGCGGCCTGCAACTCCATCAGCAGCGTCAGCGCCATCGTGTCAGATTGAAGAGCGGCGGTTGAATTGCCACCCGCTATAATGACTGCGTCAAGCGACGCCGCCGGCAGGCGTGACAGCTGCACGTTGGGATTAAGAAGCGCCCCCCGCATCCCGGCAACCGGCCCAGGTAAAACCTCACCCTGCGAGCTTACCATCACTTCGGCTTTCATATCCCGCAGAATCTCAATTGTCCTGATGACCTGTCCGTCATCAAAACCCGGCGCCACTAATATACCAACTTTTCTACGTTTGAGTTCCACGTTGCTCACCGAGGTCTTTTTCCCTCAATCGCAATTTACCCGAAATCTAACCGGATAAACTTGGGACTCCCTAAGGCGCTTTTATTATTTTTCGCGGCGCCGGAAGTTAATCCTTGCTTTTCCTGCCTCCGGGGTTGTGTTGTCCAGGCGGTTTTTCACATTCAACAGCCACGCGGCCGTTCCTGGATCGATTTTGTCGATAATGCCAAAGTGCTGAAGCCCGCAGGCCTCCTCATTGCTGACCTCAATGTCCTGTGCGTCAAGCAGCCGCCAGAAAATGCATTTCTCGCGCGTACACCATGCCTCCAGGCCGTTCAACTTTTGCAACATGCATTTTTCCTGCGGTGTTTTTGCTTTGCTTACGGTCATATCCTGTCCATGTCCATTATTTTCCGTCCCAAGGAACCAATTATAACATTCTGCTTTTCGTTCCGTATTTGTAAAATTTTACGCCTCCTTTGCCGATAATCCTTGTTCAGCCCGCTTGGAAACGGGTATAAGTATTAATTACGCTCCGGTTGGCCGGACGCCGCGATGTGGAGGTGCCCTGTTTGGCCAAGACAAAAACGGCAGACACCATCTGCCTGACCCTATATCAAAGAAGTCTCTTGCCAAAGATAGTCCGCCTGGCTACGGCCGGTGTTGCCAGCAAAGCCGGCTTTAATCTTGACGAAGCCGACGATCTGCAGACGGCGCTGGAAGAGCTACTCCGGCTGCACCTTGCCGAGGACAACCCACCCGGCGGCAATTTATGCATCCGCTACAGCTTCTTTTCCGATCGGCTGGAAATCATTACCCGCAGCATTCCCAGAAATTTCCTTGACGGCGCCAATAAAATTGACCGCTATGCCCGTTTCATCCTTGAAAAAGTTGCCGACCGGGTCGAAGAATCCCCCATCCCGGACGGTGAGTTTGAAGTCAAAATCGTCAAAAACCTGCCTGTCCACGGATAATTGCCCCGGCGCGCCAACAATACGCTCAACAGGGAGGCGATCCAGTCCCTGTTTCGCACTTATCAAAAAACGCGCGATCCCGGAATAAAAAATGTGCTTGTCGACGCCCATCTTGACCTGGCCCATTCGCTTGCCCGCCGTTTTCTCAACCGGGGCGAGCCGCTTGATGATCTTGTCCAGGTTGCCTCAATGGGCCTTCTAAAAGCAATTGACAGGTTTGATCCCGACCGAAATGTGCAATTTACTACTTATGCCGTCCCCACGATTGTCGGAGAACTGAAACGATACTTTCGGGACCGGGTATCCACAATCCGCCTGCCCAGAGGCCTCCGGGAGCGTACCCATGCATTAAACAATGCAGTGCAGAAATTTTCGCAGCAGCACGGCAGATCGCCAAATGTTGCCGAGATCGCAAGGGAAATGAGCATCAGTGAAGAAGAGGTGATTGAGGGTCTGGAAAGCTCGGAGAGCGTTTCAGTGGCTTCGCTTAACACCAGCTCGGGGGAAGAAAGTGACCTGTCGTTACTTGATATTATCGGAGGCGAAGACAAGGCCTTGCAAATCCTTGATGAACGCCTTAGCCTTGCCGGGGCAATGTCTTTCTTGAGCCAGCGCGAGCAAAGCCTGCTTTACCTGCGATTTGTCGAAGGCTTAAGCCAGACCGAGATCGCCGGGCGTCTGAGGATATCGCAGATGCATGTTTCCCGGCTCCTGCGGCGGACGCTGCAGTCGTTAAGACAGAATCTGACAACAAACAAGGCAACCTAAATGTCAAAGAAAAGCGACAGAAACGTTTTAAGCCTGGTTGTTCCTGCCAAGGCGGAATATCTCTCCCTGGTGCGGCTGGTAGTGGCAGCCGCCGCCCAGGACGAGGGCTTTAGCGACGACAGCATCGCCGACATCAAGGTGGCGCTGTCAGAGGCCTGCACCAATGTCGTCAGGCATGCCTACTATCCCGAAAATGATACCATCAAACAAGTAATACAAATCAAGTGCCACTGGGAAAGAGGCAGTTTACAGATTGAAGTTCTCGATTACGGCCACGGCATGACCCTGCCGCCGCCGCCATCCGAAGGATTGGGCTTCGGCATCATGGGCAGCTTAATGGACAAGGTTGACGTGGAGACAAGCAATGATGGCACCACGGTCCAGATGATTAAAAAAGTCGCCGCCGTCAGAAACTGCTAAGAGCAGTTAAACGTTTTAAATTGGTGCCCGAGGTGGGAGTCGAACCCACACACCCAAAGGGCGAGGGATTTTAAGTCCCTTGTGTCTACCGGTTCCACCACTCGGGCAAACTGCTCGGGGGCTTGTCTCTCTATGCCTGTGTCCGGACGGCTCCCCGGCGTCGGACTAGCGTTCATTTCTCTGGTTATACTAAGCGAGCTGGATCATCCGTTCGATTTTAACTGGATTATATAGGAACTATCGGCCCAGGGAGTTCCTAAAGCTCACCCGCCGCCAGCTTCAGCGCCGCCCCGTCGAGGATGTCGTTTTCACTGACCGTAAGCGCGTCGATCCCACTGTATTCCATCAGCTTTAAGACAATCAGCGCCCCGCCAACGATAACATCGGCCCGCCCTTGCTCAATTGTGTTAATCTTCAACCTTTGCTTCAGGCTCAGGCCGGCGAGCCTGTCAAACAGTGCGCCAACTTTTTCCCGCGTCAGCAGATGGCCATGAACGGCGTCGCGGTCATATTTTTTAAGCCCCAGGTCAACTGCCGCCAGGGACGTCACCGTCCCGGCTACCGCCACTGCTATTTCGATGCCAACCAGATAATGCGGATCTACTTTCGTCTGCAGCAAGTCGTTAATGAACCCGGCCGCGGCGTCAGCCTCCACCGGCAGGACCGGGTCGTTTTTAAAGAACCGTTCCGTTATCCGAACGCAGCCAATATCCAGACTGCGCGCATAATCAACCCGGCCGACCTTGCCGGCGGCAATCTCCGTGCTGCCGCCGCCAACATCAAAGAGCATGATCCGCTGACGATCAGGCAAGGAAAAAGTGGCACCGAGGTAGCTTAAGGCTGCCTCCTCAGCGCCGGAAAGCAGCCGCTCGGAAAGATAGTGAGATTCCGCCAGCCATGCCAGAAATTCCTCGCCGTCGGCTGCTTCCCGGACCGAACTTGTCGCGAGGATTACGGTTCTTTGGGCATTATGTCTGGCGATTATTTCGGCATAACCATCAACTGCCCTTTGCACACGCGCACGGGCGCTGCGGTTAAGCCTGCCCGATTTGTCAACTCCTTCGCCTAGGCGAGTGACTTCGGTCCGGCGGGCAATCTCCCGGACTTTGCCGTCCCCGGCATCGGCAACCAGCAGCCTGGTTGAGTTTGTGCCCGTGTCAATCACCGCGACGACGGTCACGATGTCTCTCCACTGCCCCCTGCCGCCATGATCTCGACCATCCAGTGGCGGCAGCGCTCGTCATCACACCACAATCCCTCAAGTCCCTCAGCAATGAGCCGGCCTATTTTGTAATCATTGTGGACAAACCCGTAGGCAAAGTGGGCATGCAGGCATTTCAGCAGCGTGTCTCCGCTCGAGGCGGCGATGCGCGGGCCCGGGGGGGCCGTTTTTACGAGGCCGCCGGCGGCCTCCTGCCACTGCCGCGAATGATCCGCCTGTGCCTGCCTTAACGCCAGGATTAAATCCGGCTCCAGAGCAATCAGTTCCTCCAGCCTGGCGGTGCGGCCTTCCCCCTCCAGCCTCCCCAGCCGCTTTCTTAAATACGGACAGCTGAGATAGTAAAGATTGGGATTCGGGTTGCCCCTGTCGTCGAAGGGAGCATTCCTGATTACGGCCGGCCAGCCGTAGCGACATTTTTTTGCAACCGAAAACCCGATTGCCGGCTCCCGCCCGATCTGCCGCGCGACAAGCAGCCTGGTTTCTTTTGTCGAGGGACTTTTCAATGTGGCAATAATTTTCGCCGTGTAAAAATGAAGTCAAGCCGGCGGCGCGCAGACAGCACAGCGATGCTTCTATGGCAGAAGCGACTTCAGGTCTCCCAGGATCCTGTCGGCAAGCGATTTGTTTTCTTCCGGGGCAGGCACGGAGACCTCTGTCCTGCCGGGAGTCCGGTCCAGGTCCCTGACAACGTATGATTGCTCGCCCGGCTTCACCAGCCCCAGGTCGCGCCGGGCCAGTTCCTCCACATATCTATTGCTTTGCAGCCGATTTTTTTCCTGCTGTAAAAAATCATGCTGCTTTTGCAACCGGTCAGTTTCAGCCTGCTGGCTGGCAACCTGCCCCCCGGCGACGAACAGTGATCTAAGCGGGGGGATGTAACCGGCGGCAATCATGATTATCACGGCCAACAGCCCCAGCCGCCAAAGCCGGCAGCGGCGCGCAAATGTTTTTTGCCTCCTGCTGACCTTGGTTTTTGCCAAAAATTCCCTTTCTAATTTTGACTCAAGCCGGGGCATTTTTGAGCGCCCCGGCGTAACCTGGCCCAACATCTTCTGTTATTTTTCGCTGTGGCGCCTTCCTACCCTTTATTGACAGTTTGCGTTTGGCGTTTTGCATTTCATGTTATGCAGGACGGGGCTAATCCAACAGGTGAACCTTAATCAGGTTTGTCGTACCAGACACATTGACACGAACACCGGCTGTAATAACGATCATCTTGCCCTCGACGTCGATGCTGCTTGCCTGGGCGGCTGCGATTGCTTTTGAAAACATGTCATCTGTATCGCGGGCCGGGCTAATCAGTTGGGGCTTCACACCCCAGGCAAGCGCAAGCTGGTTAATCACTTCAATGCTGGGACTCACGGCGACAACCGGCTGGTAGGGCCTGTGCTTGGCCACTTCCAGAGCGGTGCTGCCTGAACTGGTGGGGGTCACGATCGCGGCGGCGCCGAGGTCGGCGGCCAACCCGACGGCGGCGGCGCTTATCGCTCTGGTGACTCCGTCGCTGGTGATCCTAAGGCCAAAGCCACCCGCCGGCAATGATGACTCCACTGTCCTGGCAATGCGGTTCATCGCCGCAACCGCGCGGCTGGGAAATTTCCCAATTGCCGTCTCGCCGGAAAGCATCACTGCATCCGTGCCGTCATAGACTGCGTTGGCAACATCGCTCGCTTCTGCCCTTGTCGGCGTGGGGCTGGATATCATCGATTCCAGCATCTGGGTGGCGGTTATCACAATTTTTGCCTGCCGGGAGGACCGGCGGATGATTTCTTTCTGCCAGTAGGGCACCCTTTCGCCGGCGATCTCCACTCCCAGATCGCCGCGGGCGATCATGACGGCATCGGCGGCGGCGATTATCGCATCGATGTTCCTGATTGCCTCGCGTCGCTCAATCTTGGCAATGATGCGCACCAGCCCTTTTGTCAACTTCCCGATCAGCCCGCGCAGCTCTTTCACATCATCCGCCGATCGCACAAACGAAAGGGCAATGTAATCAACTCCCGCCTGCAGCGCAAACTCAAGATCCTGCCTGTCCTTGACCGTCAAGCTTGGCGCAGGGATCGAAACTCCCGGGAAGTTGACACCCTGGCGCGACTTAAGCAGCCCGCCGGTTGTCACGCGGCAAACAATATCAGAGCCCTCGGCGCTTAGCGCTCTGAGGGCGATTTTGCCATCATTGAGAAGAATCCGGCTGCCTTTCCGGACAACCTGCGCCAGTTGCCCGTAAGAAACAGGAATCAGGCCACTGCCGCCGGCTTGCCGCCGCGCCGTCAGAGTAACCTGCTGACCCCGCACCAACTTCAAACCTGCGGCCGGCATTTCCCCCACCCTGATCTTGGGACCCTGCAGGTCGGCTATAACTGCGAGCGGTTTTCCCGCCTTGACAGAGGCGGCCCGGACCAGCGCCAGCAGCCGCGCATATTTTTCATGGCTCCCGTGGGAAAAATTAAGCCGCACCGCATCAGCGCCGGCCTCAAGAAGACCGTCGATCTGCGACTCGCCGGTTGTGGCCGGCCCCAGTGTGGCTATTATTTTAGTGCGGCGGTACGACATTGCCTGTTTCTCAACGGAATTATTCCGCCAGCCTCTTTTCAAATAAAGTTAAATAACTTATAATAGTTATTAATTCTCTACCGTTTGTTTGTCGCTCGACCGGCACCCACACCGCCGCGGCATCCACGGAAAGATGGTTTGGAACAAATGGAGAATAATTTAAAGAAGTGCAAGGTGTCAGGTTGCGGCAAGTGGGTAACAGACGGGCCGGAATCGGATTACTGCCCGGATCATCGCCTAAAGATCGATCCCATCTCCGCCCTTTATGTTGATAAATCTCCCGAAGAGCAGCAGGCTGACGAGCGCGTAATCGAGTTCTTCTCCTATCTGCTTTGGAACAAGTCGCCGGAAGAGCTGCTAAACTAGGAACAGTCGGCCGGCCCAATTCTTGAAACCAAAAAGTGTCGCTTGAGCGGCACTTTTTGGTTTCCATTTGCTGCCTGCGGCGCTTGTCTTGCATCTGCGGCATTGCTCCCCTTACGTCAAATAAAAATAAAGCGCGTACAGAAGCTCGCCAGCCGGGCTCATTGAATGAACAGCGACCCCCGGCGGCGCATCGACCAGGGCCTCGCTGTAATTGAAGATTATCTTCACACCGGCGTCGATCAGAAGGTCAGCCGCCGCCTGGGCCGCCGCCGGCGGCACCGCCAGAACGCCGACAATGATTTTCTTCTCCCTGACCGTCTCGCCAACTTCCGACAATGGCCGGACCAGCAGGTTTCCAACCCGTTGGCCGACTTTGGCGGGGTCGGTGTCAAAAAGGGCGGCAATATTAAAACCATGGTCGGCAAAGATGCGGGAGCTGGCAATGGCGGCGCCAAGGTTGCCGCTTCCCATCAGCGCGAGATTGTGCTGCCCTGATGTGTGCAGAATCTCCTTGATGCGGCCGATCAGGTAATCCACATTATAGCCGACGCCACGTTTGCCAAACTTGCCGAAAGCTGACAGGTCGCGGCGGATCTGGGTTGGATTTACGTTGGAATACTCGCTGAGGATCTGGGAGGATATCGTTCTCTTGCCGCTTTTTTTTGTCTGGGTAAGAATTTGAAGGTACCGCGACAACCGGGCTGCAACTCCAAGCGGCAACCTTTCTTCTTGCATGCTCGCCTCCAGGCATTTGGTTCGCAAGAACTTTACCCCATTCATGTGGCATCTTGCAACTAACATCCTTTTTTTAGCCTCGCCGCAGGCTCTCCGGTCCGGTTACAAAAGCACGGCCCGGGGGATATTTAGTCAATGATTCCGTCAGTTGAATCTTTTATCTTAAGTATATCGTCTATAAATTTGACATAGATATACTTAGATTATATAATCCTTTCGCGCTTAATACTTCGCAATAACACTTTGTTTAATATTTAAAAAACAGGAGGAAAATCATGGGAAAAGTAATTGGCATTGATCTTGGCACCACCAACTCGTGCGTAGCCGTGCTTGAAGGCGGCGAGCCCACGGTTATTCCCAACGCCGAGGGCGGCCGCACCACTCCGTCTGTTGTCGCCTTTACGAAAGACGGTGATCGTCTGGTGGGCACCGTTGCCAAGCGCCAGTCGGTCACAAACCCCGAGAATACAATCACGTCGATCAAGCGGTTCATGGGCCGCAAGGAGAGCGACGTCCGCTCCGAGGAGAAAACCGTATCCTACAAAGTTGACAAGGATTCCAGCGGCGACGTGATTGTTCACGCGGGCGGAAAGTCTTACAAACCGCAGGAAATCTCAGCGATGATCCTGCAAAAGCTTAAAAGCGACGCCGAGGCTTACCTGGGCGAAAAAGTGACCGAAGCGGTGATTACCGTGCCGGCGTATTTTGAGGATGCGCAGCGGCAGGCTACCAAGGACGCCGGCCGGATTGCCGGCCTTGACGTCAAGCGGATCATCAACGAACCGACCGCGGCCTCGCTTGCCTACGGCCTCGACAAGGAGCATGACCAGACAATCCTCGTCTACGATCTTGGCGGCGGCACTTTTGACGTCTCCATCCTCGAGCTGGGCGATGGCGTCTTCGAGGTCAAGGCTACCAGCGGCAACAATCATCTTGGCGGCGATGACTTTGACAAGCGCGTCGTCGACTGGATGGCGGATGAGTTTAAGAAAGAGCAGGGCATTAACCTGCGTCAGGACAAGATGGCGGTGCAGCGGCTGGTGGAGGCTGCCGAAAAGGCAAAGATCGAGCTTTCCAGCGCCATGACCACCGACATCAATCTGCCATTCATCACCGCCGACGCTAGCGGCCCCAAGCATTTGACTATGTCGCTTACCCGCGCCAAGCTGGGCGAACTTACCTCCGATCTGATCGAAAAAACCGAAGGGCCAATGAAGCAGGCGATCAAAGACGCCGGCGTCAGCACGGAAAAAATCGACCAGGTCATCCTCGTCGGCGGCATGACCCGCATGCCGGCCGTGCAGGAGTTGGTGCAGAAGATCACCGGCAAGGAGCCGCACAAGGGCGTCAACCCGGATGAAGTTGTCGCCGTCGGGGCCTCGATTCAGGGCGGCGTCCTGTCCGGAGAGGTCAAGGACGTGCTCCTGCTTGATGTGACGCCTCTTTCACTAGGGATTGAGACCAAGGGCGGCGTCTTCACGAAGCTGATTGAGCGCAACACGACCATCCCCACCAAGAAGAGCGAGATTTTCTCGACTGCCGACGACAACCAGACCAGCGTCGAGATTCACGTCCTCCAGGGGGAGCGCGAGATGGCGGCTTACAACAAGACGCTGGGCAAGTTCCAGCTGATGGGAATACCGCCCGCGCCCCGGGGCATCCCCCAGATTGAGGTCGCCTTCGATATCGACGCCAACGGCATCGTCCATGTGTCAGCCAAGGACCTGGGCACGGGCCAGGAGCAGAAGATCCAGATCACCGGCGCCGGCGGCCTTGGTGAAGACGATATCAGCAAGATGATGAAGGACGCCGAAGCACACGCCGAGGAAGACAGGCGCCTGCGTGAACTGGCCGAGGCGCGCAATAACGCCGAAAACCTTGTCTATTCAACCGAGAAGTCGCTCAAGGAAATGGGCGACAAGGTTGATCCCGGCACCAGGAGCGGCATTGAGACCGCCGTTTCTGATCTGAAAAAAGCAATGGAAGGCGACGATGTTGGCGAAATCAAGGCCAAGACTGACTCATTGATGCAGGCATCCCACAAGCTGGCCGAAGCAGTCTACCAGCAGGCGCAGCAAACTCAGGCCGGCGGCAGCGCTGGGCCTGGCGCTGCTGCTCAAAGTGAAGAAGAGGAAGTCGTCGAGGACGCCGACTACGAGATAATCGATGAAGACGAGAAGAAATAGGTCGATGGACAGCCAGAGCAAAGAGAAAAAAAATAAAGAGGGCAACCCGCACGTCAAACCGGTAACGGAACCCGAAGCGCCCAAAACGGGCGCTTCGGGCCGGAATGAAGCCGAGATCTCCGGAGAGATGTACGAAGAGCTCCGGCGCGAACGCGACGAATACCTGGAGACCCTGCAGCGCCTCCAGGCGGAGTTTGCCAACTTTCGCAAGCGCGTGCTGCGGGAATCGGAGCAGGCGGGCGAACAGGCATCGCGCCAGATCATCCAGGACCTGCTTCCGGTGCTGGATAATTTCGAGCGGGCGATCAAAGCGGCGGCCGAACATGACCGGGAAGTCTTAGGTGGCGGCGTCGAGCTCGTTTACGGCCAGCTTCGCGATCTGCTTGCCCGCCGCGGCCTCTGTGAGATCGAAGCCCACGGACAGCCGTTTGACCCCACCCGCCATGAAGCTGTCCTCTGCCAGCCCTCAACTGAGCATGAAGAGGGAACGGTGATGGAGGTTCTGGAAAAAGGGTATCAGCTCGATGACAAAGTGGTTCGTCCCGCCAAGGTGGTTATCTCCCAGGAAGAGAAAGCAAAAACCGGACGAGGAGAATAAGCCCGGCAGGCAGAAGGCCGAGCAATTGCCTCATGATTGGCAAGGCGCGGCGTAACGCCGGCCTCTGGCCTACGTTGACATTATGGCCGATCTTTACGAAACACTTGGCGTAGACAAAAAAGCGACTCAGGCCGAGATCAAGAAAGCATACCGGCGGCTGGCGCGCAAATATCATCCGGACGCCAACCCTGGCGACAAGGACTCCGAATCGAGGTTCAAGGAGATCTCAGCTGCATACGACGTCCTCTCCAACCCGGAGAAGCGCAAGCAGTATGACGCCGGTCCGCAGCAGTTTTTTGGCGGCGGCGGGGGCAGCGGCTTTGACGCATCGATGTTCGAAGAGGCCTTTCGCCGGGGAGCTTTTGGCGGCGGGGGCAGCGGCTTCAACATTTTTGACCTGTTTGGCGGCGGCGCTTACGGCCCCGGCCAGGCGCCTGCCCGAGGCGCGGACCTCACATATGTCCTTAACCTTTCCTTCGATGACTCGCTGCGCGGCGTTACCGCCCGGATCTCGGTCGACAAGGATGTCAGCTGCCCGGTCTGCGGCGGCTCCGGCGCGGCGCCGGGAACTTCGCCTGTAACCTGCCCCCAATGCAGCGGCCGCGGGACCATCGCCCAGAACCAGGGCTTCTTCGCGCTTAGCCAGCCCTGCCCTCGCTGTGGAGGCCGCGGCTCAATTATTGAAAGTCCCTGCCTCCGGTGCGGCGGCGTCGGCATCACAAGGGCGACGAAAAAATACACGGTCAAAATTCCGGCGGGTGTCAAAACCGGCAGCAAGATACGCCTGAAAGGAAAGGGTCAGCTCTCGGCGGCCGGCGGTCAACCCGGTGACCTTTATGTCAAGGTGCAGGTGGCCCCCAGCCCCCTCTTCCATCGCCGCGGCGATGACCTGCTGCTGGAGGTGCCGGTCAGCTTTTCGGAAGCCGCGCTGGGAGCCAAGGTTGAGGTGCCGACCACAAATGGCAATATCTCCCTGAAAGTTCCCAAGGGAACCCCCAATGGCAAGACCTTCCGGGTCAAGGGGAAGGGAGTCCCCCGCATCAGGGGCGGCAGTGGGGACTTGCTGGTTAAAATCAACGTAACCGTGCCAGCCAGGCTGAACAAGGAACAGCGCCAGGCGCTGGAGAAATTTGCAGCCCTAAACCATGAAGATCCGCGCGCGGGCCTGAAGGTCAGGTAAAGGTTATTATTATGTCCGCTTCCAAAAAACCGTCAAATGAACAAGCGCCGCGAGCCCTTTTCATGATCTCCATTGCCGCCAGGCTGGCCGGCATGCATCCCCAGACTCTCCGGATCTATGAGCAAAAGGGCCTGATCATGCCCGACCGGACGCCAAAAAATACCCGCCTCTACTCGCAAGAAGACATCAGCCGCCTGCGCTACATCCAGAAGCTGACCACCGAAATGGGTATGAACCTTGCCGGCGTGGAGAAAGTGATCGAGCTGGAAGGGCAGATCGAGGATTTAAAGCAAAGCGTTGACGCGCTTCGCCAGGAAGTCAAGCACGCAACGGAAAAGCTGCGCCGCGAGGTTGAGGCAGTGCACAGGAGCTACCGGCGCGAGCTGATGCTGCTTCCCAAAAATGAAATAACCATCAGCTCACGGGCAGGGCGCCGGCCGAGACACTAACTCTTCTGCTTTGGTCAAAGCATGTGGCTCTCTTAACCGGGAATCTTCCTCCAGACAAAAGAAATGCCAAACAACAGAAGAGATATCAAAACAATGGCGCCGCCGGCGGCAATATTGAGGTAAAAAGAGGCAAACAGTCCGGCAATAACCGACAAGAGCCCCAATGATACCGCGTAAACAATTGTCTGGTGGAAACTGCGGCTGTTCTGCATTGCCGCCGCCACCGGTATCACCATCAGGGCGCCGATCAGGAGCCCGCCGACAATCCTTAAGGAAAGCACCACTGTCACCGCCGCCAGGATCACCAGAGCCTGATTGAGAAGGACCGTCTCGACCCCGCTCACGCGCGCTGACTCATCGTCAAAGGCAAGATAGGCCAATTCCTTGTAAAACAGCCCCGTAAAGGCAATCACCACCAGCCCCAGCGGCATGATGATCAACAGGTCCTGCCGGCTGACGGTGGTGATGCTACCAAACAGGTAGGAGAATAGGTCAATCTGGGCATTGCGTGACAGGCCGATTAGGACAATTGCCACCGCCAGTCCGCCGGACAGGAACATTGCCAGGGCGACATCGCCGGTAAGCACTCTGCCCGCCCTTAACTTCTCGATCACCAGCGCCAAGACCAGCCCCACTCCGAGGGCGCCAATAAGAGGATTGATGTTGAGCAGGGCTCCGGCGGCAACCCCAGCCAGCGAAGCGTGCGCGAGGGTGTCGGCAATAATCGAGTAGCGCTTGGCCACCAGAAAACTGCCTATCAGCGGCGAAGCCAGCCCGATCGTAATGCCGGCCAGAAAGGCGCGAATCATAAAATCGTAGGTAAATATCGCCGGCATGAGCATCAGTGCCCGTGCAAAATGAATTTGCGGCCGCGGCCATACAGCTTCTCCATGTAATCGCCCGAGATAAACTCCCTCGGCGTGCCATGGCATATGAGAGTCTGGTTCAGGCACGCGACGCTTTTTACCTCGTTGGCGATCACATCGATGTCATGCGAGACGACCACGAGTGTAATGCCCTCTTTTCGGTTCAGCCGTGAAAGCAGGCGGTAAAACTCGTCCTGGGACTCAACGTCAACGCCGGCCGTCGGCTCATCGAGGATGAGAATATCCGGCTCCGAAACAATCCCTTTGGCGATAAAAACCAGTTGCTGCTGTCCTCCGGAGAGCTCAGAGAGCCGTGCCTTCCGCTTAGGCGCCATATTTACCTGAGCCAGCGCCCTCATCACCGCTTCGCGGTCAGCAGCCTTGAGCCGCCTCAGCATTCCCTTGCTGCCAACGCGCCCAAAAGAAACAACCTCTTCAACCGTAAACGGGAAACGCGATTCAATGCTCGTCGCCTTCTGCGGCACATAACCGATTCTTGACCATTGCCTGAAAGTGGTTGTGGGCCGGCCAAACAGCTCAACGCTGCCGCTGTCTGGTTTCAACAAACCAAGAATCAGCTTTAGCAGCGTTGTTTTGCCACCTCCGTTTGGCCCGATGACTCCCAAATATTCGCCGGGAACGATATCAAGATTGATTCGGGAGAGCACCATCCTGTCGTGATAGGCAAACGAGACATCCGCAACCCTTATGATTGCCTTGTCGTCCATAATCTCAATTGCAATTCAGCGCCAGGCGCAAGTTGGCCAGGTTCTGCCTTTGAATGGAAAGATAGTTTTTTCCCTGATTGATTTCATCCTGCGTCAAACCTTCCAGCGGGTCAACGACAAGCGTCTTTGCCCCTACCTCGCTGGCAATTGTCTGCGACAGCTTCGGGCTGACGAGCTTTTCAAAGAAAATATATTTGACATTATGCTGCCGGGCGAACTGCGCCACCTGGGCCAGTTTCTCCGGCGACGGCTCTTCATCGGGAGAGAGGCCGGAGATCGCCATCACATCAAGTCCGTAGCGCCGTCCCAGGTAAGCAAATGCCTGATGTGAAGTGACAATGTCGCTCCTGCCGCAATTGGCCAAGCCGGTCCTGAACTCACGGTCGAGGTCCGCCAGCTTCGCTTTGTAGCTGGTGGCGTTTTGCTCATACGTTTTTCTGTTGCCTGGGTCCGCCTTGATGAGCCCGTCCTTTATGTTATCCACTTCCCGTGCAGCCAGAACCGGGTCAAGCCAGACATGAGGGTCAAAACTAGGCGCGCCCTCGCCCTCGGCTGATCCCGGCACGAGGTTGATGCCATCGCTTGCCCGGACCACAACAATGCCTTCTGATGCAAGCTCATTCCCGATTTTATCGGCCCACAACTCAAGGCTTGCGCCATTGTAAACAAACAGCTTTGAATTATGAATGGCGGCGATGTCCTGTGGGGTTGGCTCATAATCGTGCGGCTCAACGCCAGGCTTGATAATCGTGGTGACGTCAATCTTGTCTCCGCCCACCTGCCGGGTAAGCTCCGCCATCGTGTAGAACGAGGCGGTGACCGCCAGTCTGCCCGCATTTGGCCGCCCGCCGCCCAGGGGCCAAAACAGCAAAACAGCTGCTCCGCCCGCAACAAGCACGCCAATTATAATCCAGAAAAAAATCCGCTTCAAAATAGTCCTCCGGCGGGTTGGTCCCTGATGCCGACAAAGTACTATGATCTGAATGTATTTGCAAAAAAGTCGCAATTAGATTAATTTGTTCCTGATGACGGAAAAATTTAAACAGCACCTGCGCAATGCCGGTCACAAGGTGACGGCGCCACGCCTGGAGGTCTTCTGCTTTTTCCAGAAGCGGGATTTGACGACAGTTTCAGCCCTGTTAAGCGGGTGCAACCGCGCTGACCGGGCCAGCATCTACCGCGCCATTGCGCTCTTCCGGAAGCTGGGCGTAATCCACGACGTTGTTTCCGGGGGCAAACGGATGATCGAGCTAACGGACAGCTTCACCAACCATCATCATCATATTTACTGCCTGAAGTGCGGCAAATCCGAGGCGGTGGCGAACAGGAAGCTTGAATCAGACCTTGACATGATTTTGAGGAAAAGCGGCTTCAGGGCGGTCAGCCACCAGATCGAGATCGACGCTATCTGCCCTGAATGCCAGGATGAATGAAAGAAAGATCCGCGACGTATCTCGCTGAAGAGCCTGAAACAGTTTGCTGGTCGGACTGTTCGGACGTTATCTGAACAGCAGCAACACTGCTATTCTACAGCAGTTAGGGAATCTTGCGAAGAAGACTCGCTAAAATACGCTTTTTTGGAAACTAAAGGTTGTCATCAATATAGCCAGATCCTATCCAAAAATATACTAATACCGATCTGAATTAAGCTATTTCTGACTCAGTATTGCAAAGAGCTCTCTTTCTGTCCCAACCTCGCTCCGTTCAAATTCTTTCTCACTTTGGGCCAATGCTCTTTGAAGCTCAGGATCATTCTGCACGGCTAGAATTTCCAGCATTTCTTTTTCGTCTATCATTTCTTTTTCATCTTTCATAGCCGCCCTATTATCTCACAATTTAACTATACATCAAAATGTTACCTAATTATTGGTTCGCCCGAACCATTTTTCAGGTAACTATAATTTAGTAAGGTATTACTAAAAAGCTATTAGACTGGAGCTGTCGATATTATCTCAAAAACGGCGTTAACACGCTCTTTTTAAGATAAGTCTACTCATATAAAAAATGTACTGATCAGTACAAAAAAGTATTAGTTCTTTCCGCAGAGTATTTCATCAATGGTCACGTCAATTTCTTCATCAGAGAGACCGCTGCAATCTTTGCCTGATATTTCCTCAACTCGGACTTCGTGAACAGCTCGATTAATAACTTTCATTGAGTAGAGATTCAAAATATCTTCAATAAGCTGCTCCCTGGTTTTATTTTCGATCTTTGCCAATTTGTCAATCCACTTGATGGTTTTAACCTGCGAAGAGAAGGTAATTGTTGATTTCTCTTTATTTGTCATGATTTTTATCCTCAATATTTTTCGAAATTTATATTCAATATTTTTAGTAGTTAGTGTCTAGATTTAATATTTCTTAGCGTTAATTGTTCAATATTTTATAGCTGCTTGCGGCAGAAGGTTAGTCTCTGATTAATCCAAATCGTATTTTCTCAAGCTCCGATTTAGCTCTCGCAATACCTCCGCCAAATGGGGCAGCTCCTTAATCTGATGTTCCAGGCGGGTCTCCCACATTCGGGCGTATTTATCTTTCTTGTCATTCAAGCTTCCTCTTAATTTCTCAGGATCAATCCCTTTGAACTCTGCTTTCTCACGGAAAGCATCTGGGATTTTGTGAAAATCGATATCACTTACGCCGAAAAGATAATTTACGTCGTAAATATCCCGCGGTTCGGTTCTGCCAATAATGGCGCAGAGCTTTTCGACGAGGATCTCTTCCAAAGAATAAGTGGCGAAACTCTTTTGAACCGCATTACTATACAGCGAATGAATTTCTTTGGCTTCAATTGGAAAGATCAATTTTTCGGAAAGCGTGAAATCGACCTTGATGCTCCTGCTTCCAAGTCTTGCTTGAAGCGGACCGACAAAGTCCATATACACCGTCAGACTTTCAGTGCGTTCTTCGATTTTCTCGGCTGGAATATCGAATTGAAACCCTTGCTCCTTGCCCAGCGTTTCTAATGTCTTATTCAGTCGAGTAATTAAATCATCGTTGGCAATTTCTTTCCTTAAGGTGAAGTCCAGGTCTTCTGAGTAGCGATAATCCGGGAAATAGATTTTCTTTAAAGCGGTGCCGCCTTTGAAAACAAGAAAATCTTTGAGACTTAAATCGGCCAAAGCCAGTAGAACACATGTGATAACATAGTCCTTCTCAATGACCTTGTCGCTCATGCCCTCACGAAATGCTAATTTTGAAATCTCTGACTGTGGGATCATGCTATGTTTTCGTTATTTCAATTAATTCTTCTGGCTCGATATTTGCCCTCAACTTCCATGAACTTTTAAATTTGCCGGAAGCTGTAAGTGACGGATCAAGTAATACGTAGCTGCTTGTTAGTTCTTTCTTCAACCGCAAAAGCAATTCTTTGCTTCCCAACGAATATGTTTCAAGAATGAAACCGAGCCTTTTGATGACACTTTTTTTGCCATATCTCTTCGCATAATTAATGAGTTTCTGATAATCAATTTCATTTTGCTTTGCCCATATTCCTTTGGCCACTTCGCTTACGCCACCGCAAAGGTCAGGCCGGTCAAGGCAATCGATGATGGTTCTTTCGAGATCACTGAATTTGACCTGTTGGGTTCTAGTGGCCCAAACATCTTCGATGCCCCATAAATCTTCGGGCTTTGTAAAAACGAACTGAAAAGTTGCGCCGAGGACTCGCTTTGGGATTCTCCTGATGGGTGTGCTGATGTAAACAGTCAGTGCCGGTTGTGTGAGCATCTCGTGGACGTCCAGGGCACTGTAATGGGACAGGTAGTAAGGCTTGGGCTCAATAAGGTTCTTGGCTATAACGAACCAGTCTTCGGTGTGTTCTCCCCGCTCACCAGCCTCTAGTGGAATAATGAGATATTTGCCTTGAACTAGCCTGATAAGCCATTTCTTTTTGACCAGGCCGCTGACCAGAGAATGGACTGCAGGTAGGGGACTGCCTGTCACCGCCTGAGCATCCTTAACGGTAAAAATCAGTTTATTTTGCGATGCCAAAGAAGCAAGGAGCCTTGCTTCGACCTCTCCCAGCGCTTTTGAGTATTTACGCATAAAATCATCTTTTATGTACATATTCTGCCCTTACAAGACAGATTATATACACAGAACATAATTCCTGCAAGAGTTTTCTCAAGAAAGCGTCATCTGATTTATCAAAGACCGTCTTTTTTGCCCCTGATAATAATCGTAAGTAAAGTATTATCGTTGAACGAATATGACAGACTAATACGCGAAGGTTATAGCGGAGTTGTCTTTTTTATCACCATAAAGTGAGCGAATATGCACACGTTCTGGCAGCAATAAAGACAGAGCTTCCAATAAGGGAATGATCTTAGAAAATCCACCAAATTGCGCTTAAAGTTCGCATCCTGTCAGCTGTTACGATATTTTGAAAATTATTTGGCTTATTTAAAGCAAAAATATGGTTGACATTTAGGTCGAGCTGTTCGGACGTTATCTGAACAGCAGCCCTATTTTACATCAGATCAAGACGCTCGCGAAGAAGATTTCTGAATAGCCTCTCAGAGTGGCTAGAGAATCGTCTGAAACCTGGGCGTCCAGCTTCTGGACTCGGTCGTGATCGCGGCTGGCGGGAAGGTTCGGAGCGTCGCGCGGTATAGCGCACAAGGCACAGTCTCACGTAGAGATTGTGCCGTTCTCTTCTCGTCACAAAGATAACCAATCTATGTCCAACGGGAGATATGCTGTTGACAGAGACGAAATTGAATAACAGACTTTTTCTCCTTTTAGCCGTTTAACAACTGCCACAACCATGAAAGAAGATCATTTTCAAATAATCAGATGGGGAATTCCTGGTTGGTGCTTCTTATCCTTCACCGCCGCCTTCTTCAGCATTAATCATTATGTGACTGGTGCAAATCCCAGCATCGTGGATGGGTTCATTGGGGTCTTTGAAGATAAGAATTCGGTCATGATAACTCTGATCATTGGCTCTTCGATACCGATTGGCTTCTTAATTTATCAGATTCATCATTACCTATGGTGGAATCTATGCTATTTCGCAAGCGAGTGGACGATTGACCTCAGTTTAATCCCAGAAACATTCTGGCTGGAAGATCGAAATCAAAAATTGCTAATAACCATGAACGCTGATCTTTATGAAGAACGACGAATAAAAATATGGGCGCGAATTCTAGCAACTATCTCGTATTTCCCATTTCCGCACTTATCATCTTTCGACAGTTGGAATCCTCGCATTCGCTATCAAAAAAGATATGAGGCTTTAAATTTCATGCGAGCACGAAAGAATAAATGGGTTCTGGCCAATATGACATGGCAGGTTAAACATCCTGACGATAATAGTGTGCGAAAAAGAAATTATTTATTCGGTTCTCTGGGGACGATAACTTTTGCGGCCGGTTGTGCTTTTCTTCTATTTCTATTTATTTTACTACTAAATTGGAATTGGAATTTCACAAGCCTGACTTCGCGACATGATGTCGTCTTGTATTCGCTTTGGATTCTAATAATTGCAATATCAATAGCTTTATTTGTCAGCCTTTTCATTAAGGGTATTTTGTGGATTCAGCGAATGGCGAAATGGAAAATTGGTGTTGGATTTCAAACTACTACCTTACTCTGGAGCGTGGCACTATTAGTATTTGCCGAATTCTTCGTACTCAGTGCATTCCCATGGATTGCAAAACATTTTCTTGGGTTTGTCCCTCTCCCTGAGAATTTCGCTTATCCAGTTGGTTTGAGATATGTGGCTTCGGTACTGATTTCTCTTGGTTTTACAATCATTGTGATAGCTTCTTGCAGAGGGAATCGCCGAGACGTTGTAAAGGAAAGAAATTTACGTATCGCTCATGGTCTATACGAAGAATATACTGAGCTTGTAACTCTGGCAGCTGAACAAACGACCGAGTGAAAAAGTAAAAGCGGACCATTTTGCTTGTCCGCTTTTATTTGAC
The DNA here is from genome assembly GCA_021787475.1 of Actinomycetes bacterium. Lineage (GTDB taxonomy): Bacteria > Actinomycetota > Thermoleophilia > BMS3ABIN01 > BMS3ABIN01 > JACWAD01. The sequence continues at coordinate 49,970 of JAJYLW010000002.1, forward strand.
TTCGTTACTTCTTTGCTAACTGGTCTGGACTCTGTAATCTGGCACATAAAAGACCAGAGTGGTTGTTCCCCCATATTCACAGCCTTTGTCCATGAAGAATCCTAATTTTTCCCAACTACCAGAGAGATTGTAGCATGTCTTTTGCCAATAAGTGACCACCTTCGGTGCACCCTTAGCCTTCTCAATTTTTACTAAAGGTATGCCATTCTGTCCACTATCTCCGTAATCAGTAATTGTTTGCGGCATCGACGTCGGGACATTGGAGATCTGGTATCGATAAGTCTTAGTAGTTACCCAATCTCCCTCTCCGTTGGTTTTGATCCCAAGAAATGCGCCTGATGGATGTAGTGGAACAAGTAAGCTACTTTTCTGCACGACTGTTTGAACAGAAGAATCCAAGAAATTCCTTTGCACAAACATTGACCCTAGGGCAACAAATAGCAGGATGCCAAATTATAAACCAATGAAATCCAAAATTGCCTGTAGCCAACTTGTAACTCCATGACGGATCATAACGTACAATATTAAAGCAACTATCATAATCAACATTAAGGCAAAAAAAGGGTGTACATTTCCTACCTCCTGATTTTTAGAAAAGAATAAGGGAGAGGACGAATGTGACCGCATAGTTTTACAAGGAACGAAGTCAGATCGAAAATACCACAATACATCTTCTATGTTAACCATTATTTTTAAATGCGTCTTACAATTGAAGACAAAGGTCCGTCCCATATATTTCACTGCATGAAAGAAGAATTTCAAAATCAGTGTCCCATCTGCTATCTAGAACCAATTCAATCTGTGCAATTATTGGAAAATTAAATTAGGCGTCGACAAAATTGAAATCTCTAAAACTGGGAATGACATTAGGCGACACCGACGAGATCGTCGGTTTTTATTTGCCAGAAGAGGACAGATCAACCCACAAAGTTATCGATGATTGTGCGAGGAATGCGGCCTGACACGGAACTTCTCAATGAGGATGACCATCAGGGAAGTCGCTGCCTTCTATATGTTGAGATTCAGGATAAAATCGGGTCCAGTTACCATTGATATTTACCCAATGTGCCGTATCACTCTGGGTTTCAGTCATCCCTGGAGCTTGGAGGTCGAGAGTTTCCTCTACTGCCACGACATCTGAATACGTTTTTCCGCTTAAGACATTAGTCCAAGAATTTAAAAAAGATATATTACCTATTTTATAATCTGCGATAGTGGGAGTGCCGGGAAGTCTTTCTGTGCCGTTCATTTTAAATCCTCTGTTTCTTTGTACGGATAATGCAAAGTTAGACTTACTGACTAATTTCTGACTTTCCGGGTCAAGCATGCTATATAGATTATCTACATTGCCAGATTCGTAATCATGCACCCACCGGTTTTCGGCGCTTTTGACATCGTCAATATTACTGACCTGTGTTTTTGTTATTTGAGCCACAGAGCTACTCTCGCATGCAACCACTGTTAGCATTATCAATAAACCAGTGGCAGCGGTTCCTAAGGCTGCTAACTTTTTCATTAAACTGGCTCCTGTTAGCATCGAAAAATAAGGGAGCTACGGAATATCTGTAATTCTTGTTGAACCGCAGCTCCCTTAAACAACTTTATATCACGAACTGGATTGATCTATATTAGTTTACCCAATCGAGCGTACATATGTAACCAATGCCGTTTCCAAACGCGTTCTGATCAACAGACCAGTTGCAGTAGAAGTCTCCATTCCCGTAGCCATGAAAGGCTACGTAATTGTATGTATCATATATGTTATAGTCGCCGTTCCAAGTAATAAAATCAGTGTAAAATCGTGCGGTCGAATAACTCATAACCTCATTTGAGTTCCATTGATAAAAATAACTATTAAAATAATCGTTGTACCAGTTATTATCCCAAGACACGCCGGAGCCATCATTGTTCGCCCACCACTTTCCCCAATACCACGCATATGGTCCAGTAACGCTCCAGCCGTTCCATGACCACGTTAAATAAGCAAATACGGAGTCATCTGCCTGACCATCAACGTCCCACGTCCAAACTTGGACGTGCCCTTGAGAAGTCGGATCGGTTCCTCCTGCGGCCGTGTTAAATGCCTTCTTCGGGCCAGCGACGCCTCCCTTAGGTGCGTCTGGTGCCGGACCGGGCTTTCGCTCCATGACCATCGTACAGCTTGCAAGGTCTGAGTGAATACTTTTGCCATGTGTGTTAGCGGGTGCGGATATTGTGTATATGCACCCACCTTTTTTGTCATGAATGCCATGGTAGGTGACGTCTGTTGTAATGGCTTGCGTTGCGAAGGCTGTCGATGTTTGGGAAAGACCAAACATGCAAACTGCGATGATAACAATTGCGACTAAAGTGAAATTTTTTCTACGCATCATCGTTCCTACTTTTTCGTAATTTCTGCTAGCTTTTCTTGCAGAGATTAGCTTTTTGCTCAACACGCTTTTCCCCAAAGCACCCCCCCCTCTTACTCACAGTCCGGGTCTTGACGAAAGCAGAACTTGAAACAAGAAGCAATAAAAAAATCATTCAAGATCGACGGATTTCAATTTTGCCGGTTATGCCCCTACTAAAACTCTACCTCCTCTTCTTTAGAAGTGACGTTGATGGTATCGTTGTAATTAGTAAAAGTCAATTGAATAGTCACAATTTATCAAACTATAATTGATGTTTAGATTATATTTGTCAGTTTTATGGTTTTCCAAAAAGATGCTCTCTTGAACGTCAAGTCCCGACAGTCACCCCGGCAAAGAATCTGCTTCCGTCAAAAACCTGCATAGAGTTAAACATTCCCAGATGGCGCAAAGCAGTTTTCGCATCACGGCAACTATGGCCTGAAGCGGTTTCTTGTCCGCGTCAAGCAAATGGTCATAATATGCGCCTACGTGCGTTTCCCGCCTGATGGCAACAATCGCGGGCATGTATAAAGCTTTCCTTAGGTGGCCATTGCCAGCCTTGCTGATTCTGACCCGTTTGTGGACCGAAGCTCCTGAATCAAAATGTCTGGGGTCAAGACCGGCATGGGCAGTCCACTGGCGTTTGTCCATGCCATCCGGCAGCACTGAAAGCTCACCCAGGATCTGGATGGCGCTGATGCGGGCGATTCCAGTAACGGAGACGAGAAAGTCATACTTCTGGCCCAGACCAGCGTCTTCACGAATCAGCTTCACTGCCCTTTGGCGTAAAAGCTCGATCCGCTTTTCCAGGAAGCGGATATGGATCTTGATGTCACCCGCCGTTTCGCCTGTCTGAGTGGCATTGTCGGCATGCAGCCGGTTCTTCTCCGCCGTCATCAATTTACCGAGGGCCGCGATACGCCTGCTGATGCCCCTGAGCTTGAGGGCAGCCGCCGAACAAGGAACGTACGGCACGAAGGGCATGCGAGCCGCATGTTCGGCCAGAACCACAGCATCGAGGGCATCCGTCTTGGACCGGCTCATCATTGCGCCGGCAAAGTCTTTTACCGCCCTGGGGTTTGCTACCATTACCTCGATATTTTTGGCTTGGCTTAAGGCAATCGCAACGTCTAGGCTGTAGATGCCTGTTGCCTCCAGGCAGACCCTAACCGGTGTATTGTTCCTGGTGAGATTCTTGATAAGTGCTTTGTGTCCGCGCCGGTCGTTGGCGAAAATCTTTAGTTCCGGTTCGCACAGTCGCGCCACCACCAGCTCCCTCGCGCTTACGTCGATCCCAGCAAAAACAACCTTAGACATTCTTACCTCCTCGTGCTATCTTTTTTAGTCCGGTTCCCCGGCTCCGGCAAACGCCTACCGACCTTGTGTATGCAGGCTCTTACGGCCTCGGATACTCCTCGGCATAGACGAATAGAGCCGGGGGGCCGATCTTTTATTGCAAGCTCGCGGCTTTAGGGGAAATTCGGCCTCCCCGGACTACTTCAAAGAGGAAGCTATCTCAATTTCCTTTTCAAAGCATTTAAAAAATACAAGGGGAATTAAGGCGACCGCAGGGAGCCGTCGTCTGGGCGATAGCCCAGGCTTCCCGTCGTTTCGCCGAGAGACAACGGAGCGAGGGAAACCGCAGGTCGAAATGGTGGGAAGTCGGGGCTCATTTTGACCTACAAAATGAGACCAGACAACGCTGGCTCCGATGTGGCTAGATGCCGCTCGGAGACAGTTAATTCCCCTTTTGGTTTTGCTTTGTTTTCAAGGGTTTTGCCTCTTTCAATATGGTCTTACAACTGATTGTAAGTACCAGTGTAAGACCCTGTCCGCTGATTTTTGGGTCTTTAAATCGGGCCTTGATCTGAGATCAATAGGCGTTTCAATACCTTGGCGTTAATAGGCCTGGGTATTAATACGTAGTTAATAGGCAGATTAAGAGGCTGGCGGTTCTCGGGTTTTCCACACATTGCCGACAGGTTCGTAAAAAATACCATTGACAGAAGTTCAAGATAGGACTAAATTGGGGATAACACTCAGTATGACTGAGTAGTAGAATAATAACTACAGGAGGTGATTATGTTGGGTAGAACCACTCAAACAATGACCGTCTCTCTTCCTCCGGAGATCATGAAAGAGGTCGAGCGGCGGGCAAGGATCGAAAGAAAAAGCAAGAGCCAGCTATTCAGGGATATGTTTACCGTTTATGAAGAGATGCAACGGGAAAGGCGCTGGCAGAACGCAAGACAGGCTGGCAGGCGGGCATTTAAACGGCTCAATATTACATCAGAGGAAGAACTCGACCGGATTCTACACGAGGTTAGGGGTGAATAAGGCCGTCTTCGATACCAATGTTTACGTATCGGCACTTGGTTTCGGAGGTCTCCCGGAGCATCTGTTGAGACTTGCCACCGGACCGGGGAGACAATTTGAACTCTATGCCTCGCCTGATATCCTCAAAGAGATAATAAAGGTCCTGGGCTCTGAAAAGTTCAATTTCAGCCAAGAAGAGATCGCTGACGCCATTTCCGTCATTGACGATGCGGCGGATGTCATTATTCCGGGAATCAAGCTGAACATCATCAAACACAAGCCCGATAACCGCATCCTCGAATGCGCCATCAAAGCCAAAGCCGACTATATTGTTTCAGGGGACAAGCACCTGCGCACCCTAAAAGAATATAAAGGGATCCGCTCTATTACCCCCGCTCAGTTCCTCGCTTTGCTCGAAAAAGAGCGATAAAACCTTGCAACATTTTTCATTCCGTGAAATGATTGCCTCATAAGTCCGTAATATAACGAACTAATTATGAGCATCAAAGAGATATTTGGTAAGAAAATCAAAGAGGCCCGCCTTGAAAGAGGGCTGAAACAGAGCGATATCACGAAAGCCCTAGGCTATGAATCAAAAAGCTACGTCTCTGACGTTGAAAACGGCTATTTTCTCCCCCAACCCGACAAGCTCGCCAAATGGGCCAAAGCCCTCAGTATGAGTCAGGAAGAGATGGACAGTTTGCTGGCAGACGCCAAGCTGGAGGAGATGGGGCTCACCGATCCGGGCTTCACACTCATGTTTAAGGAAGTGCCGAACATGACCGCCGAAGAGAAAGAATCGATTATCAATTCGTACAAACGAGTAATGAAGGCCAGAGAGGCCAAAGGAAAGAAAAAATCATGAGATGCGTCATCTACTTACGAGTTTCCACGAGAGAACAGGCCGAGGGTGGATATTCCATTCCCGCCCAGCGTGAAGCCTGCATGAAGCTGATTCGGGAGAATGATTGGGTGCTCGTTGATGAATACGCCGACAGGGGCGAATCAGCCAGATCAACTGCCCGCCCCCAACTTCAGGAAATGCTCTCAAGGATCAAGAAAAAAGACATTGACGCGGTTGTGGTTCACAAGATCGATAGACTGGCCAGAAATATGTCGGATCACGTGGCCATCAAATCGATTCTGACGAGAGCCGGGGCGCAGTTGGTCTCAGTGGTTGAAAACATCGAAGACAGCGCCTCTGGACGCTTCATAAAAGGTATCCACGCCCTCATGGCTGAGTTCTACTCCGCCGATCTATCGGCGTAAGTTAAAAAAGGTCTTCTTCAAAAAGCCAAGTCCGGCGGCATGATCACAAGAGCCCCGGTCGGTTACAAGAACGTCAGAGACATGATTGAAGGCAAAAGCATCGCCAGAGTAATACAAGATGAGGAGATGGCTCCGCTGGTCAGGGAATGCTTCGATCTTTACGCCACCGGCAATTACTCCCTGGCTGAGATTCAAAAGATCATGGCCAAAAAAGGGCTACGGAATAATTTCTCCAAGAAAAGGCCATATCCTGAATTTTGTAAATCTTCAATCGCCATGCTGCTACAAAACAGATTTTACATGGGGATAGTCAAATACCGAGGTGTCGAGTATCCGGGTCTGCATGAGCCGATCGTGGAACCGGCCCAGTTCGAAAGGGTCCGGCAGATGCTAAGAAGCCGCGATCAGGCCGGTGAGCGAAAGCGGAAACATCCTCATTACCTGAAAGGCACCGTCTTCTGCGCCGAGTGTGGTTCCAGGCTCTCATTTCTCATTGCTAAGGGTAAGTATCCCTACTTCTACTGCCTGGGACAGAAAAAGCACAACGGCTGCTCTCAGAAATACGTGGATGCAGACTGGGTGGAAAAGAAAATCGAGAATCTGTACAGAGACATCCAGCTTCCGCTAGAGACAGTCCAGAAACTAAAGAAGATCATGGAAAAGGAAATCGTCAATCAGCAAGCGTCGTCAATTCTTCAAAGGAAACGGCTTATCAAAAAGATCGAGGAGCTGAATGACAAGAGATACAAACTGGTTGAAGCATATATGGCAGGAGCTATTCTTATCGATATCTTAAAAGGCGAGCAAGAAAGACTGGTCAATGAAATCGGACTAGCCGAGGATCAGCTCAAAGTGATCGACGGAAAACACGAGAACGTTCAGGAGTTACTGGAAATGGCAATCAAGCTTGCCGGCAACTGCCACAAGGCATATTTAAAGGCCGAGGGCGATAACCGGCGGCTGATGAATCAATCATTCTTCAAGAAAATCTTCATCGGTGAAAAGGGCCGGAAAATGAAAGAGCCGGAATACACCGACCTCTTCCGTGATATTTTCTCAGACGATGGTTTGAATAAGTCAAATCTGGTCGGGGTGGGCGGATTTGAACCGCCGACCTCACGGTCCCGAACCGTGCGCTCTACCAAGCTGAGCCACACCCCGAAAAACAGACTGCGTATGGTGGATGGTGGATACTGGATAAACCCAAAAGCAAAGCCCCAAACCAAAACTCGAAAAAGCCAATACTGGATTCTGGCCGACCACGTCTAACCGTCGATTATTCTAGCATGAAAAAGGGGCTCCAAGCTCGGGGCCCCTTTTTAATTCAGTGGTATTTATTTATCCGTATCCAAAATCCCTTTTGCCCGATTCTAGGCGACACCACTGATCAACGAAACGTCAAAGCCTTCCTGCTGCGCCATTAGCTTGAAGTCATGCGGACTGGTGGCGACCTGGGCTGCATCCTGCAGATTTACCAAGCCGTCGCGGAAAAGCTGCAGCAATGACTGGTCGAAAGTCTGCATGCCGTAATAATCGCCTTCGCCGATGGCGTCCTGAACCTTATGTGTTTGATCCGAATCGAGGATCAGGTCTCTGATCCGTTTCGTCATGACCATCAGCTCCAACGCCGGGACGCGCCCCTTGCCATCTGTGCGCTGCAACAATCGTTGCGAAATGACACCCCTGAGCGAGCTTGCCAGTAATATACGCACCTGTTTTTGCTGGTGGAGCGGGAAAAAGTCGATTATGCGGTTGACCGTCTCGGCGACATCGATTGTATGCAATGTGCTCATGACAAGATGGCCGGTTTGAGCTGCGGTCAGCGCCGTGCGCACTGTCTCCAGGTCCCGCATCTCACCGATCAGGATGACATCGGGATCCTGGCGCAGCACGTAACGCAACGCCGTCGAATAGCTTCTCGTGTCGATGCCAATCTCGCGCTGGTTAATCAACGACTTGTTATCACGATGCATAATTTCAATTGGATCCTCAACGGTAACGATGTGACGCCTGACATTGGCGTTGATAAAATCGATCATCGCCGCCAGCGTGGTTGTCTTGCCGCTGCCGGTGGTCCCTGTAACCAGAATAAGGCCGCGCGGCTCCAGCGACAGCCTTTGCAGAAGGGGCGGCAGATGCAGTTCCTCAAAGCTGGGTATCTTGCTGGCAACCTGGCGCATAGCAATGCTGATGCTGCCCCGCTGCCGGAATATGTTTACCCGAAATCGCCCCACGCCGGGCAGGCCGTATGCAAAATCTATCTCGTTTTGCTCTGAGAAAACAGCGATCTGCTTGTCGCTCATCACCGATGCGGCATATTCCTTCATGTCGTCGGCGCTGATTTTCCCCTCGTCGAGCCAGTAAAGCTCCCCGTCGACGCGGATGACGGGCGGGCTGCCGGCCTTGAGATGAAGGTCCGAGGCGCCCCGCTGCACCATTATCTGAATAAGTTCATTAACATCTTTCACGATTTAACAGCCTCCTGGAGGACCATTCCTTTTGAAACACCCTATTAGGATATTCGGATTTGAGCAGTCTAACCTTAATGCGGATTTACCCATTACAGGCGTTTAGCTGGCTTTGATAGCGGCGGATGTGCTGTGCTAAGCTAACTCCAGTCTGGTGCAGCCCAGCTTTTTCCACGCTGAGGCGTCGTCTAATGGTAGGACAGCGGACTCTGGATCCGCCGGTGGAGGTTCGAATCCTCCCGCCTCAGCCAGCCGGCACTTTCTCATAAACGCAAGGAAAAATCATGGATCATTTAGCAATTATTCTACCCGGCGGGCGTAAAGGCGCCGGTCAAGGTTGCCTGCCCTAGAATAAAGCGCCCATACTCTGATTCGAACTGGCTGCGCGTCAGGGCTGCTTTCGCCGGCATCCCCGGCATTCCTTCCCTAAGCGCATAAAGTGTCAGTTTGTAGGTATGCCTCGCTGGCGGACGTAGCCCGGCGCAGCCGACTCCACCCGAATAGTTTTCTCCCTCGGTGACGCCGCTTATTTCAGATAGATCCTGCCCGGCGCCAAGACTTGCCACCCCGGCAGGGATGTTATGAACGGACCAATGCCGGCAAGCCGCATCACCCGTTCCGCAGGGCGGATTCTCGTCATCCATTATCAGTGAAAAGCTCGTTGTCTCGGCGGGGACGTTCGCCCAGGCAAGCGGCGGCGACAGGTTGGCGCCTCCCTTCGCCCGGCAGGCCTGCGCCCTAGGTATCTCGGCGCCATTGGAAAAGGTTTGCTTGTCAATGTGGAATCAGACGATTTGACCACCGTTTCCAGCCTGCTGACTCGGGAGCTTGCACTGCCTCCTCTTCCATTATTCCCGCATCCGGCAAAAAAAGGAACTGCCGCAATCAGACCGGGCACCATCACCACCGAATAATGTTTTGCCTTTTTTTTCACATCCTTCTCAGTTGCTCTTTATCAAGTCAGGCTACGATACGACATATATTCAGATTCATCAATAAAATTCCGGCGATGCAGGATTTTTTGAAAACGCCGTGAAAGGAAATACGTCAAAACCATTCATTTGTAATCAAACAGACAATTCCAGATCGCCACGGATTCCAACAACTTCTTTTCTCGGGACCGCCAGCTTCGGTTGGAGCAGTTGTCTGCAATCATTGATTCTTCTGACGACGCAATTTTCGCAAAATCGCTTGACGGAATAATAACAAGCTGGAACCACGGCGCCGAGCTGCTTTACGGCTATAAACCGGATGAAATCATCGGCATGCCGGTTTCAATCCTTCTCCCTTCTGACAGAACGAATGAAATTAAAGACATTTTAAAACAGATTGCCGCCGGCAAGCGCATAGATCATTTCGAGACCAAACGCGTCATCAAAGGCGGCCACATTGTTGATATTTCCCTGACGGTGTCTCCAGTCAAGGATGAAGGCGGCAAGATCATTGGCGCCTCCTCAATCGCGCGGGATATCAGCGCCCAGAAGCGCTTAGATGAAATACTCAAGCAAACCATGGACGAGCTGAAAGCCTCAAACCGCGAGCTGGAGCAGTTTGCCTATGTCGCTTCGCACGATCTTCAGGAGCCGCTCCGGCTGGTGGCAAGTTATGTGCAATTGCTTGAGCAGCGGTATCAAAGCCTGTTTGATGAGCAGGCGCGCAAATACATGGATTATATCGTTAGCGGCGCAAAAAGAATGCAGACGCTGATTAATGATCTGCTCGCATGTTCGCGCGTCGGCACAATGGGCAAGGAGCTCAAGCCCGTGAGCGCCAGCAAGGCACTGGAGTACGCGCTCGGCAATCTCGAAATGAGCATCAGCCAGAGCGGCGGCAAGGTGACAAGCAAACAATTGCCGACGGTAATGGGTGACGGCGTTCAGCTGACGCAGTTGTTTCAAAACCTGATCGGCAACGCAATCAAATTTCATAGCGAGAAACCGGCTCAGGTCGAAATCGCCGCCGATGATGCAGGCATGAGCTGGCAGTTCTCCATCAAAGACAACGGCATCGGCATCGATATGAAATACGCCGACAGAATCTTCACGATCTTTCAGAGGCTGCACGAGAGAAGCAAGTACAAGGGAACAGGCATTGGACTGGCGATAGCGAAAAGAATTGTCGAGAGGCATCATGGCCAAATCTGGTTCGAGTCAGAGCCAGGCAAAGGCACAACATTCTTTTTTACATTGCCCAAAGTAAAGGAGTGACACAATGGACCCGTTTACCCAAGCAAGGCCGGCGCATATCCTGCTGGTTGAGGATAATCCCGGCGATATTGACCTGACAAAAGAGGCGCTGAAGGACTGCAAGCTGGCCAACAAATTAAGCACGGTACTGGACGGTGAACAGGCAATGGCCTTCTTGAGAAAAGAAGGTGATTACGCAGACGTTGACCGGCCGGACCTGATTCTGCTGGATCTCAACCTTCCCCGCAAGGGTGGCCAGGAAGTTCTGGCTGAAGTCAGGGCGGATGAGTCATTAAAACTGATCCCTATCGTCATCCTCACTGCTTCTAAAGCAGAAAAGGATATTGTCCAGAGTTACGACCTGAAATGCAACTGTTACGTTACCAAGCCTATTGATTTCGATCAATTCAAGCAGGTCGTTGAGGCTATTGACGAATTTTGGTTTTCGATCGTAAAGCTGCCGCCGACGCTCTGACATTCCCCGGAACGAATATGACCAAGAACATTTATCCAAATGGTATAAATGTTCTTCCGACCAGTTTATTTTTTCTTCTCTGCGAACAAAACTCCTGACAGTCGCTAAGGCGTCCCGCTTAATGATTCAATAACATCTTGCTGATTCGTCGCTGGTTCCTGGCAGCTATTGTTTAATTTGCTCACTGCGGTCATAATGATAAAATTATTTACTATCTTTATCTTCAAATAAAAAATGATTTCTGACCGCATAATCCATTCGATTGAGCCATATTGTTAACAAAAATGCTGTCATCAAAATATTGCTGATCGAGGATAATCCCGGCGACAGCAGGCTGCTTACCGATATGCTGGCTGATGCCAAGGAAGCTTCTTTCCAGTTCAAATGCGCGACCAGTTTGAGCGATGCCCTCGATCTCACGGAAAATAACAACTTCGATCTCGTTATAACCGACCTTGGACTGCCCGATAGCCAGGGGGCCATTACCTTCGAAACGCTCGAGTCCCACCTGCCGCAAACTCCCATTGTCATCATGACCGGGTTCGATGACGAGTTCCTGGCCGCGGACCTGATCGAAAAACACGCCCAGGAATATATCATCAAGGGCGACTTGGACTCACGCCAACTGATCCGCACCCTGCTTCATGCCATTCAGCGCAAGCGCTCTGAGGAATCAGAAGCACGCCTGGCAGCACTGGTCAGGGCTACCGGCGACGCAATCATCGGTATTTCTCCCGCAGGCAAGATTACCAACTGGAACCCCGGCGCCGAGGAAATGTTCGGCTTTAACAAGAAAGAGGCAATCGGCAACACATTAGACATGATCTCACCCTATGGCTTGGAAGCAAAAATCAATGACGTGAAAGCTTGCAGTTCCCAGGCATCACTCCGTTTCGAAACATCCTGTCATCGAAAACAAGGCAATCAGATTGATGTCTCAATGATAGTCTCGCCCGTTAAAACCGCCACTGGCCTTCTTCTGGGAGCCGCGATCATAGCCCACGATATTACCGACAGGGTTTTGGAGGAAAATAAAGTCAGGTTTGTCGCTGACACGCTTCAATCTGCTCTTTTGTCAAAAAAGCCTGCATTGGACGGAGTCGATTTGGGCGTCGCCTATCAACCTCTGGATGCCAGCGGAGCCCACGTTGGCGGAGATTTCTACGATTTTATCCGGATTGGCCCGGGCACGACAGCAATAGCCATCGGAGATGTCAGCGGCAAGGGCATTAAAACCGCAACGACGATGGCGGCGGTCAAATACATGCTAAGAGCGCTCGTTGATTCGGCGCGAGGCCCGGAAGACAGCCTGGAAGAATTAAACCGGCCCCTCTACAGGGATGTTTCCGATGAATCGTTCATCACGGTCGGACTGGGGTATCTTGATCTCAAACAGAAGACGTTTTGGTACGCTTCCGCGGGCCATCCGCGACCGATTGTCTGCCGCGGGAACCGGGGGTGCGCCCCGCTTAACATGTTGCCCTCCCGCCCGCTTTGCACCGAACCTGAGTCTGTTTTTTGGTCTCAGCAATTTGAACTGCGCGGTATTGACGCAATCGTTCTATACACGGATGGAGTATCCGAGCATCGCGATAAGTCAGGGCGGTTTTTTGGCGAGCAAGGCATCTGTACGGCAATTTCCGCCGCCCCAAATTTGCCGGCGCAGGAATTGGCGGAGCATATTCTGAATGAGGCAACCTCCTTTTCCGGCGGCAGAACAACTGACGACATGGCCATGATCACGATCAAGCCAATTGAATGATTGCATTGCCGCCAGGCCAAGATGTTTGAGATTAAAATAATCGGTTACAGGAATATTTTGTTTTTAGGCTTTTATTAGATCATTTCGTGCTACTGTTTGAAGATCTAAATCTTTGGAAAGTTTTTGCCGCGATGACATTCTCCGTCTCGAGCAATCTACACAACTAAAAGGCGGAGACATTCCCTCTAAACTGCAGACGTTTTCAAACTTCCAGAAGGAGCGAAAATGCCCAAAAGAAGCCAGGCCCAGCTAAAGAAACCCAAAAGCAAAACCAAAAAAGCAACAAAAAACCCTGGCGAAAACAGGCTGTCTCAGCTGGAGCATCAGGAGTTGCTGGCTTCGATTGTCTCCTCGTCTGAAGACGCCATCATCGGCAAGACCATCAGCGGCACGATCACCACCTGGAACAAGGGCGCCGAGCTGCTCTACGGATATACGGAAAGGGAAATTGTTGGCAAGCCTATTTCCGTCATCGTTGCTCCTGACAAGGAGGACGAGATGCCTACAGTTCTGGCCAGGCTGGCGGCGGGAGACAGGGTAGATCATTACGAGACCCAGCGCGTCCGCAAGGATGGATCGCTCATCGACATCTCCCTGACCGTTTCCCCAATCAAAGACGCCGACGGACAAATTATCGGCGCCGCGACGATTGCCCGCGATATCACATCCCAGAAACAAGCTGCTCATTACGCCCGCTCGCTGATCGAAGCCAGTCCGGACCCGCTGGTTACCATTAGTCCTGGAGGCAAGATCACCGACGTCAATGAAGCCTCAGTGAATGCGACAGGCGTTCCCCGGGAGAATCTTATCGGCACAGACTTCTCCAACTACTTCACCGAGCCGGAAAAAGCGCGCGAAGGCTACCAGCAGGTATTTGCCGAAGGATCAGTGGCTGACTATCCACTGACTATCCGCCACTGCGACGGAAATCTGATGGAAGTGCTTTACAACGCATCGGTTTACCGCGATACCGAAGGCAATGTCCTGGGCTTATTCGCCGCCGCCCGCGATATCACCGCCTAAAAACAAGCGGAAAAAGTAGCCCAACAAAGATCAAAGGAGTTGGTCAGGCTGGCCGAACTGGAGCAGTTCCAGAAACTTACCGTCGGGCGCGAGCTGAAGATGATCGAGCTAAAACAGCAGATACATGAACTGAAACATCGTCTTGGCGAAGGCCTGAATGAAGAGATAGCAGATGAGTTTAACGATAGCGCTACTTGGTGATTCTGGTGATTAACGCCTAACGCGAACTGATCGAGCTTCAATGGGACAATTATTAAATCAACCCAACCCCCCCCCTTTTTTTTTCCGGCAGATGAACAGCGCTGAAATTAATCGCCCCGGTGAGAAATCCCACCCGGGTCTGGAAAGTGAACTGCAGGAAAAGATCGCCTACCTGGAAAAAACCCAGCTTGCAACCTTGAACATTCTCGAGGACTTAAACGCAGAAAGACAGAAGCTTGAGAATTACCAGCGGGCCACGATCAATATCCTCGAAGATTTCAACCTGGAGAAGGAGCGGGCAGAAATCGCGAACGTTGAGATTCGCGCCCGGACCGAGCAGTTAAAGCTGACAAACGCAGAATTAGAGCAATTTGCATACGTCGCTTCGCATGACTTGCAAGAGCCGCTGAGAATGGTGGCCAGCTATGTTCAACTGCTCGAAAGAAAGTACAAGGACCAACTTGACGATGATGCCCGCGATTTCATTCATTTCGCATCAGACGGCGCCAACCGCATGCGCGTCACGGTCAAGGATCTTCTCAAGTATTCGCGGGTCGGCACCACAGAAGAGCACCTTGAAAAATCAGCACAGAGACGGCTTTAAAACAGGCGCTTGTCAATCTCAAGTTATCCATTATGGAACAGAACGCAACCGTCACCAATGACAGGCTGCCTGACATCATCGCCGATTTTCCTCAGATATCCCAACTTTTCCAAAACCTGGTGGGCAACGCCATCAAGTTCCGCCGCCAGCAAATAGAACCACATATACATATCTCAGCAACCAGACAAAAAAGGAATGGCTGTTTTCTGTAAAAGACAATGGCATAGGCATTGAAGAATCGTATTTCGAGCGGATCTTTATCATCTTTCAACGGATGCATGCATATGAGGAATTTGGCGGAACAGGCATCGGCCTGGCAATCTGCAAGAGAATTGTCGATCGACACGGTGGCAAGATCTGGCTGGAATCGGAGCCGGGGGAAGGCAGCATTTTTTATTTCACAATTCCTCTCCAGCCGGCCGAAAAATTAATTCTGGCAAATGATAAATGATTTAACAATAATGACTGATCGGCATAAAATAAATGTTTTATTTTGCGAAGACAATCACGGGGATATTCGGCTTGCCCGCGAGGTCATGGAAGAAACTGGAATTCAGGTCATTTTAAATACAGTCAGAAACGGGGAAGAAACGATGGCCTACCTGCGCCAGCAGAAAACTACCAGAACAATGTGCGCCCTGATTTGATCATATTGGATTTGAACATGCCCAGGAAAGATGGCCGCGAAGTGCTGAGGGAGATAAAAGACGATCCGGACCTGAAGCGAATACCGGTAATTGTGCTAACTGCCTCCGAAGCTGAGCAAGATATAAACATGTGTTATGACATGCATGCAAGCTGCGTTATCAACAAGCCGGTAAATTACGTGGAGTCGCTGGAGAACATAAAGTCAATCGAGCAATTTTGGTTCCGTACCGTCAAACTGCCCACTTGACTTCTGATCTGCCAGCGCGAGCAACTGCAAAAACCAAAGCATTACCAAACCCCAACTGCCCGGGTGCGCCCACCAACCCCAGCTCTCCATATCGAAAAAGTTCCAAACCCGCCAGTAGTCAACCTCAACCAGCATGAAAGAGATCGCGGTCAGCGTCAGCATCAGTTTCCGGCCGCCGGTGACATGATCCACCTGCGGCTGCGTCAAAAACAACAAGACCAATAAAAATGGAATCAGCAGGACGACAAGATGGTGCGTAAATAAAATAGTCTGCATAATCAAAAAGTCTGTGATCAGCAATCCAAACAGCAGCAGGCTCTCCGACTTCTTCGCCCGGCGATATTTCCGGAGAAAATAAACCGTCGGGGTCCCAATTCCGGCCGCAAGGAAAAATTCGCATGCTTTTAAGACCCCCGTCCCCGGAAGGCCGGTAGCCCGCGCCAACAAAGCGGGAATGGCCATATTGACCCAGTAATGTAGCTCTCTCGCAGAGTGGCTCAACAGCGCGCCCGGCAGATGCAGATCCAGGAGCTTGCCAAAATACGCCCAGGAGATTATCTCCAGGGAAAGAATCGTCGCCAGCCCGCCCAGAAGCGCAAGCCATTGCTTTCGGACTAGAAAATAGGCAAAGAGCAGCACCGGTGTCAGCTTCACCATCGTCGCCAGCCCCAGTGATGCGCCGGCAACTGCGTCGTGGCGATGAACGGTTGAATAA
The DNA here is from genome assembly GCA_021787475.1 of Actinomycetes bacterium. Classification (GTDB taxonomy): domain Bacteria; phylum Actinomycetota; class Thermoleophilia; order BMS3ABIN01; family BMS3ABIN01; genus JACWAD01. The sequence continues at coordinate 66,274 of JAJYLW010000002.1, forward strand.
AGGCAGGCGCACAAGAAGAAAAGAACCAAAATATTGGCTTGATTAATGACCATGTTTGACCAGATAGGTGTGAACAAAAGTGTAACTATTATCAAATACGATATTGGCAATAAACTGCCGGCCTCTTTTTTAAACGTGCGCCAGAGGAGAAACACCGACCCTCCCAACGCCAGGTAGCTTACGGACAAGAATATCTTGTGCGCCACCGGCAGGGAAAAAACAAGCAACGGCTGCAGGAAAACAAGAAAGGGGGAAGGATAAAGATATTCGTTCAGCCCCGTGCTAATGCCCAAGCGGACCAGCTCGGCGGCCACCGCCTGGCGCTCGAACGGATTCAGCCCGTGGGCCGCCGCCCGCGCCGAAGCGTAATAAATGCTGAAGTCAGTGAAATATTCGCGGAAAGGGAAATAGACGGCCTCGTGAATAAACGCAAAGGCAGCCAATAGAACCACTGCAGAAATAACTGTTAACTTTCCTTTACGATAACAGAGGCCTGGCCTGGCGGAATTGAACTTCATTGCATCATCTCACTTGCGCACAAACAGGAAGAGCATATCACCTGGGAAGTCCCACTTATCAACCAGACGCCAGTTTATTTCCAGCGCCTGCAGCCGTTCAGCGGTGGCGGGACTGCTGCCATCACTGTTGTCAGAGTCAACCAGCCAGACGCGGTTAAAACCAGAAACATCCTCATTGATGCGCTTGTTTGCCTGTGATGTAGAAAACAACTGCAGGCCGCTGCCGGTAAAATAGCCGGACCGGTAACCATCCCAGGGCACACCCTTCGCAGCAAAAAAAATCGAATCGGTATCGGTGGCCGGGAATCCCCCAGTCAGGGGCATTGGCTTTGACAGGTAAAAACTGGCCGCCACCGCGCACTCGTGCAAAGGAAAACAATAAAGCAGATCGTTTTGCCCCCGGTTGTGGGAAACGGTTGCCATCAGGGCGCGCCAGTTGCCGACTCTATTGTCATCAAACTTGAGTTCTATGGCGGTTAACCCCAGAAGCACCGCCAGCAGCGTCATGCCAGCCAGCGCGGCTGAGCGGCGCCGCGCGGCGTCCAAGGCCGCCCCCGCCAGAACCAGTAGCGGCGGCGCCGCCCACAGGTAAAAGCGCGCTGCCAGGGGACGACCCATCGCCACATCCGCAATTATTGGACCAATCAGCAATAAAAAGGCAAGTATGGCCAGGGCGGCAGCTTCCTTGCCGATGAGCCGGTGGCGAACGTGCCTGGAGTAAAAAACTATTGCCAAAGCTGCAGCCGCCGCGGCAGACGCCATCAAAAAAACAACCGGCCCGGGAAGGCTCAAAACCGAACCGCCGTAATTAAGGTCATTAACCATCCAGTCGCCGCCGGTAAAGACCACGGTAACCTGAAGCAGCCCTTTCACGATCAGATCAGGGTGCGGCCACGAAAAAACAAGCCAGTGCCTGGCAAGCTTCGCCCGACCTGTCAGCGAGATAGCCAAAGCCACGGCAATGAGCCCTGCCTGGCCAGTGAGCCACCACCTGCCCCCCCGCTTGCTGCTCCGTTCTCGAACCAGCCAATAAAGTGGCCAGCCCGCTACAATCAGGATTGGACCCAGGTAGTATGTCAGGCAGACGGCGGCGCCGGTCAGCATGTATCCGCACCAACTGAAAAGCCCGCCCCGTTTGGCGCTGCGGACCAGCAGCCAGAGAAAAGCCACAGACAGAAAAACAAGCCACGAATACGATGTACCCTGGCGCGAATACCAGACAAGCACTGGGGAAAAGGCCGCCAATGCCGCAGCCCACATACCTGTGCCGCTATCAAAAAGTTCCTTGCCAGCCAGATAAACAATGCCAATTGTCGCAACTCCCGCCGCCCATGACAGCATCCTCACCCCGACATCTCCGGAGGCCACAGCAAACCAGAAATGCCCCAAAAGGTAATACAGGGGCGGATGTCCGGACGCGGCCGCTTCGCTGATAACAGACCTGATCCCCAGCTTTGAGGCCCAGACAGTATACAGCTCGTCGTACCACAGGCCGCGGCCGTCCAGCCAGGCGATGCGAATCAGCGCCCCTGCCGCAAGAATAAAAGCCAGGACAAAAGGCGCCGATGTCATCTTGCTGCGGAAACCACTTTTTAGCTTATAAACAAAAGTTGACATTGACAGATGGTTATCAGAATTTAATTGCATGCCTGCAACATTCAACTGACAGGATTTCATGTCGGTTCACAGAATATCAGATTAGTCTGCAATGCCATCAATTCTTTATCGAGGAACAAACCTGCAATCATCAACGGCGGAAAACAGTGCGGCGGTAATTGCCTGCCGCAGCCTGACGAAGTACTACGGCCCTCAGCCGGGAATTAGCGATCTTGATCTTTCCGTGGCCGCCGGCGAGATTTTTGGGTTCCTCGGTCCAAATGGCGCCGGCAAAACAACCACGATTCGCCTGCTCATGGGCATGCTGAGGCCAACTTCCGGCCTGGCGGCTATCCTTGGCTATGATGCCTGGAAGAAGTCAACAGAGATAAAGCGGCACATCGGTCACATTCCCGGCGATGTCAGACTTTATGAACACATGCGGGTAGGAGAGCTGCTTGACTACATCGACGGATTCCGCGCAAGCACGGGAAGGCTGCGGGCAGAGCTGCTGGAGCGGCTCGAGCTGGCCGCTCACAAAAATGTCAAATCGCTCTCCCGCGGCAACAGGCAGAAAGTTGCCATTGTGCTGGCGGTGATGCACGACCCCGACATCCTCATTCTTGATGAGCCCACCCTTGGGCTCGACCCCCTCATGCAGCAGGCATTTTACACTATTCTGTTGGAGCTGAAGCAGCGGGGCAAGACTGTGTTTCTTTCTTCCCATATCCTCTCCGAAGTCGAGCGCGTCTGCGACCGGGTCGGCATCGTCAAGGATGGACGCTTGATTGAAGTACAGGCGATCGAGGCATTGAGGCAGAATAAGATCCGTCATATGGATGTCACCTTCGCGAAAGAGGTCAATTTTGAGGAGCTGAGGCGCTTGCCTCAGGTGCTGGAAGTGCAAAAACATGACAACGTGCTCCGAATTACGCTGCGCGGCGATATCGACGCCATTATCAAGGAGCTTGCCCGCCACCGGATCGTTGACCTGACTTTTGCCCAGCCCAGTCTGGAGGACTTTTTCCTCAGCTTTTACGGCGCCAGTCGAAAAAATGACACAAATAACCAATCTGCTAAAAAGAACATTTAAAGACCGCCGCACGTCACTGGTCATCTACGCAGCCGGGCTGGCTGCTTACTCTGTTTTTATCCTCGCCATCTGGCCTTCGATAAAAAACGCCCAGCTTCAGCAACTCTGGCAAAGTTACCCGCCAGCATTAAAGAAGGCGTTTGGCGCGAATATCGATCTGGCCGCCTTTGATGGTTTTTTCACGCTTGAATACTTTGGCCAGTTGTGGCCGCTGATTTTGATAGCCTTTAGCGTTGGGTTTGCCTCTGCCAGCCTTGGCGGGGAAATCGAAAAAGGAACGATGGAGTTGCTGCTCTCCCAGCCGGTCAGACGGCGCTCGGTTGTCCTGGGGAAATATTTATTTTTCCTGCTGGCGCTGGCCGCCTTGATTATTGCCACGCTCATCCCTGTTGTGCTGGGCGCTCCGATTGCCGGAGGCCGCGTCGGCATTACCGGCGTCGCTGCCCTCGGCTTGCAGGCATTCCTGTTTTTTGCCGCGGTGGGCTCTTACAGCATCTTTTCCGCCGCTCTCTTCAGCACACGGTCGCGGGCAATTTTTGCCTCTGTGGCGGTCGCGATAATTTCATATGCTCTGGATATACTGGCAAAATTAAATAATTTTGTCAGCAACTTTCACTTTCTGTCACTTTTTTATTATTACGACCCCTTCCGCTATCTGCACTCAGCATCCTATGCCTGGGGTGATTTGACAGTGCTGACGGCAATTTCCCTCTTCTCGTTGACGGCGGCCGTCCTCTGGTTTAACCATCGTGATATTGCCTGCTGAAGCAAAAACATGGGGCCGGAAATTTAAGCGAAGCCGAATTTGGAACTTTGCTGGCGGATTGTTAAAATTGAGCCTGCCAACTCAGGTTATTGCGTTTTTCGTTTGGAATTACCTGTTCTTGATTTTCAGGCTTTAGATTTTTGTTTCCAGATTGCTTTTGTTTTTGGTTTTATCCAAAATCCAAGGTCTAGCATCCAATATCTAGTTTTACGGCGCATTCGTCTAGTGGCCTAGGACGCCGGCCTCTCACGCCGGTAGCAGGGGTTCAAATCCCCTATGCGCTACCAATTTCTTTTCTTCCTGCTATTTCGCCTTTTTATTAGCCATCAAAGAAGGCATGTATTAAAGTTATTACCAAGCCCCCTTTCTCTCTTCCCCATACTATTTCCCACAAACACGTCTAATTTCAGAGTAATAGGGAGGAAATATTGTGGCCGAATCCAAACTCTTCACCATCACGCGTGACGCCAAAAAAGGCTTGTTTCAATGAGACTCCCTGGGGCAGATCAGGCCATGTCCATAAACAAAGCGGAAACCCCGAAGCGGGGCTTCCGCCAATCCTCAGGTATGGGCTTTTACTCCCGGCCCGCCTTACGGCGCCGACAGCCCTGTCATAGTCGGCCAGGGAGGCCCAGAAGGGCTGGGGGCTTGCCAGCGCTAGCGAAGGTTTGCCGCTTGTGACTTCATTTGCCAGAGGCAGATTATCCCTACCGAAAGCAGCATCACAGAAGCCGTCGACGTTGGTATCGCTACAACCCTGGGCTGGGCTGTCACGGATTGCCAACAGGCAAATTTAGCGCCATTGATTGGGGATGAAACCTTTTCCTTCAACCCAGACGAAGAAGAAAAAAGCGGTTTAATCCTGGTTCGAGCCCGGCGATTGCAAGAGCTGTTGTGCGGCCTTGATCCGGTTAACGCTTTTCTCTCGGCCCAAGACCGATAGCGTTTCAAACATTCCGGGTGTGACCGCCTTGCCGCTGACGGCAATCCGGACAGGCTCCAGGAACTTTCCCACCTTGACGCTCATTCTTGACGCTGCCGCCCTTAATGACACCTCCAGGCTTTCGGCGTCAAACACCGGCAGGCTGCTTAATATCTCAGCCGTCGCCTTCAGAATTTCTACCGCTCTTTCCGCTGATTTAAGCCTGGCCAGAGCCTTTTCCTCAAAATTAACTGGCAAGAAAAAGAAATCAGTCAAAATAACAAAATCTGCCAGAGTCTTCATCTTTTCCTGAACCAGAGGCGTCAGTTCCGGCACCCGCGGTCTGCCTGCTTTGCCGGGCAGGCCCGCCAGCCTGGTACGCTTAACGTAATCTTCAATTTGACCGGCCAGCCTTCGCTCATCCATGTTGCGGATATAGTGGCCGTTCATCCAAACAAGCTTGCCGGTGTCAAAAACCGCCGCCGTGCAGCCCACCCGCTCCAGAGAAAACTTGCCGACAAGGTCTTCAGTGGAAAAAAAAGTTGTTTTATCGTCTAAGCTCCAGCCAAGCAGCGCCAGGTAGTTGCGCAGCGCCTCGGGTAAAAAACCACGGGAACGAAATTCATCAACGGAGACGTCGCCGTGGCGCTTTGATAGCGGCGACCGGTCCGGCCCCAGGATAAGCGGCAGGTGAGCATACTTCGGCGGCTCTAAATCCAGCGCTTCCATAAGCAGCAGTTGCCGGGGGGTATTGGGGAGATGATCATCGCCGCGAATGACGTGCGTTATTTTCATCGACGCGTCATCGACAGCGGCGGCAAAATTGTAAGTCGGAGTCCCGCTTGACCTGACCAAAATGAAATCGCCAAGCTGGGCGTTGTCAAACTCGACAGCGCCGCGGATGATATCATGAACAACAGTCTTTCCGGCCGTGGGTGTTTTCAGCCTGATGGCCGGCCGGTGGCCCTCGTCTTTCAGCTTTTGGGCATCGGCCTCGGACAACCCGCGGCAACGACCCTGATAAACAACGGGACGGCCTGCCGCGCGCGCCCGTGTTCGCTCGGCTTCCAGCTCTTCCGGCAAGCAATAGCAATAAAAAGCTTTCTCCTCAGCGATCAACCTCTCGGCAGCCCGCCGATATAGGCCGGCTCTTTCGGTCTGCCGGTAGGGACCAAAGCCGCCTTCCACTTCAGGCCCTTCGTCCCAATCAAGCCCGAGCCAGCGGAGGCTGTCGATAATCTGGCGAACGGCCTCTTCCGTGGAGCGCTCCAAGTCGGTGTCTTCCAGCCTCAGGACAAAAACGCCCCTGTGTCGGCGCGCAAAAAGCCAGTTGTAGAGAGCCGTCCTGGCGCCGCCTATATGAAGATGCCCGGTGGGGCTTGGCGCAAAGCGAACCCGGACAGAGGCGCTATTCTCTTCTCTCTTGTCAACGACGCTCATACTTTGTCCCAAATTCTAACATTAACATGCATGCCGCCAGCGGCAAAAGGGCCGCTTTAGCTGCAGGGAGCCAGGCCCTGGTCCCCTCAACGAAAGAGCCCGGTATAAATTGACCGGGCTCATGTTTGCTCTGGTTTAGATCCGGGACTAAAGCCGGCAGGCGCCGCGATACGTGCCCCCGCCGGAGAGAGGCGATATCTGTACGACCGTACCCGGGTAAGGAGCTTGAATCATGCTGCCGCCGCCGATGTAGATGCCAACATGCTCAATGCCTCCGTCTCCGAAAAAGACGAGGTCTCCCGGAGCCAGCTCGCTCTGGCTGATTGGCGTCCCGGCCTCATATTGAGCGGCTGCCGAATGCGGCAAGGAGATGCCAACCTGTGAGTAAACGTACATCACCAGCCCCGAGCAATCAAAACCGGCTGGTGAGGCTCCGCCCCAGACGTAAGGCACGCCCAGGTACTGCATTGCGATTGACACAACTCCACCGGCGCGTGGGGCCGGCGCTGGCCCACTGCCCGCGCCCGAACCTGACGAACTGCTGCTGTTATCATAACTGGCGGAAGCAGTTTGCTGTTGCTGCTGGGCGGCCGCTGCCTGGGCCGCCGCCGCTTCCTGCTGCTCCTGCTTTTGCAGGGTCTGAATGTCAGTGCTAATGCTGGCAAGCTTCTGCTGGCGATCAGCAATGCCAGATTGTATCTGGTCTTTGTCAGACGCCAGTTGCGAAATCAGGCCTTCCTGGGAAGACTTGTCATTCTCCAGTTGGGCCTGCGCCTGCTCAACCTGGGACTTCAGAATTTTAATCTGGTCAACGTCGTTGCGATCCTGCTCGCTGAGCTTGGATAGCATGTCATATGTCGAAAGAAAATCGCTCAAGCTGGATGTGTTCATCAGAACATCGATCATGCCGGTCGATCCGTTTCGATAAATCCTGGCAACCCTGCCATTCAGTGTGGCCTGGGTTTGACCCAGCTTTTGTTTAGCGGCAGCAAGCTCCTGTTGGTTTTCCTTGATGTTTGTGTCGATGTGCCCCAACTCCACGTTGGCGGCATTGTAGCTTTCAACCTTTGCCTCCAACTGCTGATTCATGCTGTTGATCTCGGTTTTGACCTGATCTGCCTGGGATTGTTTGGCGGCGATGTCGCTGGCGGGATCTGCCGCGGCAAACGTCGCTGTCAAAAAAAGCGGAATCAGAAGAATTAAAGAGAGGCTGATGAAGAAGAGTGGAAGTCTTCTGTGGTTACGCTTATCGGGGGACCCATGAGAGGAATTTGAAACTGCTGCTGATAATGACTGTTTCTTATACCGGATTTTATTCGCCTCCTTAAGGACACTGAGTGTCGGTCAGTTGGCATCCACATTATGACCCCAAAACTCCGTGCACCTTAACAAGGCCTTCTGTCGAAGTCAATAAATAGTAGCGAAATTTAACACAATTACCGCAAATAGCGGGATTTTTCTCCTCCTGTTTCGGTCAAGCGACGGCAAAATATCGCTTCAGGCCCGCCAGAATTGCTTGCGCCTCACGATCAGCCAGCCTCCCGTCCGATAAATCAATGTCTCGTCCTGAACTTAGAAAAAGCGGCTCAACCAGAACGGCAGTCATCTCCGTTTCCCTAAGAACGGCGAAGTTTCGGCCGATCGGCGGGAGCGCCGGCAGGCCCAGTTCACGGGACAGGCTGTTCAGGATATGCCAGGCAAGAAGTTTTCCCGACTCGGAAAAATATCCCTGCCGGCAAAAAAAATAAGCCGCCGAGCCCTGGGCGGCGGGACTCGAGCAACTGTTATGATGGATGCTGATAAAAAGATCGCCGCCCCATGCGTTCGCCAGGGCTGGACGATCGTAAAGGTCAACGTCCGTATCGCTTTCCCTCGTGAAATAAATGCGCGATCCCTCCTGTTCAAGGGCCCGCCCTAACATAATTGACACCTGCAGGTTGAGTTCTTTTTCGGGCACCGGGCCGTCTCCGGAAACTCCGGGATCATCCCCGCCATGGCCGGGATCGATGACAATTGCTATGTTTGCCAGTGATCGACCGGCGGCACTGCCACCGTTTCGGTCCGGAATCTTGGCATCGTCTGCGTGCGGACCGGCATCTTTGGTTACCCTGGCCATCGATTTGAGCACCGATTCGTCAACCATTCCGTCAACAACCAGCCCGGCGTTTTTCTGAAAGTCAAGCACCGCCCTTTCCGTAACGTATCCAAAAATTCCATCTTCGGGACCAGCGTTGAATCCCAGCCGGTTCAAGGATCGCTGCAGAATAAGAACATCAGCACCGCGAAAAGAAGGAATTTTCAAATAAAGCAGTCTTTCGCCGGTCCCGTAGCCGGCCTCGACCAGTTCCTGCCAGGTGTTGTCTGCGACAATCCCGTCGGCGAGCAGGCCATTGGCCTGTTGAAAAGCAAGAACCGCCGCCTGCGTGTCAGGGCCAAAAAAACCGTCGACGCCGTCTGTGCCGACATTGTATCCCAACCCGCACATCCGCGATTGAACGTCAAGCACCTCTTTCCCCCGATCGCCCAATTTCAAAGTTCTCATTAAAAACCGCCCTTCAACCGGCAGCGATTGCGACTGCCAGAAATTTATCAATGACGATCATCCAATTCACTTGAGGGAAACTCGGGGACACGATCCCAATTTCCTTCGGAAATTGAGTCATGTCCCCTGCCTAGATCGTGTCAAGCCCCTCGCATCATTATTTTTTTGATTGTCCTGAGTGAAGAGGATGATCAGTTAAGGTTAATGCTTGCTCCTCTCAGGTTCAAGCGAACCACCGGGCCAAGGTATCATGTTTCCGCTGCCGGGCCGCACCGCCCCGGCTAGCGCCTTTTCGACGAGCTTCTTGGCGCAGCCAACAGCATCCACAGGCTTCCTTCCCTCTGCCAGCAAGCATGTCAGCGCCGCCGAAAAAAAGCAGCCGGAGCCATGAAATTCCCTGCCGCCACCCTGCCGGGCGCCAGGAAAGATTTCCGGCCCGCTATCTCCAAGGAAGACATCAACGGGCGGTCCCCGGAAATGACCACCGGTGATGCACACGGCTCTGGCTCCCCAACTTGCCAGCCGCCGCGCCGCTTCGACGGCTTCGGTTTCTGTCCTGATCCGCAACCCGGTCAACGTTTCCGCCTCATCCAGGTTCGGCGTAATCACTTCGGCAAGCGGAAGCAAATGCTTCTGTATCGCGCGGGCAACTTTGCGGCCGCCCAGATCAAACCCGCCCGTGCTTTTTAAGACCGGATCAACGACCAGCCACCCTGCCTTCCTGTTTGAAACCGCTTCCGCAACCGCCTCCACTGTTTCGGCAGCCGCCAGCATGCCTGTCTTTACTGCCGCAGGGGTAACATCATCGAGCAAAACGTCAAGCTGGTCGCGCACCGGCGCTGCGCCCAGCGGATGGATTGCTTTTACTTCAAGTGTGTTTTGTGATGTGATGGCTGTTATCACACCCAGGCCATAAAATCCCAGCCAGTTAAACACGCGCAAGTCGGCCACTACTCCGGCTCCACCCGAGGGATCGAATCCGGCGACCGAAAGAACCGCAGGCATGCCGGACAACTCAGCCATTGCCGCCGAAGTGATCAAACCCGAGGACTTCGACAGCGCGCTCGGTTCCGTCCGCGTCCACGGTAAAAATACTCGCTGCCGGCGTAATTTCGCCGATCTCGACGACTGGCACTCCCGCGGAGCGCGCAATTTCCCCGGCGACGCCGTTGCTTTTTTCCCGGTCGGCAATGATCAGAAGCTCGTAATCTTCACCTCCGCGCAAGGCCAGCTCCTTTGCATTGAGGCCGTGTTGCCCGGCCGCCAGCTTCAGTTGCGGGTGGACAGGCAGCTTCTTCATTTCTATTCTTGCGCCGGCGCCGCTTTGCATGCAGATATGGCGCAGATCACTTGCCAGCCCGTCGCTGATATCGGTCATGGCTGAGGCACCCAGCTTCCGCGCCACCTCCCCTGCTGCAAGCCTCGCCTCGGGAGTCCGGAAAGCGCGGATCAATTCCGGGAACCGATCCGTTTCTTTCTCATTTTTAAGCAGCCAAAGGCCCGCGGCGGCGCTCCCCAAATAACCCGTTACCAAAATCCTGTCTCCGGCCTTTGCCCCAGACCTCAGCACCGCCATCCCCGCCGGTACAGAGCCACAAGCCGAGATGCCGACCATTAGCGGCCCGGGCGAGCGCGCGGTGTTACCGCCAATAACCGATATCCGCGCCGCGGATGCGAAAGCTGCAATGCCCTGACAAATCTCATCAATGTAATCAACGGGGGTTTCCCGCGGGCAGGCCAGGGAAACAATTGCATAAAGAGGAGCGGCCCCCATGGCCGCCAGATCACTTAAGTTTACAGCCAGGCTCTTTCGGCCCAGGTCTGCCGGCGTCAGCCATTCCTTCCGGAAATGGACCCCTTCCAGCAAGAAATCAGTCGTTAGAACCTCATTGCCAACAGAAGGAACGGTTACGGCGGCATCGTCTCCAATTCCGACCAGGACCCCGGTAGACGCCGGCGCAAAAACCTGGCGCATCCTTTCAAGCAGGGCCGCTTCGCCCAGTTCGCCGACTAGCAACCTGAAATTTCCCCGGCCTTGATTCCCAGATGTTCAGAAACAATCTTCATGGCGCAAAGCTCGCCGCACATGCTGCAACCGGGAACATCGGCGCTCCGGCGGCCGTTGTAAATTGCGCCCGCAGTGACTGGATCAATCGAGAGGTTAATCTGCTTTTGCCAGTCAAGTGATTTTCGAGCGGCGGCCATCCGCACATCCCAATCAAGGGCGCCCGAAACCCCTTTGGCAATGTCAGCGGCATGGGCAGCGATCCGGGAAGCGATAACGCCAAGCCGGACGTCCTCAGCCTTGGGCAATCCCAGGTGCTCCGATGGCGTCACATAACAAAGATAATCTGCCCCGGCGGCACCGGCGAGCGCGCCGCCAATTGCCGCGGTGATGTGGTCATACCCTGGGGCGACGTCTGTAACCAGGGGGCCGAGAACATAAAAAGGCGCTCCCTCGGCAAGCTTTTTCGCCATCTGGACATTAGCCTCAATCTCGCCCAGCGGCACGTGACCCGGGCCTTCGATCATAGCCTGGACGCCAGCTTCGCGCGCCTGCCGGGCCAGATTCCCCAGCGTCACTAGCTCGGCAAACTGGGCTCTGTCGCTCGCGTCCGCCAGGCAGCCCGGGCGGAGCCCGTCGCCCAAGCTGACGGTCACATCAAAGCGCGCCAGGATATCAAGAAGAAGATCAAAATCCTCATAGAAGGGATTTTCCCGGTCATGATGAACCATCCAGGCAATCATGAAAGCGCCGCCGCGGCTGACGACATCCATTATCCGACCCTCCGCCTCCAGCTGCTCCAATGCCGACCGCGTCAAACCGGCATGAATCGTCATGAAATCAACGCCGTCGCCAGCCTGGCTTTCCACAACTGAGAGCAGATCGTCCCTCGTCATTGAAACAATGCTTCCCGAGCGATCACGCGCCAGCGATGCCGCTTCGTAGATGGGAACGGTGCCGAATGGCATGCTGGTGGCGGCAAGCAGCCGTCGCCGTAAAAAAGCAACGCCGCCACCGCTGGAGAGATCCATGACCGTGTCGGCGCCCGCACCTGCCGCCGCCGCAAGCTTTTCCAGCTCAGCCTCTTCCGAAAAAAACTCGCTGGAAGCGCCGATATTTGCGTTTACCTTCGTCCTCAGCCCGGCGCCAATCCCGGTGGCGCGCACATGCCTGCCGCAGTTCCCTGCCGGGATGACTACCTTACCCGCCAGGACTCTCTCCGCCAGCTCACTGGCGGTGGCGGACTCCGCCTGAGCCACTTCCGCCAGCGCCGGCGTAGTGACGCCGCCTGCCAGCAGCTTGAGCAGAGTTGTCATCTGCTCCCTCCGGCCGCGGCTCTTGACCCGCTTCGAGCAGGCGGACGCCGCCGGGCGAGGTCCAGAGCCCGGCGCAGCTCTCTCGTCGCGGCTACCATATCCTCAGCCATGGCGACCGCCGAAACCACCGCTACGCCGTCGGCGCCAGCAGTGATGCATTGATCCAGGTTGCCGGCATTTATCCCCCCAATCGCGATCACCGGTATCCCCGCGAGCGCTTTGATTTTGCTGATTCGCCCCGGCCCAACGGGAGGTTTGTCCGGCTTGGTGGCCGTGTTAAAAACCGGCCCGGCGCCAATATAAACCGCACCTTCCAGCTCTGCTTTTCTCACCTCGTCTAGCTTCGCTGCGGATTTTCCCACGATCTTTCCCCGCCCGAGCATCCGGATCGCCGCGGTTACAGACAGGTCATCCGGGCCCACGTGAAGCCCCTCAGCCCTTGAAGCCATTGCTACGCCAACGTGATCGTTTATTATCAAGGGAATGCCGGCCGCCTGGGTCATTTTATGTATATCTCGCGCTATTTTTAGCGCCTCGCCCATGCTGCGCCGCTTGATCCTCAGCTGAATTGCGCTGGCTCCACCCGCAATGGCGGCTGTGGCCACGTCGATGTGGTCCCTGCCGAGCTCCGGAACCGAACTGGTAATGACGTATAATCCAAAGTCCAAGATATTCCCCCTGCGACAGCCGGTTTTTAGCAACCGGCGAACAATTCTGCATGCTTGCGGCAAAACTGCGCTTCACCTGTCTGCGCCCGGATCAACTCCTCCTGTCGATGTGCGTTAAAGAGCCGGCATTCCGGACTGCCGCAAAAAGGCTCACCAGTCATACGATACGCCAGCGCCTGCAATGTCAAACCTGCCGCAACCTCCGTCAGTCTCGGGTCGTCTTCCAGCAGGAAATCGCCGGTAAAAGACCGGGCCAGCTCCGGATTGCCAATTTCCGAGAGGCCAATGACCTGCGCCGTGCTGCGAGCGATGTAGTAACCCGCCGGCCGCGCCGGAGCCTCAACGACGCCGCTGGTGGAGACAACCGCCGGCGCGCCCAGAATCACAGACCTCGTATGATATCGTTTGTCGGCTTCATCCAGACTTCCAATTAGCTGATTTGTAAATATGATGTTTACCGAGTCAAGACCCGACTCTGCAGCCGGCAGCAACTGCCGGTAAATCTCCAGGATGAGGCCGGCGTCGTAAAGCAAGCCAAAGACGCTGCTGGCGCGGTTTTTGAGCCTGGCAAGCTCGTAGCTGACTTCACCAGGCAGCGGCCTCCAGCCAGGATCGGCGGCCGCATTTAAATCCCTGACTTTGGCCCGCGCAAACGCCTCAGCCAGGGTCTGCCAGTCCCGCCGGCCGCAGCGAGCATCGAGCGCGCTTTCCAGCAGCGGCCCTCGCAGGTGCACGCGGACATGCGGGAGGCCGCTGCGGACAAAAACGGCAAGTCTGTCAAAATCAATCGCTGCGCATCTTGGCTCTGGATAGATAAATACATCGACTATCTCAACCATCTCCGCCGGTTCTCCTGCCGGTTTATTTTGCCGCGGCCGCCCTTTCCGCCAGTTTGGCGATGGCGATCTCGGCGGCCCGTTTTCCCGAAAGAAGCATCCCGCCAAAGGTGGGGCCCATTCGCGGCAGGCCGTAAGCGGTTGAAACCGCCATCCCGGTAATAATCAGGCCCGGCACGAACTCTCCAGTATGCTCGAGGATCAAGTCCTCGGACCGCTCCACCCACATGGCGCCAAACCCAACCGTCTCAGCCATTCCCCGCTGCTCAAGTTTTGACACGACGCAGGCGTCATGGCCGGTGGAATCAATTATCAGATCGGCTTCTATGGCAACAGGATCAACGCAGGTAATCTCGCGTGGCAGAGAGTTGATCGGCGTCCAGTTAATGACAACGCCGGCGACGCGGTTGCCTTCTCTGATGACAACATCCTCAAAAATCGTCATATTGGCAAACTTTACGCCGGCGTCGCATGCCGCTGCAATCAACTTGGAGCAGGCATGAGGACCATCAGCGACAAAAAGGCCGGGCTGCGCTTCCTCGAAAGGCACCTCCAGCTCTTCCAGAACCGCCTGCGCCGGCGCCCGCAGCGTCACCTTATTCATCAAATAGCCGCCGATCCAGAAACCGCCGCCGATGTAGTTGTTCCTTTCGACGATCAGGGTTTTCAGTCCGTTGGCGGCCAGATCACGGCCGGCCATCAACCCGCTGGGCCCGCCGCCAACGATAATAACGTCGCTTTTGGCATACTCTTCGAACTGCCTCATAAAGCTGCCGACGATTGCCTTTGTGACATCCATTTCATCGATTGGGTGAAAAACCGCCATGCTGCTTCCTTTCGTCCGGTATACAATTGATAAAAAAGCCGCGCCAACCGGGGCACGGCTCCTTCCCACAGAGTCATCCCTGCGCTGGCATTACCCAGATCAGGTTCAAGGGGTCAGTGAAACATCACTTTCTCAGCCGCTTCGGACAATCTCCTGGCAGCTCCCCCGTGTATGTTTCAGTCGGATTATATCATGCCGCAGAAGCGGGGCAATAACGATGTGACGCCATCATTGACGAGCTGCTTAACCAACGAAGACGCTGTCTGCGGTCGTTTTTTTCGCCTTGACGTCAACGGCAACCCCCTGCCCTTCATTCTGCCAAATATCTAGCGAATCAGCAACAAGGGACTGCGGATCTTCAAACTCCTCGCCGCAGATTTCACAGTATCCCCACTGATTGACCGACCCTGCGGAAAGACAGACGTCACAATCATACCTGTCCATTTCGATCCCTCCCGAGGCAAACAAAGCGTCGATGATTAGGGCTTGCGTTGAAATTACCGAGGTCAAAGCAAAGCTTTGTTTTTTCATACCCCATACGAAGTAGGCATAAACACGGCAGGAGAAAAACATTTTTTAGCGTTTATGCCGACCGGCGGGATACTGCCGGCCACCTGGGGCCCCGGAGACAGGGCAAAAGGACATCTTCTCCTCGGCCTCGATCAGGATATCGACAGCCTCGGGGTCAAACTGGCTGCCACGGCCGGCAAGGAGCTGGCTGCGCGCCTTTTCCGGCGTCATCGCCGGCCGGTAAGGCCGGTTCGAGGTCATAGCGTCATAGGCGTCGGCCACTGCCAGCAGCCGGGCGCCAAAAGGAATGTCCTCCCCGGCGATGCCTTCAGGGTAGCCGTGGCCGTTATATCGCTCGTGATGGTGCTTGACCATGGCGAGGACGTCCTCGTCCTTGATAATTGGCTTCAGAATCTTCTCGCTTAAAATGGGATGCTCCTTGATCTGATCGAACTCTTCATTGGTAAGCTTGCCCGGCTTCCTCAAGACCGCTTCCGGGATTCCAATCTTGCCGATATCATGGACCTGCCCGGCCAGCCTGATGCGGGCAATTTCCTTTTCCGGGAACCCCTTTTCCTTCGCCATCGCCACGACGATCTCGGTCACCCGCCGCGTATGGCCGTTAGTGTAGGTGTCCTTAGCCTCCAGAGCTTCCGCCAGCGCCTTCAGGGAGCCGAGGAACGTCTCGCGAATCTCGACGGTCTGTTCTTCAACCTTCAGCTCCAGAAACTCACGATACTCGCGGTTGGCCTGGATCAGATTTCTTTTTTCCATGGCCCTTTCAACGCTGAGCCGAACCTCATCGAGATCAAACGGTTTCATGACGTAATCAAATGCCCCCAGCTTCATCGCCTCGATCGCCGTGCTGGTGTTGGCGACCGCGGTAAGCATGATCGTTACGATACCGGGCTGCGTGGCGCTTGTCTCTTTCAGCAGATCTATGCCGGACCTGCCCGGCATCATGACATCGCTTAGCACCAGATCAACGGATTGTTTGCCTAATATTTGCAAAGCCGCATCAACATCCGAGGCAAGAGCGCAATTGTAACCCTCTTCTTCCAACGCCCTTTGCAGGACGGCCCGAACCGAGGCCTCGTCATCAACAATAAGAATCTGGGTTCTTTGTTTATTGGGCATGAATGCTTTTGCTGATCAGGGGGTAGCTCGCGCCTGCGTTTCTGGCGCGAAGAGTAGATGCAAAGACATCAGCAAGGCCACCCCCTTGTTTCGCAAATCGCCTAATATTTTAACAAAAGCGACGCGCCGGCAGATATATTTTTGGCCTGCTATTTGCTTAAAAAATCATCGGCGGCAATTTTCAATTCCTTTAGGCATGAAAACCGGCGGCCTTGATCATCGTTTGACCTTTCATAAATGTGGCAAATAGATTAAAGTCGCCATAAAAAGGAGAATGCTCCCTGCCATGGATCTCGAGGAAGCAATCAGAAACAGGCGCAGCCACCGACTGTTTAAAAACGCCCCGGTAGAGCGGGAGAAAATTGATGCCATTCTGGATGCCGCGCACTGGGCCCCCTCGCCGGCAAATACGCAGCCATGGGAGTTTATCGTCATACGCAGACGCGACGCTCGCCGACGGCTCTTCGAGTTTTCCGAAGAGGCAAAAAGGAGCGGCCGCATCGAGGTGCGCGGTTTTAGCTACGTCAGGCCGCTGCCGGAAACCGTCGCCGAGCCTTCTTCAGAAGAATCTGAGCGGCTGGCGCTGCAACATTATTCTCTTTCCTTCCTGAAAAACGTTCCCGTCATCATCGCCATTGTTGGCCTGCCACTGACGTCAGTCAGATCCGCCAGTTACCAGGAAACACGCGACAGCTACAAGTATTCCTGCGGAGCCGTCATTCAGAACATTCTCCTTACCGCCGAGTCATTGGGACTTGGCAGCCTCTGGTTCACTCTTTTTGACCAGAAGCCGGTGCGGCAGTTCCTGAGAATTGGCAACAGCAAGCATCTAGTGGCAATGGTGCTGGTCGGTTACGCCGCCATTTCCCCGCCTTCCCCGGGCCGCCTGCCCCTGAAGGAGAAAATCACCTGGATCGACTGACGGTGAGAGTATTGGGAATCATGGGCAGCCCCCGGCGCGAGGGCAACTCGGAAATACTTCTCGACCGCGCCCTTAAGGGCGCCGCTGAGGCCGGCGCCGAGGTTAAGAAGATTAGACTGGTGGGGCTGAATATATCCGGCTGCACCGAGTGCAACGATTGCTACGATGACGGAAGTTGCAGCACCGCCGACGACATGGACCGCGTTTACCGCGTCCTGGAATGGGCGGACCGCATCCTGATTGCGGCGCCTATCTTCTTTATGGGCCTCCCCTCCCAAGCCAAGGCGATGATTGACCGGACGCAAAGATACTGGGTCCTCAAATACGTCCTCCACCAGCCTTTTCCCCGGCCCGCGAATGCGCCACCCCGCTACGGCAGCTTCATTGGCGTCGGCGCCACCAAGGGCAAGCGCCTCTTTGATGGCGCTATTTCGACATTAAAGTATTTCTTCGATGCAATCAGCGTCGAGCCGCGCGAGGATCTGTATTTGCTCATCCGGATGGTTGATGAGAAAGGAGAAATAAGAGAAAGAGAAACCGAACTTGATTCCGCCTACAAAATGGGAAAGAAGCTGGCGGAGCTCTGACCGGGAACGGCAGCGCTCATGACATCCTGCGAGAAGCCCGCGCCAATACCAGAAGATCAACACGCAGCGGCATCATCCCGCCGGTCCGAATTAGTTACCGGTTCCTGTGCAACGCGCCTGTCGACCACAATTTTGACTTCCGGCATCTGCTCGGACAGCTCATTCCGGCGCCGGCTGAGAAAGGGTATCTTGTGATCAATAATAAGAAGTTTTTGTCCACCTTCATCGATCAAAGCCGATTTGTAACCGCAGTACCGGCAGCCGTAGTAATCGCTCTTTGGCTTTTCCTTCTTTGGATGGCCGCAATATGGACAGGCAAAACTGTTCATTCTGGAAATATAGACGTTTTGCGGG
Source organism: Actinomycetes bacterium (assembly GCA_021787475.1). Classification (GTDB taxonomy): domain Bacteria; phylum Actinomycetota; class Thermoleophilia; order BMS3ABIN01; family BMS3ABIN01; genus JACWAD01. The sequence continues at coordinate 84,312 of JAJYLW010000002.1, forward strand.
GTGATTCACATCGGGGATTACCCTGAAAAAGGCTTGAATCTGAAGATTTTTTCTGCCTCAGACCTCGGCGCATGCAACGGCCTTAACGGCGCCCCTGCCTATGTTGCCTACGAAGGCAAGGTTTACGATGTTTCCTCCAGCCCGCTTTGGCAGGAAAGTCTCCACCAGGAAGAGCACCTGGCCGGCAGGGACCTGACCGCGGTGATGGCTGACGCGCCCCACGACCCGGGTCTGCTGGCGGACTTCCCCATCGTGGGCGTAATCAGATGATATGGCTCCTCGGGCAGGACTCGAACCTGCAACCAACCGGTTAACAGCCGGTTGCTCTACCATTGAGCTACCGAGGAGCGTAACAATGAAGTACCTGCATTATAGAAGGCCACAAAGAGCCTTTTCAAGAAAGAATGTGTTGGTTCCGGGGTCCGGGGTCCGGGGTGCGAGGCGAAAACTGGAAGAACAAGCAAAAAGACAAAAACCCTGTTTTCCAGCAGGGCAATGAACCGGGCGGCGGTTTATTCCAGAAATTCCTTCAACTTTTGCGACTCGCGGTAGCTTTTCAGCTTCACCAGGGTCTTGGCCTCGATCTGCCGGATGCGCTCCCGGGTGACGCCAAACTTTTGCCCTACTTCCTCGAGCGTGCGCGGATGCTCGCCCTTGAGTCCGAACCTGAGCTCGATAACCTTGCGCTCGCGGTGCGTAAGGCTGTTTAGGACCTCTGCCAGATCCTCCTTCTGCATAATATCGGAAACCGCTTCGACGGGAGCCACGGCCTCGTTGTCCTCAATAAAGTCACCCAGTTGACTGTCTTCCTCTTCGCCTATGGGAGTCTCCAGTGACACCGGCTCCTGGGAGATCTTGATGATCTCGCGCACCTTCTCCGCGGTGGTGTCCATCTCCCGGGCGATCTCAAACGGAGTTGGCTCCCGGCCTTTGTCCTGCAGCAGTTGCCGCTGCACCCTGATCAGCTTATTGATCGTCTCCACCATATGCACGGGGATGCGGATCGTGCGCGCCTGATCGGCGATGGCGCGCGTAATCGCCTGCCTGATCCACCAGGTGGCGTATGTTGAGAATTTGTAACCTTTGCGGTAGTCAAACTTTTCCACCGCGCGAATAAGGCCGAGGTTGCCTTCCTGAATCAGATCCAGAAACAGCATTCCCCGGCCAACGTACCGCTTGGCGATGCTGACGACGAGGCGGAGGTTTGCCTGAATCAGCTTTCGTTTGGCCTCCATGTCCTGCCGCTCGATCCTCTTGGCCAGCGTCACCTCTTCCTCGGCTGTCAGCAGCGGCACCCTGCCGATCTCCTTAAGATAAAGGCGCACCGGATCGCTGGTGGGCGTTTTGACCGACAGGTCGAGGCGGCTGAGGATTTCTTCTTCCGCCTTGCCGTCGGCGGGGATATCAGCCAAGAGAACCTCGTCGTCCTCCTCGACAACTTCGATCCCCATGTCAAGAAAGGTTGAATAAATGCTTTCGATCTGGTCCGTGGAAAGCTCGACTTCCTGAAGGACATCAGCCACCCGGTCGGAAGACAGGTAGCCGTGCACTCTTCCCTCGGCGATCAGGTCCCGGACCTCATCCAGGCTGAGTTCTTCCGGACTGCTCATTTAAACCTCATAAGAACCGGATTGAATAAGCTCAATTATCTCCCTCCGGCGCGCCTCGAGCCGGCAAAGATCTTTAAAACTTTCGGAATTATTATCGTCCCGGGAAAGCTCTTCTTTGAGGACAGAAATGCGCCGGCTGATTCTGGCTTCGGAAAGGCGGAAGTAGAGCTCATGGAGCGCGGCCGGGGAGAGTTCCCCGGAGGTTTTTGACCTGACCTGAAGCTCGGGCAGGATGGAAGCGGCTGCTCCGGCCGGGACATCGGTCTGGGCTCTGGCAGAACCGCCATTTTGACCTTCAATCGTTTCCCTGACCCAGAGAAAAGCCGCCCGGGTCCGCTCCGTCGTGAAATAGGCGTCGGTCATGTCCTGCAAATGCCTTCTGGCCTCCCCTGGATATGCCAGACACAAGCTTAGAAAGCTTCTTTCGTTACTTTCCTGGTGCGTTAAAACCCGCCGGCGGGCTCCCTCTTCATCGCCCGCTGTATTCGAATGCGAGCCCGTCCTTATCAAGTATGCCACATTTTCAACGTCGAGGCGGAGCCGCCCGGCAATGATCCTCAACTGCTCATCCAGCTCGACGGCATCGGCAGCGCCGGCAATCACTTTTCTTAATGCGGCAAAGGCTTTCTTGCGGCCGGCGGCGCTGGTCAAATCATGGCGCGACAGCGTTTCCTGGACGTGATATTCTAGCAACGTCGGCGCTTTGGCCGCAAGGCGGGCAAAGTCATCTCCTCCCCCCGGGGCCATTGCCATGTCCGCCGGATCCTGGCCGGGAGGCATCCTGATAACCCATAATGATAAAATCAGGTCTCTCGCCAACTCCTGCACCCTCAGCATTGCCTTTTGGCCGGCAGCATCGGCGTCAAAAGCGAGATAGATGTTTCTCGTGAACCTTGATATTTCCCGGAGCTGCGTTCCGGTGAGGGCTGTTCCCATCGAGGCGACTACATTTTTAATCCCGGCCTGGCTGAGCGCCATCACATCGGTGTAACCTTCGACAATAATGGCCTTGTCCTGACGGATAATGTCCCGGCGTGCGTTGCCAAGGCCAAAAACTAGGCTGCCTTTGTGGTAGAGATCAGAGTCAGGCGAGTTTAGATACTTTGGCTTGCTGTCATCAAGCACGCGGGCGCCAAAGCCGAGCACGCGGCCGCGGTGATCGGTAAAAGGAAACATCAGGCGGCTGCGGAAACGGTCGTAGACGCGGCCGGTTTTTTTTATTATCAGACCGGCGCCAGACAGCTCTTCCTCCGAAAAGCCTTTGGCCCGGGCGGCCTTTGATAACGCCTGCCCTGCCGGGGATGAAAATCCGAGACGGTACTGACGGATTACTTCCTCTTTAAATCCACGCTGCTTTAAGTAGCGGCGTCCCGGCGCTGCTTGCCCTGAATCGTGCAAGTATCTTGAATAATAGGTAGCTGCCTGGTCCAGCAGCGACAGAACCCGCTCGCGGCGTCTGTATTTTTCCTCCTGGCCGGCGCTGCCTTGCCTGAACTCCAGCCTGACGCCGTACTTGTCCGCCAGGGAGCCAACTGCCTCGGCAAACTCGGCGTCCTCAATTTTTTGAACAAACGTGAAGGCGTTACCGCCTTCGCCGCAGCCGAAGCAATAGTACAGTTTTTGAGCCGGATCAACCGAGAAAGAAGGCGTCTTTTCATTGTGGAACGGGCATCTTCCCATATAGTTGACACCCGTTTTCTTTAGCTGTGTATAAGGAGAGACAATCTCCAGCATGTCGCATGCATCGAGGACGGCCCGGATGGAGGATTGTTTGATTAATGGCATAAACCTACACCCTGGTTTCGCGTTTTGAAAAAGCTGATCATCCTTCGGGATCCGGTTATTCACCCTCCTCCCAACCCCGCGGCAGGAAGATTTCCTTGAATGTGCGAATGGCAAACTGGTCTGTCATACCGGCGATATAATCAGTCACCTTGACTGCAATTTCATTGCCGCCGGCTCCGGTCCATTCTGAAAGCAACCGGGGGTTTTCCATGTAATATGCAAACAGGTTGTCAACCACCAGGTTCACCCGCCCCATCTCCCGGCTGGCCACTGACCCGAGGTATACCTTCTTGAACAAAAACTCGCGCAGCCGGCCCATGGCTATTTTCATGTCCGGGCGCTGCCTGATCTCCCCCGTTCCTGAGCTTGTTTCAACCAGATCATGCACGAGCGTGTCAATGCGGCGGCTGCAGGTATCGCCCAGCATTGAGATTTCTTTCTCCGGCAGGTCGCGGGCGCCGATGACGCCGGCCCGGAGGGCGTCGTCAATATCATGATTTATGTAGGCAATCCGGTCGGCAAGCCGCACAATTCTGCCTTCCATGGTGCTGGGGTGCTCAGGTCCGGTGTGATTAATGATGCCGTCCTCCACTTCAAAGCAAAGATTAAGCCCCATTCCCTGCCGCTCCAAGTGCTTGACGACACGCAGGCTCTGCTTCTGATGCTCAAAAACGCGGCCGGTTCGTTTCTTGAGCGATGACGACAGCGCCTCCTCGCCCATGTGCCCGAAGGGAGTATGGCCGAGGTCGTGGCCGAGGCTGACGGCCTCCGCCAGGTCCTCATTTAACCTGAGCGCCCGCGCCGCCGTGCGGGAGATGCCCGAGACTTCCAGCGTATGCGTCAGGCGGGTGCGGTAGTGGTCGCCCTCGGGCGCGATGAAGACCTGTGTTTTGTGTTTGAGCCGGCGGAAGCTTTTGCTATGAACAATGCGGTCGCGGTCGCGCTGAAAACAGGTTCTTAAGCTGCAGGGCTCCTCGGGACGGGCGCGGCCACGGCTTTCGGACGACCTGACAGCAAACGGGGAAAGATTCTCCCTTTCCCAGAACTCAGCAGACGAACTAAGAACGCTCGTTTCGCGTTTCGCGTTTCGCGTTTCGCGTTGCACCTGGGCCATATCCGGTAAAACGGGAATCAGACGTCCCGAAGAGTTAAACAGAATACCATTAACACTCACTTTAGCAGCACGCCCGGACAGAAAAAAGAGAGCCGGCCTTTCGCCCCGCCTCGCCACAGTTACCTGCTGGGATATACTCTAAGCCGTGGTAAACGCCATTTTTTTCTCTTCCAGCACCGCCTGCGCCGCCGCCAGCCGCGCCAGCGGCACCCGGTAGGGTGAGCAGCTGACATAGTTAAGCCCGGCCCGGTGGCAGAACTTGACGCTGTCAGGCTCCCCGCCATGCTCGCCGCAGACGCCGAGCTTGATGCCGGGTTTTTTCGCGCGGCTGGCGCTTACGGCCATCTCCACTAATTTACCGACGCCTTTAACGTCGATCGTCTCAAAGGGGTTCGTGCGCACGATTCCCTCTTCCAGATAATAGGTGAGGAACTTGCCCTCGGCATCGTCGCGGGAGAATCCCAGGGTCGTTTGGGTGAGGTCGTTGGTGCCAAAACTGAAGAAGTCGGCATAGTCAGCAATATGGCCTGCGGTTACGGCGGCGCGGGGAAGCTCGATCATGGTGCCCACCTTGTAATCAATCCTGGCGCCGGTCCCGGCGAGCACCTCGTCGCAGACCCGCACGGTCAGCTCTTGCATCCGACGCAGCTCTTCGGCGTAGCCGACAAGCGGAATCATGATCTCCACCAGCGGCGCGGCGCCGGTTTTCTCCTGCACCGCCACCGCTCCCTTCATGATGGCGCGCACCTGCATCTCGTAAATCTCGGGCCATTGGATGCCAAGCCGGCAGCCCCGCGTTCCAAGCATTGGGTTCATCTCCTTAAGCGCGCGCACACGGGCGGCGACGGCTTCCTTTTCGGCAATGTCTGCCTCAGATCCGCCCGTAAGCTTGAGCCGCTCGATATCAACCATCAGCTCGGTGTAATCAGGCAGGAACTCATGCAACGGTGGGTCCAGCAGCCTGATCGTAACCGGCAGGCCCTGCATAACCACAAAGATGTCCTCAAAATCGCCCTGCTGCATGGGGAGAAGCTTCTCAAGCGCGGCGGAGCGATCGCCGGCCCCGGAGGCCATAATCATCTCTCGCACAATCGGCAGGCGGTCAGGAGCCATGAACATATGCTCGGTGCGGCAAAGGCCAATACCTTCAGCGCCAAACTCGCGCGCCTTTTCAGCGTCTTCGGGCGTGTCGGCGTTGGTGCGCACACCCAGCCTGCGGATCTGGTCGGCCCATTCGACAATTGACTGGAAATTCTTGTTTATCTGCGGCGGCACCAGCTCGACGGCTCCAAGAATTACGTTGCCGGTGGTGCCGTCAATGGTGATGACGTCGCCTTCGCTAATCACATGGCCGTCAACGCTAAACTGGCGCTCTTCCTCGCTGATCCTGATCTGGTCGGCGCCGCAGACAGCCGGCTTCCCCATTCCGCGGGCAACCACCGCCGCATGGCTGGTCATGCCACCATGCGAAGTCAGGACGCCCTGAGCCTGAATCAGACCGTGGATATCGTCGGGGCTGGTCTCCCACCGCACCAGGATGACGGCCTCGCCATTCCTGCCCCTGGCTGCAGCCGTGTCGGCGTCAAATACTACTTGGCCGACGGCGGCGCCCGGAGACGCATTCAGCCCGGTTGTGACGACATTGTACTGCTTGGCCGGATCAAGCATCGGGTGAAGCAGTTGGTCCAGCTGGCTGGCGTCGACGCGTGCCACCGCTTCTTCCTTGCTGATAAGATCCTCAGCAAACATATCAACGGCGATCTTGACCGCCGCCGCCGCCGTCCGCTTGCCGTCACGGGTCTGGAGCATGTAAAGCTGGCCCTTTTCAATCGTAAACTCGATGTCCTGCATCTCGCGGTAGTGCTGCTCCAGGGTTTGCATTACCTGCATCAACTTTTCGTACGCCTGGGGCAGATCGTCTTTCATCTGGGCCAGCTTCCTCGTCTTGCGGATGCCAGCGACAACATCCTCGCCCTGGGCATTGACGAGATAGTCGCCGAATATTTCCTTCTCGCCGGTGGAGGGATTCCGCGTAAAGGCGACGCCGGTGCCGGAAGCATCACCCATGTTGCCGAAGACCATCATGACGACATTTACAGCGGTGCCGAGGTCATCAGAAATATTGTAGTGGCGCCGGTAGGTAATGGCCCGGGGGGCGTCCCAGCTTTCAAAGACGGCGGCAATCGCCATGTCCAACTGCTCGCGCGGGTCGTCGGGAAAAGAGCGGCCCGTTTCCTTCTCCAGTATTTGCTTAAACGTTTCCACCAACTGCTTCATGTCGCCTGCCGAAAGCTCATTATCGAAACTGACCCCGGCCTTCTCCCGCCGGGCCGTAATCGCGTCCTCAAACAGCTGCCCTTCAACTTCCATGACAACCTTGCCAAACATCTGGATGAAGCGGCGGTAAGCATCGTAGGCAAAACGCTCATCGCCTGTCTGCGCCGCCAGGCCCTGGACGGACTTATCGTTGAGGCCGAGGTTAAGGACGGTGTCCATCATGCCGGGCATGCTGAATTTGGCGCCCGAGCGCACGCTTACCAGTAGGGGATTGTCAGCCTGCCCCAGTTTCTTGCCCGTCTTCTGTTCGAGGGAAGAGAGATGCTGGACGACCTCGCCGGCAAGGCCCTCGGGGAACTGCTTGCCGGCCTTGCAGTAGGCAATGCAGGCTTCGGTGGTAATGGTAAAGCCGCCCGGAACCGGGATGCCAAGGTTGGTCATCTCGGCGAGATTGGCCCCCTTCCCGCCAAGAAGGTCATTCATGCCGCGCGAGCCTTCGGCGAAGTCATAAACAAATTTCGTGCCCACTTTTTCCTCCCTAAAGCTTGTTGTTAAAGATGGCGAAATACAACCAATCCACAGCTTTGCAAAAACACTTTTTGGGGATTTTCAGTTTACCCTATTGGTTTCTCAAACCACTAATCCAATATCCAAGTCCAACGTCGAATTTCCGGTTTCAGGGCGCTGCTGCCGCCAGCATCGGATCTCCGAGCTGCCTGAGCATTTGCGCCGCGCCCGCTACAAGCGCCAGCCTGTTATTCCGCAGCCGTCTGTCTCCTACCATCACAAGCACCCGGTCAAAAAACCGGTCAACGGCGGGGCGGACGGATGCGGCCAGCTCAAAGGCTTCGCCATACCTGCGGTCGGTGGCAAGTGTTTCAATTCTCGGAGAAAGATCATTAATGACCTCAAACAGCTGCCGCTCTTCGCCTGTCTCAAACAGGTCCGGGTCGGCTGGCGCCTCGGCGAAGTTCTCGCCTGCCTTGGCCGCCAATTTTGCACAGCGGAAATAGGCAGTATGAAAGTCATCAAAGGCGGGTTTTCGGCGGAATTTGTCCAGCGTGCGGGCAAGCTGGTTTAAGGCGAGGACGCTCCTGGTCCCCGAGGCGCGCGCCGCCTCGGCCACCTCTACCGGGATGTCTTCTTCTGTCAAGCGGCGTTGCAACCGCTCGCAGATAAAATCAAACGCAGCGTCAATAACATCTCCTTTTTCGTTGACATCGGCCTTTTGGTCGATAAAGAGGCGGTGCGAAGCTGACAGCAGCGCCGATAGATCAAAGTCAAAGCCAAAGCGAATGGTTGTCTCCGCCAGCCCCGCAGCCGCCCGCCTGAGCCCGTAAGGATCACGCGAGCCGCTCGGCAGCTCGTCAACCGAAAAAGCGCCGGTGATATTGTCAACCTTATCGCAGACAGCCAGCGCCGCCCCCGCGACTGATGCCGGCAGTTCCCCGCCGGCGCCGGCAGGCAGATACTGCTCCCTAACTGCCTGGCAGACATCTTCCGGGTAGCCTTCCAGGCTCGCATAGACGGAGCCCATGTACCCTTGCAGTTCGGCAAACTCCTGGACCATGGCGCTTACCAGGTCGGCCTTGGCCAGCCGCGCCGCTGTTGCCGCCGTTTTACGGTCGGGGCCGCAGATGTCAACCAGGTCGGAAAATGCCTCCGCCAGCGACCAGAGGCGCCGGCTTTTGTCGGCAAGCGTGCCCAGGCGTTGATGAAAGACGACATCCCCCAGGCCGGCCGCCATCGCCTCGATGCCGGTGGCAAGATCCTTGTCAAAGGAAAACTCGGCGTCTTCGATCCTGCCCTCGAGCACGCGCTCGTTGCCTGCGGTGATGCCGGCGGCGCAGGCCGGATCACCGTTCATGATAAAAAGGAACCCCGGCTTAAGCGAGCCGTCCTTGCCAGTCAAGGGGAAATAACGCTGATGGGACTGCATGGCCGTGATGAGAACTTTATCGGGCAGGCGCAGGTGCGCTGCAGCGAACGAGCCGGCATGGACGCTGGGGTTTTCCACCAGATATACAACTTCTTCCAGCCTGCCGCCGGGGTCGGAAAAGACGGCGCCCGCTTTTGCCGCTTCGCTGGCAAGCCCGTCGAGGATAATCTGACGGCGCTCCTCCTGATCGACGATGACAAAATTTTCAGCCAGCACAGGCTTGTAATCGGCTGTATTTTTTAAGGAAATCTCGCGCCGGCCCAGAAACCTGTGTCCCTTGGTTGCATTGCCAAACAAGGCATTTAAGCCGCTGCCCGGATACAGCTCCCCTCCTGGGACCAGGTCTTCATCGTCAAGCTTGAGCACGATCCAGCGGATGGGCCTCGAAAACCGCAGTTTCGATTGTGTCCAACCCATTGTCTTTTCAAAAGCAAAGCCGCTGATGATTTCCAGGCAGATATCACTTTCGATTAGTTCCTTGGTGTTTTTTTCCGTCGCGCTTTTTTTTACCGCGAATACAAACTTCTGACCCTGATATTCCCGGATTTCAAGCTCGCCTGCCGGCACGCCGTTTGCTCTGGCAAAGCCCTCACCGGCTTTGGTTGGCTTACCCTCCGCGTCAAAAGCAATGACCGCCCTGGGACCGCGTTTAACTATCTCCCGGGCCTCCGGCTGCAGGGGAACAGAGCTGATGAAAAATGCCATTCGCCTGGGACTTATCCACGTACGGATCTGGCTTTTCTCAACCTGAATCTGATGTCTGTTGAATGAGCTTTCAACCAAGCCGGGCGCCTGCTCGGCCGCCGCCCGGCAGGCGCCGGCCGGCAGCTCTTCTGTGCCGATCTCCAGCAGAAAATCGGCAAACCCGCACTTTTCCCCAGCCGCACCTGCCGGCACAGTCAGACCTCCGCCGCCAACTGGCTCAAATAAAGCTCCGCACAGCGGCGCGCCAGGTTGCGGACGCGGGCGATGTAGCCGGTACGGTCCGTGACGCTGATCGCGCCCCGGGAGTCAAGCAGGTTGAACATATGCGAGCATTTAAGGACATAGTCATACGCCGGCAGCGGCAGCGCCGCCGCCAGGCAGCTCTCACATTCCTGCTCAAAGTCAATAAAATGACGGCGCAGCATTTCAGTGCCGGCGGTCTCAAAGTTGTAGCAGGAAAACTGGGTTTCGCTCCGCCGGTAGATGTCACCATAATAAATATCCCTGTCATCAACGTCGCGGGCCCAAAGCAGGTCAAACACGCTGCTCTTCTTCTGCAGGTACATGGCGATCCGTTCCATGCCGTATGTTATCTCAACGGAAACCGGATCAAGATCAATGCCGCCCATCTGCTGGAAATAGGTAAACTGGGTGATTTCCATGCCGTCGATCCAGACCTCCCAGCCTAGCCCCCAGGCCCCCAGTGTCGGGCTTTCCCAGTCGTCCTCGACGAAGCGGACGTCATGTGCCGCCAGGTCAACGCCCAGCTCCGCCAGCGAGCACAGGTAGACATCCTGGGCGTCGCCGGGAGCCGGTTTTAAAATCACCTGGAACTGATAGTAATGAGACAGCCGGTAGGGATTATCGCCGTAGCGGCCGTCAGTGGGGCGGATTGACGGCTCCAGGTAGGCGGCGCGCCAGGGATCGCCGTCCAGGCAGCGCAGGAAAGTAGCCGGGTTGAAGGTACCGGCGCCCACCTCGGTGTGATATGGCTGCAGGAGGATGCAGCCCTGCGAAGACCAATAATTCTGCAGAGACAGTATAATTTCCTGGAAGGCGGGAAATTGACTCAAGGCGGAAAGTTATTGTATAGAAACAGGCAGGAATTGTAAATGCCGGGCTCCATCTCCACCGAAGCGGTGGTCCTCGGCTCACGCAAGCTGCGCGAGGCCGACCGGATTGTGACGCTTTTTACTTTTGACCTTGGCAAGGCTCCGGTTGTGGTCAAAGGTGTGCGCAAGGTCACCTCACGCTTTGGCGGACGACTGGAGCCGTTTACCCAGCTTGAAGTCAGGCTGCACCGGGGCCGCAGCCTGCACACTCTCACCGGAGCCGATACGATCAGGACCCGCGCCGCCGCCCGCAGTTGCCCTGCCGCTTTAAGGGCGGGGTTGTCTTTCATCAACCTGCTTGGGCGCGAAACCAATGAGCTGGAAAGACGCCCACGCACCTTTAACCTGGTGGCCAGGTTCCTCGACGTGCTTGATGCGTTGGCTAAAAGTGATGTGGAAGATGAATATTATGTCCGCCTGGCGCTGGCGGCGGACCTGAAGCTCTTGCTGTTGGCCGGCTATCTTCCCAGCCTGATCAGCTGCGCCGGTTGCGGCGCTGAAGAAGAACTTGCCAGCTTCTCCGCCAGGGCGGGCGGCGCCGTTTGCTCCGGCTGCGCCGGTGAAGATTCATTCCCAATTTCAGCGGCGGCGCTTGAAGAGATGCGCAATACGCTCGAATACCCGCTTTCTGAAACCCGTGCGGCTCCCCAGGAAGCGGCAGCCCGGGAAATCTGGCGGGCAGTCCGCGAGATTTGCCGGTATCACCTTGGCATTGACTTAAAGGTGCCGCCCTGGTGGAGCGAGCCGGCCCGGCGTCCGGGTTAGCGTCCCTGCTTTGCTTTCAGGAATTCGTCGTATGATTTGGTGAAGAAATGGTGACCGGCGGCGTCGCCGGTGGCCACATAATAAAGGTAGTCAACTCTGGCCGGAGTGAGAGCTGCCTGGATGGACGCCAGCCCCGGATTGCAGATCGGCCCCGGCGGCAAGCCCGGGTATCTGCGGGTGTTATAAGGCGAATCAACCTGCAGGTCCTGCTGGGTCAAGTCCTGTTTCCAGGATCCGATTGCATACTGGACAGTGGCGTCAACATCAAGCCTCATCCCTGCCGCTAACCGGTTGTATATCACTGCCGCCACCAGGGGGCGTTCTTGCGCCACCTTCGCCTCCCTCTCAATCATCGATGCGACGATCAGAACCTGGTAGGGGGTAAGCGAGGGCGGCGCCGTCCGCACGCCCTTTGTCCCGTCCCAGTCCAGTCCTGATGTCCGCGTTCTGAAGGTGGCCAACTGCTCGTTAACGAGTGTGCCCGCGTTAAGACCGGGGTCGAGATTGTAAGTGCTGGGAAAGAGAAACCCTTCCAGGGTTTTGGCCCGGCCGGCGCCGGCCAGCGACAGTTTCCGTCCCTGGACGGAAGTTGCCGCCAGGTAGCCCGGGGCGGAAATTGAAGTTTTAGCGGCAACCATTCTGGCGATGTCGGCGGCGTCGTAACCCTCAGGCACCGTCAGCACCGCTTCGGGAGCCTGCCGGCCCAGGCGCAGATCAGAGAGAATGTTCGCGATCGGCTCGCCCCGCGTGAACTTGTATGTGCCTGCTTTCAGGTCGCCGCCGCCGCCGGTTGCTTCCGCCTGATCGATGAACTCGCCGGCATCGCCGATGACGTTGGCGCCGGCGAGCAGGCGGGCAATCTGAGACGTGGTCGCACCGCGGGCGATATGGACCGTCGCCTCGCCTCCCGCCCCCCGTAAGCCAGAATCCGGCATTGTCGCCGCCGTGACAACAATAACGGCGCCGATAACAATTAAAATAGCGTAGCGCTTAAGCCATGCAAGCGCCCGCCCGTGCTGCCTATGCTCACCTGGACCGCCGGATTGCGCCCGCCCGCCGCCAAAATAAAGTTTACGTCTTTTCATTTCCGAACCGGTGTTGATAATCTGCTGATATTAGGTAGTCTTCGAGCAGGATGCAGGCGGCGATTCCGTGCGCCGACGCCCGGGAGCCACCCGCATGTTCTGCCGCCATCTTGCTGGTGAAACGCTCATCCCAAGCCAGGACAGGCACATCCACGCTCGTCTTAAGCAAGTTGATAAACTCTTCAGTTTCGCCGGCCTGCCGGCCCTTCTTTCCGCTCAGCGACACCGGCATGCCGACTACGACGCAGCCCACGTCCTCCTCCTCTATCATCCTGGCAATTCTCCCGGCGCCCTCCGGGCCGGCCGCCCCGGATACGTCCGCAAGCGGCCTGGCGAGCAATCCCGAAGGATCGCTGATGGCGACACCAGTATGGACACGGCCATAATCAAGCGCGAGGACGCGGTTTCGTTGTTTGGGATGTCTGGATTCGGGAGTCAAACGTGTCTCGGGGCAATATACGCCTGCGGCTGCGCTCTGGCAACCGGCGCCTGGCCTTTCCGCTCGTTTCTCTAACTGCTTGCGCCGAGCCTGGCGGCGATATGTTTGCGGGCAGCTTCGTGAGCAGCCTTGGCCTTGCCCGCATCGGCGCCGCTGCCCCGGGCCAGATTCGCCCTGCCGCCGCCCTTGCCGCCGACGAGAGGAGCTACTTCCTTGATCAGGTCGCCGGCGTGGACACCGTGGTCAACCGCCTTTTGTGAAATATTTGCGATCATGCTGATGCGGCCGCCGGCAGTTGACGTAACAAATATGGCGGCTGGCTCAAAGCGCTCCTTGAGCAAGTCGGAAAAAACCGGAAGCTCTGAGACGCTGACCTTATCATCGTTTAGCGTTACTATGTTTACTCCAGCGATAATTCCTATTGCTTTGACCTTTCCGGCATGCTCCCTCAGTTTTCTTGCCGCCGCCTGCTTTTCCAGCTTGCCAAGCCGCTCTAACTCGGCCCTAAGCCCGGCCAGCTCCGCCAGTATTGATTCCGGCTCCGTTTTTAGCTCCCGCGCCAGATCTTCGGCCAGCAGCGCGCGCCGGCGGAGGAAATCAATTGCCGCCCTGGAGGTGATCGCCTCAATCCGGCGCAGGTTGGCTCCGACGCTCGATTCGGAGACAATTCTGAATGCGCCAATCTGGGCGGTGCTGCTGACATGGGTGCCGCCGCAGAGCTCGCGGCTGAAGTCGCCGATCTCGATTACACGGACAAAATCGCCGTATTTTTCATCGAAAAGGGCAATGGCGCCCATGTCGCGGGCATACTCCAGAGTTGTCGTAAAAGCCTTGACGGGGTGGTTCTCAATGATCTTTCGGTTAATCATATCTTCAATCCGTGCCAGTTCCCCATCACTGACGCCTTCCCCGTAACTAAAATCGAACCGGAGCTTTTCCGGCCCGACCGCCGAGCCTGCCTGCCGCACCTGCTCGCCGAGAAGCTGCCTGAGCGCATTCTGAAGCAGATGGGTGGCGGAGTGATTGCAGGATGTGGCGTGGCGCCGCACCCTGTTGATCATTGCTTTGGCCCGGGCGCCAGCCTCCAGCCGGCCCTCGGTCACCTCCGCCAGAACGGCCTGGTCTCCATCCAGCGAGAGCACCTCCAGCACATCCGCTTTGCCGTCATCCGTGTGAATCCAGCCTGTATCGGATATCTGGCCCCCGGATTCGGCGTAAAAGGGCGATTCCCTCAGCTTAAGCAGCACCCGTCCATCTCCCAGTTCCCGCAAGTCGCCAATGGACGTGTAAAGCTCATGCCTGCCGTAACCGACAAACTCGGTCTTTACCTTGCCGCTCCGGCCCAGCTCCGCCAGCGCCTCCAGGTCTCTGCCGCCGGTAGTTTTTATTGACGCACGGGCGCGGCGGCGCTGCTCGTCCATCAGGCGGTCAAACCCTTCTTCGTCCACCTCCAGGCCCTCGTTATGCACTATCTCGCTGGTAAGGTCGTACGGGAATCCGTAGGTATCATGCAGGCGGAAGGCTATCTCGCCGTCCATGACCCGGCCGCCCGACTTCTTTGTCGCAACAATGGCTTCGGTGAGCATGTCGTTGCCCTGAGCCAGGGTGATGCCGAAGCGTTCCTCTTCCTGGCCCGACATGGCGGCGATCATCCTTCCCGCCTGGCCCAGCTCCGGATAATATGGCTGCATCAACTCGACGACCCGGGAACAGAGTCCGGCGAGGAATGGCGGTTTTGCCGCAAGGGCCGAGGCTGCCTGAATGGCGCGCCGCATAACCCGCCTGAGCACGTAGCCGCGGCCCTCATTGTCCGCAAACACGCCGTCAGCCACCAGGAACGCGATCGCCCGGGCATGGTCGGCGAGCACGCGAATAGCGCGGTCGTTTTTCTGCGCTGCTCCATATTTAACGCCGATCGTCTCGCAGACGTAATCAATCAGCGGCTTGAACAAATCGGTCTCAAAGACACTCAGCTTCCCTTCAATAACCGCAGATATTCGCTCAAGCCCCATTCCCGTGTCAACATTTTGGCGCGGCAGCGGCGTGAGCGCGCCGGCCTCGTCGCGGTCAAACTGCATGAAAACCAGGTTCCAGAACTCGACAAACCTATCACAATCACAACCGGGGGCGCAGTCCGGCCTGCCACAGCCCGCCTCTGCGCCCAGGTCGAAGTAAAGCTCGGTGCAGGGGCCGCAGGGCCCCGTCGGCCCGGCGGACCAGAAATTGTCGGCGGCGGGCAGGGCGATGATGCGCTCCGGCGGCAATCCTGCCTTCAGCCAGGTTTCCCTGGCTTCATCGTCGGCCGCCACATTGTCATCGCCCGCGAAAATGCTCACCCAGATTCGTTCTGCGTCCAGCCCGAGCACACCGGTTGAATAGCGCCAGGCAAGGTCAATCGCGCCCTCCTTGAAATAATCGCCAAAAGAAAAATTGCCCAGCATCTCGAAGAAAGTGAGATGGCGGGCAGTCTTGCCGACATTGTCAATATCGGTGGTGCGGAAGCACTTCTGGCAGGTAGTCAAACGCGGATGAGGCGGCGGCTGAATCCCCAGGAAAAATGGCTTGAATTGCTGCATACCGGCCGTTGTAAGCAGCACAGATGGATCACTTGCCGGAACCAGCGGGGCGCTAGGCCGGTTTTCGTGCCCGTTTTGCGTAAAAAACTCACGAAAGCTGGCGCGGATCTCATGGCTCTTCAACTAGGGCTGTCAACTCTCCTTTCCCTCCCGCAGCTCTATCTCGGCGCGCACCTTGCTTAGTGCCCTCCGGATCAGGCGGGACACGTGCATCTGTGATACGCCTATGTTCGCTGCTATCTGCGACTGAGTCAAGCCGGCAAAGAATCTCTGGTGTAAAATTCGGCGCTCGCGGCCGTTCAGCCGCGACAGGCCAGGCTCCAGAATAACACGCCGCTCGGCGTCGTCAAACCCTTCCTCATAGTTGCCTACCGACTCCATCGGCGACCGCTCGTCTTCATCATCCGAGCTCAGACGGTGATCCAGTGACAAAGAGCAGCGCGAGCGGCCGGCTTCAATCGCCTCCATTACTTCTTCCGGGGAAGCGCCGACCGCGGCCGCCAGCTCGTTGACGGTGGGAGAGCGGTGCTGGCTGCCGGCAAGAAAGCCGGTGACATGTTCAAGTTTCATGTTGAGTTCGACGAGGCCGCGGGGGACCTTTACCGCCCAGCCCTTGTCCCGAAAATATCGTTTGATCTCGCCAATGATATTGGGGGTGGCATAAGTCGAAAGCGCGACGCCTCGCCCGGGGTCGAACCTATCAATCGCCTTGATCAGGCCGATGCAGCCCACCTGAACCAGGTCTTCCAGTTGCTCTCCCCGCTGGCTATAGCGCCGCGAGACGCCGTAAACCAACGGCAGATAGCGGACGATCAGCTCATCGCGAGCCCGCGTATCGCCACGAACATGGTAGGCATCGAGCAGCTGCTTTTCCTCAAATCGCTTGGAACCACCTTTGGTTGGCCTGGGTATGCAGACAGTAGCTTCCATCCGGGCACCTCCATCGAATCCGCCCCTTGAAAGGGCCTGGGCTTGCATCCCTTAGGTTCTGATGGTAACCCCGTTCCTGCCCGCCGCAGCACGCAGTCAGGCTGCGGAAAAAGTCACTTTCCTGAATCCAAGCGCAAAATCCATTCGCAAGAAAATGCGAAAGAATTATTGACATACCCTCCCGGGCTTAAGTTAAACATGGCCGAATGTGAGTTTTCGCAAATGCTAGTAAGAACAACCAGGGCCTAGGCGACAAAATCAGCCGGCTGGGCAGGTTCAGACTGCTCTTCCGGCTCCCCCAGCTGGCGCTCAATCTCCGCTTCCTTTGCCGCCGCTGCCTGCTTGCCGGCGTCAACGGCAAGCCTGAGTTTCTCCTGCCACCCGGCCCCGGACCCCTTTAATTCGGCCGGCAGATTCCCCAGCACTTCGACAATATCCCTGCCCGTCTCCTGGCTCCGCTTTTGGGCGTAAAATACGGCTGCGGCAGCCGCCGCCGCCGACAACAGGCCAACCTTTGAAAAAAATCCCATTGCTACCGCCTCTCCCGCTGCAGCCAGAGCGAGGTAATCGCACCCGAAACTCCGGCAGATACGCCGGCCAGCTTTTTCACCGGAGTGGTCACCGCCATCTGCATTGCCTTCGTAGTAGCCTCAACCCTGTCGGTGACGTCAACCAAGGTCCCCATCATGTCATCTGCTTTCCCCAGCTGGCTGTTTACTTCGTCCATTGTCACCTGCAACCGCGAAAGCAACGGAATTATCTCTTCATCCAGCCGTTTGAGAAAAACGTTCATTCTGGCAAACGTTCCGCCAACCTTTAACAGCACGTAGGCCAGCGCCAGGGCGGTAATAACAAGAAAAAAGCTAAGCGCCGCTTCGAGAATCGCCGTCCAGTCCATAAGGATGTTCCTCCCGGTCATTAAGGGCGTAATGTTGCCCGTATCTTAACACGTTAAAACATCCTCTGGCACTCCGCCATCTTTTCCTGATGCGGCAGCCGTTGAGGCCGGTTTTGATGCAGAGGAAAATATACAGCAGTCACGCTGGCGACGCTATCGGGAAAGCCTCTGATTTGCGCTGCGGCAAAACCCCGACAAACATGATTTGATTTCTGTCCGGTGGCTTATTCCCTTGCTGATCATCAAATTTCTCCGGAATGATCTCAGGGCTTGCCTCAATCTGCACCTACGGCCGGCCGGCTCCGCGTCGGCGTCCCTGTGGCCAGTTCCCGGCAAGCCCCTCGCACCATTATTCTTTTCTGATTATCCGAGTGAAAATGGTGATCGGTATTTCTTTTCTTACGGATTGGTCGCGGTTATAATTCCACCGGCGGCCAGTGTGCTCCCCCGATAAAACACCGCCGACTGACCCGGGGCAATGCCGTACGCCGGCACTGAAAGGTCAGCCTCCCATTTCCCGTTGCCGGTCCGCACCTGCGCTTCCACAGCCGGTGAATTGTACCTCATTTGCAGCAGCAGCCGCTCCTTCGCCTCGACGCCGGCAAATGAATTGATGCCCGAGACTTTGATGCTTCGCACCGCCAGGTGTTTGCGCGGGCCCGCCACGACAAGATTCTTCTCCGGCAAGGTTTTTATTACATACATCGCCTCGCGGCGGCCGCCGCCGCCAAGGCCTCGCCTTTGGCCAACCGTATAATTGTGGTAACCGTCATGGACGCCGATCTTGCCGCCGCTTAAATCAACAATGTCCCCCGGGCCCGGCGCCTGCCTTTCTCCAAGGCTGGATGTGATGAAACTGCGGTAATCGCCGCCGGGGATGAAGCAAATGTCCTGGCTCTCGGGACGTCCACCGGCCTGCAGGCGGGCGCTTTGGGCCAGCAAGCGGACTGCCGGCTTTGACATTTCTCCCAAGGGAAAGCTTAACTTCTCCAGAAGCCCGGGCTTTACCGCCCAGAGCATGTAGGACTGATCCTTGTCACGATCAACGCCGCGCGCCAGCAACGGTGCGCCTTTTCTCCTGACAATGCGGACATAGTGGCCCGTCGCCACTTTCGCGGCGCCGAGCCTGGCGGCCAGCCTTACCAGGGCGGGAAACCGGAGGCGGCCGTTGCAGCGTACGCACGGATTCGGCGTCATGCCGGCAAGGTAACTGCGGCAGAAATCGTTGATTACCTCTTCGAAAAAAGGGCGGCTGTAATCGATGGTCAGATGCGGCAAGCCAAGACTGTGGCAGGTTTCGCGGGCATCGAGGACCGCGCCGGCAGAACAGCAGCTTCTTCCGGCATCGTCTCCATCGTTTCCGCCCGGGTCATCCAGCAGTCTCATTGTCAACCCGATAACATCACGGCCTGCCCGCTGCTCAAGCAGGCAGGCAACCGAACTGTCCACGCCGCCGCTCATGGCGACAAGCACGGTTTTCTTCCCGGCGCCAGAAGCGACCGGAAATTTTTCCCGCCGGAACGCATCTTCGAAAGCGCGGTGCAGCGCTTCGATGGCAAAAGCCGCAGATATATTTATTCCCTTTGATAAAGAGGCCGATTCCGGCCTGCCGAGCCTCTCCGTTAGAGCCTCAACCGGCAGGGCGGCCGCCTGGCGCCACTCCATACCCTTGGTCATCGTCGTCAGAAGGCTGCCGGCGGCAATTGCGGCGCCTGAGCCGGACGCCATAAACGTCGCCTGCTCGACGGCCTGCCTCCTGAACTTAAGAAAGATCCTGAGAGAGGCGCCGCAATTGTCACTGCCTGCCTGTCCACAGCCATCTGCCCCGGCAAGCCGCCCGGCGTTTTGGGGATTCTGAAAATGATCAAAAAGGAGAGCATCCATGGCCATCGATACATTTTACTGATCATACAATTTATTCAGGAAACTGCTCGGGGTTTGCCTAGTTCTGCCTAAGTCCGGCCGGCGATCATCCATTGAAGAAACTCATAGGACACGATCCCAATTTCCTTCGGGAATCGGGTCATGTCCCATGAGTGCTTTGGCGGTCCTAGCCCAGAATCTCGGAAATCCCCTGCTGTAATGACTTGTCATCCACGTAACCGGTCCATGCCCGTTGAACCCTGGCCTGTTTGTTGATCATGATCACGCTGGGCGTCGCATTAACCTTAAGCAGGGTCATCAAATCACCATATTTGTTGCCATCGGAGAAGAAGTAATCATAAAAATCGACCTGGCCGCGGTAGCGGCTCTCCAGCGTGTTCAGCGACTGGCGCACCTGGTCGTCATCAGCGGAGCCGATCATGTAAAAGAGGACAACCACCGGCCGGCGGCTGCTCAACGATGCGCGGAAGTCCTGGGGAGACTGATCGGTAGGAATGACAAGCTGGCCAATCATTTGCTCCGGCTCGGCCGAAGCGCTGCTGCCGGCGGCCCGCGCCGTTGTTGACGCGGTTCCCGGGGTGGCCGAGACAGTCCTGGGGGTGGTAGTTGGCGGAGCCGCCGGCTGGCTGCCCCCGCAAGCGACAAATAAAAAAGCCGTCAGCGCCAAAAGAAGCACTGAGGCTGTAATCTTGAGTAGCTTGGTCATCTAAGCCACGCCTCCAAAATAAAGCTCCACCCTGCCGTGTCCGCCCATTTATTGAACCTGCTCCAGCAGGTGGGTGCCCGCTCCCCAGCTACCCTCAGATAGCGGGAGAAGACAAAGCTCCCGTACACAATATGTTGGCTCAATAAAGTTGCAGATCACGCACAAGGTCGAGCAAGACAATACTATCACACGCCCTTATTCTTCGGCAACAGGAAAACAAAACCTTCAAAAACAATGCCGGCCTTCCTGCGCCCGGATCCCGGCAAGCCCCTCGCATCATTTTTTTTTTTTTTTTTTTATTATTCTGAGTGAAGAGGATGTTCAGTTCAGTTTATTCGACGTTCGCAATTCGCAATTCGACATTTATTTCAGTCCCAGCTCTCTTAATTGAGCGGAATCGACCGCCGCCGGGGCGCCGGTCAGCGGGCAGTTGCCGCTTTGTGTCTTCGGGAAGGCAATGACGTCGCGGATAGTATCCAGCCCGGCGATCAGCATCACCAGCCGGTCGAGGCCGAACGCCAGGCCGCCGTGGGGTGGCGCCCCGTACTTAAGCGCCTCCAGCAAAAAGCCGAAGTCGGATTCCATCTTATGGTCCTCATGGCCGAGCAGCGACAGGACCTGGCGCTGCAGCCCGGCATCGTGAATGCGCAGGCCGCCGCTCGCTATCTCAACGCCGTTGAGCACGAGGTCAAAGAGGCTGCCCCGCACTCTCAACGGCTCCCTGTCGAGATAACCAATCGTTTCTTCGGTGGGCAATGTGAAGGGGTGATGCTCGGCTGCAATTTCACCGGTTTCCTCATCAAGCTTGAACATGGGAAATTCCGTTACCCAGAGGAAATTCCAGCCGTCCCCGGCCAGCTTGAGCTCCTGCGCCAGCCGGCTCCTGAGCGCCCCCAGCACCGGAGCCGCCACCGGCGCCAGATCGGCCACAAACAGGATCAGGTCTCCCGGCGCAGATTCGGTTTTATCGATCACCCGGGCCGTCTCTTCGGATGAAAAGAACTTGGCGATTGGAGAAGTGACCTTTCCGCCTTCACGCACGTAAAGGTAAGCGAGTCCCTTGGCGCCCGCCATAATAGCAAAATCTGTCAGTTCATCAACCTGACGCCGGGAAAAGGAAGCTCCTTCCGGAATCTTCAGCGCCCGGATGACGCCGCCATTTTCGAGCACTCTGGTAAAAACGCCAAATTCTGTTCCGGCAAAGAGGCCGGAAACCTCGGTAATCAAAAGACCGTAGCGCAGATCAGGCTTGTCTGAACCATATCCGAGCAGGGCCTCGTCGTAAGTCAGGCGCGTAAACGGACACGTCAGCTCAGCGCCAAGAACCGCGCCGAAAAGGACCGCCAGCAGCTCTTCGACAATATCCATCATCTCCCCAACGGACATAAAAGACATTTCCATGTCAATCTGGGTGTGCTCCGGCTGCCGGTCGGCGCGCAGATCCTCGTCACGAAAGGCATGGGCAAACTGGTAATACCTGTCAAGACCGGCCACCATCAGCAGCTGTTTGAACAGCTGCGGCGACTGGGGCAGGGCGTAAAATTTCTTTTGCTTCAGCCGGGCCGGCACGAGGAAATCGCGAGCGCCTTCCGGGGTGCTCTTGGTGAGCACCGGCGTCTCCACCTCTACAAACTCGTGCCGATCAAGAAAATCGCGGACGATTCGCTTGACCCGGTGGCGGAGGATAAGGTTGTCCAACATCTCCCGCCGGCGCAAGTCAAGATAGCGGTACCTCAGCCTGAGCACTTCATCAACTTCCTCCGGCTCATCAATGCTGAACGGAGGCGTCTCGGCATGGTTAAGAATCTTGACTTCCGTTACATTAATTTCCACTTCCCCAGTGGTCAGGTCCGGATTGACCGTTTCCCGCGAACGGCGCGCGACCACGCCAGCTATTTCGATCACTTCTTCCGGCCGCAGCCGGTGGCCCTCCCTGTGCGCATCCTTCGAGCGTCCCGGATCAAAGACCAGCTGCACCAGGCCGGTGACATCGCGAAGATCAATGAAGATAAGGCCGCCATGATCACGCCGCCGGTGCACCCAGCCGCAAAGGACCACAGGCGTTTTCGCATCTTCCGTTGTCAGTTTGCCGCAGTAGTGAGTCCGCATAATGATTGACGTTTCACGTTTAATATTTTCGTTTAACAAACGTAAAACTTTTTTGACATATTAATATTAAATTGGGGGATTAATCTTTAATATCACAAAAAATTCAACTATCGCCAAACGTGCATTTCGTGAAACGTTAGACGTTGGACGCTAAACGTTCCTTGAGATAATCCGAAAGCCGCGAGAATCCCACTTGCTCCTGCTCGCCGCTGTCCATGTCCCTAACCGTTGCCTTACCGGCGTCGACTTCATCATCACCGATGATAACAGCAAACCGGCTGCCCAGGCGATTGGCCTGCTTCATCTGCCCCTTCATCGCCCGCCCGGCGTAATCGGTTTCGGCGGCGATGCCGGCTCCGCGCAGCCGGTGCAGTTGCTCGATACCTGTCCTGCGCGCCGCCGCCCCCAGGACAGCCACGAATACGTCAACGCCTGCAGGCGCAGCGGTGATGCCGGCGGCCGAAAGCGCCAGCACGATCCGCTCCAGGCCGGTGCCAAAACCGGTGGCAGGGGCAGGCACCCCCCCCAGCTCAGCCACGAGGGCGTCGTAACGGCCGCCACCGCCGATACCCTTCTGCGCACCCAGGCGGGCGCATTCATACTCAAAAGTCGTGCGGGTGTAATAATCAAAACCGCGCACCAGCGTTCCGTCCAGGCGATAGGTGCGGCCGAAAAGCTCAAGCAGTTCCCTGACGCTGTCAAAGTGATGCTGGCATTCTTCACAAAGATTGTCAATCAGCTTGGGCGCGTCTGCCAGCGCCGCCTGGCACGACTGATTCTTGCAATCGAACACGCGCAGCGGATTCAGCTGCGCCCGCTCCCGGCAGTCGCCGCAAAGCCTGTCGGAAACAGCGGCCAGATAATCCGTCAGCCGTCCGAGGTAGGCAGGACGGCAGGCACTGTCCCCCATGCTGCTCAGTCTCAGCTCCACGTCAGGCACACCCAACGACTCATAGATCGCAGAAGCAATCATGATCATCTCAGCGTCGAGTGCGGGGTCAGCTGAGCCAATCGCCTCTGCACCGAGCTGGTAATGCTCGCGGAAGCGGCCCGCCTGGGGCCGCTCGAAACGAAACATGCGCTCAAAGTACCAAAGCTTCACCGGCTGCGGCAGTTTGTGCATGCCATGCTGAATGTAGGCCCGCACGACCGGCGCTGTCCCTTCCGGCTTCAGGGTCAGGCTGCGCCCGCCCTTGTCCTGAAAAGTGTACATCTCCTTGCGCACTATGTCAGAAGAAGAGCCGACCCCCCGCTCAAAGAGCGCAGTCTCCTCAAAAGTCGGTGTGCCGATGCGGCCGTATCCGGCGGCAGTGAAAACGCGCTCCGCCTCGCCTATGACGAGCCGGCGCAGCGGCTGCTCCGGCGGAAGGACATCATATGTTCCCTTGGGTCCCTGCATGTTACCATTCAAGATCGGCCAGAAAAATGTTGTTTGCCTTTTCCTGCCCCAGCGTTGTCGCGTTTCCATGACCGGGATAAACAACAGTATCATCCGGAAATATTGAAACCAGCTTTTTTACCGACGCGACCAGTTGCTCAAAAGAGCCGCCGGGCAGGTCGGTGCGGCCGACTGACCCGTGGAAAAGCAGGTCTCCGGGAAAGAGGGCGTCGCCGGCATGATAGGTAAGCGATCCAAGCGAGTGTCCAGGAGTGGCCACGATGTCAACTTTGAGGCCGGCAAAAACGGCGCTGTCGCCATCTGTTAAAATCCGGTCCACCCGGGCCGGGCTCACCTCGGGCATGCCCGGGAACAACCGGGCCACACCAGGATTTGCGAGAAAAGCCTCCACCTCCGCGCTAGCGCACAGCGTCGCGCCGGTAACTCCAATCAGCTCGGGCGCCGCCGCCAGGTGATCGGCATGGCCATGAGTGATAAAAACAGCTTCAATATCAACGGCTGCCTCGCGGGCAACCGCCTTAATGAGGTCCGGCTCCCCGCCGGGGTCGATGACAACTCCGGAGCCCGAGCCCTCCTCGTGCACCAGGTAGAAGTTTGCCTGAAGCGGACCTACCGGCCTGGATGTGATAATAATCCCGATGGACGCCTCCAAACAGTCAGCTTATGAGCCTATCTCAGCAGGTTGGCTGAAGCAAATTTCGGGCGGCCGATAAACCATGCGTCTTTAAGGCTTGTCCCAGTAGGTGTATTCTGTTGCGACCGGCTGCAAAGGCCACAAAAGCAGCTGCTCCTTGCCCGCCTTTTCGCTCGGCCTCGCCACGAATTACCTGCCCGGGAGGTTTTTAGCGGACGGCTACCAGAAACGGCCGCCCCGGCATCGCCAGCGAGCGGGCGTGATAGAATTTCAGCCCGGTAAAAAAACGGAATACCGTGGCGCCCACGTCGGCAAATTCTCCCTGATAGGGCTCATCGGGCGGCTGGCGCCGGGGAGCACCCCTTTTAGCAAACGCTCGCGAAGTTTCAAACAACGATCCACCGGGTGAGAAGACCTCGCTACCCAGCCGCGCCAGCAGGGGAACGTACTCGCGAGTATGATCCGATCCGGGATGAACCGGGTCGCACCCATGATCAGCAGTGATAATAAACAAGTCCCCGGGACGGCAGGCGGCAATGAGGCCGGGAACGGCCGCATCAACTTCCATCAGCCCGTCGGCAAAACCGTCCACATCGTTGCGGTGCCCCCACATCATGTCAAAGTCAACCAGATTTGTAAAAACAAGGCCCTCTTTTAAACTGCGCATCAACGCCAGAGTCTGCCTGAGCCCGTCTTTGTTGCTGCTGGTCTTGTATTCATATCCCACTCCCGAGGCGGCAAATATCTGCGATATCTTGCCAACGCCATGGACCGGCACGCCGATCTCGCTAAGAAGGTTCAGATACGTTCTTGGGGGCAGGAGAGAAAAATCGCGCCGGTCGGGCGTTCTGGTGAAACTGCCGGGCACCCCTCTAAAAGGCCGAGCGATTACGCGCGCCACCGCATGCTCGCCCACCAGCAGCTTTCGCGCCGCCCGGCAATAATCATACAGTTGCGAGACAGGCACCACATCAACATGAGCCGCAACCTGAAAAACGCTGTCCGCCGACGTATAAACGATCAGCTTTCCCGTCCTGATATGAACTTCGCCCAGCTCTTCGATGATCCGGGTCCCGGAGGCGGGCTTGTTGCCGATCGCTCCCCGGCCGGTGATCTTCTCGAAGCGACTGATCACCGACTGCGGGAATCCGTCAGGATAGACCGGGAACGGCTTCTCTGTGATCGCACCCATCAACTCCCAGTGCCCGGCAGTGGTGTCCTTTCCTTGGGAGCGCTCGGCCAGCCTGCCGAACATCGCCTGCGGCCGCGGCGCCGGCGGTACTCCCTTGAGGGGAAGGATATTTCCGAGGCCGAGGGCGCCCAGATTCGGCAGTTTCAGGCCGACAGCCTCCGCCACATGACAGAGAGTGTTGGCGCCGCTGTCGCCAAACTTGGCGGCGTCCGGCAACGCGCCCGCCCCGACTCCGTCAAGCGTAATCAGAAGACAGCGCACCTTGCGGCGCAATTTGCGGCCGCCGGCCCCGACCATCCATAGAAGGTTTAACTTAGGCAAGTGGCTTCAATTTCATTAATTTAAAGTTCCAAGGTTAAAGCTTGGTTAACATGTCGGTTCCTAAATGATGTAGTTATTCAATGTTTTTACCCCTTGAGACTTTGAACTTTGCCCTTTTCGCCCGGGGATGCGCTCTGAAATAAATCTCCCTCAGTTCTCGCCGGCTCAGGTGGGTGTAAATCTCGGTTGTGGAAATATCCGCATGGCCGAGCATCTCCTGGACGCTGCGCAGGTCCGCCCCGCCCGCCAGAAGATGTGTGGCAAAGCTGTGCCTGAGCGTATGCGGGGTCACCTTCTTTGTCAGTCCGGCTCTCCGGGCCGACTCGGCCACCAGTTTGTGTACTGTTTGGCGGGAAATCCGGGAGCCAAACCGGTTTAAAAAAAGGTGATCGTCATTGAGTTTTTCGCCCAAGCCAGGCCTCTCCCGCTGAAGGTAGCGCCGCACCGCCATCAGCGCCGGCTCTCCTGCCGGCACGACGCGCTCCTTTGATCCCTTTCCCAGACATCTGACAAAACCGCCTTCGAGGTCAATGTCACTTATGCGTAACGATGTCAATTCTGAAACCCGTAGCCCGGCCCCGTAAAGCAGTTCTATCATCGCCGCGTTTCTCATTTTTAAGGAGCCGCCGGGCGCCCGGGTCAGCAGCAGCTTCGTCTCGCCGAGGTTGAGCACGTTCGGCAGCCGGCGGCCTCTTTTAAAAACGGGCAAATCTTCCAATGGCGCGGCGGTGTAAATGCCTTCACGAGCAAGAAACCTGAAGAAGCTCTTGAGCACGCTCATCTTGCGGGCGCGGCTGGTTACCTGCAATGATCCGTCTGTGTTTTCGAAGGAATTCAGAAAATCTCGAATATTTTTAATGTCAATATCCGCCACCGCAAGCCGGCGCCGCTGAAGGTAACGGCCGAACTGCTGCAGGTCGCGGCGGTAAGAGGAAATGGTGTTGTCGGCCAAGCCGCGCTCAAACTGGAGATGTGACAAAAATTCCTGGAAAAGACGGTTTCTAGTTTCAGTCGGTGACTTCATGAATTTTCATTCGCCTGAATCAGACATTAATCCTCCAGCAGAAAATCCGGTTGAGAAAGATTGTTTTCTGTTTAACCGGCGAGGACCGGCGTTGCCTGATTTACCGCAAACAAAAACGGGGACAGAAACTTGAACTTTGAACTCGGAACCCTTTTCAGTAGGCCGAGCCCGGCATGCCAAATTCGGCCCCCGGGCTCAAGCGGAAAGGAATGACGCTTGAGAGAGGATAATAAGGTTGGCCAATGGCTTCCGCCACCGCCCTGTTTGTAATCTTGCCCTCCATTACGTTTACGCCGCGGGTCAGGGCCGGATTGTGGCTGGCAGCCTGGTTGATGCCAAGGTTCGCAATCTCAAGGATGTAAGGCAGGGTTGCATTCGTGAGCGCATAAGTCGAAGTGATCGGGACCGCGCCAGGGATGTTGCCGACTGCATAATGGATAACATCGTGAACGACGTAAGTCGGCTCCGTATGCGTCGTCATGCGCGATGTCTCGGCGAAGCCTCCCTGGTCAATGGAAACGTCGACTATCACCGATTGCGGCACCATCTCCTCGACAATTTTCTCTGTGATCAGCTTGGGAGCTTTTGCCCCCGGAATAAGAACAGCACCAATAACCAGATCGGCGGAGGAGACGTGCTCTTCGATAGAGAGCGTCGTCGACAGCACCGTCGTCAATCTCCCTGATATATAACTATGGAGCGAGCGCAAATGATCCAGGTTCTTATCCAGCACGACCACATTTGCCAGCATGCCGGCGGCGATCTTGGCGGCATTGGATCCGACGATGCCCGCACCGAGCACGACTACTTTCGCCGGCGGCACCCCGGCAACGCCGCCGAGGAGGATGCCGCGGCCGCCGATCATCTTTTCAAGAAAATAAGCCCCCACCTGAGCCGCCATCCTGCCGGCGATCTCGCTCATCGGCGCCAGCAATGGCAGCCTGCCGTCGGCAAGTTCTACGGTCTCATAAGCAATGCAGCTGGCTCCGCTTGCCATCAGCGACTTGGCCAGCTGCGGTTGCGGCGCCAGGTGGAGAAATGAAAAGATGGTTTTTTTCTCCCTGAGCAAAGCAACCTCGGCGGCTGCGGGGTCCTTGACCTTAACGATCAGATCCGCCTTCATAAACAGCTCTTCGATCGAATTAATGATCTGGCCGCCCTGGCTGGTATAGGCTTCATCGGGCAGCTTGCTGCCCTGGCCGGCGCCTTTCTGGATCAGCACCGTATGCCCGGCTGCCGCCAGCTCACGCGTGCCTGCCGGCGTGATCGCCACCCGGTACTCATCGATTTCGACTTCCGATGGAATGCCAATAATCACAATTTCACCTTATCAAGAAGCAATATCCGGAAACATGGCCAATATCGGCATCTGCAAAACTATTATTTAAACCGATCATTCAACTAAGCCAGGTTAATTAAAATAATTGATAAAATATCATTGTTTTCCGGTGTCGGTTAAGACTGCGGCGGAATTGTTTCCGGCTCCCGGTTTCCGCCAAGCACCCTCAACGCCAGCAGGATTCCCACCAGGGACTTAGCGTCTTTCAGCTCCCCGGTCAGCTCCCCCTGGTCCAGTGGTCGCGCCACCGTCTCCAGAAACTCTTCCCGGTCGTGTCTCTTTTCCTCCCGTGATAATCCCTGCGCCAGAAAACAATGCAGCATTTCGTCGCAAAAGCCGGGTGTGGAATAAAAGGAAGCAAGGCGCCGCCAGCTGTCCGCCTTAAGGCCCAGCTCTTCCAGACATTCTCGCCGGGCGCAGGCGAGCGGCTCCTCCCCCGGTTTCAGCTTTCCCGCAGGCAGCTCCAGCAGGTTCTCGCCGGCTGCATCGCGGTATTGTCGCACCAGGTAAACCATGCCACCGTCATCGACTGGAACAATTACGCACGCGCCCGGATGTTCAACGATCTCGCGGCGGGAGCGGCGGCCGTCCGGCAGCTCGACTTCATCAAGGCGCAGGTTGATAATTTCTCCCTGATATATATTCTTTGACGACAACCACTTGTTCATTGTGCCGCTCTGTGGATGATTGCCAGAAGCAGTTGATGACACTGATGCAGTGATTCAACAGAAATTGATTCCGCCGGCGAGTGAACGTTCTCCATGCCAGCGGACAGGTTGACGCTGGGAATCCCCTTCAGGTTAAAGACGTTGACGTCGCTGCCGCCACCTGTGCTGACCGGCTCGGCGCCCAAACCAATATCATCCAGGGCCTGCTGCGCAATGTCATAAGCGGGGTGGCCGGGGCCAATGTCAAAACCCCTGAACTCATCAACAACCGCCACCTCGACGTCAACCGACGCGGCCGTGGCGGCGAAACCGACTCCATCAAGCATTGCGGCTACCTGCTGCTCCAGCTTTTCGTCGACATGACTTCTGGCTTCGCCGGCAATCTCGCAGGTGTCCGGAACGACGTTGACCGCTTCGCCCCCTTTAATGATGCCGACATTTGCGGTTGTGTCGGCATCGATCCGGCCCAGCTTCATCCCGGCGACGGCCGCGGCGGCGGCGGCGATCGCGTTGCGGCCCCGCTCGGGCTCAACGCCGGCATGAGCCGCCTTGCCGCGGAACACGGCCCTGATAGTTTTTTGCGATGGCGAACTGGTCACAATTCTGCCGACAGGGCCAGTGCTGTCCATGCAAAAACCGCAGCTCGCGCGCAATCCGGCAGTATCGAGAGATTTGGCGCCGCGCAGACCGCATTCCTCACCGACTGTCAGCAGCAGCTCCAGGCCGCCGTGGGGGATTTTCTCCTTCGCTATCTTTTCCAGGGTGTAAACCATAGCCGCCACTGCCGCCTTGTTATCCGCGCCAAGCACCGCCCGGCTGCCGCTGCGGATGATCCCGTTCTCCAGCACCGGAAGCGGGAGGGCACCTTTTTCCGAGGCGACGGTGTCGACGTGCGCGGCCAGCATGATCGCGGTTCCGGGAGCCGTCGCCTGCAACCGGCAAAGGAGATTGCCGGCGGCTGCCGCATGCGCCTCTATCGGCTCCGACTCCTCTGCCTCCAGGCCAATTCCCCGCAGCCTGGCGGTGAGAAAATCCATAATCTCGCGCTCACTGCCCGATGGGCTACCGATGCGCGCCAGTTCCATGAACAATGAAACCAGCGGATCTGACGGCGCCTCGCCCTTATCGTTCATGATTACTCTATTCGACAACGCTGCCGGCGCGTTGCTCCGGCCGGTCGCCGGACTCTCCGCCGGCTTCGCGGCGGTCGGCCATCATGCAGGCGGCGCCGACAAAATCGCGGAAGAGCGGGTGCGGCCGCGTTGGCCTCGATTTGAATTCTGGGTGAAACTGGGTCGCCACGAACCAGGGATGATCCGGCAGCTCAATTATTTCAACAAACCGCTTGTCCGGCGATGTACCGCTGATTTTCATACCCGCTTCGGCCAGTTTGGGTCTGAGCGCGTTGTTGACTTCGTAGCGATGGCGGTGGCGCTCGTGAACGGTGCGGTCTTCATACGCTTTTGCCGTCTTCGTGCCCCGCACCAGCTTGCAGGGATAGGAGCCCAACCGCATTGTCCCGCCCATGGCTTCAACATCTTTCTGTTCCGGCAAGAGGTCAATGACCGGATAGGGGGTTCCCTGGTCAAACTCAGAGCTGTTGGCGCCCGGCATGCCGCCGACGTTTCGGGCGAACTCAACCACGGCGCATTGCATTCCCAGACAAATGCCCAGGAACGGTATCCGCTTCTCCCGGGCGTGGGCGACCGCCTGGATCTTGCCCTCGATGCCGCGGACCCCAAACCCTCCTGGAATCAGCACGCCATCGACTTCGCGCAGTTGGCTCTCCACCAGCATCGGGTTAATCCCCTCGGAATCGACCCAGACCACTTCCAGCTCCCGGCCATGGTAAAAAGAAGCATGTTTGAGCGACTGGATGACGCTCATGTATGCATCCCACAATTGCACATATTTGCCAACAAGCGCAATTCTCACTTTTGATTTGCAGGAGTTGATCTTGTCAACAAGCTGTCGCCATTCATCAAGTTCAGGCTCGCCGGCTTCCAGCCCCAGTTTACTCACGACGAGATCGTCAAGGCCTTCGTCGCGAACCATCAACGGCACCATATAAATATCAGGAGCATCAACGGCGGCCACGACCGCCTCCAGCTCTATGTCGCAAAGCAGCGCTATTTTTTCCTTAAGATTCTTGTTCATGTGCCTGACGGTGCGGCAGACGATAATGTCCGGCTGCACGCCGATGCTCCTCAGTTCCTTGACGCTGTGCTGGGTAGGCTTTGTCTTTTGCTCACCGGCCGCCTCCAGGTAAGGCACCAGCGAAACATGGATGTAAAGGGCGTTTTCCCGGCCGATATCGATGCGGAACTGACGGATTGCCTCCAGGAACGGCAGCGATTCAATGTCGCCGACAGTGCCGCCAATCTCGGTTATGACAACATCGACGCCGCCGCCCATGTCGGCGACGCGGTGGATTCTGGCTTTTATTTCGTTAGTGATGTGTGGTATTAACTGAACAGTCTTCCCAAGGTAATCGCCGCGGCGCTCCTTATTGATGACGCTGAAATAAACCGTGCCCGACGTCACATTGCAGTCGCTGTTAAGGTTCTCGTCGGTGAAGCGCTCATAATGGCCCAGGTCGAGATCGGTCTCAGCGCCGTCCTCGGTGACAAACACCTCGCCGTGCTCGAAGGGGCTCATCGTTCCCGGATCGACGTTGATATACGGGTCTAGTTTCTGCATCTGCACTTTCAGGCCCCGGCTCCGGAGAAGCATACCCAGCGAGGCGGCAGTTATTCCCTTGCCCAAGGATGAAACCACGCCCCCGGTAACAAAGATGTGCTTAGCCATCAATTCCGCCTTTCAATAATGTTTAAATCCGTGTTTGGAAACGGGAAGACATAAAAAAACCGGAGGCGCTGCTCCGGCCGGTGAAATAAAATTGAGTTGTCTGCCCTGTTTGCCAACCGCTCCTCTTAAAACAAGACCATCCCGCAATTAATTATAACAGCTTGAGCAGGCTTGGCAAGCGCTTTGGTTCAAAGTTCCATGTTTAAAGTTTAAAGTTGCAAGAAGCCGCTGTTCAACGCTCGGAACTGGCCTGATACATAGCCAGCCCGGGCGACTGACGCTCTCCAGGATCTCAGGAGGATGATTCTTCTTCATAGGAAATTGCGTCCTCGGGGCAGTTTTCCACCGCCGCCTCGATGCATGATTCCAGGCCGGTGAAATCATCGGTTATCACGTGCGACTTGTCATCGTCGCCGACCTCAAACACTTCCGGGCAAATCGCTTCGCAATTGCCGCAGGCGGAGCATTTCTCTCTGTCGATTTTAGGAATCTTCATTTGTAAAAAACGTAAGTCTTAAGAGAAGATTTTCCGTGAAATGTGAAACGTTAAACGCTCCTTGCCAGCCGCGCCACCCGCAGAAAAGCGCTCAGGCCAAGGAAACCGGCGGCGGCGAGCGCCGCCAGCAATGCGCCGCGGCTCCTGCCCTGCCTTTCCAGCCTCGCTGCCGAGGGAAGGTATGACTGTATCAGCTGGCCCCATTGTGTCTCCGCCATCGCATAAACACGGGATCGGCCGACAAAGGGATACCAGTATGAATCCAGGCCCAGCCTTGACAGCCGCCCAGGCAGGGTTTCAAGCCAGCCGCCTGAGTACCGAGGCCTACGGCAGCTGCCAGCGTCCGCATCGGCGCCATCCCCTCCCGGCCCGCAAAAATGGAAGTTGACTTCAGCAATGTCATCTCCAACGACTTCTATCTCATCAAATTTGCCGCAGCCGAGGCCCTGCTCGTGCGCCAGCCTGATGTACCCGATCTCCATCGGGTCAAACCCCATCATGTGCGCGGCGACCGCATCGATTGCCACCTGATCGGCGCCGGCGAGGATATATCCTTTCTCGTAAGGGACCAGCATCCGCGGACCGGCGCCGCCGCCGCAGAAGACCGCGTCCATAACGGCAAAAACGCCGGCATGAATTTCTCTTTGAATTGCCAGAATATCAACGATGGCTTCATGAATGTGACGGGTGGCCAGCCGGCGCCTCCCGGGTGCCAGGCTGCGGAAGGCGCTCTCGGCGGCCCCCGCGGTCGTCGCCAGTAAATCGGTTTTTAGCGTGGGTAAATGAATTACGTTCCCGCCATGAAAAATGTCCGGAATATAAAACCCTTCCCTGGCAATCAGCTCGTCCAGCGCCAGCATTCGCACCTGCGGCTGATAACTGATCCATTTGACCGGAGGCTCATAAAGATGTGTGATTTCAAAGCCAAGGCGCGCGGCGGCGGATAACTGGCCGTTGTTCAGCTCGGCGGCGCCGCTGTCCGCTGCGGCGCCGGCGCTCACCAGGACCAGCGACTCTTTCGGAAAGCCGTCAACAAGGAGGGTTCTAAGGACGCCCTCCAGTTGCCATGGCGCCGTGGAGGTAGCCGGATACCAGATATCCCAATTATTTCCAATAATAATATTTGTTGCCTTTTTTTTATCCAGAGCCTCAGCATAGGCGGCCAGGCGCATCAAGCTGCCGTAGTCAGCAACAACCGTGGCCGGTGACGTTTTCTTGACGGCAATCCGGGCGCCCATCTCAGACCGCCGCCTTCCTGAGCGCTGCCGCGTGCGCCCGCGCCTGTCTGTCTTCCGGACCCGAACCCATCATCCGGCAGAGCTCATCAACTACCTCGGTTTCTGTCAGGCGGGCGACATCCGTGACTGTATTTGAATCGTCGCTTATTTTGCTTACGACAAAGTGCGCATCGGCATAGCATGCTATCTGGGGAAGGTGGGTAATGCAGACGATCTGGGCGTCGCGCGCCAGTTTCTTCAGCTTGGCGCCCACCGCCAGCCCGGTCTTGCCGCCGATGCCGGCATCAATCTCGTCAAACAGCAGCGTTCCGGCTCCGGCATCAGGCGCGGCACTCTTGATCGCCAGCATGATCCGGGAAAGCTCGCCGCCGGAAGCTGTCTTTCTCACCGGCTCCGCCGGCATGCCCGGGTTTAAATCGGCAAGAAACTCAACCGCGTCGGCGCCGGCAGGCGCCAGATGCGCGGCGGCCAGATTTGAATCGCCGCCCTCCCGGCCAGAGAGCCCGATCTTCAGGCTTGCCTTTGGAAACGCCAACTCGCGCAGGTGGGCGGTTACCTCTCGCTCCAGCCTCTTGGCGGCAGCCTGGCGCATCTGCCTTAGCTTGACTGCCAGCCGGACGGCCTCTTCCTCCGCTGCCTGCAAATCCTGCCGCAGGGTTAAGAGATCCTCCTGCGACGCTGAAGCCCGGGAGAGCCGCTCCCCGCAGCCAGAGGCATAGGCGAGCACCGCCTCGATGTCGCCGCCGTATTTCCGTTTTAACTCCGCCAGCAGCTCCAGCCTCTCCTCGACCGCAGCCAGCGCGGCCGGGTCAAGCTCAACTGCTTCAGTATAGCTGCGGGCGTCGCGGCCCGTTTCCTCCAGCTCAAAAAAACTTGTCTTAAGCCGCGCCAGCAAGTCGTCAAAGCCTTTGTCGATGCCGGCGGCGGCCTCGAGGCGCGTCATCGCTCCTGCCAGTTCTTCCATTACCCCCGCCGCTTCCGGCGCCGCCCCGAGGACGCCGGCCAGATGCCCGGCCGCCTCTTGCAACTCTTTGGCTCTAAGCAGCCGCCGCCGCTTAGCGTCAAGAGTCGCGTCCTCGCCCGGAACGGGTGCGGCTGACTCAATCTCCTGAAGCTGGAATGCGATCAGCTGCGCCTCCTGTCCGGATGACTCCGCGGCCCTGACCACGGTTTCCAGACGTTCGCCGAGATCCGCCAGCCTCTGGTAGAGCAGCCCGTATTCATCACGCAAAGCCAGGAGATCCCGTCCGCCAAACCTGTCGAGGATGTCAAGCTGGTTGGAAGACATCATCAAGCGGCGCTGCTCATGCTGACCGGAAAATCTGAGGCAACTGCCCGCAAGCTGGCGCAGCACTCCCATGCCGACCGCGTGGCCGCCGGCATATCCGCGGCTGCGCCCGTCACGAAAAAGGCGCCGGCGGACGATCAGTTGCCCGTCTTCGGGCACGTCAAACCTGTCTGCCAGCGGCGAGAAAAAACCGGGCGGCATGGAGAAGACTGCCTCTACCGATGCTTCAGCGGTGCCGGGCCGTATCAGGCCGTTATCGACCCGCGCCCCCAGCAGAAGCCGGGTCGCATGCGCGAGAATTGTCTTTCCCGTCCCGGTTTCACCGGTGATGACGTTCAGTCCGGGTGCAAACTCCAGCCGGGCGGCGCCGATTACGGCCAGGTTCTCGATTGAAAGCTCAGTCAGCAACGCCGGGGGCTTCCTGGGCGGAAGGACGGATGAATTTGTCCCTCAGCGTTCGGTGAAAATCCGAACCGGGCACACGCACCAGGCGCGCCTTGCGCTCCGATATCGCGATCCCGAGCCTCTCTCCCGCCGGCAGGTGGGAACATTCCCGCCCGTCCACGCAAATGCCGACCTCGGCGCTGAGAGAGCGGTTCGTGATCCAGAGCTTCTGGAGGGAACCCAAAACCAGCGGCCTAAACCGGAGCGTATGCGGGGCAATAGCCGACAGAATAAACGCTTCCATTCCGAGCGACATAAAGGGACCGCCGTTGGAAAGATTGTAGGCGGTAGATCCCGCCGGCGTCGCGGCGACCATGCCATCGCAGGAAACAGTGTCCATCTCCACCCCGCCGACCGCGTAACCAAGCCGCACAACCGAGCCGGCTGCTGGTTTGTTCAGGACAACATCGTTGACGGCCAGACTGCAGGCGCCGCCCTGGACAAGCTCGAGCATCGTCAGCTCCAACAGGCTGAACTGCCCTTCCAGCACCTGTTTTAATCCCGCGGGAATGTCTTCAGGCGCCAGCGCCGACAAAAACCCCATTCGGCCGAAGTTGACCCCGAGCACGGGCGTGCCCATTTGCCTGAAGCGGCTGAAAGCGCGCAAAATCGTGCCGTCTCCGCCCAGGGCGACGCAAAAATCAACGTCAGCGTCCGTCAGCGTGGGCACAACCGCCGCCAGTTGCAATTCAGCCGCAATTCCTGACTTCTCCGCCTCGCGCTCAGGAATCACCACTTCAACCGAAAGCTCGCGGCACAAATCCAGGATTTGCCTGAATGCCGTGTTTGTGGCTTCGGACCAGCCGTGAGTGATGACTGCGATTTTTTTGACCAGCGGTTTCTCCTTATGCTCAGGGAAAGAACGGCGCCAGCCTGATTCTGCGGCCTTGGCACTTATCCCGGCAGGAGTATCCTGCTGCGTCCTCGCCACGAGTACCTGCCAAGATAAGCTCTTAATGAGACGACAGCGCGGGCAAGCCTGCCTTAAAGCCTGCCCTAAATCGTCTCTCTGCCAAAAAGGTGGCCGCGTCGCGCATCCAGGACCCGGCCCAGGACTTCATCAACAACCTGCTCTTTGTCAACTTCAGGCGCCGCGCCGGCAAGCCCCGCCGATCCGGAGCCGTCAGCCAGGTGCATCAGGTATTCGATGTTCCCCTTGGGCCCTCGCACCGGCGATTCTACCAACCCCCG
Source organism: Actinomycetes bacterium (assembly GCA_021787475.1). Classification (GTDB taxonomy): domain Bacteria; phylum Actinomycetota; class Thermoleophilia; order BMS3ABIN01; family BMS3ABIN01; genus JACWAD01. The sequence goes on from JAJYLW010000002.1 coordinate 120,288, forward strand.
CACGATCAGGCCCGCCCGCCTGGCAAACTCCCAAAGGCTCAGCAGCACCTCGCGGTGGACGCCGGCGTCCCGGACGACGCCGCCCTTGCCGACTTTCTGCCTGCCGGCCTCAAACTGCGGCTTGACAAGCGTAACTACGTCAAATCCTGGCGAAAGACATTTTATCACAGCCGGAAGCGCTTTCTTCAGCGAGATAAAAGAGAGGTCAAGCGTTGCCAGCTCCGGCGCCGCCGGCAGATCGGCGCAGTCAAGGTAACGGATATTATAGCGCTCAATGACGGCCACGCGCGGATCCCGCCGCAGCTTCCAGCTGAGCTGCCCGTAGCCGACGTCCGCGGCGATCACCATGGCAGCGCCGTTCTGAAGCAGGCAATCTGTGAAGCCGCCCGTTGAGGCGCCGGCGTCGAGCGCAACCCTGCCGGCAACGTTCAGGTCGAAAGCGTCAAGGGCCCGCTCCAGTTTATAGCCCCCCCGTGATACATAGACCGGATCCTCGACAACTTCGACGCTGATGTCAGGCGCCACTCTTCTGCCCGCCTTGTGCTCCGCGCTGCCGTCCACCAGCACGAGGCCCGCGAGCATCGCGGCGCCCGCCTGCGAGCGCGTTTCAAAAAAGCCGCGATCAACCAGGATGGTGTCAAGACGACGGTGCCGCAGCTGTTTCAGAGGATGCCGAGGCGGCGTTCCGTGGCCTGGTTTTGCCGGTTTCTTTTTCAAAAGCGGTCACCGTGAAACCGCAGTTTCTGCTCCGTCTGCGGCCCTCAGGAAAAACTTATTCTTCCCCGGAAGCCTTGCGCTTAGTCGCCGGCGCGATTTTTTCCGTCGCCAGGCGCGCCGCTACGTAATCGGCCACCGCCTCCGGCGACAGCCCGGCTTCCTTGAGGAGGCGGCTGCGGCTGCCGTGCGGTATGAACCGGTCGGGAAGGCCAAACCGGCGCACCGATAAGAGCTCTTCGGCGAGAAGTTCGGCGACGGCTGAGCCGAAACCGCCGCAGATGGTGCCTTCTTCCACTGTCACCACCAGTTCATGATCCTCCGCCAGCTCACGAATCAGCTCTTCGTCAAGCGGTTTCAGGAAACGGGCGTTTACAACGGTTGGCCTGAGCCCGTGCCGCTCCACCAGCAGCCGCGCCGCCCGGCGGCAGATGCCTACTCCCATTCCCAGGCCGATCAGCAGTGCCCCCTCGCCGCGGTCAAGCAGCTCGGCCTTTCCCAGCGGCAACTCCCGGAAAGCGGCCGGCATGCTGACGCCGCGACCGGAACCGCGTGGGTAACGGATCGCCGCCGGCGTCTCCATTTTAAGGGCCGTAAAAAGCATCTGCTGCAGTTCCGCCTCATCCATGGGCGCCATGACGGTTATCCCCGGTACGGGGCGCAGGTACGCGAGATCAAAGCAGCCGTGATGGGTGGGCCCGTCGTCGCCCACCAACCCCGCCCTGTCAATCGCCAGCACGACCGGCAACTCCTGAAGGGCGATGTCCTGGATAAGCTGGTCAAAGGCGCGCTGCAGGAAAGTCGAATAAATCGCCACGACCGGCTTCAGCCCCCCCAGGGCCAGCCCCCCCGCGAAAGTGACCGCATGCTCTTCGGCAATGCCGACATCGTAAAATCTCTCCGGAAACTCTTGCTCAAAGTAGTTCAATCCGGTGCCGTTTGACATGGCGGCGGTCACAGCTACTATCCTGGCGTCATCCCGCGCCATGCTGACCAGCCCGCGTCCAAATGCCTCCGTATAGGTGATCGGCCCCGGTTTCTCAATCGCCTTGCCGGTGCTGACGTGAAAGGGAGCAATGCCATGAAAGGTGTCGGGGCGCGCCTCAGCCGGCTCATAGCCCTTGCCTTTAGTCGTTTTTATGTGTATAAGGACGGGCCGCGGCGTCTCCATTGCCGCCCTGATGCTTTTCCGGAGGGCCTTGATATCATGCCCATCGATGATGCCGACGTAGGCAAATCCCAGCTCCTCGAAAAGCATGCCCGGCACCAGAAAAGCCTTCATGCCTTCTTTCAACGAGCGCATGCCACCCCGAATGCCCGGGATGCGGTCGATGCCGTGCGAGACGTCCTCGCGTAGCTTGTACAGGGTGGGATCGAGCCGCAGCCTGTTTAAATATTGCGAGATGGCGCCCACATTGGACTTTATTGACATCTCGTTGTCATTGAGAACGACGATCAGCGGCGTGCGCAGTTGTCCGGCCTGGTTGAGAGCCTCATAGGCGACGCCGCCCGTGAGCGCCCCGTCGCCGATGACACAGGCAACGCACGGCTGGCGGCCGCCGCTTTCCCCGCTGCCCTCTTCACTCACGGCGCCCAGCCGGACCGCTTCCATCAAGCCGGCCCCGTAGCTGATCGAAGTCGAGCTGTGGCCGGTGCCGACAATGTCATGCGGCGATTCGGCGCCGCTGGGAAAACCGGACAGGCCCCCCTGCTGGCGAATGGTATGGAACTGCTGGCGGCGGCCGGTAATTATCTTGTGCGCGTAGCACTGATGCCCCACGTCCCAGATGATCTTGTCATCAGGGCTTTTCAGGACGCTGTGAAGCGCAATCGTCAACTCGACAACGCCAAGGCTGGGTGCCAGGTGCCCTCCTACTTTCGAAACGGTGCCGATCATGAAGGAGCGGATTTCGTCCGCCAGCACCGTCAGCTCGCGGTCATTGAAACGGCGCAGGTCAGAGGGAGAATTGATCTGATCAAGAAGAGACACGATTACCTTTGACGTTCGTAAATATAATTGGCAATTTCGGCCAGCGTTTCCGTTTCGCCGCCAACGCGCGCCAGCGCCTCAATCGCCAGCGCCCGCGACTGCCGGGCCAACTCCTCCGCCTTCTCAAGCCCGTAAATGCTGACGTAAGTGCTGCGTTTTAGCCGGGCGTCAGCGCCGGCCTGCTTGCCGAGAACCTCAGTATCACCGGTAACATCCAAAATATCGTCTTTAATCTGAAATAGCAAACCCAGCTCATTGGCGAAGCGCGCCAGTTTTTCCAACTCGGGGCCGCCGGCGCCAGCCAGCAGGCCACCGCAGTAGACACAAGCCGTTATCAGCCTGCCTGTCTTGAGGTGGTGCAACAGCTTCAGCTTAGCCGATCCGGAAACCTTCCCGGAAACGTCCAGATACTGGCCGCCCACCATCCCCCTGACTCCCGTGGCTCCGGATATCTCCCGCATTACCGCCAGCGTCACCGCCGGCTCAGCCTCCTGCTTTTCACAAATCAGGCGGATGGCTTCGGCAAACAGGGCGTCGCCGGCGAGAATGGCGATGCTTTCACCATATTTGACATGGCAGGTCGGCTGACCTCGTCTAAGAATGTCGTTATCGAACGCCGGCAGGTCGTCATGAATGAGGGAGTAAGTGTGAATCATTTCGAGCGCGGCTGCAGCCGGAAGGGCCGCTTCGGGACGGACGCCGTAAGCCTTCACGGTCGCCACGAGAAGCACCGGCCTGATTCTTTTTCCGCCTCCCAGAAGCGAGTACTGCATCGCCTCCCGAAGCGGGCTGACAATCGCATCTTCCCCAAAACGAATACCGGCGAGAAAGCTGTCCACCAGCTCGACCAGGTCATCCGGGTAAGCCAAGACGGCTAGCCTTCCCGATCGGCTTCTGATTCTGAGGCAGGCTCAGCCGCGCCTTCCGGGGGAGAGCCGTAGATGACGTCGTTAACGGCCTGTTCCAGCCTCTTGCTGCTGCTCAGGGCAAGGTCGTTCGCTTCTCCAAGAAGCCTGATCGATTCACCCCAATCCGTCTCACCCGCTTCCAGCTGCTTGACAATCTTTTCCATTCTCTCAATTGTCTCGTTTAGGTTGCTGAGCGTTTCCGCAAGGGCGTCATTAAGTTCGTCACTCATTCTTCCCGGCCCCCCTGATTATCCTGCCGAGGATCCCGTTTGTCAGTGAGCCTGCCTCAGACGAACAGAAGCGCTTTGCCAGCGCTACGGCTTCATTTATGCTCACCTCGGGCGGGATGTCAGCGCGGTTTAAGATTTCATAAACGGCGATGCGAAGGATGTTCTTCTCCAGCGGCCCCAGCCGCCGCGCCGGCCAGTCCGTTGAAGCTGCGTCAATTGCGCCGTCCAGCGCTTTCCGGGCGGCCACAACTCCCGCTACTTCATCGCGGGTAAACTCGTCTGGCTCGTGTCCGGCCTCGCTGCGGATGCCTGCGAATAGCTCGTCCAGGCTGCTGGTGGAGATCTCCAACTGATAGAGAATGAAAAGGGCATCCCGGCGGGCCTGGCGGCGGGAAACACGGGCTGCCTGGCCCTGGTCGCTTTTACCTTTCATCTCTGGCCTGCCAGTTTTGAGTTCCCAGACAAATTTAACTGACTCTTTATTGCGCGAAACGCCAAACGCAAAACGAAAAACAGATTCATCCTATGCCCAGCCGGTCCCTGTTCTCATCAAGAAAAGCAGTCGTGTACTCGCCTTTGCCAAATTCCGGCGTCCGCAGGATGGCGGCGCAAAGCTCCTTGTTTGTGATTACGCCTTCGATAATATATTCATCGAGCGCCCTGAGCGCCCGCCTTATCGCCGACGGCCGGCTGCTATCCCAGACAACCAGCTTGGCAAGCAGAGAGTCGTAAAAAACCGGCACTTCATAACCTTCGTAAAGATGGGAGTCAACCCGCACCCCGGGCCCGCCGGGTGGCATGTAGCGCGAGATCTGACCCGTATTCGGCCTGAAGCCGTCGTTTGGGTCCTCGGCAATTATGCGAAGCTCGATGGCATGGCCGCGGGCAAGGATAGAGCCGGTATGAGGAAGCCGCTCGCCCCTGGCAATCCGGATCTGTTCCTTGACAATATCAACGCCAGTGGTCATCTCCGAGACCGGATGCTCCACCTGCACGCGCGTGTTCATCTCCATGAAGTAAAAGCTTCCTCCGGAGTCAACCAGGAACTCCACCGTGCCGGCATTCTCATAACCGCAGGCGCGGCAGGCAGCGATGGCGGCGGCGGCCATTTTTTGCCGCGTCTCCGGATCAAGCATTGGCGATGGCGATTCCTCAATCAGCTTCTGATGGCGCCGCTGCACGGAGCAGTCCCTTTCACCCAGAGTCAACACTGAGCCGGCTTTGTCGGCCAGCACCTGAACCTCGACGTGGTGCGGCCCGGCCACCGCCTTCTCCAGGTAGAGCGCTCCGTCGCCAAACGCATTATCTGCCTCACTGTGGGCCAGCATAAACTGGCTTTCCATCTCGCCGGGGCCGCCAACCAGCCGCATGCCCCTGCCGCCGCCCCCCTTGGCGGCTTTAAGCAGAACCGGGTAACCAACCTCACCAGCCAGCGCCGCGGCTTCCCCGGCGCTCGCAACTTCCCCCTCGGAGCCGGGAATAACCGGAATGCGCGCCTTTCTCATCTCCTGCTTGGCAAGCGCCTTGTCTCCCATGCGCCGCATGACCGCCGCGCCCGGGCCAATAAATATAAGATCGCTGTCGGCGCAGGTCTGGACAAAGGCGGCGTTTTCCGCCAGCAGCCCGTAACCGGGATGAATGGCGTCACAACCCTTGATTTCAGCGGCCGCGATCACGGCGGGAATGTTCAGATAACTTTCCGTCACCGGCCCGGGCCCGATGCAAACCGCTTCATCGGCTTCGCTGGTATGGAGGGAGGCAGCATCGGCCTCAGAGTAAACAGCAACACAGGGGATCTCCAGCTCCCGGCATGCCCGGATTATCCGAAGGGCGACTTCACCGCGGTTTGCTATCAGAATCTTGGATAACACAGCAATGACGTTTAACGCTTAGCGCTTAACGTTTCACGAAAATCCCATTCGCATGTTAAGCGTGAAACGTTAAACTTGAAACTATCGGTTTTATCCATCATCCACCATCCGCGTTTTCATCCTTCGACGTCAGTGGCCTCGAACACTTCTACTTCCAGGGGCTCGATGTAAAGAAGGGGCGTTCCGTATTCCACCGGTTTGGCGTTTTCGGCCAGGATGCGGCGGACGGTGCCGTTTACCTCCGAGGCCACCTCGTTCATCAGCTTCATCGCCTCGAGGATGCAGAGCGTCTGGCCGGTGGCGACCTCATCTCCTTCCTCGACAAATGGGTCGCTGGTCGGCGACGGCGCCCGGTAGAAAGTGCCCACCATTGGCGACTTGACAACGAAGTAGTTGCTTGGCGCTTCACCCGCGGGCGCCTCGCCGGCTGCGGCCGCAGCCGGCGCTTCCGGCTCCCCGCTCTTGCGGATGGTGATCTTCGTGTCGCCTTCCTCGATCGTGACTTCCGCTATCGATGACCGCTCAACGGCGGCGATGATCTCCTTGATCTGGCTTAGGTCCATTGCGTCTCTGTTTTCCTCCTCCCCTTCTTGCTCTTGAGTCAGGAACACGTCTTCTTCCACGCCGTGGCGCCTGTGCTCAAAATATTTCCTCGCCGTGGCCGGAAAGAGGGCGTAAGTGATGACATCCTCCTCATTGCGGGCCAGCTCCCCAATCTCGTCCGCGAGCCGGGGCATGGCTTCATCAATCAGCTCTGCCGGCCGCTGCGTGATCGGTTTCTCGCCACCCAGCACCTTTGCCATCACTTCGGCGCTGATCGGGCCGGGAGCATGACCATACTTTCCCCGCAGGTAGGATTTCATCTCATCGGGCACAACCTGCCAGCGCTTGCCGGAAAGGACGTTCAGCACCGCCTGGGTGCCGACGATCTGGCTCATCGGCGTCACCAGCGGCGGATAGCCGACCTCTGCCCGGACGGTGGGGATCTCCTTGAGCACCTCGGGCAGCCGGTCGAGGGCGTTCTGCTCCGCCAGCTGGCTCTCCAGGTTCGAGATCATGCCCCCGGGCACCTGGTGCGAATATACCTGCATGTGCGTGATCGAAGTCACGCCCCGGGAGTACCCGCCCCTTTGCCTGACCCCCTCAAAATACTTGGCAATCTCAAACAGGCTGTCCAGATCCAGCTCGGTGTCGTAAGGAGTGCCGGTCAAGGCGGTCACCACCATCTCCGTCGCCGGATTGGAAGAGCCGAAGGCGAGCGGCACCGTGGCCGTGTCAATGATGTCGGTGCCGGCTTCAATTGCCTTCAGGTAGGTCATCGGCGCCAGCCCGCCGATGTAATGGCAGTGCACTTCAAGCGGCAGGTCAATCTCCGCCTTCAGCCGGCTGACCAGCTGCTGGCAGTGAAACGGCGAGAGCAGGGCGGCCATGTCCTTGATGCAGATGGAGTCAGCCCCCATCTCAACAAACTTGTGCGCAACTTCCAGATAATGGTCAAGCGTATGAACCGGGCTGATGGTATAGGAGACTGCCCCCTGGAAATGCTTGCCGGCCTCTTTCACGGCGTCGGCCGCAACCTCGATGTTGCGCGTATCGTTCAGCGCGTCAAAGATGCGGAAAATATCAATGCCGTTGTCCGCCGCGTGCTGGACGAACTTGCGCACGACTTCATCACTGTAATGCCGATAGCCAACCAGATTCTGCCCCCTGAGCAGCATCTGCAGCGGCGTCTTGGGGCAGTGCTGCTTGATCGTGCGCAGCCGCTCCCAGGGATCCTCGTTTAAAAAGCGGAGGCAGCTGTCGAAGGTGGCGCCGCCCCAGACTTCCAGGGAATAAAAACCGATCTCATCCATCTGGCCGAGGATGGGCAGCATCTCGCTGGTGCGCATGCGTGTCGCCCAGAGTGACTGGTGGCCATCCCGGAGGGTGGTGTCTGTGATCAGGACTCGGCGCGCTTTAACCATGCCTAGCTGCTTACCCTCTCGACGTACTCGCCGCTGCGCGTGTCAATCTTGATGATATCGCCAACTTTCAAAAAAAGCGGTACGTTGACGGCGGCGCCGGTCTCCACCGTGGCCGGCTTTGAGCCACCGCTGACCGTATCGCCTTTTAAGCCCGGCTGTGTCTCGGTAATGGCAAGCTCAACGAAAATGGGAGGCGTGATGCCCGCCGGCGCGCCGTCAATTGTGAGCAGCTCCACGTCGACGTTGTCTTTTACAAACCGGAGCGAATCGCCGACCGCCGCACGGGGTAGGGACAGCTGCTCGTAAGTCTCATTGTCCATCAGCTCCACTTCTTCCGGCGTCGAATAGAGATAAAGCATTTTTTTGCTCTCTACCCGCAGGCGGTGGAATTTCTCGCCCGCCCTGAACGTCTTGTCCAGCACCGCGCCCGTGTCCAGGTTTTTGAGCTTCGTGCGGACAAAGGCGCCGCCCTTGCCCGGCTTCACATGCTGAAACTCGACGATCGTAAAAGGCCGGCCGTCAACTTCGATGGCCATCCCGTTTTTAAAATCGTTAGTTGAAACCAAGATTTCTCCGAAGGGTCAATGAACCGGTCAAACAAGGGCAAAAGTGAATTTTACACCAAAACAGCCTGATTTAGGAACGCGCCAGTCTCCGACGCTAAAAAAAGGGCGCCTCGCCAGCTTCCGGCCCGGCGCCGACCAAAAACCCGGCGTTGATAAATCAGCAAGGTAAAAGTACCATTCAATTAAACAATTAATCATACAACCCGCTCGGGATAGCCACGGAAATGTATTGTTGCGAGGGGCTTGCCGGGATTTGGCCGCAGGGAGGCCGAAGCGAAGCAAGGAGGACGGCGG
>JAJYLW010000017.1 GCA_021787475.1 Actinomycetes bacterium
ATGCTGGTTCACGGGTATACGACCTGTCAACGTATGATAATTACTGCCGGGCGCAGCTGGGATCGTGAGGCGATATCCAGGCATATTTGTCTTTTCTGCATTTGTGTAACATAATCCATACGACAACTAGGATTTCAAATGACCAAACCGGGCCAAACACATACGGTTGACGAACTGGAGCAACTGCTTGCCCAAGTGCGGGAAAAGTTCCAGTGGCTGGGTGATTACCTTTGACCCCGCTGCCCTGGAAAAACAGGTATCGGAGCTGGAAGCCCGGATGCAGCAGACCGACTTCTGGTCAGACCCGGCGGCCGCTGCCAGGGTAAGCGGCGAGTACCGCCGCGCCAAACGGCGGCTGGAGCGCTACCAGGGTACCGCTGCCGAAGTCGGGGACGCCGAAGCCATGGTGGAGATGGCGCGGGAGGCCGCGTCCGGCGAAGGAGCGGACGCGGCGGCAGATTTCCTCACCGAAGCTTACCCGGCTCTCGATGCGACCTTCATTCACCTGGCGCAGCTGGAAGAAGAGCGCCTTTTCAGCGGCGAGTACGACGACGGTGACGCCGTGCTGGTCATCCACCCCGGCGCCGGGGGCACTGAATCCCAGGACTGGGCGGAAATGCTGCTGCGTATGTATCTGCGCTGGGCCGACCGCCGCGGCTTCAAGGCCGAGATCAACGAGGCCACCGCCGGGGACGAGGCGGGTCTAAAGAGCGCCACCGTCACCATCCACGGCGAGAACGCCTACGGTTTGCTGTCGTCGGAGCGCGGCGTCCACCGGCTGGTGCGCATCTCCCCCTTCGACGCGGCCAAGCGCCGCCACACCAGCTTCACCGCCGTTGAGGTTAGCCCCCTGGTCGAGGACGAGGCCGAGGTCGAGGTCGACGAGAAGGATCTGAAGATCGACACCTACCGCGCCAGCGGCGCCGGCGGCCAGCATGTCAACAAGACCGACTCGGCGGTGCGCATCACCCACATTCCCACGGGCGTAGTGGTGCAGTGCCAGAATGAACGTTCCCAGCTGTCGAACAAGAACACTGCCATGAAACTGCTAAAGAGCAAGCTGATCGAGCTGGAGGAGCGCCAGCGCGCCCAGGAAATGGAGAAGGAGCGCGGCGAGCTGGCCGAGATCGCCTGGGGCAGCCAGATCCGCTCCTACGTGCTCGCCCCCTACCAGATGGTCAAGGATCATCGCACCGGCTTCGAAGTGGGCAACGCCCAGGGAGTGCTGGACGGCGACATCGACGAGTTTATCCATGCTTATCTGGTGAATCGGGCAGGGAGGGCGTAAAATCGGAAAAATATGGATTTTTCACTTATCAACTTGTAGCACCGATGGAAGGAGTGCGATGAAACAGTTTAACAAGGCATTGTATATCACCTGCGCTTCTTGCATCGGTGCTACTTTGGTGTTGCTTCTAATCAGCATATGGGCGGAAATCAGCAGCAAGACAATGTGGAAGTTTGTCGATTCTGGATTTATCATCATCGCCGCATTCATCATGCTTCTCATCAACTTCCTCGTGCTAAAGATCAAAGCCAATCTGAATGGAAAAAAAGATCCCTAAATTCAAATCGGAAAAGGAAGAACAGGAGTTCTGGTCTTCAGCTGATTCGGCCGAATATATTGACTGGAAAAAAGGCAAACGGACGGTGCTGCCCAACCTGAAGCCTTCGGTCAAAACCATCTCCCTGCGGCTGCCAGAATCGATGCTCGAAGAGCTGAAGCTGCTGGCAAACAAAAGAGACGTTCCCTATCAATCGTTGCTTAAGATTTTTCTCGCGGAGCGCATTGAAAAAGAGCTGAAAAAGTCAGCATGAAAACGAGGAGCCATAAATGTTAAGCATCGCCCTGCCCAAAGGCAGCCTCCAGGAGCAGACGCTGAAGCTTTTTACCGAAGCCGACCTGCCCGTCCAGCGCAGCTCGCGGGAATATACGGTCACGATCGACGACGAGCGCATCGAGGCGGTCAAGATCCTGCGGCCGCAGGAGATCCCCAAATACGTCGAGGAGGGCTATTTCGACCTGGGCATCTCCGGACAGGATTGCATCACCGAAGCCGGAGCCGACGTCGTCGAGGTGGCCGACATGCCCTATGCCAAGACTGGCGCCGGGGTGATGAAGATGGTAATCGCCGTGCCCGAAGACTCGCCGATCGGCAAGGCCGGTGACATCGAGCCCGGCAGCCGGGTGACCACCGAGTTCCCCAACATCACCAAAAAGTTTTTCGAGAATCTGGGCATCCAGGTCGACGTTTTCTATTCCTTCGGGGCGACCGAGGCCAAGGTGCCGGAGATCATGGACGTCGTCGTCGACCTCACCGAGACCGGCTCCACACTTCGGCGCAATAACCTGAAGATCGTCGAGGTGATCATGGAATCGACCACTCGTCTGATCGCCAACAAGGTTTCCTGGGAAGATGCCGGAAAGCGCCGCGCCATCGAGGAGATCCGGACGCTGCTGTTGGGCGTGCTCGATGCCCGCGGCCGGGTGCTGCTGTCGATGAACGTCGCCAAGGAGAAGCTGGAGGATGTCGTTGCCGTGTTGCCGGCGATGAAGCGCCCCACGGTGGCGCCGCTCTACAACTCCGATTACTTCGAGATCTCCACCGTCGTTGATAAGAACTCTGTAAATATCATCATTCCTCAGCTGAAGGCCAAGGGAGCCGAGGACATCCTCGAGCAGAACATCTCCAAGATTGTGCGCTGAGCGGGTTCTCCGCGCCACATGCAGGAAGAGAGACATGACCGGCGAACGAACTCGTAGATGAATTGGCTTGCCTTCATAATCGTTGGCCTGGTCGCCGGCTGGCTGGCCGGGGTTGTCACCCGCGCCGGCGGACTCGGCTGCCTGATGGATATCATCATTGGCATCATCGGCGCCGTCCTCGGCAGCTACCTGTTGTCACTGATCGGCTACAAGCCGGGCAGCTTCCTGGGATGGGTCGGCACTGCCACGGTGGGCGCCGTGCTTTTCCTGCTTGTGCTCAACGCCATCTCCGGCCGTCCGGTTAACAAGCGTCACTGACTCCTGGTTTGGTCCGTCCGCCGTTACCGCTGGCGACCTGCTGCTTTACACCCTACCCGTTGCGCGCAGCGGGCGGGTTGAGGAAAGCCTGCTGTCTAAACGGGGTTGATTCATTCTGGTTCACCTTCTCCCCCCGGGCCAGCCGGTCACGGACCGGGCGATGGAGCCGGGAGTCGGAATCAGCAATGGCACGCGCCGCCGATACTCCTCAAACCCGGGTCCGAAGCGCTGCGCCAGATCGCGTTCCTCCAGCCGGGCGACGATAAAGAGCACAACTGCGAAGGCGACGGTGTAGTAAAGGGCGTAGCGCGACGCCACCGCCAGCCCGATGCCCAGGGCGCCCGCTATCCCTCCCAGATACATTGGGTTCCTCACCAGGCGGTAAAGGCCGCCGGTAAGCAGGCGGTCTCCCCCCGAAGGGAAGAAAAGAGCGGCCTTCAGGGCCACGATACCGGCAAGGATGAGGCAGATGCCGGGAAGCGCCAGCACCAATCCGGCGAGACGAACCGCCAGCGGCAGGTCGAGGCTGTGGTAATCAACGACGCATAGAAGACCATAAAGCAATATATTGGTCAACACGATCACCGCGTGTAGAACTGAGGCGGCGATCCTCACCGCGGCGGGCAGGCGGAAATAGGCGCTGGTCTGATATTTAAGCGCCACCGCCAGGAATGAGACAGCCATGAAGATGACGATCGCCAGCAATAGTCTCAAAGGATTTCAATCTGCAGTATATTCATTGATTGCCCTCCTTCCCCAGTGCTCAGCCCAGAGCCCGCCACGGTATCCTTTATCCTCGATTTACTCTTGGACTGAACAGCTGACACCTTGTTCCCCAGAAATCCTTATTTGATAGAGTATGAGTCCTGCGGAAGGGCTGCAAGGGGTGCGGCGGCGCGTTATGCTTGTAGTACATGTTAGCAGCAAGTAATGCCAGGCTGGCAAGGATCGGCTAAGGCTACGCGCAGCACGGAAAGTCATAAAAACGAGCCACAAACAATCGAAATGCCTCACGAATTTGACGGCAGAAAATACGAACAGGCCTCCGTGGGGCTGCAGTGGGAGTGGGGCGCGAAGCTGATCGCCGAGCTGGGGCTGGAGGGTGGCGAGCGCGTGCTCGACCTGGGCTGCGGCGACGGCGCCCTGACACTCCGCATCGCCGGGCTGCTGCCGCGCGGCAGCGTTCTCGGCGTCGACGCTTCGACGGGAATGATCGAGGCCGCCCGGTCCAAGGCCAGGGATAATCTTGAGTTTCGGCTGGCCGACATCAACGAGATCGATTTTGACAGCGAGTTCGACGCTGTCTTCTCTAACGCGACACTACACTGGATCAAGGATCACCGCGCCCTGCTCACCCGCGTGCGCCGCGCTCTTGGCGACGGTGGCCGCCTGCGCTTTAATTTCGGCGGCGACGGCAACTGCGCCACCTTCATCCGCGTCGTCCGCGAAGCAATGACGCTGCCCGAGTACAATGCTGCTTTCGCCGCCTTTGAGTGGCCCTGGTACATGCCATCCGTAGAAGAATATTCCGCTCTGGCTGAAACCAGCGGACTTAACAGCGTGCGAGTCTGGGGCGAGAACGCCGACAGGTTCTTCCCGGATACGGAGGCGATGATCAGGTGGATAGATCAGCCCAGCCTGGTTCCCTTCCTGCCTCACCTGCCCGCCGCTCAGCGGGAAAGCTTCCGCGGTTTTGTAATCGCCAGGATGGTCGCGGAAACCAGGCAGGCCGGCGGCCGCTGCTTCGAAAGCTTCCGCCGCATCAATCTGGCGGCGCGGAAATAGACAAACCGCCGCGGCCTGCCACACCCTAACCGAGGTCTGGCAGTCCAGCGCAACTCAGAGGGGGTTAACTTGCTCAACTCCATATTTCTTAAAATTCTGAACCGCGAGGCGGCGGCGCCTCGGAGCGCGGCCGGCGAGATTATTGACCGCCTCGGGCTCCGGGAGGGGTTGGCGATCGCGGATGTGGGCTCGGGCGGCGGCTTCTTCACGGTCAAGTTTGCCCGGCGGGTGGGTGAAACCGGCAGGGTTTACGCCATTGAAACAAGCCGCGGAATCTGAACTTCATCAGGAAACTGGCCGGTCGAGCAGGCCTGACAAACATTGATTTCGTCGCGGCGCCCGGCAGTGGCTCCCTGCATCTGCCGGAATCGGGACTAGACCTGATCTTTGCCCGGAACGTGTTTCATCATCTGCCCCAACCGTCCGCTTACTTTAAGGATCTGAAGCGGTTCCTGAAGCCAGGCGGGCGGGTCGCCATCAGCGAACCCAAACCCAAGCGCGGCTTCAGTTTCATGGCGATGTTCAAACACCACACCTCCGGGGAACAAATAACGGAGGAGGTGGAGGCGGCCGGCTATTTTCCGGCACAGACTTATGACTTCCTCCCGGACCAGTCATTCAATGAATTCGTGGTGAACGAGTTTGGATCATAACCATCAGCACGGCCAGGTTCGCGGACAGGCGGAGGGCCACGGCTATGATCACGGCCACACGTACAGTCAGAGCCAGGGTCGTGGGCATCCGCACGGGCATAGTCACGGCCACCCACACGACCCCGGCGACGGGCATCATCACGGCAGTGCCGGGGCCGCGCGCGCCAACTGGCGCGGATCCGATCTGCCCCTCGGGCAGAAGCTGAAGCTTGCCGGGCGCAATACCTGGATCAAGATCAGCAGGCGCCAGGCCTGCTGTGGCCACCCGGGCGAGCCCGGCTGCTGACAGCCGGCTCCTGAGTCCCGGGAGGATCTCCATTAAAAGCCTTCCCGGTAGGTGTACCCTGCTGCGGCCCGCTGCAAAAGCCATAAAAGCAGATGCTGGGCCAACTTTCTCACGTTCTTGCACCTCAAACCGATTCATTAGATAATCTTCAGCCGGGGAGGTTGCCGCCCGCAATGCTTCAGTCGCCAAAAACGCGCCGCGGCGCGCTTGGTTTTTTTTCCGAAAGGCTCAGCCCGCTGGAAACCCAAAAACTTGGAAAAAAGGCAAATCTGCTGCGCCGGGACATTATCCGCATGGTCGCCGCCGCCGGTTCCGGACATCCGGGCGGGTCGCTGTCTGCTGCCGATATAATCGCGGCGCTTTATTTCCGGGTGCTCAGACAAAAGCCGGATGACCCCCGGTGGCCCGAGCGCGACCGCTTCATTCTCAGCAAGGGCCACGCCGCCCCCGCCCTTTATGCCGCCCTTGCCCGCAGCGACTTTTTCCCCGCCAGCGACCTGGTCAACCTGCGCAAGATTGACTGCCACCTGCAGGGGCATCCGGACATGCACAAAACTCCTGGCGTGGAGATCTCTTCCGGCTCCCTGGGGCAAGGGCTTTCCATGTCGATTGGCATGGCGCTGGCAATGCGCCTGGACAGGCTCCCCGGCCATGTTTATACCCTGCTCGGCGACGGAGAATCCCAGGAGGGAGAGGTATGGGAGGCCGCGATGGCGGCCGCCCATTTTAAGCTGCAAAACCTGACAGCCATCGTTGACGTCAATGGCCTTCAGATTGACGGATTCACCAAAGATGTCATGAACGTCGAGCCCCTCGTTGAAAAATACACAGCATTCGGCTGGCACAGCCGCGCCATCGATGGCCATGACATGGAAGAGATCATCGCAGCCCTGGAGTGGAGCCGTACCATCCCGGGCCCGGCGGCCATTATCGCAAAAACAGTCAAGGGCAAGGGCGTCTCCTTTATGGAGAATAATGCCGGCTGGCACGGGAAGGCTCCCTCTGCCAGGGAGGCGGAGCAGGCGCTGGCCGAGTTGGAGGGAAAAAAAGTTCCGGGAGAGGGAGAGCCCGTTGGCCGCTGAGCTTCCCAAACCGAGAGCAACCCGGGAAGCTTACGGCGACGCCCTGCTGAAGCTGGGCGGGCTGCATGAAGACATAGTTGCACTGGACGCAGACCTGTCCGGCTCCACCAAAAGCGGCAAATTTGGCGGCGCCTTCCCCGACCGTTTTTTCAACGTCGGCATAGCCGAAGCCAACATGATGAATATGGCGGCAGGTCTTGCCGTTGGCGGCAAGATACCTTACGCTTCCACATTTGCCGTCTTTGCCACTGGCAGAGCATTTGACCAGGTCAGGCAGAGCATCGCCCAGCCAAACCTGCCGGTAAGGATCTGCGCCAGCCACGGGGGCATCACCGTGGGAGAAGACGGCTGCTCGCATCAGTCGGTTGAGGACATAGGGCTGATGCGGATGCTCCCCAACATGCGGGTAGTGGTCCCCGCCGATTACAACCAGGCCTACGCCGCCGTCATGGAAAGCTACGTGCTGCCTGGGCCGATTTATATCCGGATGGGCAGGCCGGTGGTGCCGCCTCTTTATGAAAATACGCCGTCGGGACTGGGAAGCGGCGCCGATATTCTCCGGCCGGGATCGGACATCTCCCTTTTTGCCTGCGGCATAATGGCGGCCAAGGCGCTTGCAGCGGCGGATGAGCTTAAAAAAAGGGATATAAGCGCGGAAGTGGTAAACATAAGTGTACTAAAACCAATCGATGAAGAAACGGTTGTGGACAGCCTTTCAAGGACCGGCTGCGCCGTGACCGCCGAAGAGCACAGCATCATCGGCGGACTTGGGGGCGCCATCTCACAGGTGGCCTCCGAGCACATTCCCGTCAGGATTGGCCGGCTGGGACTCAGGGATGTTTTTGGCAAATCGGGTCTTCCGGACCAGCTGCTGGAGGAATTCCATCTGACCGCCAGGCACCTGGCGGAGCTGTCCGGTTTGGTATTGCAAAGCAAGGGTTGCTAAAGTAATAAGGCGCAAACGCAAACTAATGTGACGCGGCCGGCAGGAACTGCGGCCGTCCGGTTCCCCCAGCAGGCCGCCCACAAATCTCCTTTAAATAAATGAGGCTTGGCGCGGCTGATTACGCGCGGAGCAATAATTGATCCGATTTGAAAACGTAACCAAGACGTATGACCCGAATATTGTCGGGCTTAAGGATGTCAACGTTCATATTGAGCGCGGCGAGTTCGCCTTCCTGGTGGGTCACAGCGGGTCGGGCAAGTCGACCTTCATCCGGCTGCTGCTCAAGGAGTTTGAGCCAACCAAAGGCAGCATTGCCGTCGCCGGCCGCAATCTTGGCCGCATGCGCCGCGCTGCCGTGCCTCATCACCGGCGCAGCATCGGCTGCGTCTTCCAGGATTTCAAGCTGCTCCCCAACCGCTCTGTCGCTGAAAACGTGGCTTATGCGCTCAGGGTGACGGGGCAGCCGGTCCGCTCCATCCGGAGAAAGGTGCCGGAAATCCTCCAACTGGTGGGGCTGGGCGAGAAAATGAACAATCTGCCGGATGAGCTATCCGCCGGCGAGCAGCAGCGCGTCAGCGTTGCCCGCGCTTTTGTAAACCACCCTTCGCTGCTGGTTGCCGACGAACCGACCGGCAACCTCGACCCTGACACGTCGGTGGGCATCATGCAGCTCCTCTACCGGATAAACCGCACCGGCACGACGGTGCTGATGGCCACCCACGACCGGGAGATGGTTGACAAAATGCGCAAGCGCGTCATCGCCCTTGAAGAAGGCAGCGTTGTCCGGGACGAGGACAAGGGGCTGTACCGGTAATGAAGCTCAGATTTTTTTTAAGCGAAGCTCTCGACTCGCTCGTCCGCAATTGGGTGATGAGCGTGGCCGCAATTGTAACGGTACTTGTCTCCATGTTCGTGCTGGGAATCGGCGCCGTAATTTTTGTCAACCTTGAGCAGGCGTCCAGCAGCGTCCGTAGCAAGCTCGAGATCGAGGTGTTCATGAAAAACACGGCTTCGCCGGACCAGATCAGTCAGCTGGGCGACCAGATCCGGGCCATGCCCGAGGTCAGGGTTGTCAATTACGTCAGCAAGGAAGAGGCGATGAACCGGCTGCGCGAGAGTATGAAAGGCCATGAGGACGTGCTGGCGGCCCTCTCGGGCAACCCGCTGCCGCCGTCTTACGAGATCTACCTGAAAGATCCGAGCCTGATCGACAGCGTCGCCAGCCGCTTTTACGACAATCCTAACGTCGATAATGACTCCATCGCCCACCTGGGAGCCAACATGAGCCCGGACGCCACCACGCTGAAGTTTTCCACGGGAGACCCCTCCAAGCTTGCCGCAATTGCCGCAAATATGTACCTTATCGTCGACAATGAGGTGATGAAGGCCTCGGGAGACCCGTCCGGCAATAATGTCAGCGTCATCCGCGCCCAGGCGGGAACCACGGCGGCGGCCCATAATGCCAACGCCGAGGTTTACAACACCGACGGCGTCAAGACCGGTGGCAATACCAGTGACCGCGTCATTACCGTCACACATTATATTGAAATGGGCGGAGCCGGCTTCGTGGCGCTGCTGGCGGTGGCTTCAATCCTGCTCATCTCCAACACCATCCGCCTGTCCATCTTTGCCCGCCGCCGCGAGGTTGAGATCATGAGGCTCGTCGGCGCCACCAGCTGGTTCATCCGCTGGCCGTTCATCATGGAGGGCATCTTCACCGGGCTGGTGGGGGCCACCGGCGCCATGGTGCTGTTCCTGCTCGTGCAAAAGTATTTTATCGATAAAATCATTTCCCAGATGCCCTTTATGGGCATGGGCGTTGACACGGTTTCCACTTTTTGGCTGATATTGTCGATCATCGGCGGCGGTTGCCTGCTCGGCTCACTTGGGAGCAGCCTGGCGCTGAGGCGGTTCCTGAAAATTTGACAGCGGGCAGGCGCTTGATATCATGGCTGGCGGTGCTGGCATGGGCGGCGCTCATTTTTTATCTTTCCGCGCAGCCAAACCTGACTATCACCCGTCACGGAATTCTGGATTTTATCCTGCGCAAGTCTGCCCACATGGCGGCGTTTGGCGTGCTCTACGTCTTTCTCTGGAATGCACTCAGCCGGCATGGCGCCCGGAACCGGCCCGCAATCGCGGCTGGCGGCCTGTTGACTCTGGCCTACGCCGCTTCCGATGAATATCACCAGAGCTTCGTTCGTGGACGCGGAGCCGAGCTCTCGGACGTCTTTATCGATTTTGCCGGCGCCGTTATTGCCGCCATTGTCATTCAAGCAATTCAGCGGCGGCGGGAAGCTCGCGGGAGCCGCAATTCCGCCGGGATACCCGGGAGACCTTGATAACACACCTTTGCCGGTTCGGTTTGCCAAAAAACCCGTTCTGGCTTATTATTATGAAGTCCGCCGGGCGGGCAGGAAAAAGGTAAGTGATACTGGACTGCAGCTTTTGGCAAGGTTCGAGTGCACTGCCACGGAAACGAAGGGAGGAAGACCTTGCCAGAAGGAACAGTCAAATGGTTCTCCGATCAAAAAGGTTACGGCTTCATCGAGCAGGAGAATGGCAGCGACCTGTTCGTGCACTTTTCTGAGATCCAGGGTGACGGGTTTAAAACCCTTGCCGAGGGCCAGAAGGTGAGCTTCGAAGCTACGGAGGGACCAAAAGGCCCGCAGGCAACCAACGTCCGGGTCCTTTAAATCTTAACGAAGCACGCGTGCGCAAACCGAAAATAAAGGCCCTCGATTGAGGGCCTTTTTGCTGCAGTTCTTGCCGCCAAACGGACGGCGTTTATTACTTTTATTTACCAGGTGTAAACCTGATCGCTGGCGAAAATGAGGTCGACCAGCTTGGCGTAGTCCTTGTTTTCCTTAAGCCGGAATATCGTGACCTCATTATCGGGGGCTTCCTGATCCTCGATGATCGTATCCACGTTTCCAGTTTCGGTAAATTCCTTGATGATATGCAGTATCTTCATGACAACCTCACAATCCTGATGCGGTCATTTTTTGACATATCCCCTATCTTTAGTAGGGGGCAACGTGATCGTATTCAAGCAGCTTCTGAGGAACGTTCTGCATCGTCATCTGCTCGAAACCTTCATCGGCTGCATTAACTGAGTAGCGGCCGCAGTCAAGATCTCCCAGGGTCTCTACGTTAAGATCATTGTCGCCGTGATGATCGATTGGCTCACCGAGGTTGAAAACAGAAACCTCGTCGCCTTCCAGCGTCAGGCCCACAGCCATCCGCAGGGCCTCGTCCTGCCGGTCCCGGATGATAACGGCAATTTTTTTGGGATCGTCGCCCATCAGAACACCACCACCTTGTCGGCTTCGTGCATCATGACCGCGTTCTGGTACTGGCTCCCTGAGGTCGCGCCCTCAACATCGGAAACCTGCCGCAGTGAAGCGCTGTGCTCGCAGTATGTCAGTTGGGCCTCGCCGCTGAGCCGGTCGCACAGGTCCTGGGCCAGCAAGGTGCCGTCATCCATCATGAAAATTGTGACATCATGGCCGACCGCTTTTGCCGCCTCCGTGACGCCGACGATGTCCTCGAGGTACTTGTCAGTATTTACGAGAATTCCCAGTTTGCTCATGTGGCAACCTCCATTTGCTACCTCCATCCGGTTTTTGTTAAAAACCCACCCTCTGGCCTAGCCGCGGTTCATGTGAAGGACGTCTGGAGTGTGATTATATTATTGCCGTTTGCATAAGACAAGAAATCACAAGGCGCAGGCCCCACAGGACTTGGCTCCTGTAATTCCCGCGCCTTGCCAGGTTCAAACCAGGAAACTGTTTGTTCCTATTTCTGGATCTTCAAAGCCGTGACGCCGGCTTTTGGATTTGCCTTTTCCAGGATCGCATAACCCTTGCCGTTGCAGGCCTGGGTCACCGACTCCACTGAAGATGGATTGTCAATCAGGACATCCAGCTCCATGCCGTCTTCCAGCTTTTCCATGCACTTGAGAGTGTAGAGTTGCGGATGCGGGCAGACATAGCCGGTTACGTCCAGCTCGTACTTGCCGTCTTCAAGCTTGTTAAACTTCAACCCGTTTCACCTCCTGTTTGTCACCAATGCTTTCCAGAATATTCAATTACAGCTTGATATCAAAATCCATGTCATCCGACGCCATCTTGCGGTTGGCAAAAAAGTTGATATATCTTGCCGAGATGGCGGCCCCCAAGAACAGGCCGACGAAGAAGACCCAGGCGCTGGGGTTACCGAATGCCGCCGGCCCGTAAAAGGCGCCAATGTTGCAGCCGAGGCCGATGCGGGCGCCGATGCCCATCAGGGTGCCGCCGCCGACGGCGTAGGCCCATTGCGCCTTGGAGTGCGGGAATTTCCACTTGAACTCCCGCGCCGTCAAGGATTTAAACGCAGCTCCCAGTATCAGCCCGATGGAAAGCAGCAAGGCCGGGCTCAGCCAGGGATTGGGCAGGCCGTTATCCATGCCGAAGTAAGAGTTGTTCGACATGGAAAAGCCGATATGGCGCAGCACCCAGCCGCCAAACATGGCCTCCTGGGTGGTGATGTACCAGTAGCCGGGATCAAAGACCGTATTGTTATGCGATACATCCGGGTAAGCCGCGTGCGTTCCCGGCCAACTGGAGGGCACCGTCGGTGAAACCTTGCTGCCATTGGGCAGCGGCGCCCCGACTGCCGGCTTTCCAGCCAGCACCTGGCCGAAGTTGGTGAAATTATAATGGTTCTGGAGCCAGGCCAGCGAGAAGATCTGGGCTCCGGCGACGATGCCGATCAGGATGGCGGCGATCGAGGTGCGGCGGGAGGCGCTAATCATTGACCAGAAGCCGGCAAGCTCATCCTTGAAACCGGTCTTGGCAGTGCCGCCATCGGCGGTGGCGCCGGCGGTGACGGCAATCTGGCGGGCGCGGCGCTTGAGGAAGGGCTTGCGCACCACGAAGATATAAACGCCGATCAACAGCAGCAGCCCGACGAGAACCGCATTAACCAGGGTGTCCCCCACAAGATGTTGCCAGAAGGAATATTTTGCAGCGTGGTTGCCAATGCCACCGAACAGCAACTTGGTCAAGCCAACGTCATTGAGGGTCTTGCCCTGGATGAAATGCCGGCTGAACCAGTCAAACGCAGTCGCCTGAAAGATGGCCTGGGAAAAGGCAAGCGACATGAGCACCGCGAACGAGATCATGTTGCCTTCCCCGGTCTTGTACAGGCTTCCGGTGGCGCAACCTCCGGCGAAGACCATCCCGATGCCAAATATGAGGCCGCCTAACAGTCCATGGAAGCCTATCGACTCGATGATGTACTTATCAGGATAAACCGAAACGATATATGAGTTGACAATGCTCAGCATTATCAAGCCGATGATGATGCCGACAAACATGCGCGGCACCTTGACCATGATCAGGTCGCGGAAAGCGGAGGCAAAGCAAAACCTGCCGTACTGCTGCAGGATGCCGAAAATGAAGCCGAACCACATATAGGCAATGATATAAATGTACACCGGTGCCGAAAAGTAGTACAGAACCGACAGGATCGCCACAAAGCCAAGCACGCCGATGGCGTAAATCTTATGTCTGGAACTCGCGATGGCATCCGCCATATCCCATCCTCCTTAAGTGTCTCAATATGCAAGGTCTTTTCGGGCAGCCAGCCGGGAGAGTCCGGCAGTTTACCCGTTAAAAAAGAGATAAATGGGGAGTGTACCTCTTCTCCATGCCCTGTCAGCGCGCCAGGCTTCCAACGTTTCCCGCTGTCTTGAGCAGGAAAAAGAAGACTGAAGATCAAAACCCTGACCCCAAAAACACCCGATCCGGCTCCGGCAGCCTCCGGATCTTCAGGGAAGCGCATCATACCTTTAAGACAGCAATAATATTTAATACCCGACCGCCCGGAGTTGTCAAGACTGCCGGCGCAGGCTGTTTGCACTCCCCGAGCAAAGCAGCTACGCTTTGCCCTATGCCGCGCGGTTTGAAGGTACTTGTTATTGCTCTTGCCGTCTGGATTGCGTTCCTGGCCGGGACCTTTCTGGGCATCTGGGTGGGCGGCCATTATTCCCGGGTGGCGCCTCTCGTCAGCTTGGCTCCTCAAAGCATCCGCTCATTCTTCTTCCCCGGGGATAGCCTCCTTCAGCTCGAGAGCCAAATCGAGGGCGTTCTGGAAGAGGGTTATTACAAGCCCGTCGACAAAACCAGCCTGGAAAACAACGCCATCGACGGCATGGTCAAAAGTCTGAACGATCCCTACTCTGAGTATCTAAACCCGGCAGCCTACCAGCAGTTTGAAGAACATTCCCAGGGGACTTTTACCGGCATCGGCGTCTCGCTCGAGCCGAAAAACGGACAGTTGCTGGTAGTCAGCGTCATCTCGGGCTCCCCGGCCCAGGAAGCAGACATCAGAAGCGGCGACCTGATTGTTTCCGTAAACGGCCAGTCTCTGGCGGGCAAGACCCCGGAAGAAGCAACGGCTTTGATTAAAGGCAACGCCGGAACAACCGTGGCCCTGCGAATCAAACGCGGCAGCCAGGAGCTGGATAAACCAGTGGTGCGCAAGGAGCTGGAGCTGCCGATTGTCACCGACAAGATGCTACAGCACAACGGCAAGAAAATTGGCTACATCCGGCTGGAACAGTTCTCATCCGAAGCCGGCGCCGAGGTGAAGGGCTCCCTGGACAGGCTGGCGGGACAGGGAGCCCAGGGAATCATCCTCGATCTTCGGGACAATGGCGGCGGGCTGCTGGACGAGGCGGTAAACGTGGCCAGCGATTTCATCCCGAGCGGCACGATTGTCTCCGTTGTGGACCGCAACTCGGACAGGCAAACGTATACCGCCAAGGGAGACGCCAACGCCTCGATGCCATTGGTTGTGCTGGTCAACGACTACACAGCCAGCGCCTCGGAGATCGTCGCCGGCGCGGTCAAGGATGACAGCCGGGGCAAGTTGATTGGTACGAAGACTTTTGGCAAGGGCGTGGTGCAAACTCTGGATCTGCTGCCCAATGGCGGCGCGATTAAATTCACCTCGGGAACCTACTTTACGCCAAAAGGGATAAATATCAACAAGGTTGGCATTCAGCCCGACATTCCGGCGGTTGACAATCCCAATACCCCGGCTGATGAAGTGGTGGACCGGGCCCTGGCTGTGCTGGCGCCTTGAGATCGGGAGCCGGCCTTTCCCCGACCCCGGATACAATATGCTTCCTGTAACCGGAAAAAGCCAGTGATGGCGCACGGTCCCGCCGTCCCCGACTTCCCTACTGTGGCGGTGCTGGCCAAAAGGGGCAAGGTTTACGAGGCAAGCTCAGCCTTTGGCGAAGAGAAAAGCGTGTTTGTGGGCCGCAAGGCCCTCCACGGCGCCAGGGCAGGCGACCTGGTATTGCTCCAGCGCGCCGGACGCGGCAGTGGCGAGGTCACCCGGGTTCTGGGCAGGGCTACATCTCTGGCGGCGATCATGGAGGCCATTCTCGCTTGGCTGGGCGTGCCGCGCGGCTTTTCCACCAAGGCGCGCGGGCAGGCGGAGAAGGCAACCCTGCCGGCAGTCCGCGAAGACAGGGGCCGGCGCGACCTGACCGGGCTCGACGCGGTCACCATTGACCCGGACGAAGCCAGGGACTTCGACGATGCCATCTCGCTGATTGAGGGTCCGGGTGAAGACGAAGTTACGCTCTTTGTCCATATCGCTGACGTCAGTTACTTTGTCAAAGAGGGCTCGGCGCTGGACCGTGATGCCGCTCGAAAAGGAGTGAGCGTATACCTGCCTGTCGCCGTCGAGCCGATGCTGCCCGAAGTGCTATCCAATGACGTTTGCAGCCTCAGGCCAGACGCCGTGCGAAAGTGCGTCACGGTGGAAATGGTTTTCCGGTTGGCTGGCGGGCAAGTTGCCGGCGCCAGGCCGGAAGCGAACACTCCCATTCTGGCGAAGACCACTTTCTACCGCAGCCTGATCCGCAGCCGGGCGCGGCTCACCTACAACCTGGTTGACGATTTCTTCGCGCCGGCCGGCGGCGCCGGCGCGGCGCTGCCCTTCGCGGCTTGGAGCGCGACGATTGCTGAAACCGACGGCGCCGTAGCCGAAATTCCGGCCCCTGTCCGGAAGCTTCTCGAACGCTGCCGCAGCCTGGCGGCGCTGCTGCGCGATGCCCGCCACAAGCGCGGCGCCCTGACCATCAGCACCTTTGAGCCGGAGTTCCGCCTGTCAGCCACGGGCGAGATAACAGGTGCCCGGCCGCGGCCGCAGTCTGAATCGCATGCCCTGGTGGAGGAATTCATGATTGCCGCCAATGAAGCGGTGGCGCGGTTTCTGGAGCAGCGCCAGTCGCAGTGCATCTACCGCGTGCACGAAGAACCCGACGCGGCCGCTGTCCAGGCTCTTTTTGACACGCTTGACGATCTGGGCATTCCCGCTCCTCCTTTTTCTCTGGAGAAAGGATCGCCGGCCAGCGCTGCGCGTGCCATCCGCAAGCTTTTAGAGTCATTGCCTCAAGTTTTAAGCCAGAAGCAGGCCGGCAGCTCGGCGTTTGGCGAACTGGTGCTCCGCTCCCTGAAGCAGGCGCGCTACCTGGAGGACAACCTCGGTCATTTCGGCCTGGCAGCACCGGCCTACCTTCACTTCACTTCCCCGATCCGCCGCTACCCTGACCTGGTCGTTCATCGCGCTCTGCTTAAGGAACTGCATCTGGAGGAGCACGGCTGCAGCCGCCTTAAGCTAACTGATATTGCCGAAAAGTGCTCACAGGCGGAGCGCCGCGCCGCGGCAGCCGAGCATCTGGGGGATGATGTCGTCCTTGCCCGGCTGCTGGACGACTACCTGTTTGAGGAAGGCTGGGACGTCGGCTTAGAGGGCGAGATTATCGGCGTCATTTCCTCTGGCGTCTTCGTTCGCTTCGGAAGTGTTTATGAAGGCTATCTGCCTGCCCGGAGCCTGCCTGGCGATTATTTTGCCCTCAGCGGCAAGGGCGGCTCCCTAGTTGGACGCCGGCGCGGGCGTGTCTGGAGGCTCGGCGACCGCATCGGCGTGCGCGTGTCCAGGATCGACAGGCTGCGCGGCAAAATCGAGCTGGGAAAAGGGTAAAACCGGATTCTGGATGCCGGGTACTGAATGCCGGATAAACAATAAAACAAGAACAAACCAAAAGTTGCTTGACAAATCGCCGTAAACAATAGTTCTCTTGGATTTATGAAAGATATTAAACCAGTCGCCACAAACCGCAAGGCGTTTCATGACTACTTTATTGATGAGGCCTATGAGGCCGGGATCGAGCTGACCGGCACCGAGGTCAAGTCTCTGCGCGCCGGACGCGCAAACCTAAAGGACAGTTACGCCACCATCAGAGGTGAAGAGGCCTTTGCCGTTGGTGTCCACATCAGCCCGTACGAGCAAGGAGGCATTGACAATGTCGATCCCGACCGCACCAGGA
Organism: Actinomycetes bacterium; assembly: GCA_021787475.1. GTDB lineage: Bacteria > Actinomycetota > Thermoleophilia > BMS3ABIN01 > BMS3ABIN01 > JACWAD01. The sequence goes on from JAJYLW010000017.1 coordinate 17,169, forward strand.
AGCTGCTTATGCACAAGCGTGAAATTCGCTCGTTGATCGGCAAGACGCGTGAGAAGGGCTACACGCTTATACCGACAAAGCTGTATTTTCGCGGGCCTCGCGCCAAGCTTGAGCTTGGCCTGGCGCGGGGCAAGAAGCTGTACGATAAACGCCGGCAGGTGGCGGAAAGGGAAGCCCGGCGCGAAATGGAACGCGGCATTGCAGACAGGCGCCACCGGCAGCGTTAAATCCAATTATTTTTATTTGAAAATGAAACATCTTGATGATCATTTATCAGCTAATTGGTTAATTTGCATCATGGACAGCCATGGTTATTGAAACTAATATGCAAACTAACATCATTTTCTTAGTGGCATGGGCATTTCGCCCCCCTTGGAAGGCCCCGATATCTCAGTCGGGGCTTTCTCTTTTGGAGAGTCCTTTGCGCCCGCCTGCTTTCGCCGCCGGAGCAATTATTCTTGAGAGAGCCTATCCCGGCAGGTAATTCGTGGCCGCAGCAGAATACGGGATAGGCCCTTATGCGGCCGCCTGCCGGTCTCGCCCGGCCAGACGGCAGATGAAATAAGTGACGCCGGCGGCGATCAAGGGAGCAGCAATAACGAGCACCCTGAGGGTCGTCCTGACCGAGGCCACCGAGTCCCGTGCTGCCACGGCAATCACGTCCTGCCCCCCGGCGATGGTAAGAACCAGGAAAAAAGTCAAGGCTGCGGCGCCGATGGAGGTGCGGACCGGGCTCAAGGCCGGCGGCTGGAGCACGTGGTGGACGCCGCGGTCGCCGGTGGCCCGCGCTTCCAGAAAAGGCCAGAAGTACAAAACACCAAAAAAGATAAGGGGCATCAAGACGCCCGGCAGGAAAATGCCGGGAACCAGATGGCCGGCGACGTGAAAGTCAAGCGACGGGAACAGGCGCAGGACTCCTTCAAGCCAGAGGACATACCAGTCGGGCTGCGAGCCACTGGAAACCGCCGCGGCGTTAAAGGGGCCGTAAAGCCAGATTGGGTTTATCTGAACCAGCCCCGCGAGCGCCGCCAGGGCGGCAAACACGAAAAAGAAAAGCCCGAGCGACTTGGCGGCGTAAGTCGGCCAGAGCCTCGATCCTACGATCGACTCGTTGGAACGGCCCGGTCCGGGGCAGTTGGTGTGCTTCTGGCGGACAAGCACCAGCAGGTGCAAAGACACCAGGCCCAGAATCAGGAACGGCACGACAATGTGCATCCCGTAAAGCCGGGAAATTGTCACCTGCGAAGGCGCATTGCCGCCAAAGAAAATAAAAGCAAGCCAGTCCCCGATAAACGGGATCGACAGCATCACGGAATAGGCTATCCTGAGGCCGGTCCCGGAGAGCAGGTCGTCGGGAACGGAATAGCCGGTGAAGCCGTTGAACATCCCCAGCAGCAACAGGGTCAGGCCGATGATCCAGTTGATCTCGCGCGGACGCCGGAAGGCTCCGGTAAAAAAGATTCGCATCAAATGAATGGCAACGGCGCCAATAAACACCAGGGCCGCCCAGTGATGAATCTGGCGCACGAGCAGGCCGGCGGGAACGTCGAAGCTGATGTTGAGCGTCGATTGATAAGCGGCTGACATTTCCACGCCTTTGAGCGCCTGATAAGAGCCTTCATAAACAGTTTTTGTCTCGCTGGCGTTAAAGAACATCGCCAGGAAGATGCCGGTGCCCACCAGAATGATGAGTGAGAAAAGCGCTATCTCGCCCAGCATGAACGACCAGTGATCCGGGAAGACCTTGTTGATCGTCAGCCGCGTCAACGAAGCGGCGCCAAGGCGGTCGTCAAACCAGCGCGCCAGCCGCGAGATCATGATCTTAAGCTCCAGAAGCCGGGGCCGGGGTGGCTGGAAAAATCACCCCGGGCTCTGAGGAATCCCTGCTGATCCACATAGAGGGGCAGCTGTGGCAGAGGCCTCCCGGCGGGGCCGCCCACCGGCACGGCGCCCCTAAGGATGTCAAAGGAGGACTGGTGACACGGGCAGAGCAGGATATTGACGTTCTTCTCGTACTGGGCTACAGGGCAGCCGGCATGAGTGCAGATCTTGGAAAAAGCGATAAACCCCATCGGCGTCCAGCTTTCCCTTCCGGGGGGCAGCCTTAGCTTTGCCTCATCAACGCGAAGCAGGAGCGTCTGCGAGGTGATCGAGTCCGTTTCGCCCTCGGGAAACACTGTCAGGATGTCACCGGGCTGAACGGCTGCAGTTACCGGGCGGCCGTCAAAAGTTACCAGGCGGGCGCCTTTTGTCCATGCAGTCTGGTAAAGGACCGGCAGCGGGCTTTTTCCCATTGAGCGCAGCAAGGAGACCGAGTCAAGGGCCAGCAGCCCCATAACGCCACCGGCCAGCAGCCCCAGCAGCCGGCGGCGGCCGATTCGGTGCTCACCGGAAACAAAGCTCTCCCGAAACTGTTCCTTTTCCTCGTCGCTCGATGGCAGCGGCTCGCGCTTGCTGCTCACTTCCTCATCGGGCATCAGTCCGTGCGACCAGACAACGAGGCCGGCGCCCATGCCCGCCATGGCCAGGGCGAGCGACACTCCCATGCCAGCGGTGCCCCCGTCAGTCCAGTAGAAATAAAAGAAGGCGGCGGCCCCGGCCAGCCCGGCCAGGAACGCGAGCGCCGCTGCTACCAGCGCCGACAGGCGGCGGGACGTTCCTCTATCCCCGGAGTCCCGACTCATCCCCGTCCCCTTCTTTCAATCCAGACAGTGACCAGGAGCAGCACCGCCAGCGCTCCTGCCCCCGCCAGCGCCTCGGTTACCGGTCCCCGGTAGCCGAGCGGCTGCCCGCCCGGATGGTCCGGCTCTTTCAGTGTTTCGACGAAATCGACAAGCGAAGCCAGATCGTGCTGATCGACGATCGCTTTCGAAAAAGAAGGCATCGGACCGGGTCCGAAGATGATGGCCGTGGCGACCTCGGCGGGCGAAAAACCGGTCAGCGCCGGCGCATTGAGGCCGACGCTCACCAGGGCGCCGCCGCGGCCGGTTGCGCCGTGGCAGCCAGCGCAGTCAAGCCGGTAGAGGCTGCCGCCCCGGCTGAGAGTGCCGCCGGCAAGCGAAATCGTGCTGGTGCTGGCGATATATTCCGCCACTGCCCCTATTTCCGCACCGGAAAGCCTGGCGGCGAAGCTGGGCATTGGCCCTTTGCCCGATCTGACGACCCGCTCAACCAGCGACGAATCGTTTACCGCTTTTAGTGTGGGCCCAATTTCCGTGCCGCTCGCGTCCGGCCCGTGGCAGCCGGCGCAGTTTTCCTTGAAAATGAGGGCGCCCGGCGATGCCGGCTCAGCAGCGTCATCCCGCCGGGCTGATGATGCAGCAGTGAGTCCGGAGCCGGCGCTTAAGGCCCGGTCCGCTCGCCCTGCCGCGGCGATGGCGGCAATGATAATCGCGGCCAGAAGAATGATTATGACACGCCTGCGGTCTGGCATCGGCGCTTCTTTATTCAGGCTAAGCCGAAAAAGCAGGCCAATATGCATCCACCCCGCCGTGTTCCTTTTGCATCGCAAAAAAGGAAGGCTTCAAACACGGCGCTTCTTTTTCTCCAGGTATTCTTTCAGGGCAACGGCATTGTTGTGTTCCGTGTCCCGGGCGCCATAAAGAAAGATGACTTTCTTCTGTCGCTCCCTGTCGCGGATAAAGTCTATTTCTTCTTTCCTGCCCTTAAGTTCCTGGAAATAGCGCTGCTTAAACTCTGCCCACCTGTCCGGGTTGTGGCCGAACCATTGGCGCAGGCCGCTGCTGGGGGCAATGTCGCGCAGCCACAGGTCCGGCTTCACCACTTCCTTCTTCAGCCCCCGCGGCCAGAGGTGGTCCACCAGCACCCGGTAGCCGCCGCTGCGCCGCTTTTCGTCATAGACTCTTCTGAGCTCGATCACCTTGCCCGCCTCCTAATCTCGAGATAAATTCTGTTATACCGCGCAAGTTAAACTGTCAAACTAAATAAAAAATGTGGAGGCTGGCTCAGGCTTCCAATTATGACCTGGATCTTTTGACCCGGGAAACCGTTGTGCAGGAAAAGGAGAGAATTGGCCAGGCTGCAGCGAACTTTTTTTGAAAGGCCCGCGGCGGAGGTGGCGCGCGGCCTGCTGGGAAAACGGCTTGTCAGAAAGACCGGACCGGGAATTATCTCCGGCAGGATCGTGGAGACGGAAGCTTATATTGGCGAGGATGACCTGGCCTCGCACGCCAGGTTCGGCAAAACGGCGAGAAACCGGATCATGTACGGCCGCGGCGGCTTTGTTTATATCTATCTGATTTATGGCATTTACTACAACCTGAACATCGTCGCCGCCACCGAGGGCGTTCCCGAAGCCGTGCTGATCAGGTCACTGGAGCCGGTGGCGGGGCAAAAACTGGCAAAGGCAAACCTGGAGAAATTCGGCCGAGTTCGCGCCAACCGGGATCTGATGAAGGGGCCGGGCAAGCTCTGCGTCGCACTTGGCCTTGACAAGAGTTTCTATGGCGAGGACCTGATCAGCTCGAAGCGCATCTGGGTTGAGGATGCGGGTGAAACACCGCAGATTGATGCCTCAACCAGAATTGGCATTGATTACGCCGGTCATTACCGGGACAAGCCGTGGCGGTTTACGGTGCGGGGAAGCAAATATGTCTCAAAGTGACCGCTCTTCCGCCTCGGCCGCAACGGCGCCGGTTTCTGCCCGACCCGGAGCGGGTAATGTATGCCTGCGCAAGGCGAGGAAGCCATAGGCGGCCGCAGTCAGGGCGGCCAGCCCGCCGGCCGCCATTGCCCAGCGGGGGCTGGAGTACTCTCCGATCCAGCCGATCACGGGGCTTCCCACCGGGGTCGAGCCCAGGAAGGCGACTGTCCAGAGCGACATCACCCGGCTGCGCATCTGGGGCGCGCTTTCCAGCTGCAGGGTGGCGTTACTGAGCGAGGTGAAGCTGATGGAACAGGCCCCGACAGCCACCATCGCCGCCACCGCCAAGGGCAGGGTTGGCGACATGGCGGCGAGCAGTATTGCCGCGCCGAAAGCCAGCGCCGCGCTGGCGATGCCAAACGGGGAGCGCCTGCGCCTGCCGGCCGTTGCCAAGCCGCCAAGCACGGCGCCGATGCCCATTGCCGAGGTCAGTATGGCGTATGCGTTGGCGCTGCCGTGGAAGGTGAACTTGGCGATCAGCGGCAACGTTACCTGGAACTCATAAGTCAGCGTGCCAATAATTCCCATCATTATCAAAACATCCCTCAGCAGCGGCGTCCGGCGCACGTAACGGAATCCCTGGCGCAACTGGCCTTTCAGGCGTTTAATCGGGTCTGTGCGGTGAAGCTCGTCTCCGCGCATCAGAAACAGGCAGACGAGGACCGCCATAAATGACGCCGAGTTAATGAAAAAGCAGGGAGCGAAACCGATGCCGGCAATCAGAACGCCGGCAATCGCCGGCCCGATCACGCGCGTCAGATTGATCTCGGTTGAATTGAGGGTGACGGCGTTCCTGAGCGCATCGCGGCCGACAAGCTCCAGCACGAACGACTGGCGGGTGGGGTTGTCAACCGTATTGGTTAGCCCGTACGAGATGGCCAGGATGTAAATCATCCACAACCTGATGGCGCCCGTGGCCACCAGGACCGCCAGCGCCAGCGCCAGTGTGGCGGCCACAGATTGGGTGATGAAGAGAATCCTGCGCTTGGAAAAACGGTCTGCGATCACGCCGGCGGCGGGAGCGAGGAGCAGCACCGGCAGAAACTGAAGCGCCGTTACCAGGCCGAGCGCAGTGCCCGACCCGGTCAGGGTCAGCACCAGCCAGGCCTGGCCGATTGATTGCATCCAGGTGCCCGACAGCGAGATTCCCTGCCCGATGAAATAAAGGCGGTAGTTGCGGATATGGAGCGATGAGAACGTGCTCAAGCCGTATTTTCTCAGTGCTCTAACTATCGTCCATCCGCTTTCAAAAAAGCCGCCTGAAAAAACCAGGCAAAGTTAAACAAGAATGTGGATTGTTGCTCAGACTGCGGAAGTTTCAGCCTTATGATGCATAAGCAAATATCATAGATCAGCCCGGCAGCGATGTAAAAACGCCGGAGGAGAATATTGGTTAGCCGCTTTTTTAAAGCAACGCGGCGGAGCGTTCGCCGATATGTCCTAGAGATTTGCGTCCCAGCGGAACCACTTGATGCCGATCCAACAGAAAACAAGGATGTAGCCGGCGCTTGCCTGCGGATCGAGGCCGACGGTGGGCTCGTCCAGCATCACCAGGGGCGGGTTATGCAAATGTCGCTGAGGCCGCGTATCTCCGTTTGGGGGTTACGGTTTTGCCGCCATCCGCTTTTTCCCTTTTTACTGCCTTCCGATCTTCAAGTGCAAGGCTAAAATAATTGCAAGCGCCCTCGCTGGCAACTGACTATTCGCCTCTTTCAATGACGGCCCGAAGACAAGCAGGGCCGTCGATGATTCTTGCCTGCTCTTCCTCTGAAGCCGACCTGACCCGCGACACCAGCGGCGCATAGATATCCGTCTTGGCATTTTTGACATAACGATTCACTTTTTCATCGAGAGAAATGCGGGTGATGCGGCGGTCGGCGGCGTCGCCTGAACGCCGGACAATTCCGCCGCTCAAGCCTATCGACGATGCCCGAGACGGTGCTGTGAGAAAGGCTCATTCTCGCGCTGAGCGATTTCAGGCTGAGGCCGTCGTACGGGTCAGCTCCAGCACCAGCAGTTGCTAGACGACGCATATTTGATAGCTGGGTCCAGATCAATATGACATACCGGGGAAAAGACCAAGATATCCCTCTTGAATGGGAAGCTCAGGGTGAAGGATGAGCAGTTGCCTCCACGGCTTCTGCGGTCAACCCGTCGAGCGATTCCAGCACCAGATCCGCAGCCGCAAGAGCGTCCGGTTCAGGCGGCAGCGCCCGGTTGGGAATGGCAATCACCTTCATCGCCGCCGCCACAGCGGCGCGGATGCCGTTGCCGGAGTCCTCGATGGCGACACACCCGGCGGCACTGGCGCCCAGCCTGCGGGCCGCCTCCAGGTAAACGTCCGGGCTGGGCTTTCCCCGGGCCACTTTCTCCGAGGAGACGACCGCCTGGAAAAAGTTCCTCATTTTGGCAAGATCAAGCACCAGGCCAATCAGCTCCCTGTTGGATTAGGAAGCGAGTAATCTCGGGAGGCCGGCCGCAGCCAATTTCTCATGTTTAAAAATCCACGCAGCGGAAAAACCGCCTTAAATGCAGCTAATCAAACAACAAATAAATAAAACTTCGGCCACCCGCCTGCGCGGCGGCAATCTGATGCCGCCTTTTGGCCTGGGCACCTGGCTGCTCACTTCTGACACCGCCGCAACCGTCGCTTACGCCCTTGAGCTTGGTTATCCCATGATTGACACTTCCAGCGACTACCGCACCCAGCCCGGCATCGGCGCCGCCCTCAGGATGACGGGGATCCGGCGCGAAAATATTTTCATATCAACCAAGGTGGAAGAGGCTGACGACGCCTACGCCCGGACAAAGAACGATTTAAAGGAGTTGGGGCTTCAGTTTGCCGACTTGATGCTGATCCACCGGCCGCCGCTTGCCGGCGCTGGCGAGCGCCTGTGGGAAGGCCTGATCCGGGCGAGGGATGAAGGGCTTGCCCGCGATATCGGCGTCAGCAACTACTCGCCGGCGCTAATCGATGAGCTTGTCGACGCATCCGGAGAAATCCCCGCTGTCAACCAGATCGAATGGAGTCCTTTTGGCCACAGCGAAAAAATGAGGCGCTACTGCCTGGAGAAGAATATTGTTATCCAGGCATACAGCCCGCTGACGAGGGCCACGCGCCTCAATGACGCCGCCCTGATGCAGTTGGCGCAAAAATATCGCAAAACCGCGGCCCAGATTCTGATCCGCTGGAATATCCAGCAGGGAACGGTGCCAATTCCCAAGGCAAACCAAAAACATCACCTGGAAGAGAACATCAATGTCTTTGATTTTGAGATCGGCAAGGACGACATTAAGCTGCTCAACGGCCTGAATGAAGGCTACTCATCGCTAGGATATCTGCCTTATATCTAGCCGCCGCCAAACCCCTTTCAAAGAACAACCAGAGGCAGGCGCCCCCGGGGTGCCAACCGAATTGACGCCAGACGCGAGCTGGCCAAAATGCCGTTTTGATAATACGATTACTCAGTTATAATTATTGAAAAAGTTTCTAAAAACTGGCACTGACAACTCTCTCGTGAACGACATGGCGCTGCAGCAACTGGAAAATACGCTAAAGGAGCGCGAGGAAGAGCTCGCCACCATCTATGAGAACGTGCCCATCCTGATGCTGATGGTGGACGAAGAGCGCCGGGTCCACAAGGTTAACCGGACTACAGAAATGTTCACCGGCCGCCCCTTTGCCGAGCTTTCCGGCCTCCGGGGCGGCGAGGCGCTTGGTTGCGTTCACGCTGATGATGACCCCGCCGGATGCGGGTTTGGGCCCGACTGCCGGGATTGCCCCGTACGTCTGACCATCTTAGATACGTTTCATACTGACGTCAACCACGACCAGGTGGAGGCAAGCCGGACGCTCAGGGTCAACGGAGAGGCGCAGGACTTGACCTTCCTTCTATCCACCACCAAACTGAAGATCAAGGGCGAGCCCAGGGTTCTGGTAACGCTTCAGGAGATCACCGCCCTCAAGCGCAATGAGGTCCGGCTCAAAGAAACCATGGCCAGGCTGAAGCGGTCCAATGAAGACCTTGAGCAGTTTGCTTTTGTCGCCTCGCACGACTTACAAGAGCCGCTCCGGATGATCGCCAGCTACGTAGATCTTCTGGCCGAGCGGTACAAGGACAAGCTCGACGACGATGCGCGGGAGTTTATGGGCTTCGCCTCGGAGGGCGCTGCGCGGATGCAGGCGCTGATCGATGATCTGCTGCGATACTCGCGGCTCGGCAGCAGCGGCAAGGGGAATAAGCTCATCGACCCGGGAAAGTGCCTCGACGCCGCCCTGGGCAATCTGCTTCTCAATATTGAGGAGACCGGGGCGGAAGTGACCCGGGGCGAGCTTCCCAAAATCATGGCAAACGGCTCTCACCTGACGCAGCTCTTCCAGAACCTGATCGGCAACGCCATCAATTTCCGCGGCGAGGAGCCGCCGCGGATTTATGTCAGCGCCAGCGAAACTGCCGCTGAATGGGAATTTTCTGTCGCTGACAATGGCATCGGCATCAGGCCCGAGCAGCAGGAGCGCATCTTTCTTATCTTCCAGCGGCTTCATCCGCGCGGCACGTACCCAGGCAACGGCATCGGCCTGGCCACTTCCAAACGAATTGCCGAGCAGCATGGCGGCCGCATCCGGGTCGAGTCCGAGCCCGGAAAGGGCAGCAAGTTCTTCTTCACTATCGCCAAGGAGCTTTAACAAATGGAAGCAGCGAGTCCGGTTAGCATCCTCCTGGTTGAGGATAATCCCGCTGACGTGCGCCTCACCCGCGAGGCCCTAAAACAATGCCGGTTGATCAACACCCTTGATGTTGTCATGGACGGCGAGGCGGCGATGCGCTTCCTGAGGCACGAGGATGAGCACAGGGGGGCGGCCCGCCCTGATCTGATCCTGCTTGACCTAAACCTGCCGCTCAAGAGCGGCCAGGAGGTGCTGGCGGAGATCCGGGCAGACGAACTGCTGAAGATAATTCCGGTGGTGGTCCTTACCAGCTCAAAGTCCGGGGAGGACATCCTCGGCAGCTACCGCCTGAGCTGCAACTGCTACGTTGTTAAGCCAGTCAGGTTCGATCAATTTTCAGAAGTTGTCAGGGCAATAGAGGAATTCTGGTTCACTGTCGCGAAACTGCCAAAACTCAACTAATTTGACAGAAAGCTATTCCCGCCTGGTCATGCCATCAACTGGTTGATGAAAAAGCAGCCGGCAAAACCGGTCATCACCAGCCGGCAATCATTAGTCCGCGGCTCTGGAGTTCGTTATAAAAATTATTTCATATCAATCTCCGCCTGAACCTGAAAGACGAGTGAAATCAGGACGCTTGTGGGAACTTTAAACCTTCCACAAGTTTTTACTCTATCACATGTCAACCACGGTAACGTCGAAGCAAGAAGTTGATTTTGCCTGGGGCGCAATCGGGCACCTAACGCCGCACGACGAACGTCTACCACGCGGTCGCCTGCCGCCGGCGATAGTCACGATGATCTAGAAGAATCTTCTTACACTCTCGACTCTATCTCCTTGTTTTCCTGCTTAAACTCGACTATAGTTAATGAGGCTCGCAAAGAGCGAGTGAGAATTGGTTTTAGTACTTGCTGTTCTTATCTGCTGGATTTCAAGTACTTTTGCCCGGGTCGGTGAGAGGAGGAAGAATCTTGCCAGAAGGAACAGTCAAATGGTTCTCAGATCAGAAAGGCTTCGGCTTTATTGAGCGTGAGAACGGCAGTGATCTGTTTGTACACTTTTCTGAGATCAAGAGCGAGGGTTTCAAGACTCTAGCCGAAGGTCAGAAAGTGACGTTCGAAGCCGGTGAGGGCCCCAAAGGGCCACAGGCGACGAACGTACAGATCGTTTCGTAATTGCCATCACAGCTATGAGCATAAAGCCCTCCCTCTTTCGGGAGGGCTTTTTTGTGCGCGCATGAACTCGACATCCTCGAATCCCTCCGTCTCATACATTCTTTGCTGTCATCGATACAAGAAGCAAAAAAATGGCTCAACCCAGCCATTTCAGGTCAACAAATGTGGACTCTGTAGTGCGTTATCCGAACTTTTATGTTCTAAATCAGCTCGGGGAAGCGGTAAAGAAGATTTCTGCATAACCACTTGCTAACACTCTAAATCATCCATTAGGCCTCTTCAGTGGTCATAAGAAAAAATGGATAAGCAAAGAACAGACTTATAATCCAGTAGGGATGCTGACGCAACCAGTCCCAAAAGTCAGAGTAAACTTGCCCAGTGGTTTTATCGACTCTCATTGAACCTTCCAATCATCATAATCTAATCATGCTTTCGATCATTCCCTTTTATTACTGTTGTTCCTCTAGGAATTTTTTAACTTCACTGATAAACTCTTTCACTTTCCAAATCGGGAATAGATGGCCATCGTCAAAACCGACCATTTTTGATACTTTAATACCGGCGTGCATTTCCTCGGCAATTGTATATGGAGCAATCTTATCCTTCCTTCCATGCAGAATGAGCGTCGGCACTTCGATCTTCTCCAGGCTTCCCGTACGGTCATAACTACGTGAGGCTTCAAGTTGCCGTGCTTTCGCGAAATCAGGCTGAGGATACTTACTTTTGAAAACCGGCAGTCTGGATAATGCATTTAGAAATTTGAATCGACCTGTCTTGACGGCCCTGCATCCAGTTGATGCAAGTATCAGCCTTTTTACTGTGCCCGGATGTTGCAGAGCCAGTGCCAGAGCAATTCTGCCTCCCATGGATATAATACCCAAGACGTTTGCCTGCTTGATCCCACATGCCTCCATAAGCTTCGCGGTGTCATCTGCCATCACTTCAATCGAATATGGGATATCGGGTTTATCGCTCCTGCCTGCTCCGCGATTATCAAACGCCAAAACTTTGTAGCTTTCCGAAAGCCTGGGAATCCATTTCACCATTTTTCCAGCCGATATCGTAAACACCATGGGGGATTCGAACTTTCTGCATCCGGCCTTGATATAACAAATACAGTATAGTATTAATATGATATGTGGGAAGTATATGAGCACCGACGGGCCGATAAATCTCTTAAAAAAGCGCCAGGCGAAGTCTTAAAACGCTACGAGAAATGGAAAGACATCGTCAAGGTCTCCGGTCCTTCGGGTTTACGTAAAATCAAAGGTTTTCACGACGAGAATCTGAAGGGAGAGTGGAGAAGCCACAGATCTTCAAGGCTGAGCCTTGGCTTCAGAGTTATTTACCGTATAGAGGCACAACAAGTCTTGGTCGAAGTTGTCGATTTAACGGCGCATGATTACCGGAGGAAAAAATGAAGAACTATCAGAAGGCAATAAAGAGGATAGAGGTTTCGGTGGGAGAATCCGTGAGGATAATTCGAGAGCTTCAGGGCTTTAGTCAGAACCGGCTTTCCGAACTGACCGGCATTCCTCAGTCGACCCTGTCTGCTATAGAGAACGATAGAGTGAGGCTAGGAGTGGAGAGAGCAAAAGTTCTCGCCCGCGCCCTGGATTGCCATCCCGCCGTTCTGGTGTTTCCAGGCTGGGATGTTGACGAAGAAGCAGCGGCATGACCCAAGACGACGTCAGGCTGATGGACTAAGACGAACCCGCCGCGACGAGGTCATTCAGAGCCAAAAGCTCGAATTGCATCCCATCAGGTCCACCAAATCAAGTAGTTGATAAAATGCTATAGGGTATAAGGATGTGCAATGCGTGGACCACTTTTAACCCGCCAAGCTTCATCCCCTTTTCAAGCATCCTGATGCTTGGTTGATCCATTAATGATTTGTGATTACAATCTCCGCCTCGTCTCGCTTGCTAGCCCAATAATTACGGAACAGCTAGAGGATGCCGTCCCAGAATAATCACCCAACTCTGATAAAGCTTAGAGCTTAGAAAGCCAATAACAAAAGAGAGTGGGTAGACTTGAAGGTTTTCAACAAACAGGCTAACTTTAAAAAACGCCCAGGCAACAAAAAGAAAATCATTGCCGGCAGGGCCGCCCTGGCAGTGACGGTGGCAGCGGTATCTGCCGCATTGTTATTGTTGCCTCAAACAGGGCTGGCCGGGACAAATCAGTGGACTACCAATGGCCCTTACGGCGGTGATGTTAACTCCCTGGCCATCTCGCCTGACTTCGCCAGCGACCACACCCTCTTTACCGGCACCTTTGGCGGCGGCGTCTTTGTCTCCACCAACGGCGGCGGCGGCTGGAGCGCGGCAAACAACGGGATTCCGGCCAACACGATTGTTAACTCTCTGACCATCTCGCCCGGCTACGCCGCCGACCATGCTATCTTTGCCGGCACCGGTGGCGGCGTCTTTGATTCAACCAACGGCGGGGCGAGCTGGAGCGCCGCAAATACGGGGCTAACCAGCACTTCTGTTAGCTCCCTGGCCGTATCGCCTGACTTTGCCAGCGACCAGACCCTCTTTGCCGGCACCTCCGGCGGCGGCGTCTTTGTCTCCACCAACGGCGGGGCGAGCTGGAGCGTAGTTAACACGGGGCTTTCCAGCACTAATGTTTCCTCCCTGGCCATCTCGCCTGACTTTGCCAGCGACCAGACCCTCTTTGCCGGCACTTATGGCGGCGTCTTTGAATCAACCAACGCCGGGGCCAGCTGGAGCGCTGCAAATACGGGGCTTACCAGCACGTTTGTTAACTCCCTGGCCATCTCGCCCGGCTACGCCGCCGACCAGACTATCTTTGCCGGCACCGAGGGCGGCGGCGTCTTTGTCTCCACCAACGGCGGGGCGAGCTGGAGCGCGGCAAGCATGGGACTTACCGCTGCTGATGTTAACTCCCTGGCCATCTCGCCCGGCTTTGCCTCCGACCAGACTATCTTTGCCGGCACCGAGGGCGGCGGCGTCTTTGTCTCTGCCAACGGCGGGGCGAGCTGGAGCGTAGTTAACACGGGGCTTGGCTACTATGATGTTTACTCCTTGGCCATCTCGCCCGGCTACGCCGCCGACCATGCTATCTTTGCCGGCACCGGTGGCGGCGTCTTTGAGTCAACCAACGGCGGGAGCAGCTGGAGCGCCGCAAATACGGGGCTTACCAGCACTGATGTTAGGTCTCTGGCCGTATCGCCCGGCTTTGCCAGCGACCACACCCTCTTTGCCGGCACCGGCGGGGGCGCTTTTAGTTATACATTTGATACGACGCCTCCTGTAGTCACCAATATTCAGCCTACCGGCACCATCAGCACAACTTCAACCACCGTGAGCGCCGACTACGCCGACAACGCCGGCGGCTCGGGCATAAACGCCGCCTCGGTGGCTGTTTATCTGGACGGGTCTTCCCTTTCCGGCTGCAGCGTGGCAGCAACTTCGGTAAGCTGCCCGGTCACTGGCCTTACCAATGGGCCCCATACCATATCCGGCTCGGTCTCCGATAACGCCGGCAACAGAGCCCAGATAAGCGGCTCCTTTACGGTTGCTTTAGCCCGCAGTTACTTCTGGACCTGGTACGACAACATCGGCATGAAGAACTGGGTGCTTCTGGCCAACCCGGCCGCCGCCCCGGCCAACCTTCAGTTCAGCCTAACCGTTGCCGGAAAGAGTTTAAGCCCGGGCAACCTGGGGGCCGGGCCAGGAGTGGTGCCTCCGGGCCGGTCGCTTACCCCCACCTTCGCGGGTCTGATGGGCGGCCCGGTTCAGGCAAACTCGCTTTCCGGAGGAGGCGCAATCGTCAGCCAAAGAAGCCTGTTGGGCAGCTCAATGGAAGAGGTGCCCGGAGTTGAGGGCGCAAAGCTTTCCGATCACTTCTGGTGGACCTGGTACGACCAGGAGAGCCCGGGCTACAGGAACTGGGTGCTTATCTCCAACCCGGCCGGCATCAACCCGGGGGCCGTCTACTACCAGGTGACCATTGCCGGTAAGAATCCTGGGCCAGGCGGGGCCGGGCAGGTTGCCAGCGGCCAGAACGTAAACCTGACCTTCCCGGGGAAGATGGGCGGCCCGGTTGAGGTAAAGGCCTGGTCCGACAGGGTGGGCGGCTCGGTCCCGGCAGATGTGATGGCCTCCCAGCGGGTGCTTTCAAATGGTGGCGCGGCCTTTAACGAAGTTCCGGGAACAAGAGACCAGGATCTGGGGAGCGACTACCACTGGACCTGGTATGACAATGCCAGCCCCGGGGCCACCGACTGGGTGCTTGTGGCAAATCCGAATAGTTCTCCGGTTTCCTACCAGATCAGGGTAGCCGGCTCGCTCGTTTCCTCCGGGCTCCTGGGCCCCGGCCAGCGGATAACTCCCACCTTCCCGGGGAAGATGGGGGGGCCGGTTGAGGTATCAGCCTCCGGCAGGGTGATTGCCTCGCAGCGGAGCGTCTTTGGCCCCTCGTTTGAAGAGGTGCCGGGCCTGGGCGCCCTGACAAGCTCGTACAACTGGACCTGGTACGACAATGCCAGCCCCGGGATGACCAACTGGGTGCTTATCGCCAACCCCACTTCAAGCCCGCTTACCGCTACCATCAAGGTGGGCGGCGCAACCCTGGGGACCTACAGCATCGCCCCGGGCGCCAACGTCACCCCCACCTTCCCGGGAAAGATAGGCGGCCCGGTTGCCGTATCAGCCACCGCCAACGTGATTGCCTCCCAGCGGGTGCTTTACAACGGCTACTTTAACGAGGTGCTGGGGCAGTAGCGGCCCTGAGGGATAACGGGCCCTAAAAGAAGTTAAACAAGTGTCCCCTAAATCTGGGGAAGGCCCATGTCGGGCCTTCCCTTTTTTTTTGAACTAGGTCCGGGTTATGGACATCAACTTGAGAAGAAGGTGAGGTTTGAGGGATCAAAAGTGATCTACGCATTACCTACCAGCCCCTGTCACTGACGATGCAAAAATGACCCTCTAGTGCCGGTTTAAAATTGACCCCCCTGCGAAACAGGGATAGCTTCCAGGCAGATCTAAAGCCTGGGAGGTCGAGAGGTGATTAAACTGGAAGAGTGGG
>JAJYLW010000018.1 GCA_021787475.1 Actinomycetes bacterium
ATGGTTTGAGGCTGGTGCACACGAGAGGAACAGTGTGCCCAATGGGGGAGGAGGCGCCCCACCAACCCCGTCGCACTTAGCTTCAGATAAAGGCAAACCTGCCGTGAGGCAGGGACGCAAAACCAAGGATCTCTTCGGAGATGGCCTGGTTGCCAAAGGAGCTATAAGTGCGAAAGGGTTTAAAATTACGCTTGGCTGCGCCGGCTGCAGTTTTCTTCATGATTGTTTTTACCATTTTAATCTTGCCAACGGGAGCACTGTCTTCGCGCGCGTTGGCAGCGACAAATTCACTGAGCCTGAATGAAGACGTCAACAACGGGTTTATTACAGTCGAGACCGGCACGATAAAAGCTGTTTGGCATTATAAAGCTTTGCCTTCCGAGAGCTACAACCAAAGCGGGGGTAACCTTTACGAACTCTATTATAAGCCAATGGATCCCAACGCCACGCGCAATCTTGTAGCATACGCAAATTATGGCAATCAAAGCTCCACTACACTCTGGGCCGGGATCGGCGGTGTGGGCGGGACCGACATGTACGCAACTGATATGCCACCTGGTCCTTCCGGGACTAATTCTTTCACGGATGTGATTTCTGACAATAATGCCAGCGGGACGTTGATATCACATTCAGCCATTATAGACAGTCAAGGAAATGCAGTTCTGACATTTGTCTATAATATTCATAACCAGTCAACCGGCAAGGACTGGTACAGCGTAACCAAGACCTGGACGGTGGAACCGAGCGGCGCCATCCATGAAAGCGTTAATTGGAAACTGCTGGCTTCGGGCTATTTCTCCGAAATAGCGCTTCGGTCCGGGTGGAGTTACTATGCCGGCTGGGATCGTTTTAGTAAATACGGACGGAACTGGCTGGCACCAAATTCGGATACATATGTTTTAGGCCACGATAACATTGAAAATGAAACTGCGCAGTCGTGGGACAATCTGAACCGTTTCCAGCCGGATTGGGCGGCGCTCACGGGGTCAACGGTGGCGCCGACAGTAAAAATGTCTGCCGACAACAGCGGGTTGGGATTCCGGGGGAGTGGTTCTTATCAACTCGGAGCCAAGGTTTGGGGAACGGGAGCTGAATCTATGGAGGAACAATGCTCCGAGTTGGGAGGTGTAACGGGAGCCCAGGACATTAACTGGATGGCATGGTGGAGCGGAAATCCTCCGAACGGCAGCCGTTACAAATGGCTTACCGCCGGCACAACCTGGAGTGACAGTTACCGCATCGATCTGTTCCCCGGATCTCCCGGTGGAGGGCCTGACATCTCAGCTATTGCTGCCACATTCAGCGGCGGAGACACTCAGATCGCATGGACTACTGATACCGATTCAGATTCAGAGGTTGATATTCTTAATCCATATGGGCCCTGGGATCCAAACAGCCCGAGCGGGGACTGGAACAGCGTCGGTTCGGCGGCAGCTTTGACCACACAGCATTCGGTCCAGGTGACTGGCTTGCAGCCGGGGAGCACCTACACTTTCCAGGTCAAGAGCCGGGATGCGGGCGGCAACTTTTCTGTAAGCAGCGACGACCAGTTGACGGTGCCTTCTGTGGCGGCAGCGCCAAATCTGGTCTTAAACCAGCAAGCAGCTTACTGGAAAAGTTACAGTGATTACTTAAACGGCCAATTGACGGCGGAATTTGCAATGCAGAATCATGGAAGTGGACAGGTCAGCTTAGTAAATATTGATTCTGTAACTGCTTCTAAGGGAGTAATCGCAACAAACAGCCTGCCACTTGAGATTGGTGATCTTGCGGCTGGAGCTTCGAGAACATTCACCATTGCTTACGAGATACCCTCCGGCGTTGTTCAATTTGTCACATATATCTCCGCTGCTGGTGTCGACGCCAATGGACAGCCATTAAATTACCCAGGCTAGTTCTATTTCACCAAAAACCACAATCATCATCAAAGTAAGCAGCAAGCAGACGAAATGAAGTCTCCACCCGGAAGATTACGGATAAAGCAAGACGTTTTCCATTCTTGCTTCAGGATGCCGTGCCCGGGTGTTCTGGATAACTGAGAGTCGTGGCAAACTCTTCCGGCGCCGATTCCAGAAAGGGCTTTCCGTCAAACACCAGCCAGCTGTGGCCGGTAATATCGAAATTGCGAGTCAGTCTGCCAGGATGGCTTGCAGATTCGGCCCCGGCCTTGTAGCCGCTGGTCTTGCGGACGCCAAAATAGATTGATACGGGCCAGCCCTGCAGGCGCAGCAAACGGAAGAGAACCAGCGAGCGCAGCAGGCATTTTCCGTATCTTTGGAAGATGCGGTACTTAAGCAGCGAATCAACGAATCCCACCGTCATATTTAGCTTCGCGCTGTCCCGGGGAAGGCCGCTTACACCCGGGTCGATGTCCTTAAGCAGGACGGGCAGGCTGAGGCGGTCGATCTTGCGGGGAAGGATTGCCAGCGTTGACAGGATCCTAAGGAAAAGCCAGAGGTCGCGTGGGTCTTTAAGCCGGTTGAGAATCCTGAGGAGCTTCACTAACAATCACCAGGCCTTCTTTTTCCAACTGCTCTGCCAGCTCGGCAATGTCTTTTTCTGCCTGCTCCTGCGAGATGTCAAATTCCCCGGTGATCTCCTTGGCGAGGTCGGCGATGGTTTTACTGCCGTCGCTGAGCACCCAGACGCGGGCGCCGACCCGGTTCAGGCTGTAATAATCGCCGCGCTCAACGTGCAGCAGCACAGCATCTTCTCCCATGGAGGTGAACAAAACCTCGCTATCCTTGATCAGGTAATGCCCTTTATCAATCATTCTTTCCTCTCGATGGCCGACAGGTTCGAGCCTTGTTTGAGCAAAGCGTCAACAGAGCGTAGCAGCTCCTCTTGATCCATGCCGGAGCGCATTCGCCAGCACCCGCTTTGGCGGACCAGCTTCGAAAGCAGCTCAAAGTGCTTTCCCGTCGTCGACGGGTCTATAAAAAATAACCCGAACCGCATGCAAAAAGCCAGCGCCTCGGTTCTGCTCATCGGCAAAATCTCGGTTTTCCCCGACTCCGAGATTTCAGGAAGTACCATTAGCGACGGCACAGCCCGATCGGTCACGCAACCGGGATAAAGCTCGTCAATCGAGAAGGAGGATTTCTGCCTCAGTTTGTTTTCGGTGAAATTCTTGACCTTGGCCAGATCGGGAAAAAGCTCGAGCGTCTCATCGGTCACGTTGATCTCTTCCGGAAAAGAAAGCGCTTCCACTCCGCCACCTGCTTGCCGTAAGAACACCATATCATCGCCAAGCATCCGGAAGCCTTCCTTGACCAACTGGAGAGTCAGCGTGGATTTGCCGCTGCCACTGCGGCCGGGGAAGAGCACCGCCCTGCCATCCTTCACCAGTCCAGCCGCGTGGAAAGGGTAAACGCCGCATTCCTTTAGCAATTGTCCCCACAGCGGGAAAAAAACCTGGTGGGCGATCAGCCAGCCGGACTCAAGGACGTCGCGCTCGACAAATCCCGCGGCCCGGCGCTCCTCGATGTCGGCGCAAACCCATGCCTGCCTGCCCATCTCGAGGTATCTCAGTTTTCCCAAGCTGTAAATCTTGACGGCGTCCCAATCATACATCATCGGGGTTTGCGCCGGCACGAAAGCTATTCCATCATCGAGGGCGTCCACCGCGGAGAGATGCACTTCAATATCGGGTGTAACATTGGGCGAGCTGCTTTGGTTAAGGCCGTTGAGCTTAAAAGCGCCGAGCAACTGGCTTACCGCCCCGGCGATAGCGGCGGAGTCGCTTACCAGCCTGGTCCTGACCCTGTGGACATCAAAATTGTTGACATATAGTTCATCCGTATCGGAGTGCTTTTGAAGCCCCACCAGGTCCGAAACGGGAATGGGATCATCCATTTGATTAAAATTGGTATTTAACGTCATAAATGCCGGGGGCCGAAACCCTGATTGGAGTTAATGACATTTCAAGGGCAATGATAACATAGAAGCCAAATTCCGGACCAGATTTATAACAGCTTTTCAAATCATGGCAAAAGTCACTCATTTATATGTTCATCTGCCTTTCTGCCAGAGGCGGTGCCATTATTGCGATTTTTATTCCACCGCCGGCCCACTGGCCCTGGCGCCGGCTTATACGGATGCGCTGCTTGGCGAGTTTGAGGCGGCTGCTTTATTGTTCGGCAGCCTGAAAACGGTATATCTGGGCGGCGGCACACCGACGCTCCTGGGAGAAGCCTTGTTGGTAAAAATGCTGACGCCACTGCTGGAAAAATCGGCCGCAGGCGCGGAGGTGACCGTGGAGGCAAATCCCGGCACGGTCACGCCCCGGCTGGCCGCCTCGCTGGCGGCCGCGCGAGTAAACCGGGTGTCTCTGGGAGTTCAGAGTTTTAATGCTCGCCTGCGTGCGAACCTGGGCCGGGCGGGATCGGCGGCGCCGGTTGCGGGCGCCATCGCAGCGTTGCGGGAAGCCGGGATTAAGAACCTGGGCCTGGACCTGATCTTCGGCATTCCCGGACAGTCGTTCTCCGACCTTGAGGAGGACCTTCACCGGGCGCTGGCGCTTAAGCCGAAGCATCTTTCCTGCTACGAGCTTTCGGTGAGAGACGGCAGTGCGTTTCAGCGGCGCTGGCAAAAGGAGCTTAAGCAGCAATCCGCGCACGCCCCACTTTATTATGAAACGGTTGTTGACGTTTTGGAAGGTGCTGGATATCAATGGTACGAGACCAGCAATTTTGCCTTGCCGGGGTGGGAGTGCCGCCACAACCTGGCTTACTGGCTTGGCGCTGATTACCTGGGTCTTGGGGCCGGCGCCTGGAGTACGGTCGGGCTCAAGCGCTGGCGCAACCGGGAAGATCTAGGTGCATACATTGACGGCGGCCATGGAGAACAGAGATTCCGGGAGACTCTCAGCCCGGCGCAAAAAGCAGCCGAGCGGGTGATCCTGGGTTTGCGCCTGCAGGAGGGGATCCCATTTGCCGGCTGCGGCGGCGCAATTGATGATTTGCAGTTAAACCTCCTGCAACGAAATGGATTCCTCGAGACCGACGATGGTAAAATATATTTGACGCGCGCGGGGCAGTTTGTGGCCAATGAGGTCTTGGCGCGTCTTTTGCAAAACTGGGAAGAACACGGCGCGGGCGGCCAAGGCGCGGCCTGAGCCGAGCGCATCATGGATGATCTTACTTCAAGACTGAAAAAGCTGCTGATTGCGGTGGTCGAGCACCACATCTCAACGGGCCGGCCGGCTGGCTCAAAATATCTTTGCCAGGCCGGCGATTTTGGCGTCTCCCCCTCAACAGTTCGCGGTGAGTTGTCCCGCCTGGAAGAGATGGGGTACCTTGATCATCCTTATACTTCCGCCGGCCGGGTGCCAACCGACAGGGGATACCGGTTTTATGTTGACTGCCTTTTTCAGGAAGGGTGGCGGCCGGGCCCGGCCCGGGCAGTCGCGCCGGGCGAACCGGGGGCTCAGGTTGAGGATGCCCTGAGACAGTCCGCCAGCTTGCTGGCGGAGTCAACGGGACTGCTGGCGCTAGTGTCGGCGCCGGCGCGCAACAGCGGCGCGATCAAACACGTCGAGGTGCTCAGGCTGCACCCCGACTTGATCATGGTGGTGATTATTACCACTTCTGGCGGCGTTGCCAAAAGGCTGTTCATGTTTGACAAGTCGGTTGACCCGGGACTTGTTGATTGGGCGAGCGGATTTCTGAATGAGGCGGTTTGCGACATCGACTTGGGCAGCCTCAGGCTCAAGTTGCGCCTGAAAGCCGATGTTTCAGCAACGGAAAATGAGTTTTTGACCGCTATTTCGCCGGCGTTTATTGATCTGCCGGACGGCGCCGGCAGCCTTTATCTCGACGGGGTTTCCGCTTTCTTCGCCCGTCTCGAGCGGGATGGCAGCGCCAGGCTGGGGCGGTTGATGAGGCTGCTGGACAGGCAGGAGGAGATACTCAAACTGCTGCGTTCAGCGCTTGTCAAGCGGAAGGTTTACCTGCTGATTGGCAGCGAGATGCCGGCGGCGGCGATGCGCAATCTGAGCCTGGTGGCGGCTAACTACGGGCTTGGCCACCGCAACCTGGGCACGGTGGGCGTCCTCGGGCCGACGCGCATGGACTATGAGAAAGCTATCGTCAATGTCGAGTGCGCCGCGCGCTCTTTGAGCCATTATGTCGAAGAAATTTATAATTAAGCAGATGCCAGATTCCGGACTCTGAATAAAACTAGAAACGGGTGCTATGAGTAAAATGAAGCGTGATTATTACGAAATTCTGGGCGTATCCCGCGCGGCCGGCGGAAAAGACATCAAGAAGGCGTTCAGGACGCTGGCGCGGCAGATCCATCCGGATGTCAACAAGAGTGATCCTGAGGCTGAGACAAAATTCAAGGAGGCTGCGGAGGCGTACGAGGTTCTCAGCAACCCGGAAACAAGAGCCACCTACGACCGTTTCGGCCACGAGGGTCTGAAGCAGGGCGGTTTCCAGGATTTCTCCCAGTTTTCCTTTGAGGACATCATCCGCTCCTTTTTTGGCGGCTCCCTGTTTGGCGAGGATCTGTTCGGCTTTTCACGCAGCGGGCCGGCGAAGGGGCAGGACATCGCCGTCGCCGTCAGGCTGACCCTTAATGAAGCCGCCCGGGGAGTCAAGCGGGAGGTCGAGTATGATGCCGTTGATGCTTGCAAGTCATGCGGCGGTTCTGGCGCGGCGCCAGGAGCGTCGCGGCAGACCTGCACGGCCTGTGGCGGTTCCGGCCAGGTTCAAAGCGTGCAGAGGACTCCCTTTGGCCAGTTTGTTCAACGGGGGCCGTGCCTGCGCTGCGGCGGCAGGGGGAGCACAGTGAAGAAGCCTTGCCCTGATTGCGGGGGGCGCGGCCTTGCCAAAGTCCGCAAGCGGCTGGAAGTGGAGATACCGGCCGGTATCGCCGACGGGCAAAGCATCCGTTTTCTTGAAAAAGGCGGGGCCGGGGAAAGGGGAGGGCGGCCCGGGGACCTCTATGTGCAGGTGGAGGTGGAGCAACATGAGCAGCTCATCCGGGATGGCAATGACCTCATTTATCATCTGCCGTTAACAATGACAGACGCGGCTATTGGCGCTGCTCTAATGGTGCCGGTTCTGGAGGGCGAAGAAGAAATTGTGGTCAAAGCCGGGACCCAGCCTGGCGAACTGAAGGTATTAAAGGGTAAAGGTATGCCGTTTTTGCGCGGCCGGGGCCGGGGAGACCTGAAAATCATCATGGATGTGATGATTCCACATCACTTAAACGCCGAGCAGAAAAAGTTGCTCGGGCAGTTCGCGGCAATGACAACTGATAAGAATTATGCCCGTGAAGAGAGGCTGTTTGAAAAACTCAAGGCAGCTTTCAAGTAAAGCAAATCTGTGTGTTATCTAACGATAGCGGCCGCCGGGTCTGACCCGAAGCTGACATGAAACACATCCACCGTTTTTTTGTTTCCCATCCAATCATCGCCGGACGGCAGGTTTGCCTGGGCAGAGCCGATTCTTTCCACGCCTGTCGCGTGCTGAGACTTAAAGCAGGCGACGGCATTGAGATTGCCGGCAGCGATGGCTGTGTTTTTTCCGCTGAGGTTAAGCGCGTCGGTGAGTTGGTTGAAGCAACGGCCTTAAGCGAGACCGGGGGCAATTCCAGGGGAATCGAGCTGGTGGTAGCACAGGCATTGCCTCAAGGACGAAAGCTGGACAGGGTGGTGGAAAAACTGAGCGAGATCGGCGTTGCGCGGCTGGTTCCTCTTTACACGGAAAAATCGGTTGTCCGGCGAGCCGGCGGCACGGACGTCAAGCTTGGGCGCTGGCGCCGAATTGCGGCGGCCGCGGCCAGGCAATCCCGGCGAGCTGCGGTCATGGACGTGGCCGAGCCGGTCATGATTGGCGAGTGGGTGGCCGAATTCCCGGGGGCGGCAATTGCGCTTTCTACCGAGGTGACAGGTTCATCTTTGGGCGAGGCCGTTAGCGGCGCCGAGCTGCCGATGGCGTTGATCGCGGGGCCGGAAGCCGGGTTTTCGCATGCAGAATTGATCCTGCTCAAGGACGCCGGCGCCTGCTTCGCCACTTTGGGAGATCAGATTTTGAGAACAGAGACATCGGCGCTGATTGCGGCGACAATTGTCATGCACCGGCTGGGAGCACTCGGATGAACGTTTCACGTTTTAGCATTTCACGTTATACGTATTGGAATCATGAAAGAAATTAAAAAATCGTCCGATTGATGAATAGATGAATAGTGTTAATTTTAAATCATTGGGCTGCAAGGTCAATTTTTTCGATACGCAAGAGGTGGTGGCGAGGTTTACAGGCGCAACCGGCGCGCCGGTTGAGGTAATCGGGACCTGCTGCGTGACGCGCGAGGCTGAAAAGCAGTCGCGCAAGGAAGTGCGCCGAGCCATCAAACGGGCAGGCCCGCAAGGCCAAGTGCTTGTGACCGGCTGCGCGGCGCGGCTGGCGCCCGGGTCATTTGACAGCCTTGGCGTTAATGTGACGTTATCAGTGAATTCAGTCCTGAAAGAGGAACCGGCGGCAGAAGGTAACTTGCCGGGAGATTTCCCCGCCAAACCACAAAGAATAGTTATGTCAAATAACAGCCGCGCCCGCTTTTTTTTGAAAATTCAGGATGGTTGCGCCAACTTTTGTTCCTATTGCGTGGTGCCGCTGGTGAGAGGCAGGCCACGCAGCTTGTCTCTGTCAGGGGTACTAAAGCAGGCCCGGGCCGCTGTTGATACCGGTTGCCAGGAGGTCGTGGTTTGCGGCATAAATGTTGGCTCCTGGCGGGACGGGAAGCAGAGGTTGCCGGAGCTGCTTGATGAACTGGCCCGCATTGATGGTCTGGCGCGGCTGCGTTTAAGCTCCATCGAAGCGGTCCATCTGAATCAGGCTCTGCTTCGGACAATGTCTGCCAGCAGCGTCATCTGCCCTCATCTGCATGTGCCGCTGCAAAGCGGCGATGACGGCATATTGAAAGCAATGGGAAGACGCTATGACAGGGCCGGGTTTTCCGGCAGGCTGGCCGCCGCGCGGCAGGCAATGCCCGGAATTAACTTGACAACTGACGTTATTGTGGGATTTCCCGGCGAGAACGAACGGGCGTTTCGAAACACGCTCGATTTTGTTACCGACGAGCGATTTTCCAAGGTCCACGTGTTCCCGTTCTCGCCGAGGCCGGGCACCAGGGCAGCGAGACTTCATGATCCCGTACCGGCTGCGGAGAAAGGGCGGCGCACCCGGCTGCTGCTTGATCTTTCCCGGCGCCTGGGACGCCGTCACCGGCAGAGGAAAGTTGGTTGTTTAAGCGAAGTTCTGTTGGAGTCGGCCGTGACACCGGGGATATACGGGGGTTACAGCGCCGATTATACCCGCTTCCTGGTTGGGCAGGCGGCTGCGACAGGGATGGCCAGCGTCCGCGCCGAGGCCGTCCGCGGCGAAACTGTTTTGGGGAACATCATCAATTAGTCAGGGGGAGTCGTTTGACAGGCAATTGTATTTTTTGCCAAATTGTTGCAGGAACGTTTTCTTCCGAGAAGGTTTTGGAGAACAACGATTTCTTGGCGATAAAGGATGCACATCCGAAAGCGCCGGTTCATGTGCTGGTGATGCCGAAACGTCACATCAGGTCGCTTAACGAAATCGGTGAGACCGGCGGCGCTTTCTGCTTGGACATGCTCGAGTTTGTTGTCCGGACGGCAGAAACGCTCGATGTTGTCGAGCCCGGTTACCGTGTGATTACAAACGTCGGCGCTGGCGGCGGCCAGATCATTTTCCATTTGCACTGGCATTTGATTGCAGGTAAATCATTGGGCTTTGGCCAGGGCGGTTAGGAGCACAGCTTGCCGGCAGAGGACAGGGGCATAACGGCGCGGGTGCAAAAGGACATGGTTGACGCAATGCGGATGCGTGATAAAGAGCGGGTGACGGCGCTGCGGATGATCCTGAGCGAGCTGAAGCTGGCGGCCAAAGAGGCCGGCAGCGGCTTCGATGAGGCCGGTGAGGTGGCGGTGCTCATAAAAGAGAAGAAACGGCGCCAGCAGGCGGCAGATTCTTTCCGGCAAGCAGGGAGCGAGGATCGCGCCGCCCGCGAAGAGGCGGAGGAGGTGATCATTGACACCTACCTTCCCCCGGAGTTGGGCGAAGATGAGCTCCAGGAAATCATCGATGAGGCTGTTGCCGTTACGGGCGCAACCGGGGTAAAGGATATGGGTAAAGTAATGGCAGAGGTTATGAAGCGAACGGCCGGCAGAGCCGACGGAAAAAAAGCAAGCAGCCTGGTAAGAGCAAGGCTTGCCGGATGACGCAGCTATAATTATTTAAAAACGGCAACTGGAAACTTTTCATGAAGACTAGCCTTGAATATGACAACGCCGTTGTCGCCGAACTGGCCGGCGAACACGACTCAACCTTAAAAAAGCTGGAAGAGCAACTTGACTGCGAGATCGGCGTCAGGGGCAACGTCATCTTCCTCGAGGGCGGCGATGCCGAGGTCGAGCGGGGGCGGGCGCTTGTTTCCGAGCTTGCCGAGCTGATTGAGGCAGGCCATGTGGTAAATGCGGAAACAGTTGAATCTGTCGGGTCGATCATGGCGGCTGCTGGCGACCGCGCCGGCTATGCCGCGGAAATATATCGCGATATCGTCTGGGAGCACCGCGGCCGCAAGATCGTACCCAAGACTATTAACCAGAAAAAATATGTTGACGCAATCCGCAATAACAGCATCACGTTCGCGATCGGCCCGGCCGGCACCGGCAAGACTTACCTGGCCCTGGCGCTGGCCGTGAGCGAATTGCTGACAAAAAAGGTAAACCGGATAATCCTGACAAGGCCGGCGGTGGAGGCCGGTGAGAAGATCGGCTTCCTTCCCGGCACAATGCTGGAGAAGATCGACCCATATCTAAGACCTCTTTTTGACGCTCTCTATGACATGCTCGAGCCTGATCGTTTGACCACGCTTATGGAAAAAGGGGCGATAGAGGCTGCGCCGTTGGCTTTCATGCGCGGTCGGACGCTGAACGATTCTTTTATCATCCTCGACGAGGCCCAGAACACAAGTCCCGAGCAAATGAAGATGTTTCTCACCCGCCTCGGGTTTGCTTCCCGGATGGTCGTAACCGGCGACATCACCCAGGTGGATCTGCCCGATATCCGCTATTCAGGGTTGGTCACGGTCATTGACATCCTGGGCAAGATATCCGACATCGCCTTTATTAACTTTGCCAGCCAGGATGTGGTCCGTCACAAGCTGGTGCAAAAAATCGTGGCGGCTTACAAGAATTATTCGGCGATGCAGCAATAACCAAATCGGGCTGCCATGAATCCATCAATATTTCCAGGCCGAATCATAGCGGGTTTGCGACGCCTTGTAAGCGCGATTGACGTCAAGGTATTTGGCTTTTTCCTGGCGGTGGTCACGTTTCTGATTTTATGGGGATTGCTAGGCAGTGTTTTCTTCCCCTCCCAGTATAACCTCAAGGCTGGCGATGTCGCCCAGGACCTGATCCGTTCGCCGCGCACGCTGACATTCGAAGACAGGGCGCAAACAGCAAAACTCCAGCAGCAGGCTGTCAGCCAGGTGGCAAAAGTGTACACTTTTGACCCGTCCGTGCTGGCCGGCGTGGAAAAGAATATCGGCGGGTTCTTCGACAACATGTCGCTGATCGTCTCACAGGAAAAGAGCGCCGCCCAGAATGCGGGCCAGGTATATGATCCCGCCAAGGCGGTGGCGCGCATCAAGTCGCTGCAGGGGCTGCCGCCAATCTCACCGGCTTCGTTGACAACGCTGGCGCAGTTGGCGAGCGACAGGCTGGCGCAGGTGCGCGCCGCCGTCCTTGACAGCGAGCAGCTTATTCTCGAAGGAAACGTGACGGATGATTCCCTGGCGACCGACAGAGGGCGGTTGAAAGCAGTCCTGGGGACGCGCCCGCTGACAGGGCCTGAGCTTGACGCCGCCTCCGAAGTCGGCGACGCTTTTCTGCAACCAAACAACATTTACAACCAGCAGAAAACCCAGCAAGCCCGGGACCAGGCGGCCGCCCAGGTGCAGCCGGCGGTGATCACGGTCCGGAAGGGGGAGACGATCGTGTCACCGGGGCAGGTGGTGACGCCGGAAATCGAGAGCAAGCTGGTCGCCCTGGGCCTGACCCAGTCCGGCGGCAGATACGGTACGCTGGCTGGAATCGGTTTGCTGATTTTGGTTGAAATATCCATGTTAATGATCTATGTAAAAAAATTCGAGCGACGTGTCAGGGGCTCGCGCTCACTTCTGTTCATTGGTGCATCACTATTGATATTGTTCGCGGCCATCGCCAGAGTATCGGTGATTGAGCCACTGTCACCGCTGATCGTGCCAATGGCGGCGCTGGGCATGCTGGCGACGCTGATGCTGCAAACCAGGCTGTCGGCGCTGCTGGTGGTAATCTCCAGCATTAACCTTGCCGTCGTGGCGGGCTCTGATCCGGAGTACATTCTGGTCGGCCTTCTCGGGGGCCTTGCCGGGACTTTCCTGGTTACAAACGTGAGCAGGCGGCGCGACCTGATGATGGCGGGCATGCTTGCCGCCCTGGTGGTCGTTGCCGCTGCCGCAGCCGCCAGCCAGATAGGCGAGGCTTCCTGGTCGCGCGCCGGCGCCGCCGCCGCCTGGGGGGCGGGCAGCGGGTTTCTCGCGATGGTGGCCGCCAGCGGACTGATAACAATTTATGAACTGTTCTTCAACCTGCCGACGCCGCTGAAGCTGCTGGAGCTGGCAGATCCCACCCAGCCTCTGCTCAAGGAGCTGATGATGAAGGCCCCGGGGACCTATAACCATAGCATCATCATGGGCAACATCGCCGAAACGGCAGCGGAGGCGATTGGCGCCAACCCGCTGCTGGCAAGAGCCGGAGCGTACTACCACGATATCGGCAAGCTGAACCGGCCCGACTACTTTATTGAAAACCAGTTCCATATCAAAAATCCGCATGATCGCCTGACGCCGGGGCTGTCAAAACTGGCGATAACAGCGCACGTCCGCGACGGGGTGCGTCTGGCAAAGGACGAGGGATTGCCGCCCGAGATCCTTGACATCATCAAGGAGCATCACGGAACAACCGTATTGTCATATTTCTATCATAAGGCTCAGGAAAGCGCCGGCGGGCAGGTTGACGAGGAGACTTACCGTTACGTTGGCCAGAAGCCCGCCTCTCGCGAGGCCGCCATCATTATGCTGGCCGACTCGGTGGAGGCGGCGGTGCGCTCGCTGAAAAATCCGACCATGAAGAATATCAAGGCGGTTATACGCGATATTTTCAATCAACGGCTCCGCGATGGCCAGTTAAGCGAGAGCCAGCTGACCTTCGGCGATCTTGACAAGGTGAGGCAGGTATTTGAAAAAAGCCTGCGCGGATTTGGCGCCACCCGGATAGCCTATCCCAGCCGCCGCGATGAGCGCGTCGCCGGACATGGGGAGAGGGCCGGTCTACCCGCGTCCGTGAAGCGGATGCCAGCGCCGAAAGCAAAGGTTGATGGCGGTGGCAAACGGCTCTGACGGGACCGCCGGAAAGATTGATGTGGCGGTCGAAAACCGTTCCGGCTTTGCCATCAACGCGAACGATATTTCCGGAAAAGCCGCCAAGGCGCTGGCCTTGCTGGGCGCAGGCGGGGGGGAATTAGGCATTATCTTTGTCTCCCCGGAGGAAATTTCCAGCCTGAACCGCAAGCACCTGGGAAGAGTGGGGGCGACCGACGTGCTTGCTTTTCCACTTGACGCCACCGGCCAGCCTGACGCCGGACCGGCCATAAACGCATCAGCGGCGCCTGTTTTGCTCGGCGATGTTGTCATCTGCCCAAAGGTTGCTGAGGAGCAGGCCGTGGAGGCGGGCTCAAGCCTGGCGGAGGAACTGTGCCTGCTCCTCATTCATGGAATTTTGCACATCTGCGGGTTCGACCATGAAACGGATAACGGTCAAATGGATGAGCGGCAGGCGGTGCTGGCGGCGGAAATATGCCGGTAGGGGCACGGCATGCCGTGCCATGACCCAACGTTAAACGTGAAACGAAAGAACTTGAGATGTACAGGCGCAGCACCCTAAAAAGCTTTACCTGGGCCTTTGAGGGCATAGTCTACGTATTGCGCACCCAGCGCAATATGAAGATTCATTTTGCCGTCGCTTTTGTCGTCATTATCGCCAGCCTGTTTTTTAACCTTTCCCGCGTTGAGCTAGGCGTACTTTTGATAACTATCAGTTTTGTGCTGATTACCGAGATGATAAATACGGCTGTTGAGGCGGCGATCGACACGTTCGGCACTGCCTTTGACCCGGCAGCAAAGATTGCCAAGGACGTTGCCGCCGGCGCTGTCCTGATTGCGGCCCTGAATGCCCTTGTCGTCGCATATCTGATTTTTTATGACAAGCTCCAGCAGCCATCGAAAAACCTGATCCGGGTGGTGCGGCAGTCGCCCGCTCACCTGACCGTAATCGCCCTGGTGCTCATCATGCTTCTGGTCATCCTCGGGAAGGCATTTTTTCACCGGGGCTCGCCATTTTCCGGAGGAATGCCTTCCGGTCACAGTGCCGCTGCCTTTGCCAGCTGGACCGCAATTACATATGTTTCCGACTCCCTTTCGCTGGCGCATGGACTGCTCATTTCCCTGCTTGCCTTTCTGATGGCGTTTCTGGTTGCGCAAAGTCGGGTAGAGTCCGGCATCCATACGGTTTACGAAGCTTTTGCGGGAGCGATTTTGGGGATACTTGTAACGACGGTGCTGTTCCAGCTTTGGTATTAGAGCATGTCCTGCATGCGAAAAATTTTTACTGATCATCAAACTTGTTCAGGATTGAGCTCGCATCATCATCATTATTCTTTCCTGACCATCCTGAGCGAGAAGCATGATCGGCTCCTGGTTTGTCCAAGATCCAATATCCGGTTTTGATAACACGCTATTCATTCGGCCATATTGTCATTGATGGGAAAGAATATTCGCGGGACGTCATTATTCTTCCCGGCAGGGTTGAGTCGCCCTGGCGGCGCCGCCAGGGTCATGTGCTGGTGCCGGATGACCTGGAGACAGTGGTGGCAGCCGGGGCCGCCATGCTGATCATCGGCACCGGTTACTCCGGGGTTATGCAGGTTGCCGATGCGACGCTGGCCTTCTTAAAGTCAAAAGGAATTGAAGCCCGGGTAGAAAAAACGGATCAGGCCGTGCAGATTTTTAACCAGTCCACCGGCCGGTCCGACCTGGCGGCAGCTCTGCATCTTACCTGCTAGTTGACGGTTTTCGGTTTTTTGAGAACCTGGAACCGGAAACTATGAAAAGGATGAAAGGCGGGAGCCTCCGGAATGATGCCGGGCCCGCCCGATTGGACATTCGGCAACATGAATGATGAAAAGCCGGCTAAAGCAGGTCAACAGGGGGCAACTCAGGGCGTTGGCACAGCCATGCCGCACGGCAACCTGACGGCCTGCCGCCTCACCAGCTTGCCAGCGCCGCTGCTTGCGGAAATGGAGTTTCTCGGCCGGGAATCACTGGGCAGGTCGGCCCCGAACCGGTGGATGCTGCCGGTGATTGCCTCCTGGGGCCTGTTTTACGTGGCAAAGGTTGACAGCGAGGTGATCGGCTCGGCACAGATAATACGCTGCCTGGAACGGGGCGATCTTTACATGGATGCGTTTTATATCCGTCCGTTTTACCGGCGGGCAGGCTATGGCAAGGCTTTTCTGGTTGAACTGACGAAACAACTGGGGAAACTGGGATTCAAGCGGCTGCTGGCGACAATGGATCCGGGGAAGAGGGCGGCCGTCCGGCTTTATGCCGGCGCCGGCTTCGATGTCATTGACAATCTGCCTGATTATTATGGGCAGGGCCGCCACCGTTTTTTGATCGCTGCTTCCCTGGTTGTGATATAATGGCGCCCCTGACAGCCAAGTTTTGACAAACCGGAGGCAACACCCATGGCCTTAAGACCAGAAGAACTGGCAAAAACGATCGACCACACGCTGCTGCGCGCCAACGCCACGCGAACCGATATCGAGCAGCTTTGTGAGGATGCTCGCAAGTATCACTTTGCCACAGTTGTTGTCTTCCCATGTTATGTGCCGCTTGCCTCGACCCTGTTGAAAAGCCACGATGTCAAGGTTTGCACGGTGGTATCTTTTCCGTTCGGCGGAGATACCACCATCACAAAGGTGAGGGCGGCTGAAAACGCGGTTGGTTCAGGCGCGGATGAGGTTGAGTTCGTCATTAACATTGGCGCGATGCTCTCCGGAAATTTTCGCCTTGTGCGCGATGAGATTGCCGCGGTGGTGCGGGCCGTGCGCATGAAAAGCGTCAATGTCGGCAAGGGGCTGGTGCTGGTCAAGGTAATCCTGGAGGCTGCCTATTTTGACAAAAAGCTGAAGAAGCTGGCCTGCCGCATGATTGAGGACGGCGGTGCCGATTTCGTCAAAACGTCAACCGGCTACGGGCCGACAGGGGCGACGGTGCCTGACGTTGAGTTGCTTCGCGACGAGCTTTCCGAGAACCTGGGAGTCAAGGCTGCGGGCGGCATCGTCACCGCTGAGGACGCCGAGACCATGATCAACGCCGGCGCCGCGCGGCTGGGAACCAGCCATGCCGTTGAGATTATGGAAAGATTTACCGAGCCCAAGGATTAAAGCCGGAAACGGCAGCCACACTCCGGCCGCCTGCCAGCGCCGCAGCGCGTCTTTTTCCGCATTTCCTGTTTTGGTTATTTTTCTGCAGCACAGGGAATCAATTAGGAAATTCATCCAAAACAAGAAGAGGCGGGGCGGAAAGATGATTGGATTTGGAACATTGTTTAAGAAGAATATCTCCAATTACGAACCCGGCAATGATCCTGTTCCCAGCAGCCTGCATTACAAGCAAAACCACTACGGCGGCGGCCGCGAGATCAGGCCGCAGCTTTATCAGGATACATGCGGCTTGTGCGGGCGCACGATTCTTACAGGTGAAAAAACTGACCTTTTCACAAGCAGCGAAGATGGCAGGACAATCGTCGTTTGCCAGCACTGCCGGTCCTGCGCGATCGAGCGCGGCTATCAAAGGATCGAGCATCAACTGCCTAAAGTAGCATAATTCCGAAGGGCGAATTCCTTAAGCCCTCCGGTTTTAGTAGAATCGGTACGTGCCCGAACCTGTCTCCATAAGCGACCTCACTTTCGATGAGCGGGGGCTGATCCCCGTCATCGTTCAGGATTGGCTCACCGGTGAAGTGCTGATGCAGGCCTATATGAATCAGGAGTCGCTGGCAAGAACGATCCAGACCGGCCGCACCTGGTTCTGGAGCCGCTCGCGGCGGAAACTCTGGAACAAGGGGGAGACGAGCGGCCACTTTCAGTTTGTCAAATCAATCCGTTATGACTGTGACCTGGACACATTGCTGGTCCTGGCCGAACAGCGCGGTTTTGCCTGCCATACGGGAGAGCACACCTGTTTTCACCGGTCGCTTGACGGGTCGCCGCTGTCGCCCGCCGTTTACGAAACGCTCACACGCCTGTACGGCCTGATCGAGGAAAGGAAGCGGTTGATGCCGCCGGGGTCCTACACTGCCAGCCTGTTTGAGAAAGGCGCCGGCGCTATCCGCGAAAAAGTGGTCGAGGAAGCTTCCGAACTGGCGGCGGCGGCAAAAGAAGGCGGACGCGAGGAAGTCATATACGAAGCCGCCGATTTGTTCTACCATCTCGGTGTGCTCCTGGCCGCCAGGGATGTTGATCTGGCGGATGTCCTGAAGGAGCTGCTTGAGCGATGGAAATAACCGCGGCCGCCGCCGGGCCGGGTATCGATATCCATCCCTCGCTGGAGGAAGCCCGCGCGCTAGCCGGGAGTTACAGCCTCATTCCCGTTTACCACAGCTTTGTCTCCGATTTGGAGACGCCTGTTTCCGCTTTCCTGAAACTGGGCGGGCGGGAGAACTGCTTCCTGCTGGAAAGCGCCGAGCAGGGAGAGCATATCGGCCGCTATTCATTTCTTGGCATTGACCCGCGGGCGGTAATTTCCTTCCAGGAAGGGGAACTGGTGCTTGATGAGAACGGCGACAGGAGCTCTCTTTCCAGTGATGACCCCTTCAGTTTTATCGAGGAGTACCTGGCTCGTTTCCGGGCGCCAAAACTTGAAGGGCTGCCACCGTTCATCGGCGGCGCTGTCGGCCTGTTCGGTTACGATCTGGTCCGCTGGATTGAGGAACTGCCGCCGCCGCCGGCCGATCCGCTGGGTCTGCCCGACATGGCGTTTCTGGTTTCCGATTCCATCGTGATCTTTGACCATTTGAAGCACACCGTTTTTCTGTTGGCAAACGCGCTCGTTGAGGAGAACCTTGATATTAAGGAATCTTATGATGAGGCTTGCCGGCGCGTGGCCGGGCTGAAAAAGGCCCTGCTGGAACCGTTGCCGCCCGCCCGGCGCAGCCGGCGCGGCCCGCTGGGCAGGCGCGTGTCAAATTTCCGTCGCCCTGATTTTGAAGCCGCCGTGGCGAAGATAAAGGATTATATTTTCGCCGGCGACGCCTTTCAGGTAGTGCCGTCCCAGCGCTTTGCCGTCGACACCGATACAACTGCATTTGGGATTTACCGCGGCTTGCGGGTAGTTAACCCATCGCCATATATGTATTACATCAAGTTCAGGGATTTCTCCCTGGTTGGCTCGTCTCCGGAGCCGCTGATCAAGGTCGGGGGCGACTGGGTGGAGACGAGGCCGATTGCCGGCACCAGGCCGCGTGGAGATACGCCCGAGCAAGACAGGCAACTGGCGGCGGATTTGCTCAGCGACGAGAAGGAACTCGCGGAACATATCATGCTGGTGGACCTGGGCCGCAATGACCTGGGCCGGGTTTGCGTCCCCGGGACCGTCGAGGTTGTTGACCTGATGCGGATTGA
The DNA here is from genome assembly GCA_021787475.1 of Actinomycetes bacterium. Lineage (GTDB taxonomy): Bacteria > Actinomycetota > Thermoleophilia > BMS3ABIN01 > BMS3ABIN01 > JACWAD01. The sequence continues at coordinate 18,822 of JAJYLW010000018.1, forward strand.
ATATTATTCGCACGTAATGCACCTTGTCTCGGTGGTTGTGGGAAAGTTGAGGGACGGGCTGCAGGCGGCCGACGCGCTCAAGGCCGCCTTTCCGGCGGGCACGGTCTCTGGCGCACCCAAGATCAGGGCGATGGAGATCATAAACGAACTGGAGCCGGTGAAACGCGGTTCTTACGCGGGCGCCATCGGCTACCTGAGCTTTAGCGGCGAGCTGGACACCTGCATCTGTATCAGGACTATCGTCGTCAAGGACGGTAAGGCGTATGTTCAGGCCGGGGGCGGCGTCGTCGCCGATTCGGTGCCGGCACGCGAATATGAGGAATCGTGCAACAAGGCCGAGGCGCTGTTTTCCGCCATCGAGTTAGCACAGTCACAGGAAAATTGGGAATGAACAGGTCCTGGCTGTTTATGTTTAATGTTGCGAAATTTACGTGTCACGTTAAACGTGAAACGTGAAAAGTTACCTCAGGATTATGTTATGCCGCCAAACGTACTGATCATCGATAACTATGATTCTTTTACGTATAATCTCGTCCAGTTCCTGGGCGAGCTGGGCGCGTTCATCGAGGTGTTCCGTAATGACCGGATCACTTGCCGCCAGATCGAGGAGAGGGCCCCAACCCACATTGTGATTTCACCTGGCCCGTGCACACCGGACGAGGCGGGCGTGTCCATGGAAGTCGTGCGGACTTTTGGCGGCAGGATACCACTGTTGGGGGTATGCCTCGGCCACCAGGCCATCGGCCAGGTGTTTGGCGCCGAAATTGTCAGGGGCAAGACGCCCGTTCATGGCAAGACTTCCTCAATCCTGCATGATGGAAGGACGCTATTTGCGGGCGTGGCAAACCCCTTTATCGCCACCAGGTACCATTCCCTTATCGTGGGCAGTACTTTGCCGGAAAGCCTGGAAAGGTCGGCTTGGACTGAGGACGATGTGGTAATGGGGTGCCGGCACCGGCAACTGCCCGCCCTGGAAGGAGTGCAGTTTCACCCGGAAAGCATCCTGACCAAACCGGGCAAGGATATCCTCAAAAATTTTTTAACAATGGAGATAGTCCCAGGTTCTAAGGCTAACGCTTAAAATGAAAAAAACTTGGCATTGTTGAAGGACGCGAAGTTTTTTTCACTACTCGAAACTTAAATATAATGCCCAACAAAATCCTTACAAACGCAATCGACCGCCTCGCCTCAGGGTTTGATCTCAAAGAGGAAGAGGCGGCGGCTGTCCTGGAGCAGATCATGTCCGGCAGGTCAAGTGAAGTTCAGACCGCCGGCTTCCTCGTTGCCCTGCGCACCAAAGGAGAAACGGTCGGGGAGATCGTCGGGCTGGCGAAGGCCATGCGCAAGTTTTCAAAAAAGGTCAACCTGGCCGGGATGGACCTTGTTGACACATGCGGCACCGGCGGTGACAAGTCCGGCAGCTTTAATATTTCTACCACCGCCGCTTTTGTCGTCGCCGGCGCTCAGGCGCGGGTTGCCAAACATGGCAACCGCAGCGCCACCAGCCAGTGCGGCAGCGCGGACGTGCTTGAAGCTCTGGGCGCCAACCTTGACATGCGGCCGGCAAAGGTCGGGGGCATCGTCAGGCGGGTTGGCATCGGCTTCATGTTTGCGCCGCTGCATCATCAGGCAATGAAGCACGTAATACCGGTCCGGCAGGAACTGGGCGTGCGGACAATTTTTAATTTCCTCGGGCCGCTCACCAACCCCGCCGGGGCCACGCGGCAGCTCGTGGGCGTCTCCGACGCCGGATACCTCGAAGTCATTGCCGGGGCGCTCAGGCAGCTGGGCTGCCGGCATGGCCTGGTAGTGCACGGAAGCGACGGCCTGGATGAAATTACCGTCACCGGGCAAACCGATATAATTGAGGTTGGGCCGCGGAAGTTTAAGAGATTCAGCATCAAGCCTGATGATTTTGGCCTAAGAACTGTGACCGGCGGCAGGCAACTTAAGGGCGGCGACGCTGCCAAGAACGCCGGCATCCTCAAAGAGGTGCTGGGCGGGAAAACAGGTCCCCGGCGGGAGGTAGTGATCCTCAACGCGGGGGCGGCTTTGTACGCCAGCGGCCGCGCCCCAAGCATTGCCGCCGGTGTAAAGCTGGCGGCAAAGAGCATTGACAGCGGACAGGCAGCCAGAAAACTGGAGGCGTACATCAAAGCGACGCGGGCAGCCTGAGCAGGAATGTTCTTTTGGGCGATTTTTTAAACCGGATTGTGGACCTGACGCGGCGGGATATCGTTGCGCGGAAGCTTAGGTGCCCGATGGAGCAACTGCAGAGCCAGGTGCGCTCGGGGCCGAAGAACAATCGTTCCCTGATTGGCGCCGTCCACCAGCCGGGCATGTCGGTAATCGCCGAGGTGAAGCGGGCTTCGCCATCGCGCGGCGATATCAGGCCTGACATTGATGTTGCCTCTACGGTTGCGGCATATGAGCGGGCCGGGGCCAAGGCAGTTTCGGTTTTAACGGAAAAGCACTTTTTTAAAGGAAGCCTTGCCGATCTTGAAACGGCCCTGAGCGCCTGCGGCCTGCCAATCCTGCGGAAGGATTTTGTCGTTGATCCCTATCAGGTTTGGGAAGCAGCCGCCCGGGGCGCCAGCGCCATCCTGCTGATTGCCGCGGCGCTTGACCCCTTGGAATTGCAAAATCTTTACGGTGAGGCTTCACGAGCAGGGCTTGAATGCCTGGTTGAGGTGCATAACAAGGACGAACTTGCCGCCGCCCTTGATGCCGGCGCCTCGCTTGTTGGCATAAATAACCGCGACCTGAAAACGTTCAGAGTCAGTTTGAAGACGACAGAGAATCTCATGGGATATATCCCCGCAACGGTGGCCGTTGTCAGCGAGAGCGGCATCGGCGGACGCGAGGATGTTCAGCGGCTGGCGGCGGCTGGCGTTGACGCCGTTCTCGTTGGAGAAGTTTTGTCAGCCAGCCGTGATCCGGAAGCGAAATTAAAGGGGCTTTTAGGGCAGGCGCCGGCAAAGATACAAACAGCCCGGACGGGCGCTTTTCTCAAGAAAGCGGCTGATAATACCGTTAAGAGACCATCTCAAAGGAACTCTGGTGACGCCAGCAAAAAGCCATGACCGGATTTACTGCAGCTTCATCTCGTTCAATGTTCAGGGTCTATTTTCCAATGTCGGTTTTTGGAGGATAAGCAGCGCAATCCGTCGAAGTAACAGCAGCAATCGATATCAGGATCAATATCGGGATTAAAATTGACCGGAACGCCTAGTGGCGGGACTCTTTAAAAGGAAGCAAAAGGAAGCCGGGCCAAAGGAAGCTGAGCCGAAAAAGGCCGCAGCTGAGGGTTTACAGACGTCAAAACAGCCCCCGCCCAAAAAACCTTTTTTTAAGAAAAAGGTCAAAAAGGAACATCGCCCGCCCGGGCGGCCTCCGGAAGCTACCGCAGAAGAAAGAGCAAAGGCGGCGGCTGCGACAGGCGATAAAAAAGCGCTCACGGATCAGAAGGCCACCGCCAGGAGAGCAGCCAGAGAGGAAAAGCTGGCCGTCCGGAAAGCCGCCCGGGAACCGAAAAATGCCGCCAGGAAAGCGGCCCGGGAAGAGAAAATCGCGGCCCGCAAAGCCGCCCGGGAACAGAAGCGGACGGGAAAAAAGCCGCGGCCCTCGACGGGACGGGAAGGGAAAGCTGCCAGGGAGGCACGCGAATCCAGGCGGGCCGGGAAAGCGGGCAGAGGGAAGGGCGGGGCGCGCGGATCAAAAATGAGCCCGGTTGGGCTTGACCTGGGCCACTCATCGATAACAGCTGTCAGGCTGCGGCACCAGACCTCCGGATCGGTTTTATTGCAGGCTGCAGTTGATGTTTTGCCCGAGGGCCTGATCCAGGAGGGAGAGGTCCGGGACGTAGACGCTCTGGCCGCCGCGATACGCTCATTTTGGCGGACGTACAAAGTCAAGGGCAGGAAGGTGGAGCTGGGGCTCGCCAATCAGAAAATTGTCGTCCGCTCGCTTGACTTTCCGGTTCTGGAGGAGAAGGAACTGCGCTCGGCGATTGAGTTTCAGGCGCAGGATTATATTCCTATTCCAATCGATGAGGCAGTTTTTGATTATCATATCCTGGGCCGGTTCAAAGCCGAGGAAGGAGTGGAAAAGCAAAAAGTTCTGGTGGTCGCGGCCCAGAAACAGATGGTGTTCCAGTTTATCGACGCCATGAAAAAGGCAAGGCTACAGGTTGCCGGTATTGACCTGCAGGCGTTTGCGATGCTCAGATCCCAGGTGACGCGGAGCTTCCTCGATGAAGGGGCGCCTGGCGGCGCGGCGGTCGCCGTCGCCAATATAGCCTCCGACGTGACAAATCTAGTGGTCGATGTTGCCGGCGAACCGCAGTTTACGCGCATTATTGCTTTTGGCGGCGATGATTTTACCAGAAACGTTCAGGAGCAGGCCGGCGTAACTTTCGCCGAGGCAGAGGTGCTAAAAGCGCAGGTCGGGCTGGCGCCGGCCGGAGAGCCGGAACCGGCTCAGCCACCGGAGCCGCAAGGCGAGGGATTGCTCTCCGAGGCGGAGACCAGGATAATCCCGCCGCCAAAGAATGAGCCCGGGCCTGGCCCAGAAGGAGGCGCCGACAAGAAGAATGAAGGCGGCGGAGGCGGCTCCCCCTTTGGCCCCAGCGGCCTTTTACCGCCGAGTGAGGATGAAAACGGCCAACAGCGGCCGCAGGCGGCGGAGGGTAAGACTGAAGGAGAGGACTCCGGGGAGCTTTGGAGCAGCGTTGAGCGCACGCTGGCCGAAAAGGAAGCAATCGTGCGCAGAGCCCTGGAGATAACAACGGATGCGCTTGCGGACGACATTCGCCGGTCCCTGGATTATTACATGTCACAGAAAAATTCTGTGGCGGTGGGCAGGCTTTTGCTCGGCGGTGGCGGCGCCATGCTGCCTAATCTGGATGCGCGATTGTCGCAAATTTTCCCATTTCAGGTGGTCATGGGCGACCCGCTGAAAAGGATTGTGCAGAACCGGTCGGGTCTTGGCGATGATGAGCTGGCGCTACTGGCGCCACGGCTGGCGATTTCCATCGGCCTTGCGCTCGAGGACGAGGATTAGCGGATGCCACGCGTAAATCTGGTCCCCCGGGAAGCAAGGGCGCGCGAGATGCGCCGCCGTGCGGGCTTTGTCCCCATCGCCGGCGCGGTCGTGCTGGTCGCCATACTGGGCGGCAGCTATTACTATTACACTTCCAGCGTTGACAATGCCCAGCAGGATTTAAACAACGCCCGGTCAAAAAATGCCGCCCTTTCGAAGCAGCTTGCCGAACTACAGAACTACCAGCAGATCAAAAGTCAAAAAAACAGTCGGCTGAGCAGCGTCCAGACAGTTTACAATCAGAGGGTGCGTTGGTCGCGTATCCTCGATGATCTTTCCTTTGTCATCCCCAGCGACATCTGGTTGATTTCGATGCAGGCATCTGTGCCCGGGACCCCGGTAACCGCCTGCTCCGGAAGCCCTAAACCATCGGGAGACTGCACCCAGATCCAGCCGGATGTGTTGATCGAGGGCTATACGCACGAGGATGAAATGCCGGTTGTGGCGACTTTTCTGATCCGCCTGGGGCTGTTGCCTTCACTGGCAAACGTGAACCTGATCAGCGCTTCGACGGAAAAGATGGGAACTGACCTCGTCATCCATTTTAAAATCGGCGTCACCCTGAAGAACCCGGCTCAGATTCAACAGAGCGCGCCTACGCCCGCAACCGGGGCGGAGGCGCCGTTGCCGGTGACGCCGACGACCAGGACCACGCCGGGCCGCGCCCGGACAGGGGCGGCCACCGGGACCGTTCCCTACTCGCAGTCATCCACCGGTCAGGCGCCGGCAGGCTCGACGGGGGTGACGCCGTGAAAAAACGGGACATTGGCATTCTCATCGGCTTGGCAGTGGTGGTGCTGCTGGCGGCGTGGTATTTCCTGATCGTCAGTCCCAAACGTGACAATTTGTCAGATTTGAACAGTCAGGTAAAAAGCGAGAATGCAAAATATCAGGACAACCAGAACAAGCTGAGCCATATAGACGAGGAGCGGCAGGGGGCGCAGCAAACCGAAAGTGACCTGCTTAAGCTCGAAAAACTGGTGCCGGCCGCCAGCCAGGTTCCCTCCCTGATCGCCGATTTGCAAAAGAGCTCGGCCGATGCAGGCGTTGACTTCCTCGACATAAAGGCGGGCGCCCCGACGCCAGGCTCGGAAGGACTGACCATCATCCCGTTCGAATTAAAGATTGAGGGTACTTACTTTGATGTTAACGATTTTCTCTACCGGGTCGAGAATTATGCCAGGATTGACAACGGAGATATCAACGTTTCCGGCCGTCTCGTCAACGTGGTTGCCTTCAAGATAGGGGAGCCGGATGTGACAGGATTCAAGTTTCCCGTCCGGTCGGGCTCAGGCGAGGTGACGCCGGGACATATTTTGCTGACGGTGGACATCAATGTATTCATGACAAGTTCGCCTCCCCCGAAGACGTCATCGGCGGCGGGAGTGGCGAGCGGTGCGGGGGCGGCCGCGGGCGGAGCGAGCCCGAGCGGCGCCTCGGGTGGCGGCGCTTCAAACGGGGGGGCCGCCACGCCGACCACGTCGACCGGAACCAGCACTACAGGAGCGGGCGGGACGGCGACCAGATAAACAAATTGTGGATGGTGGAAGATAGACGGCAGACGATAGCAACCAAAAAATGCAGGTAACTATTCAGCAAATGGAAATAACTTGATCGAAGGTAAATGTAAATCATGAACAGGAACAGGCGCCGTTCAAGAAAAAAGTATCGCCGGTCTCGCGCCGGCAGGCCGCTCCTGGCAACCGGCGGGGCGATGCTGATGGTTGTTTTAGCGGCAGCGCTTGCATTTTTCTGGGGCGGGCAGGACAGGGCTCCGGCGCAGCAGGTTGCGCCGTTCATGTCCCTGCCCCAGACAGGCAGCGGCGCCGCGCCGTCGTCGGGCAGCCTGCCTGTCATTCCGGGAATCTCGCCGTCCATTTCATCTTCTTCATCCGCGCTGGAAAATACGTCAACATCATGGTCAAGCGTTTTTTCGCGCAAGGATCCGTTCATCCAGCAGGTTGTCGCCGCCGCCTCCGGGGCGCCATCTGGAGTCACCTCTTCAACGCCAGGTTTTCCGTCGTCAACCGGAGTTAGCGGAACTACCGGAGCAGCGGGAATCACGGGCGTTTCAGGGACATCATCAACCGGTGGCGTTTCCGGCACGACCAGTGCAACCGGCGTCGCGAGTCCGACCGGGGTAAGCCCGACAGGCGCCTCCGGAGGGACCGGAACAACAGGAACGCCGACCACCGGGACGACGGCCCCGACCGGTGGAGCGACGCCAACGCCGGCCCCTGGGAAATAACGCCAAGCGCGCCCGGGGCAAAGCTTTTGGCTGGCCTTTTCTGGCGGCAAAATCGGAATGAGGAAAACTGGACCTGCGCTACACCACATCGGGCGAATCACACGGCCCCGGGCTTTTGGCAATTGTAGAGGGGATGCCGGCCGGACTGCCATTAAAAGCAGATGATATAAACGCTGATCTGGCGCGGCGGCAACTTGGCTATGGCCGTGGCGGACGCATGAAAATCGAAACGGACAGGGCGGTTATAACAGGCGGCGTCAGGCACGGGTTGACGCTGGGCGCTCCGATCGGCCTGAGGATTGAGAACTCCGACTGGAGGAACTGGAAAGAGGCCATGTCGCCGGCGCCGGTCAAGGCGGCGGGCAGAAAAGGGGAAAAACTGACGGTCCCCCGGCCGGGACATGCCGACTTGGCCGGTCTGCAAAAATTTGGTTTCAGGGACATTCGCAATGTGCTCGAAAGAGCAAGCGCCCGGGAGACTGCCGCCCGGGTCGGGGCCGGCGCGATTGCCAGACGCCTGCTGGATGAATTCGGGATAACAATTTACAGCCGTGTCCTTCAGATCGGCAGAGCCAGAGACAGCCGGCGCAAGGTGGCAGTGGAGGAGTTTCGTTTTGTTGATAAGTCCGTTGTTCGCGCCATTGATGAACGGGCGACGCTGGCCATGAAAACGGAGATCGACGCCGCCCGCAAGGCGGGAGAATCGCTGGGCGGCATTTTTGAGGTGCGTGCATTCGGCTTGCCGCCGGGGCTTGGATCGTATGCGGCAGCAGGCGAGCGGCTGGGGGGAAGGATTGGGGGGGCGCTGATGAGCATCCCCGCCATCAAGGGCGCCGAGATCGGTGAAGGCTTTGCCGCCGCAGCCAGGCCCGGCTCTGCCGTCCATGACGAGATTTTTTTCCGGGAAGGCCGCGGCTTTTACCGGAAAACAAATCATGCCGGCGGGCTCGAAGGCGGAATGACAAACGGCGAGTCGCTGATCGCCCGGGCCTGCATGAAGCCGATCCCGACGCTGACATCTCCGCTTAAATCTGTTGATATCGAAAGCGGCAGGTCGGCACCGGCAATCAGGGAGCGCAGCGACATATGCGCGGTGCCGGCTGCGGCCGTGGTGGGTGAGGCAATGGTGGCAATCGAGCTGGCGCGGGCAATGCTGGCAAAGTTCGGCGGCGACAGCCTCGCCGATATGCAGGCGGCGCATCAGGCTTATGTCGAAAGGCTGGAAGGCAGTTGGCCGCGGCCGTGATCCTGACCGGGTTTATGGGAAGCGGCAAGTCAGTTGTGGGCCGGCTGCTGGCGAAGCAGCTGGGCTGGGAGTTTGTCGACACCGACGCCGTTGTCGAGAACCGTACCGGCAGGAAAATTGCCGAATTGTTTGATTCGGAAGGAGAGGACGCTTTTCGCAAGATGGAAGAAGAGGCGGTGATAAAGAGCATCGACGAGCGGCGCGCCGGTCTCGGAAGGGTGGTGTCGCTAGGCGGCGGCGCCGTCGCAAGCAGCAAGGTTGCCGGGCTCTTGAAAAAGGAGCCGCTGGTCTTTTTTCTGGATATTGACATGGAGACGGCATTCAAACGCGCCGGCACAAAGGCGCGGCCGCTGGCGAGGAACAAGGATGTTTTCCACCGCCTGTTCGCGGAGCGGGAGCATCTGTACCGCCGCCTGGCCGCCTGTGTTGTTGATACGCGGGGTAAAGATGTAGATATTGTGGCCGGCGAGATAATCGATGAAGTTCACCGCCGGCAGCAGGCTGGAACGGCATGATCCAGCTTGTGGCAAGCACCAGGAGCAGGGAGTATCCCGTTTTCCTCAGCGAGGGGTTGCTTGATGAGACGGGTAGATTGTGGTGCTCACTCGGCAACCGGGACAAGGTTGTTGTTATAGCTGACGACAATGTCGCCGCCTTGCATCTTGCCCGGCTGGCGGAATCGCTGGCGGCGGCAGGAGTCAAAGTTAACGCTGTCAAGGTCAGACCGGGGGAGAAAACAAAGAGTCTTGAAAACGCCGCTTTGCTCTACACGCGCCTGTTTGATTTAAAGACACGCCGCCAGGACGCGGTCTGCGCCCTCGGGGGCGGCGTCGTCGGCGATCTGGCCGGGTTTGTCGCCAGCACTTATATGCGCGGCGTCAAATTGATCCAGATTCCGACAAGCCTGCTTTCCCAGGTAGACAGCAGCATCGGCGGCAAGGTCGGCGTTAATATCCCCGAGGCAAAAAACTATGTCGGAGCCTTTTACCAGCCGCACATGGTGGTTACCGACCCTGATTTGCTGACGACCTTGCCGAGGCGGGAGCTGGTCGAGGGCCTGGCGGAGGTGGTCAAGTACTGCCTTCTTACGGGCGACGATTTTTTTTCAAATTTCGAGGCCAGCTATGAGGAGTTTCTTTCCCTGAATATGGCTTACGTGGAGCCGGTGGTGCGCCGCTGTATTGAATACAAGCTCAGAATCGTCTCCGAGGACGAGCGCGACTTTGGCCGCCGGGCGGTCCTCAATCTGGGACATACGGTCGGCCACGGAATTGAAGCGGCGGGTGCATATAAGGCTTACTCGCATGGGCGGGCGGTAGCTCTGGGACTGCTGGCAGCCGTGCGCCTGTCCACAAAGGTATTCGGGCTGCCGGACAGGTACAGCGAGCGGCTCCAGTCTCTGCTTCTGTCGCTGGGACTGCCGGTAAGGCTGGAAGAAGTCAGGCCGCGCGACGTTCTCGCTGCGATGGCCAGCGACAAAAAGTCTGATGACCTTTCGGCAAACATGGTCCTTTTGAAAACCCTGGGGGAGCCGGTCACCAATTGCGATGTTGACGCCTCGCTGGTGAAAGATCAGGTGGAGCGGCTGGCGGAGGGTGACTGAGATGCGACGCCCGGCGGTCGCAGTGCTGAATGGATGCAACCTGAACATGCTGGGCCGGCGCGACCCTCGGCATTACGGCGCCATCACGCTCGCGGAACTTGATGACCTGGTTGTTTCCAGAGCGGCGGCGGCAGGATTTGCAGAGTGCGCCTGTTTCCAGACAAATCATGAGGGCAGCCTGGTGGAGAAGATCCAGGAGTTTAGCAAAGACCTTGACGGCATGATCATCAATCCGGGCGCCTGGACCCATTACAGCTTTGCCATCCATGATGCCCTCGAGTTGGTGGAGGCGCCGGTCGTCGAGGTGCACTTGTCAGATATAGTGGCGCGCCCGGAAGAGTGGCGCCGCCGCTCTGTCATCAGCGATGTCTGCGACCGGACAATCACCGGCAAGGGCGCCGATGGCTATCTGGAGGCCATCGACTGGCTGGCGGAAGGGCTGTAACTGGAAGGCCTGGTTAAAATGCTGGCCTGTTCCGCCTGCGATTCTTTTCTGATCACGCATCTTCCCAACGTGCGATACCTCACCGGGTTCAGCGGCTCGGCTGGAACCGTGCTGATCACCCCACGGCAAAAGCTTTTTTTTACTGACTCCCGCTACCGCCTGCAGGCGGCAAAGCAGGTCAAGGGTTACGGTGTCAGGATTGTGCCGGGCGACTCCCTGGAAGGATGTGCTCGCTACGCTGTTTCGCGGCGGTTGAAGCTGGGCGTGGCCGGTTATGAAGCCGGGCGCCTGAGCCACAAGCGGTTCCTGCTGCTCAGGCGCATCTTAAGAGGAGTGAATTTAAGGGACGCCAGTGGCATCGTGGAAAAGTTGCGGCTGGTCAAATCCCGGGCCGAGCAGGCCAAAATCAGGCGCGCCTGCCGCATTGCCGATGCTGCTCTGGCCGCGCTTACCCGGCAACAGGTTACCGGAAAGAGCGAGGAAGATGTCGCCTGGTTTCTGGAATCGGTCATGAGAAAGGGCGGCTCCGGAGCGCTGCCTTTTGTGATAATCGTCGCCTCCGGCCCCCGGTCAGCGATGCCTCACGGCGCCGCCACCGGCCGGGTCATCCGGAAGGGCGAACTGGTGGTGGTTGACATGGGCGCGAGCGTTGACGGCTACTGCTGCGATATAACCAGGACTTTCGCTACCGGACCTCTGCCGGCGCGCCTTAAGCAAATCTACAATATCGTCCGGGAGGCGCAGGAGCTGGCGCTGAATGGCGTCAGGCCGGGAGCGCCGGCGGCGGAGCCGGACCGGGTGGCGCGCGGTCATATCAAGGCCGCCGGCTATGGCCGGGAGTTCGGCCACTCGCTCGGGCACGGAGTGGGCCTGGAGGCGCATGAGGGCCCTTGGCTGGCGGCACGGTCGCGCGACACGCTTGCGGCAGGCATGACTGTGACGGTGGAGCCCGGCCTCTACATTGAAGACCAGGGCGGCGTCAGAATCGAGGACACAGTGCTGGTGGGAAGCCGTAGTCCGCTGGTGCTGACCAGTTTTCCGCGCCAGCTGACCTTGCTTCGCTAAGAGCCCATCCCAGCAGGCAATTCTACCTATTGGGACAGGCCCTGAATGATTTCAGGACGAGGCTTTCCCGCCGGCGCAGGCAGCTTGCCGGAAAAAAGCTTCATTACCTTGTCAAGAATGAGGCAAAACGAATAGAGGACGGGCAGCAGAACCAGCATCAGAAAAAATGACAGGAAACTGTTGTCTTTTACGATTCCCGCGGCCGCCAGCAGCGCAAAGAACAGCATGTGAAAGAGATAGACAGGATAGATGTGCTTGCCGACATGGGAAAACAATCCTCGGATTGGCAGGCGGGGCGGCGTCGCCACCGCAAACAGGCAGAGGCAAAAAATGGCGGCGACAAGCACCGGCGTCAGGTACCAGCCGGAGAACGGAAAAAGCTGATCAGGGTTGCGGGTGAAGTAGGCCGACAGCAGAAACAACAGTACTGAAGCGTAGAAAAAAGCAGGACGCTTAAGGTGGCCGCCATATTCGCGAACCAGCGGCGGAACTGCCATGCCGAGTGAAAACAGGGCGATATTGCTGAGGAAGAAGTACCGGTACGTAAAGGCGCCGCGAAAAGCAAAGACGGTTTTTAACGGGTTTATGGCGAGGCCGGCCCTGTCCAGGAGGAGCACGAAAACCGTGATCAGAAGGGTTACGTTGACAAGAAAGAAGACAGTTCGCACAAAGGCGGCCGGCCGCACCTTGACCAGGATCAGATATAGCAACGGCGCAGCCAGGTAGCACTGAATGATGGCCACGACAAACCAGAAAATGCCCGGCGGCTGCACGTAAGGCAGGGCAAGGTAGGTAGCCGCTGTGGTAAAACTTGCCTGGTGCAGCACCCCGTATTCATGAAAAAAGAAAGGCATAAAAAAGGCGGCAAGCCAAAAAAATGGATAAATGCCGACGGCACGGTCAAAATAAAAGCGGGCAATCACCCGTGCGGTTGAGGACTCCCCGTCCAGCCGCCTGGCCAGCGAGAAAAAGTTCCCGAAGCCGCTAAGGACAAAGAAGAGCGACACGAGGGCAAGAGCGAAACCCTCTTCCCAGGCGTAAACTCTGTTAAAGTAATACTGCACATAGTGAGCGAGCAAAATAGCCGCCACTGCCGCGCCCTTGATGTAATCTGTCGTTTTTCTGTGCACGCTTCTTCCGGGCCCAATCTTTTACAGGTTTGCGGATCATCCGGTTCGTTAAGGTATTTGCTCGGGACTTGCCTTGGATTTGCCATGCCTGGCCGGCTCCGCTACGCCGGACGGCGGCAGGCTGCGTAACCCGCCCCTGCGGGGCTCAGACAGTCCTCGCCGGAAACCCCGCCGTCCTCCTTGCTTCGCTTCGGCCTCCCTGCGGCCAAATCCCGGCAAGCCCCTCGCAACAATA
>JAJYLW010000019.1 GCA_021787475.1 Actinomycetes bacterium
GTGTTACTCACCCGTTCGCCGCTTTACTCACGCCCGAAGGCGCTTTCTCGCTCGACTTGCATGTGTTAAGCACGCCGCCAGCGTTCGTCCTGAGCCAGGATCAAACTCTCCATGAAAGAGTTGCTTCCTACGAGCTCAAAATCCATGGGACACGATCCTTAAAAAGCTTGGGACACGATCCTAATTTCCTGCGGAAATTAGGTCATGTCCCTCGCATGAGGTCATGTCCCGGATTTTTCGCCCGGGAATATCGTCTTGAGCTTGATCTTTGCCAGCTTCCTGTTGGAAGCCGGCCAAAGAAATTGACTGGCTTTTAGAGCATGCCTTCCGGTGAATACCACCGGACAGGCATGTTCGCTGTCTCATGCTGTTTAGTTTTCAAAGACCGTGCGCCTTTAAGGCGCGAGGGAAGACTATCAGTATGCATATACTTCGTCAACCCGATTTTTCCCGCTCGGCCGGCGCCCTAAACTTGACGTTCGCTTCCACGCCTTGTCGCCGGGAATTCTATCGTGGCAAAAAAATGCCACCGGGAAACACGCGGTGGCATGCAAGAGCACTCATGTCCGAGCTATCGCTCTAGCAATGCCTCCAGGCTATAGAAGAAGTAACGAGTAGTGACAAACAGTAATCCTTCTTCGCTTCCCGAATTAGTAGTATAGACTTGCACACAAGCAGAGTCAAGGTAATTTAAACGGCAATGACAGGCCAGTTTTTGGCTTGTTTATGCGGTTTTTAAGCTGCCCGGTTTTTTGGCCGGCGCTGCCAGACGCCGGTCGCCACTCGCAACAATAAAATCAGCGTTTATTTGCTTGCCAACTATGATGACGCCAAGACTGATGCGCGTGCACTACCGGTCCTGGAGAATATCATCTGCCCAGGTAAGAGCAGCAGAGACGTTGGGAAAGCCAATTGTGCTCGTCAGCAGGATAATGGCCTGATTGACCTCCTCCGGAGTAGCGCCGGACTGAAGCGCCCGGCGGGCGTGGCTGTGCACCGCGCCCTCGGAGCGGATGGCGGCGGCGGCGGCCATCCGGATCAAATGACTGTTTTTTTCATCAATCGGGCCCTGGTGACTGACAACGTCGCCCAGGCCGTCGAGGGCTTCCATTAACTGCGGATACTTCTTGCGCACATTCACATACTGGCCGGGCAGATCCATCCTTGACATGATCCTTCTCCTCCTAAAAACGGATGTCGGACTTTGGACTTTGGACGTTGGGCTTTGGACAAAAGCAAAGCCAAAAGTCCGAGCTTGATCAACAATCCAACGCCCGATATCCAAACGCGGTTTGGAACCGGTCTAGTCCCCCATGCTAACATGGTTCTCGGCCAGTGATTTGGCCACCAGCCGGCGGATCTCACGCGCCACTTCCGCATCCCGATATGGCTCCGTCCGGGCAATCACGCGGATGCTCACCGTCTTGCCTTTCAGGGATTCGACTCCGAGGACATCCGGCCCTTCCAGAATGTAGACGCCCACCGGTGAACCATCCTGGGCTGCCTGCCGGGCGGCTGTCCGGATGATGCCGATCACCTTGTCAACATCTTCCTGGATATCAAAATCAAAATCAAGGTTAACCTTCGACCACCCCTTGGTCAGATTGGAGACTACCCTAAGCTCCCCATTTGGAACCACATTCAGGACGCCTTCATCGTCCCTGACCAGGGTGGTTCTCAGCTTTATCGCCTCTACTTTGCCCTTAACACCGCCGATTTCGACAACGTCGCCGACGTTAAACTGGCCTTCCAGCAAGACGAAAAAGCCGCCAATCATGTCCTTTACCAGTGTCTGGGCGCCGAGGCCGACGGCAAGGCCGGCGATGCCGGCCCCGGCCAGCAGCGGACCGACGTCGTAACCGAGCTCGTGGAGCACCATCAGCAACACGACCACGACAATCACGGCAATAAGCAGACCCCGGATGATGCCGGCCAGTGTGCGCGCCCGCATCTCCTGCTCGCGCGTAACCAGCTCGCCCTCCCCGACGCGGCGCGCAACCTTAAGCAGGCGCCGGAACAGGGTGCGAATTATGTAATAAAAAACGATTGCCGCCAGGACAATGGCGATGATTCTCAGGCCGCTGCTGGTGCTCCAGTTGTACAGCCTGTCGGGAAAATTAGTATTCAAGAGCTGGTTGACAATCATGGCCGCTAATAGATTGATGTTGGTTTTCCGGCAGGCTTCAGCCGGTCAGCCGGTAAACGATCGTGTCGGCGCCGGTGCCGGCACCGTAACGGTATACCATCTTCAGCCCCGGGCCGGCAAGGGCGGGATTCATCAGTCCATTAAGCTCTGGCCGCAGCTGATCAACTTCCTGCCGTGAAATCACGAGAAAGTCAGCATGCTGGCGGCGGCCGTAGCTCAGGACCTGTGTGGTTGAGGCATAAGGAAGGAGGACCTGGGTGGCGCCGGCATAATATACCGTTGAGGTTTCGCGGCTCATGATGCGGCTGCCGTCACCTCCATGAGACTTGAGCCACTGCCCCGCCTCCTTGTACTGAACCGGGTAGTCTGTCCTGGCAACCGACCAGAGCGCGAGCGCCGCCACCGGGACGAGCACCACCGCCGCCAGCGCCGCCTGCACTACCATCTTCCGCCGCGGGTTGTCATGCTTCCATCCCAGCAGCTCGCTCACAGTGCCAACCCCCCAGGACTCCAGGCTAAGCCAGCCCCTGGCCGCCCAAAGCATGAATATGGCCATGTACGGCATCATGAAGCGCACGTCCGGCCATTTGAGCGGCAATGTCGCCAGCGGCAGCAACATAAGGGCAAAGTAGCCGTACTTCAGCGCCTCCCGCCGGCTCCAGACTGTCTTAAAGACGCCAAGCCCGATCAACATCAGCAGCCAGGCGGGAAAAAGCGTCGCCACGTTGCGGATGTAATAGAAATTAATCTGCCTCAGCATCGCCGAAAAAACGCCGGCCGGATTCTTCACAAGCATGACCGCCAGCCCGTCCCCCTGCTGCATCCTGGGAAGAACCAGGTTGCCGGAGCTGTCCAGCCGCATCATCTGCCGGTCCCAGTCGAGGGTCTGCGGCCTTAGGTTGTGCATGGCCGCGTAAAGCTCATCCACCGGCCGGGCCTGGATGGCAAAGCCGCCCACCTGTGTTGATAAAAAGATAATGTTTGGGATTGCAAACAAGACAAACATAAGCACGAAATGGGAAGCGGCCTTGTTGGCGTAGCTGGCTACCTCCTGCCGGAAACCGATATAGACCAGCAGGCCGAACAGGACGACAAGGTAATAAAGCGCCGTCGGATCATCAATGTAGGCAATGCCAAGGCAGGTCCCGGCAAGCATGCCGCACATGCACCGCTTCGTGAACTGCATCCGGTAGCCAAAGAACATGGCGCACATAAGCCAGAAAGCGAACAGGTTTTGCCCGTCGATTGTGCTGCTTTTGTCGATCATCACCGGCAGCACCGCAACCAGCGCCGCCGCCATCAAGCCAACGCGCCGGTTCCACATGACCTTGCCGAACATGAAAGTTGGCAAAACAAGCAATGAGCCAAACAGGACCGAGACTACGTAGCCGGCGGCAACGTAGCTGCGGATGATAACGGCAAAAGAGGCCGTGACGATTGGATAGAGAACGGAAAGGTGAACAGTGGAGGTGTGGGTAATGTCCCAGGGTGCATGGCCAAGGAGGAGGTTCTCGGCCATACGCGCGTATGACGCTTCGTCAAACTGGACCATTTGCCGAGTCAGCACCGCGATGGTCCTCAGCGCCGCCGCCAGCAAGAAGACGCCCAGCAGCCATAAAATTACCGGGCTTTCTTTTTTCTTGCCCGCCGCGGTGTTTAACCCGGATAACTCTGCAGCCATCTCCGGCTCCCCTCAGGCCCCCGCTCCCGCTAGCAGCGAGGCCGGGAGCCCGTCCAATCAGCCGCTTGCCAAAAAGGGCTAAATCAAATTATGATACTACCCTAACGTCGTAAACGTCAGGAAAAAAGGAAGGTGCCCCTTGGATACCATGGCAACCATCGAAGCCTTCACTGTGATCGGCTTCGGGCTGGGAGTTACAGCCTTTGTCGTCGGCGAGCTGATCGTTACCTGGCGGCGCGAGCTGAGACGCAACCACTGCGAGATCCCCCGCCGGTAAACAACTCTCGCCACGAACAAAAGCCAGCAAGCCGCCACCCCCTTGTTGCTCAGGTTGAGTTTCTTCTCAACCTCTGCCGGCTGCTAAAATCGGTCCCCCCCGTTTCGCCTTATTCGAATCCCAGATAAGCAAGGAAAGCCAGGAAAACCGCAAACAGCACGCCGAGTGCTCCAATTGTGTGCAAAATCAGCCGGCCATACTTGAAACGGGTATACTGCCTGTAAAAAAATGGGAAAATTATCAAAATCGGGGGAAAGATCAAAAATGACCAGGCGATGCCAACGTTCTTGGGCACGTATTTAAGAATCTGGTATACACTGAGGAAATACCATTCCGGCTTGATGCCGGCCGGCGTCTTGAGTGGATCGGCCGGCAATCCCACCGGCGCCGGCATTAGCGTCGCGAGAAAGACCAGCACCCCCATGATCAAGGTGATTACGGCAAGCTCCTTAACGAAGTGGTCGGGCAGAAAGGGAACTCCGCCCTCGCCGTGATCACCGTGCTCGTTGTTGTCCGGGCTCATAATTCTCCTTCTGGTCTATAACGGGTCTGCGATTCCCTGCTTGCGGATCATGTAAAAATGCGCCGCCAGGAAGGCCGACAGCACTACGGGCAGGATTACAACGTGGATGGCGTAAAACCTGGTCAGCGTCGCGTCGCTGATCTTTGCGCCGCCCAGCAGGAAGTTCTGGATGTACTGACCCACAAACGGCATCGCGCCCGCGATCTCGCTGCCCACCTTGGTGGCCCAGTAGGAAAGCTGGTTCATCGGCAGGAGGTAGCCGGAGAAACCAAAAGTGACGGTCATGAAAAAGAGCAACACCCCGGTCACCCAGTTAAGCTCCCGGGGCGGCCGGTAGGCGCCGTGGAAAAAGACGCGCAGCATGTGAACCATTACCATGATGATCATGATATTGGCCGTCCAGGCAT
Organism: Actinomycetes bacterium; assembly: GCA_021787475.1. Classification (GTDB taxonomy): domain Bacteria; phylum Actinomycetota; class Thermoleophilia; order BMS3ABIN01; family BMS3ABIN01; genus JACWAD01. The sequence goes on from JAJYLW010000019.1 coordinate 5,035, forward strand.
GCAGGCTCCTCAGGATTACGCCAAAGGGGAGATCGTCGGAAATATGCAGCACGCTCGTGTAGGCGCTGGCAGTAGTGGGCTGATAATAAAACGCCAGCAGGATACCTGTCGCTATCTGAACCATGAAGCACAGGAAAGTAATGCCGCCAAAACAGTAAAGCCAGTTAACATGGTCCGGCACGCGGTGCTCGGCAAACTCCCGCGCAATCCGCCGGACATCCAGCCGCTCATCCAGAAAATCAACAACGCCCAGCTTCATGAAGCAAGTCCCTCCACATAAATGTCATTTCCTTGAACTGAAATCTTGTATTTCGTCAGCGGTTTCGGCGGCGGCCCCGAGATGTTCTTGCCGGTTTCATCGAATTTGCCGCCGTGGCAAGGGCAGTGGAAAATATGGTTGTTCGCTTCCCACTTGACAATACATCCTAAGTGTGTACAAACAAGCGAATAGGCGGCAAAGCTCTTGTTGTTGAGCTGGATCAACTCCGACGGCACATCCTGGTAGTCGAAGCGGACGCCATCGCTGGTGACATCGCTGACAGAAGCGACCTTTATCTTTGGGTACTCCTCCGGCTTGATCACCGGATAGGCGTACCTCACCAGCGGCGCCACAAAAGCCCCCAGGCCGATTGCAGTCGCCAGCCCGAAGAGGAAGCTGAGAAACCGCCGCCGCGTAACTTCCAGGCCGCCCGCCTTTTCTTCTTCCGCGGGTTTGTCTTGTTTGTCCGGCTCGTTCATTTTTTCCCTGACAGTCTCCTGCGTCTTGGCTTGAGCACACCCTGGTGGAACAGGAAAGTAAGCAGGCTGGCGCTGGCGATCAGGTAGGCAATCCAGAGTGTTAACGGGCCGATGTTGCGGTTGCCCGACGTCGTGTTTATAACCTCGGACATAACAACATAAATGGCGTAGAGATCGGTAATGATGACAGCGGTTGCCAGGATTGTCGCAGTCCAGCCTTCAAAGATGAATTTTTGCACCTTGGGATAAGGCACCAGCGTCACCAGGAAGACGCCGATCACGAGGCCGAACATGCCCAGCGGCGCCGCACTTGCTTGCTGCGTCTCGGTTGTCGCTGAAAAAGTCGGCTCAGTCGGCAAGTGACAGCTCTTGCATACCTTTGCCACTGTCGGATCCTGATGACAGGCAAGACACGTCTGCGGTTGGATTTTGTCGTACATGACGCCGTTGATAACGCCGGGGCCGTGCGCCAGCCGCCAATGGTTATTGCGCCAGATTGCGATGTCAATCTTGGGAACGCCCGGGTGCTGCTGGCCGGTCAGTTTCACTTTGCCAAACAGGATAGGCGCAGTATCGCCGGTGTGGCAACTGGCGCAAAACTCGGGCTTGGCCGCCGCTTGCGGCTGGTCGCTGATCAAATTGCCGTGCACGACGCCGGAATGGCAGTCGGAGCACTGGACCTGGGCCACGTTAACATGGAAATCATGCGGGAACATGATGGTCCTGGTAGCGGGGTTCGGGTCGTACTGATCGGTAACCGCAATCTTGGGATAGCTGGGCGCACTTGGATTGACAACGTTTTGGGCATCAGGATATTGAGGGTTCCTGTCATTGCCGTGGCACTGCAGGCACGCCGAGCTGGTTAGCAGCGAAGCCGAAGCCGGCGGCCGGTTGTACGTTTTGAAAGCGTACTCGGTCAGCTTGATAAGAGAATAGACCTTGCCCCGGAAGTAGCCAAGCACGCCGGGGTCGAAATGGCAGTCAATGCAGGTTACGCCGCGCTTCCCCATGTAGGAAGCCTTCCAGGTATCCACATAGGGCTTAATGATGTGGCAGCTTTCGCAGAACTGCGGAGAGTTGGTTTTGTGCACGCCCCAGACGGTCAGTCCGACGATCCCCAGGAAAAGGACCAGCACCAGCGAGGCTAAGATTGTTCTACCCTTCATTCACTTCCTTCGACAAAGGCAATTATATTACATCGGTGAAAAAAGGCACAAGCGCCGGACGAAATTTTACACTCCGCGGCAATACGGTGTCAAACCGGCGGGAGTTCTGACATTATGGCAACATTTGCAGGAATTTTTATCTTCGGTCCGGCGACGCCGGAAAGCGGGCGCAGGATGTTCGAGTCGTAAATCCTTTTGAGACAGGCCCTAAAGGCCGTGCCTGACTGTCCCGATGTATGATTTGAAATACCCGGATGGGTATGGTCTTGCAATTGGATCATCACGGCGGCTATTATTGCCACGAATGCAGACCGGTTTGCCAGGTGTCACTACCGGGTCTGAATGGTATAATTAAAATGACATTTATTTTCACCCTGGGAGGTGAAAGCGGTGCCCGTCGAAGCAATCATTTTTCTGTTCTTCATCCTGGTCCTGGCTCCCGTTGTTGCGGTGCTAGCCTACTGCGGCATCAGGGGAACTTGTGGGCAGGAAGATGAAGATACAAAGAGTTAACCGTAAAGATTTTCCGGCTCTTTAATGCGGCCTTTTCGTTCGGTTTGCTTTTTTGCGGCCTGCCTTGCCATCTTATCGCCGGCAGCCGGTTGCGCAGATGGTAATGGTCCGCTTCTTACCACCTCCGCCCAGCACCAACCCCAGGTTATTTTCCACGCCAGTCACGACGTATCCCTCAACGTAGAAGTCGCTTCAACGCCCGCGCAAAGAGAAACCGGCCTGATGAACAGAACATCGCTGGCGCCGGATGACGGCATGGTTTTTGTCTGGGACGGAGACGTCCGCGAGGGCTTCTGGATGAAAAACACGCTCATCCCTCTGTCCGTCGCCTTTATTTCCGGCAACGGCACAATTGTTGACATCGAGGATATGGCGCCGCTGACGCTTACTGACCACCGCCCCGCCGTCCCTTACCGCTACGCCGTAGAAGCGAACCAGGGCTTCTTTTCCCGCAATGACATACAGGTCAGCTGCAAGGTCAGCATTCAAAACGTTTAACTTTCCACGTTTCACGAAAGCCTTTCACCACGCTAAACATGAAACGTTCAGGGTATCTGCGCCGGCTCAACCTGGTCGCGGAGCCGGCCCTTGAGCCGGAGGATCGCTTTGGTGTGCAGCTGCGAGACCCGGGATTCGGTAACGCCGAGCACATCGCCAATCTCCCTCAGCGTCAGGCCCTCATAATAGTAAAGGGCAATCACGATCTTTTCCCGCTCGGGCAGCTTGGAGATTGCGCCCGCCAGCCTCTCCTTGATTTCGTTGACATCGACGACGGAAGCCGGGTCCTTGCTCTGGCGATCCTCGATGGTGTCGATCAGGGCAACCGATTCAGTGCCGGTGCTGGAAATCGTCCAGAGTTCCTCCAGCGCGATCATTGAGCTTGAGCTGATTTTTGTTAGCGCTTCCTGAAACTCTTCGTATGTAATCCCCAGGTCCTTGGCAAGCTCTTCGTCGCTGGGTGCGCGGTGAAGCTTGTTCTCCAGCTTGGCGCTGCTGCGCTCGATCTGCCGCGCCATGCTGCGGACCGAACGCGGCACCCAGTCCAGCGAGCGCAGTTCGTCCAGGATCGACCCCTTGATGCGCGTGATCGCATATGTCTCAAATTTGATATTGCGCGACAGGTCAAATCGCTCAATGGCGCCGATCAGCCCCAGCAAACCATAACTGATCAAGTCCGACTCGTCCACATGGGAGGGGAAATTAGTCCCCAGCCTGCCAGCGACGTATTTCACTAGAGGAGCATAATTCAGGATGAGGCGGTCCCGCGCCTGCGGGTCGGCTTCCTCCTTATAACGCCGCCAAAGCTCGCTTATTTCCCTGTTTTCTTCCGGCAACGTGACCCCACAATCCTGACAGATGTTAAAGACGCGCCCGCGGGTGGGCGCGCTCATAAACTCTCCTCAAATGGGCGCCGCTCACATGCGTGTAGCGCTGCGTCGTCGCAACCGATGCGTGACCAAGCAACTCCTGCACCACACGCAGATCCGCTCCGCCTTCAAGCAGATGCGTGGCAAAACAGTGCCGGAATGCGTGCGCTGAAATCCGCCGCTTGATCGCAGCCTTTCTGACGTATTTTATCGTCCGGCGCCTGATGTCCGATGTCCCCAGCCGTTTGCCCCGTGAAGAGAGAAAGAGCGGCGCCGGTTCTGCCTCGTCCCGCTTCCGGAGGCGGGCGAGCTCGGGTCGGCCTTTCTGTAAATATTCCCGGACTGCCCCAAGCGCAACCTCACCCACCGGCACAACCCTCATTTTGTTTCCTTTGCCCTGCACCGTTATCTCTTCCTGCTCGAAGTCAATGCTTATTGTATCAAGTAAGGTTACCTCCTCGCTGCGAAGCCCGCAGCTGTAGAGAAGCTCAAAGATTGCCCTGTCCCGAATCCCCAGTGGGCGGGAAAGGTCAATCGCTTCCAGAAAAGACTCTACCTCCCCGGGCCGCAGGACAACCGGCAGCTTGCGCGGCTGCTTTGGCGACGGCAGCAGCCGGGCCGGGTTTGACCGGATTAATCCCTCCGCGCGGCAGAACTTGAGCAGGCCGCGCACCGCCGAGAGCTTGCGGTTCAAGGTTGATTTCTGGTAATTAAACCCGGCCAAAAATACGGCATACCTCCGCAAGAACCGGTAGTCAATGCCGGCAGGAAAGCCGGCCTCTTCGGCGGCGGCATATATCAGGAACTGGCGGCAGTCCTGACCGTAAGCACGCACAGTTTTGTCGGAACAGCCAGTCTGCGCCAGCGAAGCCAGGTAACGTCCCAGGACCGCCAGGTCGTTTTTCCTGGCGCCATCATCCATGTCCGTTTTGTCGACTGCCTCAGGTTCCGATTGTTTCCCAATTATTTTCATGTTCATTCACTTTGCTCATGATCACTGTCATCCTGAGCCGAAAGCTAAGAATCCCGGTTAGGATGAATAACCGCGCCCGGGCTCATGCCGGGCCAGCCCCTTTATCTCAAGGGAAACCAGCAACGCGGCGACCTTGCCGCCGTCGATTCCGGCCCTGACTGCCAGCTCGTCCTGATGGCGAAAAGTTCCGTCGAGCGTCTTTAAAACAAGCTGCTCATCGGATGTTAAATCTGCCGGCAGCGGAATGTCATTTCTTCCGGTTTCAATTCCCAGGCTTTCGAGAATGTCGGCCGCGCTGGTGACCGGCGTTGCCCCCGTCTTGATCAGGTCGTTCGGGCCCGATGAAAGCTCAGAGAAAATACTTCCCGGAACAGCAAAAACTTCCTTTCCCTGCTGCAAGCAAAAATCAGCCGTTATCAATGCTCCGCTCTTCTGCTTCGCCTCCGCCACAACAGCGGCTTCGGAGAGTCCGGCGATGATGCGGTTGCGGGCCGGAAACCGCCAGGGCAGGGGCCTAGTTCCGGGCGGATATTCGGAAATAATCACTCCTGACTTTAGCAGGCTCCGGTAAAGGCCGCTGTTCATGCTCGGATAGACATAGTCGGCGCCGCACCCCAGCACTGCGATGGTGCCGCCTCCGCCTTCGAGAGCGCCGCGGTGGGCGGCCGCATCCACGCCCAAGGCAAGGCCGCTGACAATACAGACCGACCGGCGCGAAAGCTGCGCCGCAAGTTGCCTGGCCGCATCAAGACCATAGCGGGAGGCAGCCCGGGCTCCCACAATCGCAATTCGATGGCAGGACATGAGTTCCTGCAAACGGCAGCGCGGTCCGGCCGCAGCGTCGTGCGAAACCGTCTTTGTCCTTCCCCGGACTTTGCCGGCCGCGGTTGCCGCTTCCACCTGGCTGCCTTTTAAAAAAAGGCCAAAGGGAGGATCATAAATTAATGCCAGCCCGACCGGATAAAGCTCATCGCCTAGGGCCACGAACTCCATGCCCGCTTTTTTTAGCTGCCTCTCCGCCTCCCGGGAAGAAAAAGAGCAACGAAACGCCGCCAGGCGGGCAGCTTCACTTGATGTCAGCTTGAGCAGAGCGGCAATGGCCGGGTTTGAACGCTTCCATATATCCGCAGGCGCAATTCCCGTGGTTGGCAGGGCCACCGGCCGCTGGATGACGCCGCCGAGAAAAAAAGACAGCGCCAGGGCGGCCCGCCGCTGCGGCTCTCGCCGGCAGCCTGAATCAGGCGGCGCCAAGCCACCCCCTGCGGTCAATGCTGCGGTAGCTTATCGCCTCCGCCAGATGCGCGGGCTGAATTTCGCCGGCGCCGTCCAGATCAGCAATCGTTCTGGCCACCTTGAGGATGCGCTGATGGGAGCGGGCGCTCAAACCAAGGCGGTCGATGGCTGATTCCAGCAGCCGGGCGGCGGCTTCGTTGGGGCGGCAGAAACGCTGTGTCTGCCTGGCCCGCATCTGTGAATTGCTATAAATGCCGTCTTCACGGAACCGCTTCATCTGACGCTGCCGTGCGGCCGCCACGCGCGCCGCCACCGGCGCAGACGCCTCCCGCGTCCTGTTTGACATCAACTCTTTTTTGTCAAGACATGGCACCTCGATGGCGACATCAATCCTGTCCATAAGGGGGCCGCTGATGCGGCCGCGGTATGAGGCCACTCTCTGAGGCGGGCAGGCGCAGGCGTGGCCGCCGCTGCCCAAGTAGCCGCAGGGACAGGGATTCATAGCCGCCACCAGCATGAACCTGGACGGGTAGGTTACTGAAACGAGCGCCCGGGATACAGAAACCCGGCCATCCTCCAGCGGCTGCCGCAGCGTCTCCAGCGCAAGGCGTGAGAATTCCGGCAGCTCATCGAGAAAGAGGACGCCCAGGTGCGCGAGGCTGATTTCCCCCGGCCGCGGACTGGCGCCGCCGCCGGCGAGGCCAACGTGCGATATCGTATGGTGGGGAGAACGGAACGGCCGCCTGGCAATCAGGCAGCTCCCGTTTAGGAGGTTGGCAACGCTGTATATGCGCGTTATTTCAATTGCCTCGCCAACGTCAAGCGGCGGCAGGATGGACGGCAAGCGGCGGGCAAGCATGGTTTTGCCCGATCCGGGCGGTCCAATCATGAGCAGGTTGTGGCCGCCGGCGGCACATACTTCCAGCGCCCGGCGGGCATGTTCCTGCCCTTTGACGTCGGCCAGATCCGGCGCCTCCCCCGGGCCGGCTTTTAGCAAGGCGGCAGCATCAACGCGCGCCGGCTGAAGCTTTTCTTTTCCCGAGAAAAAAGCAACTGCCTGCCTGAGGCTGCTGACGCCAATCACCTCAACGCCGCTGATCAGGGCGGCCTCCCTGGCGTTTGCCTCGGGAACAACCAGGCCGCGCAGGCGGCTTCGCCGAGCGCCCTCCGCCATCGCCAGCGCGCCGTTTACGTTGCGAACGGCGCCGTCGAGAGAGAGCTCGCCGGCGGCCCCGTAGTCCTGAAAGAGGCTGGATTTTATCTGTCCGGAGGCGGACAGCAACGACAAGGCAATGGGAAGATCGAACTGAGGCCCCTCCTTGCGCAGATCAGCCGGCGCCAGGTTGACCGTGATTCTTCTGAGCGGAAAATCGAACTCGGAATTGGCGACGGCAGAGCGGACGCGCTCCCTGGACTCGCGCACGGAAGCATCCGGCAGGCCAACAATGCTGAAAGCCGGCAGGCCCCTGCCAAGATCGGCCTCTACCGTGACCGGGCAGGCATCCATTCCCACAACCGCATGGCTCTCAAGCCGGGCAAGCATCCTCGCACCACTCCTTGTGTGGAGACGCGCCGTGCGGTTTGGGGAGAATGGGGAATCTGAGGATATCAGGAAAAGCCGCTCAATACAAAAGGGGTGGCAGTCCCGCTCTCACAGTCCACCGGACGAGAAGAGGTTCCGGTACCATGTCGTCAGGTTCCGGGTCCTGAGTTCCGAGCTTAAGGGAACCAAAGGCCAATCATAAATCAGCGAAATGCGTCCTTTATGTGCCTCAACTCGGCAGCGCCGCCATCCTCATCCAGCAGAATGGAAATCACATCGAAGCGAAAATCGCACTTCTCGATTCCTTCATCACGATGATGCGCAGTCAGCCACATGCCGGCCATGCGGCGTATCCGGGCCTGTTTATGCGGTCCGACTGCCTCAAAGGGCTCACCCAGCCGCTTGTCGCGCCGCGCCTTTACTTCAATAAACGCAATGACTTTGCCACGCCTGGCAACAATGTCAATCTCGCCGTAGCGGCTGCGGTAATTGGCCGCGATAATTTGATAGAGCCGCCGCTTAAGATAGCGGCGGGCAATCTCCTCGCCGGTGCGGCCAAGCCCCCGCCGTGGATCGAGTGGTTTGTCAACCTCAGATTCCGAGTTTCGAGTTTTAGAGTTTGGCGCTTATAAGTTTCACATTTCGAAAATAATACATCTACAATTTACTTCTTGTCAATTCATATTGGAGGTTTTCAATCGGCATTCCCAGATCCGCATTCCGCATTTGCATCATTCCGCATTTTGAATGATCTGCGGTGCAGGGGAGTGAATCCATGTTTGACAATCGCCTCGCGGTGGGCAGCGGTTCCATAGCCCACGTGCCGGTTAAAACCGTACTGGGGATACAGGTAATGGAAACGTCGCATGAGGCTGTCACGAGCAACCTTGGCAACCACCGATGCCGCCGCTACGGCGGCGCTCCGGGAATCTCCCCCCTTGACTGCACGGTGAGGCGGCGCTCCCTCCGGCAGGCGCCAGCCGTCAACCAGCACCAGCTCCGGCAAAGGCTCCAGTAACTCAAGGCAGCGGCAAAGATCGGCGAGATTGGTTCGGTGTACCCCGTTTGCATCAATTGTTTCCGGGCTCGACACAACCACCGCGATCCGGACCGCCGATCTGATAATAACCGGATACAGCCGCTCGCGGGCCAGGCGCGTCAATTTTTTTGAATCATTAAGTCCGGCAAGCCGCGATCCTAAAGCCAGCTCCCCGGATCGCGTGTAATCAAATATGACCGCGGCGCTAACCAGCGGGCCGGCAAAACAACCCCGCCCGGCCTCATCTGCGCCTGCCACCGCTCCACAAGCGTGGCAGAGGCTAAGGTCGAACTCAAACAGTCCGCTGGAGTTCCCCGGCGGCAAGCGTCATCCCAGCCAGGCAATGCGATTCAGCGGCCAGTAGATCATAAACGCTTGGCCGATGATGTCATTGTCGGAAACCCAGGGAACTTTCCAGTAGCGGCTGTCCAGGCTGTTGGGGCGATTGTCGCCGAGCACGAACATCGTTCCCGACGGGACAACCCGCTCCTGGAAATTGTGACTGTCCTTTCTGATGTAAGGCTCCTTCAGCGGTTTGTCATTGACGAAGACCTGGCCGTTTTCTATCCGGACTCTATCGCCGCCCACGGCAATCACCCGTTTGATCAAATCCACGCCCGGCTCCTGGGGAGTCGTAAAGACAATGATGTCACCCTGCTTGGGAGATCCAAACCGGTACGACTGCCGGTTTACCAGCACCCGGTCGCCGACCATAAGGATATTTTCCATGGATCCGGAGGGAATCTCAAACGGTTTGACCAGCAGCAACTGCAACAGGTACGCAGCGATGACGGCAATCGCCGCGAAGGCAATGAATTCGAGCGCGCCGCGTTTGAGACTGCGCCTGGGTTTGGCCGGCACGGGAGGAGATGAACGGCCGTGCGCGGGAAATGACGGTTCCGGTCTTTCCACTCCCCGCCCGGACTCACCTTCATTTGCGGGCGCCTGGTGTGGTTCTTCGCCCATAAGAAATTATCTTAGCTGATCTTCCAATTCGCTCAGGAATGAACTCGGGGCTTGTCTCGCTCTGCTTGTGTCCGGTCGGCTCCGCGGCGTCGGACGGCGATCACCTATTGGCGAAACTCTTCTACCAGCTCCGCAACTCCGCCCCTTTAAGAGCTGTACCATTGGGCATTTTCTGCTGCGGCTGCGGCAAAAGCCATCAAAGCAGGGGTTGGATCCTGGATACTGGATTTTGGATAAAACCCAAGCCTCGATCTTGTTGTTCAGATATCCAAGGTCAAAGACCGGTTTTATCGTTGTTTCTCGCGCACCCGGGCTTTTTTGCCCACCTTGGAGCGAAGGTAATAAAGCTTGGCGCGGCGGACGTCGCCAATGCTGACAACTTCAATCTTGCTGATTTTGGGAGAGAAAAGGGGGAAAGTCCGCTCCACCCCGACTCCAAACGATTGCTTGCGCACCGTGAAGGTCTCGCGGGCGCCGGCGCCCTGGCGCTTGATGACGATACCCTGAAAAACCTGGGTGCGGCGGCGGCTGCCTTCGATAACCTGAAAGTGCACCCTCACCGTGTCACCCGCTTTAAACCGGGGGATGCCTTTTTTTAACTGCTGTTCTTCGATTCTGGCGATGGTCTGGTTCATGATCTCCTATCTACTGACGCCAAGTTCGAAATTCTAGAAGGTTTTGACCGGGAATGCAACAAGAATCTTACACGTTTAACATTTAAAATTTAACGTCAATTGATCATCTGATGCGCAGGTTTGCGGAAGAATCTCTCTGTGAAATATGAAACGTTAAACACGCAACGCGGGCTTAACCCAAGTGTTCGCGCCGCCACTTTCCAATCTCGGCGTGATTGCCGGAGAGAAGCACCTCGGGAACCTGCCAGCCCTGAAAGCTTGCCGGTTTTGTATACTGGGGATACTCTCGCCGGCCACCCAGCCCGGGGGAGAATGATTCAAACAGGGCACTGTTCTCGCCTCCGAGCGCTTCCGGAATGCGGCGCGCCAGCGCATCAACCACGACCATCGCCGCCAGTTCGCCGCCGCTGAGGACATAATCTCCGATTGAGATTTCTTCAGTGCTGAGGTGGTCCGATATTCTTTGGTCAAAACCTTCGTAACGCCCGCAAAGAAGGGCGAAATCACGCCTCTGGGCCAGCTCGTCAAGCAGATCGCTCCCCAGCCGCCTGCCTCTTGGCGAAAGCAGAAAAACGGGCAGTTTTTCCCTGACGGCTTCGCAGCTCCCGCCATAGACTCCGCTTAGCGCGGCGCAGACAACATCAACGCGCAGCAGCATGCCGGCGCCGCCGCCAAATGGGGTATCGTCAACCTGCCCGTTACTCAAGGGGGAATAGTCGCGATAGTTAAACAGCCGCACGGCCAAGCCGCGGGACTGGATGGCGTTAGTCAGATGCCGCTGCTGAAAAAACCAGTTAAACCATTGGGGAAACAGCGTGAAGATGTCGATACGCAAACGGGAGTCCTTTGCCGGACCTGCAGGGCTGATGCGGCCTTAAGGATACACTTCCGTGGGTTTTAGTCAACAATCTCCACTATCGCCCGTTTTCCGTTCTTGACCGCACTCGCTTTGACAATGGTCCTCAGCGACCGGGCAATCCGGCCCTGCTTGCCGATCACCTTGCCGATGTCATCCTTGGCGACCGTCAGCTCAAGCACCACCGTCGTGTCTGTCTCTGTCTCCTTTACTACTACCTCATCCGGTTTATCAACCAGCGATTTGGCCAGATACTCAAGTAAATCTCTCACTTCTCCTCCATTTCCGCATCAGTTCAACCTGCCGCCCCGCCATCAATTCATCTGGAGATCCCCTTGCTTGCCAGCAGCTTGCCGACAGTGCCTGTCGGCTGCGCCCCCTTTGCCAGCCAGTCACGGGCCCTGCCCTCATCAATCTCGATCAGCGAGGGCTCTTCCCGGGGGGCATAACGGCCGATGTTCTCGATTACCTTGCCGTCCCGCGGGAACCGGGAATCGGCGACCACTATCCGGTAAATCGGTTTTTTCTTGCGTCCGACCCGGCTTAGCCTGATCTTTACCGCCATTAAATCACCTCCTTTTTCACGTTTAACGTTTCATGTTTCACGAAAAATGTCACGGTTTTGCCTGGACATTAAACGCATACCGTTAAACGTTAAACGTTCTCAGCAATTCCGGCGGCAGGCCTTTCAGCTTCTTGCCGCCAGCCAGTTGCTTCATCAACTTCTGCATTTGCTTGAACCTGTTTAACAGCTGGTTTACTGAATGCGTATCAGAACCGCTGCCCATCGCAATCCGGCGGCGGCGGCTTCCGTTGATAATGTCAGGATGGCGCCGCTCCTCGACCGTCATCGAGCAGATAATCGCCTCGACCCGGTCCAGCTCCTTCTCGTCGATCTGCGCCTGCTTCAGCTGCTTTGGTATGCCCGGGATCATTGACAGCATGCCCGCCAGCGGACCCATCTTCCGCATGCTCCTGAGCTGGTCAAGAAAGTCATCGAAAGTAAACTGCGCCTTGAGCAGCTTCGCCTCCATCTCCCGTGCTTTCTTTTCCGTGATCGTCTCCTGGGCGCGCTCGATCAGAGTCATGACATCGCCCATTCCCAGGATGCGGCTGGCCATCCGGTCCGGATGAAAATAATCAAAATCCTTTATTTTTTCGCCGGTGGAAGCAAATTTGATCGGCTTGCCGGTGACTGCCTTTACCGAGAGGGCGGCGCCGCCGCGGGCGTCGCCGTCCAGCTTGGTCAGGACGACGCCGTCAAAATTTACCTGCTGCTGAAACTGCTCCGCAACATTGACGGCGTCCTGGCCCGTCATCGCATCCAGCACGAGCAAGATATTGTGGGGGTTGACCTGGCTGCGCATCTGCGCCAATTCTTGCATCAAGGCTTCATCGATATGCAGGCGGCCGGCGGTATCGATGATGGCGACGTCCCGGCCGGCTGCCTCGGCGTCAGCGACGCCTTTTCTGGCAATCTCAACGGCGTCCTTGCCACCCGCGATTGTAAAGACGGGGGCTTTCACCTGCTTTCCCAGCACCTGCAACTGCTCGATGGCGGCGGGCCGGTAAATATCAGCGGCAATCAACTCCGGCTGCTTGCCCTGCGCAATCAGCTGGCGCGCCAGCTTGGCGCAGGCGGTTGTCTTTCCCGATCCTTGCAGGCCCACCATCAACACCACCGTGGGCGGGCGGGATGAAAAAGTGAGCTTGGTCGAAGCCAATCCCATCAGCTTGACCAGTTCCTCGTGGACGATTTTTATCACCTGTTGGCCCGGCGTCAGGCTCTCCATGACCTCTTCGCCAAGAGCGCGCTCCTTGACCGCGGCCACGAACTGCTTCACGACCCGGAAATTGACATCCGCCTCCAGCAGGGCCAAGCGGATCTCCCGCATCGCCCTGGCGATGTCCTCCTCGCTCAGCCGGCCCTGGCCTTTAAGGCCGCCGAGCACATCCTGTAATTTATCTGACAAGGTATCAAACATGGTTCAGACCTTTAGCGGGGGAAGGACGTTTGCAAGCGGGAAAGGGGGTGCGGTAGCTGACAAGTATGCATTGCCGGCCCGCGGCGGAAGCCGCCGGCACGGGATCATGAGGCAACCCGCAAAAGTATTCTCCGCCGCCAATCGAAATTCCGCCTTGCGTGCTTCTGTTTCCGCTGCTTCAAGCTGACGCGGGCGTAATATCAGCCCGGCGCCGAAAAATCCATGCAGCCATCGCTGCACGGCAACGATTAATATTAAGAATTACTGCCGCAAGTGTCAAGGTTGGAAACATGGAGGCTGGTTTATTCGAAAGAAAAGCTAGCCTGCCACGAGGGCTTCGGCGAAGCCGGCGGCGTCAAAGGGCCTTAAATCGTCCATCTGCTCCCCGATGCCCAGCAGCTTGATGGGCAATCCCAGCTCATGCGAGATGGCGACGGCGATGCCGCCCTTGGCGGTGCCGTCCAGCTTGGTCAGCACGATGCCGCTAACAGCAACCGCCTCGCCGAAGAGGCGCGCCTGAATGAGGCCGTTCTGGCCAGTGGTGGCGTCCACGGTAAGGAGCGTCTCGTGGGGACCTTCCGGAATCTGTTTGGCGATCACGCGGCGGATCTTTTTCAACTCCTCCATCAGCGGCACCTGCGTATGCAGCCGCCCGGCGGTATCAACGATAATGACATCGCTGCCGCGGGAGCGGGACGCTGCAATGGCGTCAAAGACAACCGCCCCCGGATCGCTGCCGTGCTCCTGCCGGATCACCGGGCAATCGGCGCGCTTGCCCCATTCAACCAGCTGTTCGATGGCAGCGGCCCTGAAGGTGTCCGCCGCCGCCAGCAGCACGCTTTTGCCCTCCCGTTTCAGGTGATAGGCAATCTTGCCGATCGTGGTCGTCTTGCCGGTGCCGTTGACGCCGACAACCATAATCACCGACGGCTGGTGAGAAACATCTATCTGATAATCGCCCACGGCAAACATGTCAACCAGCGACTGCTTTAAATGGGTGTAAAACTGATCCCTGTCCCTGATTATGCCCTGGTTGGCCGCCTGCTCCATCGCTTCGACAACGTGAACGGTGCTGGCGACGCCGCAGTCAGCATAGATAAGCGTTTCTTCAAGCTGCTCCCAGACCTCCGCGTCCAGCCTGTCAAACATGATCGCCGAGAGTTGCTGCTGCATGGTCTGGCGGCTCTTGGCCAGACCCTTGCGCAGGCGCTTAAGCCAGCCGCCCTTTTTCTCCCCGCCTGTTTCCGCGGCCGCAACCGGCTCCGGCGGAGCGCCCGAAAGGCCTTTAAACACTTGATGCCAGGATTTGGTCATAAATCTTCTTCGCTAAATGGGCCGCCGTCCGGCGCAGCGGAGCCGGCCGGACATGGGCAAATCAAAGGCAAGCCCTGAGCACTTACGTTAAACGGGAAAAGGTTACCCTGCCAGCGCCGGCTCGGCTTCCTTCCCCGCTTTGGCTTCCGTTCCGGCCGTGCTGCCGGCGGTGGCGGTTTTATCCATCCGGCGCGAGAGAACCTTGGAAGTTCCGTCGGCTCCCATGCTGACGCCGTACAGAACATCGGCGCATTCCATCGTCCGCTTCTGGTGCGTGATGACGATAAACTGGGTTTTGTGCTGGTAGCGCCTGATCATATTCAGCAGGCGGGTGATATTGACATCATCGAGCGCAGCCTCAATCTCGTCAAGAATGTAGAACGGCGCCGGGCGGACCAGAAAGATGGCAAAAAGGAAGGCAACGGCCACCAGCGACCGCTCACCTCCGGAAAGGAGCGACAGGTTTCGTGCCGACTTGCGCGCCAGCTTGACCCTTATCTCGACACCGCGCCGGTCCCCGGACTGGAAGGGCTCATCATCCTCTTCTTCCTCTTCCTTCGGCAGGGATCCCTCTTCCCCGGGCCTGGCCTCCTCCACGCCGTCCGGCTCACCCGCCGGTTCGGCAAGGAGCAGCCGTCCCTGGCCTCCCGGGAACAGCGTTGACACCACGTCAGCAAAATGGCCGCTGACGGCGGCAAAGGTATCGTTAAAGCTGGTTTCAATACGACTGGTCAACTCCGCGATCAGGCCGGAAAGCTCCTTCAGGCTGGCCTCGAGGTCGGCCCGCTGGCCTGCCAGGAACTCCTGCCGCTCGCGCAGCTCCTCGTATTCCTGCTGCGCCAGAGGATTTACCGGCCCAATCAGCTCCTGGCGGCGGACGAGCCTCTCCAGGTGGGCCTCTGTTTCTTCCAGCTCGGTTTCGGCCGCCGCCTCAATCTCAGCCAGCCCCGCGCGCGAAAAACGCTCGTAAAGGCTGCCAAGTCTTGAGGACAGCTCAGCCGCCTGCTCGCGCAGTTTGGCGGCCAGAACCTCGCGGTCGGTCGCCGTTTTCCCGGCTTCGGCAAGTTTTTGCTGCAGCCCGGCTTCCAGAGTGGAAAGCTTCCCCAGGGAAGCCGAATGCTGTTCAGCGAGTTGCTCTCCCAGAGCCAGCTTCTCTTCCAGCCCGCCTGTGACGGCCAGGAACAAATCGGCCAGGCGTCCCATTTTTTCCAGGAGCGCCAGACAGATCGGCTGCAGGCGTCCGCAGGCGTCAATTTGAAACAGGCAGCCGTCAAGCTCGCTTTCCAGCCCCGCGAGCGCCACCTGAAGCCGTTCGGACGCCTGACCGGCCGCCTGGATGCGCTCGCGCAACCGGGCGGCTTCGATTTTAAGTTCGGTTGCCCTTTGCGACAAACGGATGCGCGAAGCTGCCAGGGCTTCGCCGCTGCCACGTCCCTCGCCGTCGCCGGCGGCTTCAATCTCGCTGAGAGAGGCCTCGGCGTCGGTCAGCCGCGCCGCCGCCATGCTCATCTCTTCCTCAAGCGCCTCCTGCTCGGCGAGCAGCTGTTGTCTGGCGCCGTCCTTTAGCTCAGCTTCCTGCTGAAGCACTTTTTTCTGCCGCTCGGAGGCCGAGGCCTCAGCCTCGGCGTTGTCCCGCTCAAGCAGA
This sequence comes from Actinomycetes bacterium, assembly GCA_021787475.1. Classification (GTDB taxonomy): domain Bacteria; phylum Actinomycetota; class Thermoleophilia; order BMS3ABIN01; family BMS3ABIN01; genus JACWAD01. The sequence goes on from JAJYLW010000019.1 coordinate 21,008, forward strand.
ACCAGGCGCAGATCTTCTTCTGCCATCGACCTTTCTTCCTCCAGTCGTTTCTGCTCGCTGGCAATTTCGCCGATGCTCGACTCCAGCTCCTTGCACAGCTGATCTGCCCGGTCGCGTTCCTGTTCCAGCAACCGCTGCTCACTCTTGTGTTTCATCACCAGCGAAGCGGGCAACTCCGGGCGGTAGCTGAGCAATCGCCGCCCGGGCCTGTAAATGACGCCTTCCCTGGTCACCCAGACGCACCCGTTTTCATCGTTTCCGGCCGCCCGCTGCGTAATTTCGTCCGTGCTGCCGGCAACGCGCACATCCTCCAGGAACGGCGCCAGGTAAGCAAGCCATGGTGATGGAATCGTCACGTGGTCAATCAGATAGTCGCCGTGGCCACGCCCGGAGGCGGGGCTGCCGCCAGGGGTGACTATATCGAGCCCTCCCTGCTGGGCGCCGACTGCCGCCTGAAGCAGCTGCCGCGCCTGATCCAGATCAGGAACCGCAAGCGCAAACAGGACGTCGCTCAAAACAGCGGCAACAGCCTGCTCGTAGCCCGGCTCGACCTCTATCAGTTCCATTACCGCCGGGATACCGTTCTCCCGGGAAAGCTTCTTTGCCGCCGGAGACAGTCCGGTCCGGTCCCGGCCGCTGGCGGCAATAAATGTGAGGCGCGCCTTGGCAATTTTCAGATCCTCGCTTACCTGGCGCAGCCTTGTCTCGGCCTCAGCCTTGCTGCTCTGGGCCCCGTGGCAATTTGCGTTAATTTTGCCCAGCCTGGCCTCAGCTTCAGCGGCGCTGCGGCGGCACTTTTCAGTCAGAGCCAGCCGCTCGCGCGCTTGCTCCTCCAGCATCTCCAGTTGGCGGCTCCGCTCCAGTATCTCCATGCCGGCGCGTTCGGCGGCGGCCGCCAATTTCTCCCGGCGGCTGGAAAGGTACTCGATCTGAAGCTTGTACTTCTCCTTGAGAGCGCCAAGCTCACCCCGGCGCTGGCTTTTCTTCTCGCTGGCCCGCCGGCGCCGGTCGATCTCATCCTCCGCCCCCTGAAGCTCAGCCAGCTTTTCCTCGAGCTCGGCCTGGATATTCTCAACCCTGGCGGCGGCGCTTTCTTGCCCCGCTTGCGCCTGCGCCAGCTCCGACTTGACCTGCGCCAACCGGCCCTGCAAACTGGCTTTCCTCGCCACTGCTTTTTGCTCCGCCGCTCTTAGAACCCCAAACCGCAGCTTCAGCTCGCTCCGCCTGCCGGAGAGGTTTTCCTGGCTTGAACGGAGTTGGTAGAAACGGGCGGCCATCTGTTTGTGCTCCTTGAGCGAAGCTGCCAGCAACTCCTCTGTGCGGCGGCGCTCTTCGGACGCCGCGGCTATCTGCTCCTCCAGGCTCGCGCGCTCGGCGCTCGCCGCGGCAATGGCAGCCTCGGCTTTCCCCAGCCGGCCGGTCAGCAACCCGAGTCTGCCTTTCAGTAAACGCGTCTCGGCTTCAGCCGCCTGCTGCCTCAGCCTGGCCGAGCGCTCCGCTGCCGAAGCCTGCCGCTTTAGCGGTCCAGCTTTTGACCTCAGTTCTTCTTCTACGTCTGAAAGGCGGTCGAGGTTGCGGCGCACCGCCGCCAGTTTGAGGCCGGCGCGGTGGCGCCGCTTCTTGAATTTGCCCAGGCCGGCGGCTTCCTCGATGTAACCGCGCCTCTCCTCGGGCTTGCTTTCCAAAATTGCTTCAACGCGGCCCTGACTAACAATATGGGTCCCTTTCCCCAGGCCGGCGTCAGAAAGCAGCTCAACAACATCAACAAGGCGGCAAGAGGATCTGTTGATGAAATAGGCCCCCTCACCGTCGCGGTAGATCCGCCGTGAGACGGCGACCTCGGAAAACTCGATCGGCAAAGCGCCGTTGCTGTTGTCAAAAACCAGCTCCACCTCCGCCATCCCTGCCGGAGCCAGCTTGTCGCTGCCGGAAAAGATAACATCCTGCATGCTGGCGCCCCGGACAGCCGAAGGGCTCTGCTCGCCCATTGCCCACATGACGGCGTCGGCAATGTTGCTCTTGCCGCTGCCGTTGGGGCCGACAACCACAGTAATGCCAGACTCAAAACCAAACTCAGCCGACCTGGCAAACGATTTAAACCCCCGCGCCTTCACTGATTTTAAAAACATCAGCCTCCTTTCGAAAAAGTCAGTCTGATCCCCCCTGCATCCTGAGCACATTCAATGCTTCCTTCGCTGCTTCCTGCTGTGAGACCTTCTTTGTCCGGCCTGTCCCCCGGCCCAGCACCTCGCCTTCCAGTCTCACTTGTGACGTGAAGGTGCGGGAGTGCGGCGGCCCCTCCGCGGCCACGACTTCATAAGCGACCTCCTGGCCGGACTTGGCCACTAACTCTTGCAACACTGTCTTGTAGTCTTCATGCTCGCTGGCGGCGTAGGCAATATGCTCGTCGAAAGCACTGATGACGGCGTCCATGATTGCTTCCAGGCCAAACTGCAGGTAAAGGGCGCCGATAAGCGCCTCCAGCACTGCCGCCAGCACGTTTGCGTTTTCCGCCAGGGACGCCAGGTTGGCGACTTCCGCTTCCTCGGCGGATTCGGCCAGGCGCCGGTCGAGGCCCAGGGCGGCGCCAACCTTGGTGCATGTATAACGGCTGACAACGTAGGCGCGCACCTTCGCCAGCTCGCCTTCATTGTAGTCGGGGTAGCGGTGGTAGATGCCAGTGCTGATAGAAATGCTAAGCACGCTGTCGCCCAGGAATTCGAGGCGCTCATAGGAGAGTGTTCTTTCTGAGGCCCACGAGGAGTGGGTGAAAACCTGCCGGACGAGGTCCGGCTCTAGTTGCAGCGCCAGTTCCGCAAGAGATGACACTAATTTTTGAGTTCCAAGTTCCGAGCTCGGAGTTCAGAGTTTATAATTTCAGGTTTCAGGTTTCGCGTTTCGTGTTTCGAAAAAAATACGTCTGCAAGTTCACACCCGCCCGGCGATAAAATCGACCGCCTGCCCCACCGTGCGGATTTTCTCAGCCTCCTCGTCAGAAATCTTGACAGAGAACTTGTCTTCCATTTCCATTATCATCTCGACCAGGTCCAGGGAGTCCGCATCCAGGTCATCCTGGAAGGATGCCTCAATAGTGACGTCGGACTCATCGACGCCAAGCTGATCCACCAGCATCTCTCTGATCTGCTCGAAAATCTCCTCTTTCGTCATCCATACCTCCGCATCTATGGCCCGGGGTTTTAATCCGGGTGAATCTAACACGAATAAAAACAATTTTCAAAGCGAAGCCACCCTTTCTCCCAGATTCCCGACCAGATCCTGCTGCGCCGCCCGGGCGGCATACCCAAGAGCGCTGGCGATCGCGCGGCGGTCTGAGTTTCCATGACAGACAATTACAAGCCCGCGCACCCCCAGCAGGTAGGCGCCGCCGATTTCCTTGGCGTCAATGCTTTTCCTGAAATCGCCAAGCCGGCGCTTGAGCAACGCGCCGCCAATTTTTGCCGTCAGGCTGGCGGCTGCGGCCTTTTTGACCTCTTCAATTATCAGTGATGAAGTGCTCTCCATCAGCTTCAGACAGACGTTGCCGGTAAAGCCATCGGTGACGACAACGTCAACGACATTGCGGATGATATCGCGCCCCTCAATGTTTCCGTAGAAATTCAGCTGTGGCTGGGAAGCCATCAGGCGGTGCGCCTCCAGAACCAGCTCGTTTCCCTTGACTGATTCCTCACCGATGGAGACCAGGCCGACAGAGGGATTTGCTATCCCGAGGACGTCCGCGGCGAAGATGCTGGCCATGTTGGCAAACTCCAGCAGGTGCAGTGGCCTGGCCTCTGAGCTGGCGCCCACGTCAATAAAAACCGTTGGCTTGCCGGGAGTTGGAAGCACAGTGCATAAACCAGGACGTTTCAGCCCCCTGATGCGGCCAAGCTGCAGCAGGGCGGCCGCCAGCATTGCGCCGGTATTGCCGGCCGAAACCGCCGCCGCAGCGCGTCCCTCGGCAACCAGGCGGCAAGCTGCAACCAGGGACGAGTTGGCCTTCTGCCGCACAGCCTTGACGGGCTCCTCATCAAAGCCGATTATGTCGGGGGCATCGATGATCTCGACGAAATCGCGCCCCGCGCCTTTTGCGCCGGCAAGCGCCTTTTCTATCTCGGTTTTTCGGCCGACAAGCAGGACTGCCAACGACGGCCCCGCCGCGGCGGCTGCTCCCAGGACCACCTCCTCGGGCGCAAAATCTCCACCCATGGCGTCCAGAGCCAGCACAACCGCGCCAGCTTCTTTTTGTTTGCTGGCGGCATTGCTTGCAGGCCCGTGCTTCACGATGGTCATCCGCTCCACCCTTTCACGGGCAGGGGCAAAGCATGCCGTGGCCCTGCATTTTTTTTCCTTTCACGTTTTTTCATCATCGCCAAGGATTTGCTACAGCAAGAATAATCGTTGATATAAACATTGAGTATAATATGGCGAGCTGCCAGGAAGATGTCACCGGCAAAGGAGTCTGAAGGTTGCCGCGCCCGGTTTACCTCATCATAACGCTTGGATGTTTTATCACCGCCGTTTATCTCTGGTTTTCGGGGTACCACGGTTACAGCGGCCTGATGGCCGCAATTGGCCTGGCCGCGGCCATCAACCTGAAATAGGTAACCAGGCTTAGGGGCGTAAAGTTTTCCGTGGACTTTGACGATAAAGCAAGCATAGAAAACTTGCAGCGGGTAAGAGAGACCAGCCCCGCCAAGTCGGCCGAACAGGCCGAAACCGGACGGAGTATCCCGCTCCCCGCAAGCGGACGTTGCAATATTCTTAAAAACAAAACACCCTTCATCCTCTAAAAAAGGAAGCCTGGTCAGCTTCCTTTTTTATTTGGCGGCGCTCGCTACAGCTCGTGTTTTTCCGCCTGGGTTTTGGCAAACAGCCTCTTTACCTCGTGCAAATCAAAGACACCGGCCCCGTATTTCTGAGTGTTGGCCGCTCCGCAGGCGACGCCGTGACGCAGGCACTCCCCATGCTCCTTGCCTGAGACGCGGGCCGAGACAAATCCGGCCAGAAATGCATCGCCGGAGCCGACCGTGCTGATTGGGTCAAGCGGCGGAACCGTGACCTTGAATAGTTCTTTTTTGCCGCTTTCGTTTTCCAGGCAGGCATAGCAGCCGCCCGTATGAGTGATAATGCTTGATCTGGAGCCCATCTTGCAAAGCTGTTGCGCCGCCATGAGAAAATCTTCGTCTTCGCTGAATTCATGTCCCACGAGCGCTTCCGCCTCGAAAATGTTGGGGGAAACAAGGCCAGGTCCCGCCTTGATTGCCAGCCTGAGAGGCTCGCCGGCGCTGTCGAGCACAACCAGGGCCTGGGTGACAGCCAGGGCGGTCGTCAGGTCGCGGTAAAAACCATCCCGTACCTTGCGGGGAAGGGACCCTGCCAGAATAACCACATCCGCCCCCTTGGCGATGTAGGTAAATTTTTCCATAAACACCCGCACTTCCCGGGGCGTTACAACCGGCCCGTATTCATTCACTTCGGTCTGGATATTACTGGTGGGGTCGATTATGGCTGTTGACGTCCTGGACTCATCGCGGATGCGGACAAAATCGTTCAGGATTCCCTCGGCGGTGAGGTCTTCGACTATTCTCGTGCCCGTCTTTCCCCCGGCCAGGCCGGTGGCAATTACAGGCTGGCCCAGAGTTTTCAAGGCCCGGGCGATGTTGACCCCTTTGCCGCCAGGCAGCGTCAGGCTCTCGCTGGCGCGGTGCCGGAAACCGGCCTGGAAGTTGGGCACCGTCAGGGTCCGGTCAAGCGCGGCGTTAACGGTGACCGTGACGATCATGAGGACAATGCTCCCGCGGGGCCGGCGCCCAGAAGCGAGGCAGAAATAGCGCCAAACACGTGAGCAATGGATGACAGGTAATAGCCGATCTTGTCGAGGAAGCCCGGAGCGGGGACGTCCTGGGTCGCCAGCAGGTAGGCGCTTCCCAGCAGGTTGTTGCCGTCGTAGGCCTCCACCAGTCCCACCTTGTCCCCTTTGCGTATCGGCAGCGTTGGCGGGGCTGGCAGCACCAGCCGCTCCTGGATGCTGTCCTTGGCGTAAATGTGCTTGACGATGCCTGATGCTGAGACGAGCGCAAGTTTGCCGCCACGGGAATAAGGAATGTCAAGCTGGGCGTACTGCTTGCCGGCGCTGACCACCGTCCGGTCCGTGTAAGTGCTGAATCCGTACTCAAGCACATTATAGACATCCTCGTCGCGCTGGGCCAGACTCGGCCCTCCCAGGTATGACAGGATAAACTCGTTGCCGTGATCCTCGGCGGAGATAATGATGCACTCCTGGGCGTTGTCAGTATAGCCGGTCTTGACGCCGTCAATGAAAGGATATTTATCCAACAGATGATTTGTGTTAATCAACGTGCGGCCGTTCGGCTGCCCGTAGCCGGGAATCGTGGCAACGGAGTGCTTGACAACCTCGCGGATTCTCTGGTGCGTCATCAGGATGGCGCCCAGCTTGGCGAAGTCGCGGGCGGAAGTGTAATGGCCCGGCTCGTCCAGTCCATGCGGAGTAACAAAATGAGTGTTCGTCAGTCCCAGTTGGGCGGCGCGCTGATTCATCTTGGCAACAAATGCCTCGACGCTGCCGGCGTCATACTCGGCCAGCGCAATCGCGCAATCGTTCCCGCTGGGAAGCAGCAGCCCGTAAAGCATCTGCTCAACCGTCAGTGTCTCCCCCTCCTTGAGATAGATAGAAGACTCGCCGATCTCAGCGCAACGCTTGCTGCAAGTGACCGGGTCGTTCATGTTGTGGCCGTCCTCGATGATAAGCAGGGCGGTCATCATCTTGGTGGTGCTGGCCATGGGCAGCTGCATGTCGGGGTTCTTGCTGTAGATGACCCGGCCGTCGGCGGCGTTGATCATCACCGCCGCCTTGGCGGCAATTTCCGGCGGCTGCTGCTGCGCCGCTGCCGCCGGCGCCAGGGCCAACGCTGCGCCCAGGCAAAACATCATGGCAAAAAATAAAATGCATGCCTTTGACAGACCCGCCCGCACCGGTTTCCTCTTTCGCCGGACCGCCCCGGACATTACTGCGGTACAACCAATTTAACGCCGCTTGTCAAATTCTGGGGGTCAATGTTGGGGTTGAGCTTCTGGATGTCCGAGATTGTCGTGTTGAATTTCCTGGCTATACTATAGAAAGTGTCCCCGTCCTGGACGGTGTACGTCCTGCCCGATGTTGTAGCCGTATCTGCCTGCTGGCTCTGATCGGATGAACCGCCGGCTGCACCCGCGGCGAAGCTCGCGGAAGCCGCTGCCGGCGCCGTTATAACGCCGCCGGAGCCTCCACCCAGTACGCCGGTGTTTATTGCCAGGAAGCCAACGGTGAGCAAGGCGGCGGCAAGCCCGAGCACCGCGAGGAAACGCAGAATCTTAGCCTCCGCATCCATAAGTCCCTAACTTTGTTGCCCGACGGCGCCCCATACTTCCTTTTTCATTCGTTCTGCAGCCGCGGCCGCCTCCACGGCAAAGCCGCGGCCGTTTCCAGCATAGATTATACTACGGGAAGCGCTGACCAGCCCTCCCAGGCCTTCGGCGTCAAACGCTTCGCGTACGTCAGCGGCGCCGGCGCCCTGGGCGCCATATCCGGGAAGCAGGAAAACCGCCGCCGGCATCATCCGGCGCAAACGGCCGATTGCCTCCGGGCGGGTGGCGCCCACCACTGCGCCAGCGCTGCTATAGCCGCAGTTTCCTGTCAGGCCGGCGCCCCACCGGTTTACCAGGCGGGCGAGGTGCTCATGCCACAGCCCTCCATCCGCCAGTTTAAGATCCTGAAGTTGAGCCCCGCCCGGGTTGGAAGTTCTGACCAGAAAAAAAATTCCCTTTCCGTACCTTCCACAATCATCGAGAAACGGCCTGACCCCATCTTCGCCGAAAAGCGGGTTGACGGTCATGGCGTCAAAGCCAGCGAGGACAGGAGTTTCTTCAGGATGTTCTTCGAGCTGGGCCGGGGATGTCCCCGGGGGCGCCGCCGGAGGGATGCCCAAGTACGCTGCCGAGTATAGAGCAGCGGATGGGCCGACATCGCCGCGCTTGCCATCTGCAATCACGAGAAGGCCGGCCCGCGCGCATGCCTGCGCCAGCTGCCACATAATGCCAATGCCTGCCGGCCCGTAGGCCTCAAAACAGGCAAGCTGCAGTTTTATCGCAACGGCGTGCGGCTCAACCGCCTCAATAATTGCCAGAGAAAACTCCTCAAATGCTTCCGCCACGCCGCTAGGGTCCAAGCCAAGGCTGCCCTCATCTCCACTCTGCCGGGCCAGCAGAAAGGGCGGGATTAGGCCGATCTGCGGATCAAGCCCGACGCAGACCTGGGATTTCTTTTCCAGGACTTTGGCAGCCAGCCTGTCGGCAAAATTCGGGGGGGATGACAACTCGGCATGATTGACGGAGTAGGCAGCCATGATCTCGGCAAAAACTAACAGATTCTCGGGTGAGGCTCAAATAGATTCAAACACCGGCCGCCAGAACCCGGCGGCTACCAGAACCCGACCTGCCTGCCGCCTATCTCGACGCCGGCGCCGCTGCTGGCGCCGGCCCGGCGCAGGGCGTCGCTGACGCCCAGTCGCTCCAGTCGCTCCTTAAGATATAAAACCGCCTCTTCATTTCCGAAATCGGTGCGCGCAACCAGCTTTTCGACGATGGCCCCGCGCACGCCGAAGCGGCCGTCGGCTTCGATTATTTCCCAGTCTTCCCCTTCGCCCGGGTGGTAGAGGATTCCTTGCTGCGGCTCGGCGGCAGGCGCCATGCCGGCGGCTTGATCCAGCAGGGCGAACGAACGCCTGATAAGGCGATCCACACCCTGGCCGGTGGCGGCCGATATTGTCTCAATTGCGTGCGCCGCATTGGCTTCATCGCCGTTACCGCCGGCCTCATTCAGCAGCCAGGAGAAGGCCCGATCACCGGCGCGGCAGCGCCTGCCAATCTCGGCTGCCAGCCGGCCGGCGACCTCCCGCACAATATCGTCGCCGGTCATATCAATCTTGTTCACCGCCACAAGTTGCCACCTGGCGGCCAGATCAGGACTGAATCTTGCTAATTCGCCGTTGATGGAAACAAAGTTGTCAACCGGATCGCGGCCAAAGTAGCCGCCCGCGTCCACCAGATGGATGAGGAGGGCGGTGCGCTCCAGGTGCGCCAGGAACTCGTCGCCCAGGCCGACGCCCTCGCTGGCGCCTTCCAGCAGCCCCGGTATATCGGCGACGGTGAGCTGCCGGTGTGACCACGGGTCCTCCACGGTGCCCAGCATTGGCACAACGGTGGTGAAAGGATAATCGGCCACTTTCGGTTTGGCGTGTGAGATGATCCTGAGGAGCGATGACTTGCCGGCATTGGGAAAGCCAAGCAGCCCGGCGTCGGCAAGCAGTTTCAGCTTAAGGATGACTGTCTTTTCTTCCCCGGGAAGACCTAGTTCGGCGAAACGCGGCGCCCGCCTGACTGAAGAGGCAAAGCGGGCGTTGCCGCGGCCGCCCTCGCCGCCATGGGCGGCGACATAACGCTGCCTGTCCGTAACCAGGTCGGCCTGCGGGGGGGCGGCATGCGGGGGCGCGTCGCGCCCCCGCGCCCCCGCATTATGCTGACCCTTCACCTTTGCAGGCGCTTCGCCCCGCTCGCCGCCTGCCTCAAAAATCTGCGTTCCCGGCGGCACTTCGATGACAAAGTCGGCGCCATTTCTGCCGCTTCGTTTGGAACCTTTCCCCATCTCGCCGCTCCCCGCGCGAAAGGAACGCTTTCGCCGCAGGAAAGCCAGGTCTCGCAGACCGCTGCTTGCCTGGAAGACGATGTCGCCGCCGCGGCCGCCGTCCCCTCCGTCGGGGCCGCCCTTGGGCACGAACTTCTCGCGGCGGAAGCTAACGCAGCCGTCGCCTCCCTTGCCGGCGCGGATTATTATTTTTGCCTGATCGTAAAACATAAAATCCAACCAGCTTGCGCAGGTCCTATCCCAGCAGGTGTATCCTGCTGCGGCCAGTGGCAAATGCCATAAAAGCAACCCATGGCCTCTGCTCAGCCTCGCTGCGAATTAACTACCGAGAAGGCTCTTATTACAATTGCAAAATATCTGCCATGTAAATAGATTATACTGATCATTCAACTCGCTGCTCAGGATAACTACAGAAATGATGTATTGTTGCGAGGCGCTTGCCAGGATTTGGCCGCATGGAGGCTGAAGCCAAACAGGAGCACGGCGGAGTTTCCGGCGAGGACTGTCTGAGCCCCGCAGGGCGGGTTACGCAGCCGGCCGCC
>JAJYLW010000020.1 GCA_021787475.1 Actinomycetes bacterium
AGCCTAGGAAGAAAAACCCCGGACTTAGTCTACCGGGCGGCGCTTTCTGTGCAGGAAGCAGCATGACAATGGAGCAGCTTATCACTTATAAAGCTCCTTTTTCTGTCAAAAAAACCCGACCACCGCTTACTACGTCAATTGGGGCGGCGATTACGGTGGATTGATGTCGCCGCATATGGACTTGGTTAGAACGCTTAATTAAATTCTAGTTCAAACGTACCATGCAATCAGACAAAGGCAGTGCTACAAGCCGATTTCTCGCATTATTTGTGGCACTAGCCTTTGTTTTGATTGCTTTTCTCCAGTTAGTCCTTTACCTTACGCAGCCTGGCCGATTTTATGGGCCAGTTATTCCTTGGGTTGGCATTCTCCTCGTCAGTGGCTTTCTTCTAGGCGCAGCCTTTCTTGCTTGGGGCGCAGTCCTCTGGTTTGGTATTTTTGCTCAGTTGTCACGATGGTTAGGGTTTCTCCTTTTATTCTCACTTTCGATACTTGACTTTTCTTTTTCCTTTTTATTGATTCCCATAGCTTTTCTAACCGTTTTTTCTCTATCAAGACACGAGCGAGATGAAATTGTCCACCCATCAATTATTACCCCTATAGTTATTAGTATATTTGGAGTAATATTATTACTCCTAAGCATGACTTTGAATTGGTACGATTGGGTTTACCCTGAGAATAATGTTATTGTCAGCGTCTGGCAGGCTGATAAGAATTTGGCCATTTTCATCGTAATGACGATTTGTTTGATGCTATTGAGCCTCCCCCTTCAATTTCTTATAAAAATGAGACTTATGAATTACATAATAATGGTTGCGTCGTTATCAACTTTTTTACTCGTTTGTATGCGCATTTTGAAACCAGCATCAGCAGATAGCGTCATAAGCGTCGGTTTAGGTCCTGGTATCTTGCTGGGTTTCGTAGGTGCTCTTTTACTTGTGATAGGAGCAATACTGAGAAATTTGTTAACTGACAAGTTTAATTCTGCGACGATCAAAAAATCCGTGATATGACCATCACATTTGTGGCAGGAAACTCTTTTTACACATTCTAGGATTGGCGCTTCTTTTGGAAAGGCAACTCGAGTATGTTCTTTGTGCTTGTGGCGTCCGCGACGAGAAACAACTTTTTTACGCCTCAGACAAGATGTTTCCGGGACCGAAAAGGTTTTCGGCGGTGCGCTGCCGTCGCTGCGGCCTCGTTTATTTGAACCCGCGCCCGGCAAGAGAGGCGCATGCGGCTTTTTACGGGGGCGGCTATTATTGCTCGGCAGATAATGCCGCCCGCGCCCAGCCGCTTGAGCATTACCGGCCGGTGATCGAGTTCCTGGAAGCAGAAAGAAAAAGCGGCGCGCCGGGGCGGGTGCTGGACATTGGCACCGGGAATAGCCCTTTTTTGCCGCGGATGCGGGAGTTGGGATGGCAGGTTGGCGGCACGGAGGTCGACGCCGACCTGGTGGATTATTTCAGCCGGCGGCACCAGATCGAGTTGCACCATGGAGAGTTGGAAGATGCGGGCCTGGCCGGTGGCAGTTTCGACGCAGTTACGATCATGGGCGTGCTGGAGCATGTCCCCAATCCCCGCATTTTGCTGGAAGAGGCATGCCGGGTTCTCAGACCGGGTGGAGTAATGGGACTTTGGTGTTTTAACCGGAGCATCGAAGCCGGCCTGCTGGGAAGATTCTGGCTCGGCTTTGACACGCCGCGCCATCTTTACAGCTTTTCCCAGGGAACGCTGGAGCGGTTGCTCAAGGAGACAGGTTTTGTGGTTGAGAAATTCTTGTTCCCCCCGGTTAATTACCTGTTTTATGGCGGCGTATGGGCGGCGGCGCGGCTGCGCCGGCGTTTTAGCGGCTCTGGGCAGCCGGTTTATGTGCCCGCGCTCCCCCTCCCGTTGGAGAAGGCAAGTCTGCCACTGGGAATTTTGCTGGCAAAGATGGGCAAAAGCTCAAACATGTATGTTTTTGCCCGCAAAAGAGAATCGCCCTCGCGGCAGCTTGCGCCGGCAGGGGGAAGCCCTCTGCCAAAAAGCATACTTCGCACCCTTGACAAAGGGTCAGGCTTATGAACCAGGCAAGAAAGAATAATCCGGGCCGTTATAAGGCGGCAATGTTACGGGTAAGTGTAGCTGGCCCCACAGGCGTCTTTGGCAGAGGCGGAAAAGGATGTCCGCCATCCAGTGACGCCGGCCGGTATATGATAGATCAGGGTTTGATCAACCGCATCACCGTAGAGGGGGCTGGCGGCGATCTGTCCATAGGCCACCGGCAGCGCCGTTAACAGGGTCACACCGTTTGTGTTGGTGTCGCCGGTGAGCTGAACGTTGACCGCCGGCTGGCTGCTGGCGTTAGCGACGGCGTAGGCGGCCGACAACCTGCCGGCGTTGTAATCAGGCAGGGAAGCCCAGTAGACCTGCTGAAGCTGCAGGTCCAGCTGCGGCCTGGCGCAGGCGCTGTCTTCCCAGGAGACCTCAAAACTGCTGCCGTCCGTTGAGGTCGCCGACGGCGTCGACTCCACGATTTGGCCCTGCGACACCATTGTCATTGGGTCGAATTGCCAGGAGGGATCGTTAATCCCGCCGGTGTGCCCGTTCAGCGTCTCCGAGGCGCCCGTGAACGTGGCCGCGCCGTAATCGGCCAGCGTCAGGAGGCCGCCGCTCGAAGAAGGCGCTTCCATCACCCATTCGGCCGACGAGCGCTGGGCGGTGGCTGACTTTTCAGTGATGCTGAACGACTGGTTAGTGGTCAGGTCAGTGATGCTGAGAACAAAATTGTTGCTGCCGATGTAGTTGACTTCCGCTGAAATATGGTCGCCGGCGCTGATGGGGACGGACAATATCTCATAAGCAAATTTTGGATACATCTCGAACCAGGCGTAATAGACCGGAGAGCCGCTGCTTAAGTCCTGCTCCGTGCCGATTTGCTCCACGGTGCCGTCTGAGTAGCCGTCAATTCCCACCCACAAGGCAGAGTAATCGTTGCCGCTGCCGGTGACGGTCGGCACCGTCCATTGCCCCTTGACGTCCGTAACGGCGCCTGCCTGCGGCGAGGAGAGGCTGCTTTCAAGCGCGTAACCGGACCAGTTGGTGCTGGTGCTGTCTTTAATTTTAATCCTTGGCGCATGCGGTGCGGCTGGGGCGGCGTTTCCAACCGGGGCCGCCGCTGCTGCGGAAAAGGAAAGCAGCGTCAGGGCAGCCGGGACGGCAATCAGCAGCAGAAGTTGGCGCATCCGGATTTTTTTCAATTGATCAGCACCCCCGGGGAGGGAATAAATTATTTTTGTTACAAAAGTTCGTGTAAAGATATCTTAATTTAGGCCAAATGTCAATTTAGTTGTAATGCACGTTGCACCATGCTACAAAAGCAGCCGCGCCAGCGTCGGCAGGCCCTCGGCGAAGGCGGGATGGATATGCACTGATTTTTCCAGATCGCGCCAGGTGGCGCCCGCCTCCATCAGGTCGATGAAGACGTGGACCAGGTCGCTGGCCCTTGGTCCAACGAGAGTCGCTCCCAGGATCTTGTCCGTGCCGTTTTCGACAGCAAGCCGGAAGAAGCCGTTTGTCCGGTCGGAAAGCCAGGCGCGGGCGACGCGCTCCAGCGGCAGGGTGACGGCGCGGGCGTCCAGTCCCTGCTCGCGGGCCTGGTCGATGGTGAGCCCGCAGCGGCCTGCCTCGGGCTCGGTGTAAAATGCGTATCCCAACACCCGGTCCATCTGGCGGCGGCTGCCGCCCTTCAGGATTGACATCAGCCGCCGGTAATCCTCCCAGGAGACGTGCGTAAATGCCGGCTGCCCCGTGACATCGCCGATTGCGTAAACGCCCGGAGAAGTGTTTTCGAGGCGGTCATTTACTTTGACAAAACCCCGATCCGTCAGCTCGACGCCGCCGGCGGCGCAGTTTAAAGACACCGTGTTTGGTTTCTGACCGGCCACCACCAGCAGCGCTTCCCCTTCAAGAGTTTCATTATTATCAAGCGTGAGTGTAAAAACATTGCCATCGTGCCTGACCTGCTTTGCCTGCCTTCCCAGGTGAAAAACCACACCGTCATCGGCAAGGGCCGACGCCAGCACCTGGCTTAAGTCCGGCTCCTCGCGGGCGACAATGCGCTCCGCGGTCTCGATGATATGCACCTCCGCGCCCAACTCCGCCAGCCCCTGGCCCAGCTCGACGCCGATATAACCGCCGCCGATGACAAGAATCCTGGCAGGCATCTCGTTTATTTCCCAAAAATTTATATATGTCATGTACGGAGTCTTATCAAGTCCCGGGACTGGCGGCACCAGGGGCGCATTGCCGGTGTTGATGATCACGGTCTCCGCCTGGAATTCCTGCCCGCCGCCGGCGACGGTGCGCACGCCGGTGAAAGCAGCCTCGGCCATGATTGTCTGCACGCCCGCCTTGTCAAGCGATTTTTTGATGTAGCTGGAGTCGATCTTGCTGCGCACGCGCCCCATCAGCCGCGCAAAGTCGATTTCTGCCTTGATGTCAACGCCAAAGCCCGCCGCCCGCCGACGGACGCCGGCGTCGTGGGCGGCGGCAAGGAATGCCTTGGAAGGGTAGCAGCCGTAGTTGAGGCAACTGCCCCCCAGCGACCTTTTCTCAAACAGGACCGTCCGCTTCCCTTCGCGGGAGAGGTTAACCGCCAGCGGCACGCCCCCCTGGCCGCTGCCGATGACAACCACGTCGACCTGTTCCATTATTGTTCCTCCAAAACCTGATGCTTGACTTTGAATAAATGCAAACCCGAAACCCGAAGCCAGGAACCGGAGACCAAACCCAAAAACCGGAAGCCGGATAGCGATATTAAATTTTGGATATTGAATAACCCAAAACCCAAAACCCGAAACGTTAAATATAAAAAGTGTTTGGTGATAAGGTTGCCTTATGAAAATCAGCGATTACGCATTCCTTTCTGATTGTCAATCATCAGCGCTGGTGAGCAGCCGCGGATCCATCGACTGGTTCTGCGGGCCCCGCTTTGACTCGCCAACGGTTTTTGGCCGTCTCCTGGATGAGAATGCCGGGCACTGGCGCCTTTGTCCGCAAGGCAGGTTTTCATCCAAGCGGCATTACATTGATGAAACTTTGGTGCTGAAAAACGTTTATACGACCAGCAGTGGAATTGTGGAAGTGACGGAGGCGCTTGCTCTGGAGCCTTCTCTTAAGGGGCACGATATTGGCAAGAACGCTCCGCATATCATGCTCCGCAGCGTGCGCGCCCTGGAGGGCAGGGTCGAGATGAAGATGGAATTTGTGCCCCGGTTTGAGTATGGCCTAACTCACCCGCATTTCCGGCGAGTGGGAGAAAGCCTGATCATCGTCGGCGGCCCGGTTGAGCTGGAGCTGACGGCGCCACTGGAAATTGAAGTCAAAAAAAGCGATGCCCGGGCCGGTTTTTCCATCGCTGCTGGTGAGACCGTTGGTTTTGCCCTGGCCTTCCGGGCAGGATTTAGGGAGGAGCAGATCCCGGGGCCGGATGTGGAAGAAGCAATCCGGCAGACGACGCGCACCTGGGAGTCCTGGGCGCGGATACACGAGACTTACCAGGGACTTTATTCCAGCAGGGTCAAGCAGAGCGCCCTGGTGCTTCAGGGACTGACCTTTCAGCCGAGCGGCTCGCTGGTGGCGGCGGCGACGACGTCTCTTCCCGAGGTCCTGGGAGGAAGCGCCAACTGGGACTACCGTTTCACCTGGCTCAGAGACGCCAGCATGACGATGCGGGCGCTCTGGGTTGCCTCATGTCCCGATGAGCCGCAGCGGTTCTTTGACTGGATTAGCAGAGCCGGCGGGCGCGTCGGCCGCGAGGCGGTCCAGATCATGTATGGCGTCGAGGGAGAGCGCGATTTAACCGAGCATCGGCTTGATCATTTGAGCGGGTTTGCCGGCAGCAAACCGGTAAGAATCGGCAATGACGCCTGGAAGCAGAAACAGCTGGACGTGCTGGGGGAGGTGTTGAACGCTGCCTGGATTATGCGGGACCGCCTTGGCGAGTTGGACCACTGGGTGAGGGAAATGTTGATTGTGTTTGCCAACAGGGCGGCGTCCAGCTGGCGCGAGCCCGACGCCGGCATCTGGGAGGCGCGCGACCGGGAGCGCCACTACACTCTTTCCAAGGTCATGTGCTGGGTGGCCCTGGACCGGGCGGTGAAGCTGGCTGGCGCACTGATGGTGGCTAAAAAACAGGTTGAGCGCTGGGCGCGCGCCCGTGACCAGGTGCGCCAGGCCGTGCTGAAGGAGGCCTGGAATGATCAGATCCGCGCTTACGCCGGCGCCTTTGGTTCAGACCACCTGGACGCCGCGCTGCTGCTGATGCCGCTGGTAGAGTTCCTGCCCGCCGGCGATGAACGCATGCTGGCGACCATTGACGCCATCGACGAGCGGCTCGGCGCCGGCGGAGGTCTTATCCGGCGTTGGCCGGAAGAGGAGAACGGATTTGTTATCTGCAGTTACTGGATGGTGGAATGTCAGGTCCTGGCGGGCAGGGTGGGCCGGGCGCGGCAGATATTTGAGCAGGTTACCGCCAGGGCTAATGATCTTGGCCTGCTGTCCGAAATGATTGATGCTGGAAACGGTAGGCTGCTGGGCAATTTCCCCCAGGCCTTCTCGCATGTCGGCCTGATCAATGCCGCCTGGCAGCTGACGCAGTTTGAAAAAAGCAATGAGTGATGTTTTATCGGGTAGATATAAACTGGAAGGGGAACTGTGAAAAGGAACTCGGAGAATCATGCCAATTAAACTGACCATTTATTCCGATTACATCTGACCATGGTGTTATATCGGCCAGGTCGCGGCTGACCATGTCAAACGGAAGCATCCCGAAGCGGTCATCGAATGGAAGCCGTTCATGCTGCGCCCGGACATGCCGCCTGAGGGAATAGAGCTGCCGTTATGGTACCGGGCCAGCCCGGAGAGAGAAGAGGCCCGCCAGCGGCTGCGGGCCCGTGCCCAGGAGTTTGGGTTGCCGATAAAGTTTTCCGCCTACGCCCCCAACTCGCGCCGGGCGCTGGAGGCCAGCGAATATGCAAACACGGTGGGCAGGGGCGGCGAATTTCACCGCGCTGTTTTTCACCAGTATTTTGGCGAGGGCCGGGATATTAGCGACTGGGAAGTCCTGCGGCAGGCGGCGGCCGATGCCGGCATCGACCCCGACGAGATGCAGCGCCGCACCGACAGTGGCGAGTTTTCCGCCACCGTCAGCGAGCAGGACGCCGCCGCCCGCGAAGCCGGGGTGCGCGCCGCGCCAACCTTTTTCATCAACGGCAAGGTGAAGATTGTGGGCTTCCAGCAAGATGAGGCTTTCGAGGAGGCCATAGGGCGCCTGGCTGAAGGCGATGATCTTCTGGCCGTCTGATCTAGATCTTCTTAAGCAGCAGCACGGCGAAGCGGCGGCCGGGATCGGTGTAGATCCGCTCGGCGCTGAGGCCGAAGGTGCACAGGTAGGGAACCATCTGGCGGAGGCGGAACTTGCGGCCCACCTCGGTGAGGATAAGCTCGCCGTGGCCAATGCCGAAGCTGCTGCCGAGCAGGACAATATCGATCCGCTGCCCCTGGTTGAAACGGGCAAATATCTCCACCCGGCGCCACCTGGACACGTAGCGGGCGACATGGTCAATGCCGCCGGTGTCGATTGACGCGCCCAGTTCCCGGTTCATGCGCGCGAACAGGTTCCTGGTAAAAGCGGCGCTGTGGCCGGCGGCGTCATTGTAGGCAGCATGCAGCGAGCGCGGATCTTCGTTGATGTCTATGCCGAGCAGGCAGTAATCGCCCGCCTGCAGGTTTGTTGATACATTCTCCCAAAAGTGGTCTGACTCGCCGGAATCGAGGTTGCCGGCGCTGCTACCCAGGAAGAGGAGCATTGCCGGGGAAAGCGAGGCGAGGTGAGGGAAGGCGTCATCGTACGTACAGTTGAGCGCTTCCACATTGACAGCGGGCAGGCGCGCCGATATCTCATTTTCCGCCTGCTCCAGGATTGAGGCGGATACATCGATGGGCCGGTAGTCGACGCTGCCGTATGCGCTTACGAAGGCATCCAGCAGGATTTGCGTTTTGATGGAACTGCCCGAGCCCAGCTCGACCAGCGTCACATTTCCAGTCTTATCGGCAATGTCGCCGGCGGCCGCCGCAAGAATGGTAGCTTCGGCGCGGGTAAGGTAGTACTCGGGCTGCTTGCAGATGTCTTCAAAGATCTGGCTGCCGCGGGAATCGTAGAGATAGCGGCTGTCGAGGCGGCGGGGGATGTCGCTTAAGCCCCGTGCCACCGCCAGAGCGAAATCCAGCCCGGGCGGGTCGCTGCCGCCGACGGCGCCGGCAGTCTCGGGCAGCGCCGCCTGCGCGGCGGAAACCTGGGAAAGCGCCCGCGCCGCGCCGGGATGGGCCACTGACGCGATCGGGATCACCGACGTCGGCCACTCTTCGACAAAGCGGCCGCCGCTCTTCTGTCTGGCAAGGTTCTCAGCCATAAATTCATTCATCGGCAAGGTGTGAAGCGGACAGCACTCATTGATTCTTCCAGCACTTCCGCCAATGCCTTAAGCGTCTGGTCAATTTCTTCCCCAGTATTACCCTGTCCCAGCGAAAACCGAACTGAGCAGTGCGCCTCTTCCGGTGTCAGCCCCAGCGCCAGCAGGGCGTGGGAGGGGTCGGGCGAGCCTGACTTGCAGGCCGAGCCCGACGAGAGGGCGACGCCCTTGCGGTCAAGATTCAGCACCAGCGACTCGCCCCGCATGCCCGGCAGGGTCATGTTGAGCGTATTGGGCAGGCGGCGGGTCGGGTCGCCGTTGACGAGCGCGCCCTCAACCAGTTCCCCGGCTCTTTCTTGCAGGCGGTCGCGGAGGCTGGCCACCCGCTCCATCTCCGGCAGGCGTTTGACCGCCAACTCGGCAGCCTTGGCAAAACCGGCGATCCCGGCCACGTTTTCCGTGCCGGCGCGGAGGCCACTCTCCTGGCTGCCGCCGTTGACAAGCGGCGACAGCCTGACGCCTTTGCGCACAAAGAGAGCCCCGACGCCCTTGGGCGCATGGATTTTATGGCCAGAAACTGACAACAGGTCAACGCCAAGCTCCTCGACGTCCACCGGGATCTTGCCCAGCGCCTGGACAGCGTCGGTGTGGAAGATGATATCACGTTCGCGCGCCAGCGCCGCCAGGTCGGCGACCGGCTGGATGACACCGGTCTCGTTGTTGGCCAGCATGACCGAGACCAGGATCGTGTCATTCGCAAGCGCCTTTAGCAATTCCGCAGGCTTGACGAGGCCGTCGCGGGCCACTGGCAGATATGTGACGCGGAAGCCCTGACCATCGAGCCAGCGGCAAGAAGCAAGCACCGCCGGGTGCTCGATTGCGGAGGTGATGATGTGGCCACGGCCATTGAGTCCCTCCGCCCGGCTGGCGGACGCCGCAAACGCGGCCCCTTTGATCGCCATATTGTCGGCCTCGGAGCCGCCGCCGGTGAAAATGACCCGGCGGGCGGTGGCGCCGATTGCCTGGGCGACGGAGCGGCGGGCGGCGTCCAGCGCCTCGCGGGCAGCGGCGCCGGTGCTGTGGATGCTTGACGGGTTGCCGTACTTTTGCGCAAGAAAGGGCAGCATCGCTTCCATTACTTCCGGGTCCGGCGGCGTGGTGGCGTTGTGGTCGAGGTAAATTATTTTGGTTGCGGGTTGGGGCGGCGCCGCAGGCGCCGCCCCAACAGCATAATCGCGGGCGCGGGCCCTCCCGTGCGCCGGGGCGGTCCTGTTTTTCCCGCGCCCGGCCTTCACCGGCGTTACCTCACAAAGCAGTGATTTGTAAACGGGAAACCCGGAGATGGGATCATAACGCTGAAGGTCGGTAAGATCGTTGACGTTGCAGGCGCGCCAGGCATCTGGCCCCACCGGGCCGCCGCCGCCCATGTTGGCGTCAATTGCGCCAGGGGCAATGTTTTCCGTTAAATAGGCGCGGAAGCGCGCCCGTCCCCGCGGCGTGGCCACATAAACTTCATCGCCGCTGGCGATGCCGCGGGCGGCAGCGTCAGCCGGATTGATCGACACCAGCGGCTCGGGCGCCTCGCGCGCCAGTCCATCCACGCCGTGATGCTGGGAACGGAAGTCCGTTCGCACCCGCGCCCCCGAGTTAAACACGAGCGGGAACCGGCGCGCCAGCTCAGGCCGAGCCAGCGGCCCCTCCTTTGGCTCGGTGTAGACTGGCAGCGGCTCGTAGCCGTGCTCGGCCAGTATGGAAGAGGCGATCTCAAACTTGCCCGAAGGGGTCTCGAAACCGGGCCTGCCGTCGGCGCGCAATAGACCCTTTTCCCATTTCTTGTACTGCATCATCCCTCCGGGGGCACTGACGGCGCCGCCGGCCCGTCTTACATCGGCGACGGAAAAGCCCGAGCCTTTGAGGACCCGCTCTAACAGCTCCTCCTCCGACTGCGGGTAAAGATGGCCGTAGCCAAGCCGCCGGGCCAGCTCTCCCATAATGAGGAGGTCATTGCGGGCCGCGCCCACCGGCTCGATCAGGCGCTCGCGAATGCGGAACATTGAACCATAAGTCATGTAAGAGGTATTTTCATATCCCGTCGTCGCCGGCAGGACGATGTCGGCGTAGGCGGCGTCGGCGGTCAGCTGCCGGTCGATGGTGACCAGAAAGTCAAGGCTGGCAAGGGTCCGCCGCCAGATATCAGGTTGCGGCCAGGCGGTGATGATGGAGCCGCCCAGCACGATCAGCGACCGGATCCGGTAGGGCCGCTCCTCAAGGGCTGCCTCCGGCAGGGCGATAGCGTGCGATTCGCCCCGGTAGAGGCTGTAGACCGGGAAGCGGTCGCGGCCGATCGCCTTTTTCACATTCGGATTGGAAACCAGCCCATCCTTGTTGATTGGAAAAGCGCCGCCCGGCATGCGGAAGACGCGCCCGCCCGGCACGTCTAGCTGACCGGCCAGCGCCCAGAGGATCATCGCCGCCCGGATGGCCTGAACGCCGCTGTCAGAGTACTCCAGGCCCGTGTACATCACCGGGCTGGCGCCGTGGGCAGCCGCCAGCCGCCGGGCCAGCCCCCGGATCTTTGCTGCCGGCACGCCGGTAGTCTCCTCGGCTGCTTCCGGCCGGAAATGCTGAGTGTAGCGGGCCAGGCCGTCGAACCCGACCGTCCAGTTGTCGACGAACTTCTCGTCGTAAAGGTCTTCTTCTATCAGCGTCTGGATCATCGCCAGCGCCAGCGCGCCGTCCGTCCCCGGCCTGACCGGAACCCACTCGGCGCCGCTCTCCCTGGCGGTGCCGTTCCGCCTGGGGTCGATAACGACAATCTCGACGCCCCGGTCGCGGGCGGCCATGATCTGATGGTGGGCCAACGGCGGGCTGTCAGTCGCCGGGTTCGAGCCCCAGACAACAATCAGCTCCGCCTGCTCCAGGTCCGAGTCCATGTTGATCAGCATCCCGCCCATAGTCACGTGCGGCGCAATCATGGCGTAGGCGACATAGCAGAGGGCGCCGACGCCAAAAGTATTGGGCGAGCCAAACGGGAAGAGGACGCTGGATGCCGAAGACACTGCAGTATCCTTCGGCTGGTAGATGTCGCAGAGGGCGAGGTCGAAGCTGCCGCGGCCGGTGTAGATGCCACAAGCTTCAGGGCCGGACTCCCGCTTGATCTGCTTTAGCCGCCCGGCAATCGTCTCCATCGCTTCGTCCCACGAGACGGCCTCAAACTCAAATGTGCCCGGCGGGCCAATGCGCTTAAGCGGATGCCGGAGCCGGTGTTTTGAATAAACAATTTCGGGAGAGTGCTCACCCAGGCGGCAGATCATTCCCAGGAAATGGTCCTCCTGGGCGCGTACGCCCTTGAGGCGGTCTTCCTCCAGGGCGGCTGTCACCCAGCAGCCGGCCGGGCAGATGCCGCAGATGGTGTTGACTTCTTTGGTTTTTTTTGCCGGATTCCTGATTTTGGGCAGGCTGCCGGCAGCGGCCGGATCGGCGGGCAAGCGGATGACTCCAGGTCAAGGTTTCCGGGTTGCGTTATTTATTACCGCCGCCGCGGTTCCTAAACTTTAGCAAATCGCCGCGACCTTCTTTTCCCTCGCACTTGCAAATGGCGTGATTTTCGTGTAAATTTCTACCTCTTCATGCGGGAGCCTGTGAAATGAGAGGCTCCAGGAGACGCAACTGGCGTAAGGTGGATTTAACCACCGGGGAGCGTCCCGGCGTCCGCGGGGTTCTTGCGAACTTATAAAACCCCGCCGGCGCGCGTGCAAGCGGTCGAGCGCCTGGGCCATCCAAATGTCAATTTGGAGCGCCCGGGTTTTTTTGTTCTCTGAATCGCCCTGCTTCATACGGGAGTAAATATGGCAAATCAGACACGATATCAAACTAATTACCGTTCCGGCGGCGGCCCCTTCGTCAGCCTGTTTATCGACGGGCGGCATCTGCAGGTTTCGGCCGGGATGACTATCCTGCAGGCGGCGCGGGCAAACGGCATTGAGATACCGACTCTCTGCGACGACTCGCATCTTATCCCCGTTGGCCGCTGCGGCCTCTGCGTCGTGGAGGTGGTGGGCGGCGGCATCGTCAAGGCCTGTCAGACGCGGGTCGCCGAGGGCATGGAGGTTGTCAGCGAGAACCCGCAGATCGCCGGAACCCGCCGGGAGCGGCTGAACGAGTTTCTTGCCAATCATAATGCCTACTGTGAGCCGCCCTGCCATAACGCCTGCCCAGCCCGGATCGATATTCCTGCTTACGTGGGGGCGATTGCCCGCGGCGACGACGCCGGGGCGATCCGAGTCGTCAAGCAGCGCCTGCCGCTGCCGCGCATCATCGGCCGCATTTGCCCGCGGCCGTGCGAGGACGCCTGCCGCCGCACCCAGGTGGACGGCCAGCCGGTGGCCATCTGCCAGCTGAAGCGGTTTGCCGGCGACAGGGTAACAGCCGACGAGTCTGCCATTCCGGAGGAAACAGCGGCCGCCAGCGGCAAGCGGGTGGCTGTGGTCGGCAGCGGCCCCTCCGGCTTGTCCGCAGCCTATTATCTGGCCCTCGATGGCCACCAGGTTACCATTTTCGAGGCTCGCTCCGAACCGGGCGGCATGATGCTTGCCGGCATTCCTCCCTACCGGCTTCCCCGGGACGTTGTCGAGGACGAGATTGGCGACATCCTCAGGCTGGGGGTGGAGTTGAAACTGAACAGGCGGCTGGGGACTGATTTTACCATCGAGAGCCTGGAGGCGGACGGCTTCGACGCGATCTACCTGGCGCTCGGCGCCCAGCGCGGCTCCACCGCCGGGCTGATTGACACCGGCAGCGGCGATAGCGTTTACTCGGCGGTTGAATTCCTGGAGAAAAGCAACGCCGGCAACTGGGGAAACCCGTTGGGAAAGACCGTCGTAGTCGGCGGCGGATTCACGGCCATGGATGCCGCCCGGTCGGCCCTCAGGCTGGGGGCCGGTGAAGTAACCGTTCTTTACCGCCGCTCCCGCGGGGAGATGCCGGCGACCAATGCCGAGGTCGAGGCGGCGGAACTGGAAGGGGTCAGGCTGGAGCTTTTGACTGCGCCGATGGCGGTGTTGCGGGAGAACGGCAGGCTTGCCGCCCTAATCTGCCAGAGGATGGAGCTGGGCGAGCCCGACGCCAGCGGCCGCCGCTCGCCGCGTCCAGTCGATGGGTCGGAGTTTACCATCGCTGCCGACACCGTTATCCTTGCTGTTGGCCAGGAGGTGGTCACCGGCGGTCTGGAGGGAATAGTTGAGCTTGACGAGTCCGGGACTCTTGTCACCGATCCGCTCACGCTTGCGACCGGCCGGCCGGGAGTCTTTGCCGGCGGCGACTGCGAGAGCGGCCCCGCGACCGTGGTTGAGGCCATCGCCGCCGGCCGCCGGGCGGCCGTTGCCATCGATGCTTGCGTGCGGGGCCTGAGCCCGGCGGAGGCGTGCAGCGCGCCTGCCGCCAGCTTGAAGAAAAGGCACCCGCGCCTGTTTGACATTGGCGCCAAGCCGCTCTCGGACGCCGCCCACTTGCCGATGCCGGAGCTGACGCCGTCCGGGCGCAACGGCTTCGACGAGATCGAGCTGGGCTATGGCGAGGGCGACGCCCGCGCCGAAGCGGCCCGCTGCCTGCAGTGCACCTGCCACGCCGTCTCCGCCTGCGAGCTCCAGCGCCTCTCGATCCGTTACGGGGCGGGCGCAACGGAATTTAAGGGGAGGCATGGCCAGTACGAGCTGTTCGACGGCTCGCCGATCCTGCAGCTGGACCGCAAGCGGTGCATCAGGTGCCACAAGTGCGTCCGCACCTGCGACGAGCGGGTTCAGTATCACGTTTACATGGTGGGAGAGGATGAATACCCGGCGCTGCGGGCGAACACCTATGGCGATTCGGGTTGCGTCTCCTGCGGCTCCTGCTTTGACGCCTGCCCCACCGGCGCCCTTGTTGATGCTCAGCTAAAGGGCGTGCACGAATGGGAGGTCACGAAGGTCAGAACCACATGTCCGCTCTGCGGCGTTGGCTGCAACTTTGACCTGAACGTCAAGGACGGGCGCGTCGTTGGCGTCACCTCCACGCCGGACGCGGTCGTGAACGGGAACGCCCTTTGCGTCAAGGGCCGCTACCATTTTGATATGATTCACAGCTCTGAGCGGTTAACAACGCCCCTGATCCGGAAAAATGGGGTTCTGACTGAGGCAAGCTGGGACGAGGCGCTCGACCTGATTGCTGCCCGCTTTGGCCAGATCAAGGCCGCCCATGGACCCGACGCCCTGGCCGCGCTCAGCTCGGCGCGCTGCACCAACGAGGAAAACTGGCTGATGCAGAAGTTCATGCGGGTGGTGATGGGCACAAACAACGTCGACCACTGTGCCCGCACCTGACACGCTCCCACCGTGGCCGGTCTGGCCATATCATTCGGAAGCGGCGCCATGACAAACTCCATCAGCGAAGTCGGGTTTTATGACGCCCTGCTGATCATTGGCTCAAACGCCGCCGAGGCCCACCCGATCATCGGCAACAAGATGAAGCGGGCTGCCTGCCGGGGGGCAAAAGTGATTGTGGCGGACCCGCGCCAGGTCGAGATGGTTGACTATGCTGAGGTCTGGTTGCAATTGCGGCCGGGCACCGATAACGCCCTTGTCAACGGTCTCATAAACATCATCATCAATGAGGGTTGGGCTGACCGGGAGTTCATCGCCGAGCGCTGCGAGGGCTACGACCGGATGTGGGCGGTGGTGAAAAAGTATACGCCGGCGCGGGTAAGCGCGATCACCGGCGTCCCTGAGAAAAAGCTTTACGCCGCCGCCGAGATCTATGCGAAGACGCGCCGCGCTGGCATTTTCTACACGCTCGGCATCACCGAGCACACTACCGGCACCGCCAACGTCATGAACCTCGCCAACCTGGCGATGGTAACCGGCCATGTCGGCGTCGAGCATGCCGGCGTCAACCCGCTCCGGGGGCAGAACAACGTCCAGGGCGCTTGCGACATGGGGGCGCTGCCCAATCTGCTGCCCGGTTACGTCGAGGTCGGCGCTGCCGGCGGCATGGCCATGTTCGAGGACAAATGGGGAGCAAGGTTGAGCGACGTTGCCGGCCTGCGCATCCCGGAGATGTTTGACAAGGTTCTCAGCGGTGACGTCAAGGGCATGTACGTCATGGGGGAGGATCCGGTTCTTACCGATCCCGACACCAACCATGTCCACCGGGCGCTTGAGAAAATCGATTTTCTCGCGGTTCAGGATATTTTCATGTCAGAAACAGCTGCGTACGCCGACGTGGTGCTGCCGGCCGCCTGTTACGCCGAGAAGGACGGCACCTTTACCAACACCGAGCGCCGCGTGCAGCGGGTGCGCAAGGCGGTGGAGCCGCCCGGGCAGGCGCGCCCCGACTGGGAGATAATCTGCGACCTTTCCCGCCGCCTCGGCCATGACACGGGATT
Organism: Actinomycetes bacterium; assembly: GCA_021787475.1. Lineage (GTDB taxonomy): Bacteria > Actinomycetota > Thermoleophilia > BMS3ABIN01 > BMS3ABIN01 > JACWAD01. Next base: position 15,874 of record JAJYLW010000020.1, read on the forward strand.
CGCGTCGCCGCAGGCCGTGTTTGAAGAAATCAGGAGCCTGACTCCCGCCTACGCCGGCATAACCTACGCCCGGCTGGACATCGCCGGGCTGCAGTGGCCCTGCCCCGACGTCGATCATCCCGGCACCCCGTTTCTGCACCAGACGTGCTTCCCGCGCGGCCGCGGCCTGCTACAGGGCCTGGAACATCAGGAGCCGGCGGAGCTGACAAACGAGGAATACCCCTTCCTCCTTTCCACGGGCCGGCGGCTCAGTCAATATAATGTTTCGACGAGAAACTCAAAGAACCTGGAGACGCTGATGCCCCATGAGCTGGCGGAGATGAACGCCGCCGACGCCGGGCGGCTGGGCGCAACAGAGGGGGAGGCGTTGCGATTTACGTCGCGGCGGGGCTCCATTGCCTGCAGGGTGACAATCACTGACCGGGTGCCGCCGGGGATGGTGTTCATGTCGTTTCATTTCCGCGAGTCGCCGGTGAACCAGTTGACAAATTCCGCCTACGATCCCGTCGCCAAGACGGCGGAGTACAAGGTCTGCGCCGTCAGGATCGAGAAGGTTGATCCGCATTGACGACCCGGGCGAGAGGAGATAGAATCTGGCCCGCCGGTCTTTTGGTCCGCTCGAAGGTGTGGCTGGAGCTGGACGGCAGGCCGGTGTTCAGCCGGGGGCGAGTGTTGCTCTTTGACGCCATCGACAGGCATGGTTCCATTAACGCCGCTGCGCGGGAAATGGGCATCTCCTACCGGCGCGCGTGGGGTTACATCAGGGCGATGGAGGCCCGGCTGGGGGTAGGCCTGGTGGAGACCAGGACCGGCGGCTCGCACGGCGGCGGCGCCAGCCTGATGGCGGAGGCGCGCCGGCTGCTGGCGGGGTTCGAGCGCCTCGAGCGGGGCATAAACGGCATGGTTGACAGGCGCTTCGACTCTGAATTCGGCCAACGCCGAGGCTGATTTTTTTCACGGCCGTTATGCAATTTTGTCATAACGAATTCGGGGCTGCGCCGGATGCCTCATTTCCCAGAGGGAGGACGGACTGGCGGGAAAGCAGGGAGCGTTCACACCGGGAGAAGGAGAAGTATTGAAATTAACGGGAATGTCAACGAAGCTGGCAGCGCTGGGGGTGGTTGTGTCCGTGGCGGCCGCAGCGCGGCAAATAGCGGTGCAACGCTGACGGTTTCAGCGGCCATCAGCCTCGAGGATGCCTTCACGCAGCTGGGCCAGGCTTACGAGGCCGCCCATCCCGGCGTGAGCGTCCAGTTTAATTTCGGCGCCTCCGGCGACCTGGAGCAGCAGATTGCCGCGGGAGCGCCGGTGGACGTGTTTGCGTCTGCGTCCGCAAAAGAGACCAGTGAACTGGCACAAAAAGGTAAAATTATCAAGGACACCCTGGTCAGCCCGCTGGAAAAGAGGTCGTACTTGTCGCCCCGGCAAAATCCGGGAACCGGGCCGGCTCCTTTGCTGACCTGGCGCAGAAGCGGTTCGTCAGGATCGCGGTAGGCAACCCGGCAACGGTGCCGGCCGGCCGTTACGCCGAGGAAGCGCTTAAGCATTTCGGACTCTGGGAAAAGCTGCAGGCCAGGCTGGTTTACGGCGAGAGTGTCCGCCAGGTGCTTGATTATGTTGCCCGGGGAGAGGTTGACGCGGGCAAAGTCTATGTCACCGACGCGAGGGCCCGCGCCGCCGATGTGCGGGTGCTGCTTAAAGCGCCGCCCGAGAGTTACGCGCCGGTCATTTATCCAATGGCCGTTGTCGCCGGCAGTTCGCATGATGCCGAGGCCCGCCGGTTCCTGGCGTTTGTCTCCGCCCCGGAAAACCGGCCGCTGTTTGAAAAATACGGATTCGTGGTGGCGGGATGATTGGAAGCGCAGCCTTGACGATGCTGGCGGCGCCCGGGGACCTTGGAGCCTGCCCCATTACAACTGCGGGCTTTTTACCCCTGCGTCCTTGCCAATAGCTTTTTCGCTCGCCCTCGCTACGAACGGCTTAACGGGACAGGCTCTTATGGACGGCATCGCATTTTACCCCATCCGCCTGTCGCTCCAGGTGGCCACGGCAGCCACCTGCATGCTGGCGCCGGTTGGCATTTTTTTTCGCCTGGCTGCTGGCGCGGAAAAAGTTCCGGAGAAGGGAGATGCTGGACGTCCTCCTGACGCTGCCGCTAGTGCTGCCGCCGACGGTCACCGGCTATTACCTGGTTGTTCTGTTTGGCCGCAATGGATTTATTGGCCGGCCGGTTTATGATCTTACCGGCTGGACAATCATGTTCACCTGGCAGGCCGCCGCGCTTGCCTCGTTTGTGGTGGCGATGCCGCTGATGGTCAAGATCTCCCGGGCCGCAATTGAGTCCGTTGACCAGCGGCTCATTGATGCTTCATATTCCCTGGGACATTCCGAGGGCGCCACTTTTTTCCGCGTCGTCCTGCCGCTGGCAAAGAAGGGCATGATTGCCGCGCTTTCACGGTCGTTTGCCCGGGCGCTGGGAGAGTTCAGCGCGACGCTGATGCTGGCCGGCAACATTCCCGGCCGCACCAATACGGCGCCGCTTGCCATTTATTCCTATGCCGCGGGCGGAAACTGGAGCGGGGCCAACGGCCTTGTGCTTGTGTTTACGGCGATTGCGGCAGTTTTTCTTTTTATCGCCAACAGGTTCAGCAAGAGGGTCTTCTAATGGGGGTCTCGGTGACTCTGCGCAAGCAGCTGAAAGGATTCAGGCTTGATGTGGGCTGGGAGGCCGCCAATGAGTTGGTGGCGCTGTTCGGGTTTTCTGGCTCGGGGAAGACGATGACCCTGCAGATGATTGTCGGCCTGGTCAGGCCCGACGCCGGGCGCGTCGCCAGCGGCTCGCAGATTTACTTTGACAGCAGCGCCGCCGTCGACGCAAAGCCCCAGGAGCGGCGATTTGGCTACGTAATGCAGAACCCGGCCCTTTTTCCGCAGATGACGGTAAGGCAAAATATCGCCTACGGGCTTCCAGGAGTTGCCAGGGCAATGAGGGAGAAAGGGGTGGCGGAGATGATCAGCCTCTTCCGGCTCGGCCATATCAGCCAGGCTTATCCGGACCGCATCTCGGGGGGGCAGAAGCAGCGGGTGGCCCTAGCGAGAGCGCTGATCCGGCGGCCGGATGCGCTCATGCTTGACGAGCCTTTTCCCGCCCTTGACTGGCCCGTCAGGCTGAAGATGCAGGCGCTTGTCGGGAAGACCAGGGCCGAGTTTGACATCCCCGTCGTACTGGTGACACATGATTTCCGGGAGGTCCGGAATATGGCTGACAGAGTGATTGTCTATGCTGACGGGAAAGTCGTCCAGTCAGGCGCGCCCGGCGAGATAAACAGCAGCCCGGCCTCGGCACAAGTGAGGCGGTTGCTGGCGGCGGGCTAAAAGCGTTTCCCTTTTTTTAAGCCGCGTCCCGCTGTGGCAGGCTGCAAGGGCCCCGCCACGAATTACCTGCTGAGAAGGTTCGAAACGGGCAAGCACGGGCGATTGAAATTCAAGGGAATTGGGGAGAACCGGTTCATCTTCGAATCGATGGCTGAAATTCAATCAGTCGAAATCGGTCAGGCATGGGAGGGCGAATGGACATCGAAGAGGCGCGCATCACCACGGTGGCTGGAAACGGGAATGAAGGTTTTTCCGGAGACGGCGGCCCGGCGGCCGAGGCCAGGCTCAAGAAACCGGAAGGTCTTGCCTTTGACGCCAGCGGAAACCTTTTTATTGCGGATTCGTTCAACCATTGCATCCGGCGGCTTGATCGCGCCAGCAGCGTGATCACTACCATCGCCGGGACAGGGAAGAGAGGCTATGCCGGCGACGGAGGTCCGGCTGCCCAGGCTGTTTTTCGCTACGTCATGGATATTGTCATCGATGCCCGAGGCAACTCGTACGTCGCCGATCCGTATAATCAGCGGGTGCGGCGAATCGATGCCGTAACCGGGCGGGTGGCGACGCTTGCGGGGACCGGCGAGGAGGGTTACTCGGGAGACGGCGGCCCGGCTGCCGGCGCCATGCTCGCCGATCCCCGGGCGCTGGCCCTGGACATGCAGGAAGGCCTCCATATCGCTGACCGCTACAGCCATTGTGTCCGGCGGGTTGATTTCGCCACAGGCGTTATTACGACAGTTGCAGGCAGGGGAGAGAAGGGTTACTCGGGAGATGGCGGCCCGGCGGCCGAGGCCCGGTTCAATCAGCCCAGCGCGCTGGCATGCGACCCGCGGGGGAACCTCTACATCGCTGATTGCTGGAACTACCGCATCCGGCGCCTCGATGCCGGAACTGGGCAGATGACGACAGTTGTAGGTTTTGGCAAGATGGGTTTATCCGGAGACGGCGGCCTGGCCACCGAGGCCAGGATCGGCTTCGTCGAAGGGCTCGCCGTCGACGGCGCCGGGAACTTGTACTTGGCCGATCACTCCTATCACTGCATCCGGCGACTTGATGTCGCGACGGGTGCAATCAGCACGGTTGCCGGCGGGGAGAAAAAGGGCTTCGCCGGAGACGGAGGTCCGGCAATTAAAGCCAGGTTTAAAAAGCCGGGAGGCCTCGCGTTTGATGCGAACGGAGATCTTTATGTGTCCGACCGGGGCAATGCCCGCGTGCGTAAAATCACCTTCTGACAAGCCGGGTTTTACAGGCTCAGGCTTTAAGTCATGCTGCGAGCCTTGCTCCCCCGCGAGACGCACCCATGACATAATTGGCCATAATCATCGAGAAGCGCTGCATAATGGCATAAATCAACCACACAACAACACAAGCGCCAAGGGCGCCCCAATCAAAATTTTATCAGTGGAAGTTCTTCGGCGCCATCAGCCTTTGGTTGTATTTTTTCGCGGATTAAGTTGTAATTTAAAGAGCCGGGTGGATTGGTTTTCTGATCCGCAAACAACAAGAAAAATATAAAGATCATACAAACCGCTCGGGATAACCACGGAAATGTATTGTTGCGAGAGGCTTGCCGGGATTTGGCAGTAGGGAGGCCGAAGCGGAGCCGGCCGGCCATCGGCAAATCCAAGGAAGCCCCGCGCAAATTCCTGAGCGAACCGTATGATCGATAAACGGAATTTCCCAAGCCGTGAAGTCTTTGCATGAACATCTGTCTGAAGCCGCCGCCTTCCACGGCGAGAGCTGCCCCGGCCAGGTGCTGGGGGTGCGGCTGGCCCGTGCCGGCCTGCGCGCCGTCGGCATTGATGATCCCCTCTCCGACTGCTGGCGCAAGCAGATCATCGTCTTTGTCGAGATCGACCGCTGCGCCGCCGACGCGATCATGACCGTCACCGGCTGTCGCGTCGGCAAACGGACAATGAAGCTGAAGGATTACGGCATCATGGCCGCCACTTTCGTCAACCTCGAAAGCGGCCGCGCCGTGCGCGTTGTCGCCCGCGAGGAAGCGCGCGAGCTGGCCCCAAGCTACGCCCCGGGAGTAAGCGACAAGTACGAGCAGCAGCGTCAGGCCTACGCCGTCATGCCGGAAGATGACATGTTTGACCTGGAGGAAGTCGAGGTGACCCTGCCGCCCGAGGACATGCCCGGCCCGCCGCGCTCGCGGGTGGCGTGTGAGAAGTGTGGCGACTATGTTCAGGATGGTCGCGAGGTCAATGACGCCGGCGCCGTCCTCTGCCATGCCTGCGCCCGGGGGGGCTACTTTACGCGCCGCCGTTGACTCTGTTTTGAAATCACTCTAACCGGCAAGACTTTTCCTGCCTGGTAAAAAGGCTGTCTCTTGGGCTGGATTCGAAGAGATGACCTTAAGGTTTGGAAGGAGAAGCCATGCGGCCGGATATCGTCCCTGGTGCGCGCCTGCCTGATTTTGAGCTGCCCGATTGTACCGGAGCTGTGCACCGGCTGTCGGAACTGCAGGAAAACAACCCGATGTGCCTGTTGCTGGCCCGCGGCCATTATTGACCCAAGGACCACCGCCAGCACGTGTGGCTGGCAGCAATGGAGCCGGAGATCAACGTTTCCTATTCCAGAATCGTCACCATCAGCACCGACGACCGCTGGGGCTGCCTGGAGATGCGCAGCGCCGTCGGCGCCGGCTGGCCGTTTCTGTCAGATATGGAGCGGATTGTCCAAAGAGAGCTGGAAATCCAGGAGTATACCGATCCGCATCATAACCCGATGATCCCGCATACGATCATGCTGGAGCCGGGGCTGATCGTCCATTCCATTTACAACGGCTACTGGTACTGGGGGCGTCCCACGCCGGAGGAGATCAGGAAGGATTTTCGCGCCATCAGCCGCAAAATCCGTCCTGACTGGGATCTGGGGGCCACCGGGCTGCGCCAGAAGTGGGAAGCTGGAGAAAGCAGTTATTTCTGGCCATACCGTTAGGCCCCGGGGCGAGATGAACCGCAACGGGATGAGCCTCCCCAACGTTCCTCAGCCCAACAGCAACCGCCGGCAAAAGCCACAGACAAGACAAGCGGCGCAGGCACGCGGCGGCTGGGTTCTTGCCGGCACCATCCTGGCGTCCAGCATGGCCTTTATTGACGGCTCCGCGCTTGGCGTCGCCCTGCCGGCGCTTCAGGCCGACATGAGCGCGACCGGGGCGCAGCTTCTCTGGATTGTCAACGGCTACCTGCTGGTGCTGGCGGCGCTTATCCTCGAAGGAGGCGTGCTCGGTGACCGGCTGGGACGCAAGCGCGTCCTTATGGCCGGCATCAGCATTTTCACGGTTTCTTCACTGGCTTGCGGCCTCTCGCCGACCACCAACTTGCTCATCGGCGCCAGATTTGTGCAAGGAGCGGGCGGGGCGCTGATGATACCGGGCAGCCTCTCCCTCATCACTGCTTTTTTTGGCGAGGCCAGCCGCGGCCGCGCCATCGGCACCTGGTCGGCAGCGACTACCGTGGTTGTCGTCGCCGGCCCCGTCCTGGGCGGCGTCCTGGCCAACGCCGGATTCTGGCGCGGCGTCTTCCTGATCAACCTGCCGCTGGCGCTGGCGGCGCTGCTTATCATTCATTTCCGGGTGCCGGAGAGCAGGGACGAACAGGCAGGACGGCTTGATTTTGGCGGCGCTGCCATTGGCGCACTTGGCCTGGCGGGGCTGACATACGGGTTCATCTCGGCCCCGACAGCCGGTTTTGGCAGCGCCGGCGTTGCCGGCTCCTTGATCGGCGGCGGGGTCCTTTTGAGCGTGTTCGCGTTTTACGAATGGCGGTCCAGCTATCCGATGATGCCGCTGGGCATGTTCAAGTCGAGGACATTTAGCGGCGCCAACCTGCTTACCCTGTTTCTGTACGGTGCCCTCAATGTTGCCACATTCTTTCTGCCGCTCAACCTGGTGCAGGTGCAGGGTTACAATCCGGCCGAGGCGGGTTTGGCCTTCATGCCGTTTACTTTCATCCTGGCGGGCCTGTCGCGTTGGGCCGGGGGGTTGGTGGACAGGTACGGCCCGCGTCCGCCGCTGCTGATCGGGCCCGGCCTGGCCGGGGCCGGCTTCATGCTGATGGCGCTGGTGGGTTTGACAAACGGTCCCGCTTCCTATTGGACCAGTTTCTTCCCGGCCGTGGTTGTTTTCGGCCTCGGCATGGCCGTTACCGTGGCGCCGCTTACCGCTACCGTCATGAGCGCGCTGCCGCCGCGCTTTGCCGGCACCGAGTCCGGAATTAACAATGCCGTTGCCCGAATTGCCGGCGTGCTCGCAATCGCCGTGCTGGGCTCGGTGGCGCTGCTCACATTTGCTGTCCGGCTTGAGGCCAACGCCGCCGGCATTGACCTTTCCCCCCAAATGCGGCAGGATTTGGAAAACGAAGCGGCCAGGCTGGGGCAGGCCGCAGGTTCCCGCCAGCGTGCCGCCGGGCAAGGCGGCGACCGTCAGGCACGTGATCCGGCTTTCGTTTGTGCAAACTTACCGGGTGGTGATGATCATCTGCGCCGGGCTCGCCTGGCTGAGCGCGCTGATGACCTGGTTGTTTATTGGCAGGAAACGCGGGCGGTCTCCTCCTCCTCGCCTCAGGTCATATAAGAACCTATCCGATTAGGCTGCTCCCAATGGGATAGGCCTAACCGGGGAATGATCGGACATCGTGAATTATTAAACTGCGGCTTGACATTGAATATGATGGCGCGGATTTCGCCGGCTGGGCCAGGCAGCCCGGCCTGGCAACCGTTGAGAGGGCGCTGGTAGAAGCGCTGGCGCAAATCCTGCAGCAGCCGGTGAGGCTGGCGGTTGCCGGCCGCACCGACGCCGGCGTTCATGCGCGGGGGCAGGTCGCCAGCCTGGAGGCGGAGTCGCCGCCGCCGCCCGGCAGGCTGCGGCGCTCATTAAACCAGCTCCTGCCCGGGGGCATTTCCGTCAAAGGCGTCAGCCAGGCGCCACCCGGATTTGACGCCCGCCGCAGCGCCGTCTCAAGAACATATTCCTACACCATTCTCAACCGTCACTGGCCGTCGCCGTTCCGGCGTCGCTACGTCTATTTTTATCCGGGGCGGCTTGACCTCGAGCTGATGCAGGCGGCGGCCTCGCTGGCGCTCGGCCGCCACGACTTTACCGCCTTTACTCCCACGGTCAGCGAGCACAGCTATTTTGAGCGCGAGATCATCCGGTCAGAGTGGGTTCGCCGCGAAGACCTGCTGGTTTACTTTATTCAGTCGCAGAGCTTTCTCCACAATATGGTGCGGGTGCTGGCTGGAACAATGCTGGAGATCGGCCGCGGCTACCGCCCCCTGGAGAGCTTCGCGCCGCTACTTGAGGCCGCCGGCCGGCCGGCGGCCGGAGAGACCGCGCCCGCCTCGGGCCTCTGCCTGGAGGCGGTGGAGTATCTTCCGAGAGTCCAGCTGGATATAGGCAGATTGAAGTAGCCCCGAGTTCCGAGTTCAAAGTTAAATTCTTGGACAAGGGTTGACTTGGAACTTTGAACTAATACGGTTCCTTGATCTGCACCGGTTCGCCCCAGTTTGAGAAACGGAACTCCATCAGTGAGTTGAGCGCCTGGGCCGAATTAACAGACTTGACATTTTCCTGATAGATAAGGTGATCATCAATTCCTATCCAAAGGTCAACGGTAACGGCCGCCGACTTTAGCGCTTCCAGGCTTTGCCTCAGGCTGGGGGCAGCGGCATTCTTTTCCGCTTCTTCGGCCTCCAGCTTCGTATCCACGTCAATCTGGACATGGTAGGTCTTCAGCCCGCCTTTCAGGGATTCCTGGCCGAAGAAGCGGGAGCTGCGCGCGTAATCGATGTAATTGGTGATGCTGGCCAGGCCCAGCGGACGGGAAACGGGAGCAGGGGACGACTGCCAGGCGCCGCTGCCGGTGCGCTCGTACACATTTCCGCCCACCATGATGAAATCCGTTTTCTGCGGCTGGCCTCCCGTAAGAGTCTGGGAGGTCATCCTGATGCGATCGGGGTAGACCATGTCTCCCTCCGCTTGGGAGGATATGCTTTTGCCGACCGTGGTCGTTGTCAAGTCCATGGTGAAATGGACGCCCAGGTCAGGGCTGACTTTTGCCTTGACCGCGTCAGCAGCGGCCTTTAGCAAGCTGGCGGCGTCCTCGGGCGAGCCGCCGCTGTACGTGACGGCGCCCGTTCCAGACCCCGTTCGCGCCGCAGGAGCGGTTGGCTGGATCCCGCCGCCGCAGCCGGCGGCAGCGACGGCCAGCGCCAGTATCAGCGCCACAGCCAGACCAGGCGCAATTTTACTCCGGTCCATTTGTTTCAAACTTTGTTTGAGCAGGTGTTTTTCCTTTGATCGTGTATCTAGTCATGATAAGATATTTAAATGGAGTTGTCTATATCAATAAGTTCATAAGGTGTTTTAATGGACATGATAAAGCTTAGAACTTTTTGTTCCATTGCCATGAAGGGCAATTTTTCCGCTGTCGCCGAGGAGCTGTTCATGTCCCAGTCGGCGGTCAGCCAGCAGATCCAGGCGCTCGAGCGCCGCTACGGCGTGACGCTTTTTGACCGGGGCAACAAGCGGGTGACGCTGACGGAGCCGGGTCGCATCCTCTATGAAAAAGCCCAGAAGATGCTTGAGCTGGAGGATGAGATCAGCCATGAGCTTGACGACCTGCGCGGGCTGAGGGGCGGCGAATTGCACGTGGGCGCCAGCACAACCGTCGGCAACTACCTGATGCCATTTTATCTTGGCAAATTCAAGCAGCTTTATCCGGATGTCAAGGTTTCGCTTACGGTGGAAAATACGCGCATTATCGAGGAGCAGCTGTTGGCGGGCCTTTTTGCCTTCGGAGTCGTGGAGCACGAAGTGCAGAATCCGTCACTCACCAGCGTGCCGGTGGAGCGTGACGAGCTGGTGCTGTTTGTCGCGCCGGGGCACCGCTGGGCGGAAGGCAAGACGATCACCAAGCGAGCGCTGATGGAAGAACCCTTCATCAGCCGCGAGCCCGGCTCGGGAACCCGGGAAGTGATCGAGCAGACGCTCAAGAAGGCAGGAGTCACCGAGCTGAACGTCGCCCTGGAGTTGGGCAACTCGTCGGCGATCAAGACTGCCGTCGAGGCCGGCCTCGGCGTTTCCATCCTCTCCCGCCGGGCGGTGCACGCGCAGCTTCAGAGCAAACTGCTCAAGCAGGTCGCCATCAAAGGCGTAGTGCTCGAGCGCGATTTTTTTCTCATCCTCGTCGACGACCGCTACCTTTCCCCGGCGTCGGTGGAGTTCAAGGAACTCCTGGAAAGCGGCGAATCGTCGGTGTTGCTGCCGAAGATCGCCTGATTGATCAAGTTGAAACATACATATTATTCTCGGAAGCCGTCCTGGACGGCTTTTTCATTGCCGACCCGAGCTGCTTTGTGGCGAATATTGTTGACAATAATACCGGTATTATACATTACGAAATAAATATTGATCATCTTCTTCACTCAAGATAATAAGAAAATAATGATGCGAGAGGCTTGCCGGGATTTGGCAGTAGGAAGGCCGAAGCGGAGCAAGGAGGGCGGCAGCGCCCACGTCAGGATTTCTCCCGAATTATAAAAACTGATGTCCAGAATCCAGCATCTGCTTATTTACGTTGACAATAAAGTAGGTTTTGAGCATTAGCAAAATTAAATTGTTCGGCTGAAGCTATCAGCTTCTCTAATCGGTTTATCCAGCATCCGTAATCCAGAATCCAGCATCTGCTTATTTACCTTTTTTCCCCAATCTGATATAAATTTCGCCGGTTTGTAAGTTTTATTACACGCTCCCCGTCGGCGGGCCAAAGGGGCGCGCTTAACCCTCTACCGGGAATCCCCGCAAAGAAAGAGAGGTATTCAATTTGGCCGATTTGTTAAATAACCACGGAGTTGCGATTGCCATTATCTGTTCCCTGGCGGCGCTTGCCTACAGCGCCGCGCTGATCGCCTGGGTGCTGAAACTGCCCGCCGGTAACGAGAAAATGAGGGAGATTGCCGGGGCGATACAGGAGGGCGCCAAGGCTTATCTCAACCGGCAGTACCGTACGATCGCTATGGTGGGCATAATTGTATTTGCGGCGTTGCTGGTATTTCTGGGCCTGGAGTCAGGCTGGGATGTTGGCGTCAAGACCTCAGTTGGATTTTTAGTTGGTGCGATCCTTTCCGGCACGACCGGCTACATCGGCATGATGGTTTCAGTGCGGGCCAATGTCCGCACCGCTGAGGCGGCCCGGGGCGGCATCAAGCCTGCCCTGCAGGTTGCTTTCCGGGGCGGCTCGGTCACCGGCCTGCTTTGCGTCGGCCTGGCGCTGCTGGGCATCTCCGCCTACTTTGCCGCCATGGGCAGCGACGCCGCCGATGTGAAGAACCTGATCGGGCTCGGCTTTGGCGGCAGCCTCATCAGCGTCTTCGCCCGGCTGGGCGGAGGCATCTACACCAAAGGCGCCGACGTCGGCGCCGACCTGGTGGGCAAGGTCGAGGCTGGCATTCCCGAGGATGACCCCCGCAACCCGGCGGTTATCGCCGACAACGTTGGCGACAATGTCGGCGACTGCGCCGGCATGGCTGCCGACCTGTTCGAGACCTATGCCGTCACCGCCGTCGCCGTGATGCTGCTGGGCTCGCTGGTTTTCAATAGCCAAATTTACGCAGGCTTTCAGTCAAGGGCGCTGTTTTATCCGCTGGTTCTTGGCGGTGCCTCGATTATCACCTCGATCATCGGCACTTTCTTTGTGCGGCTCGGCAAGAATGAAGGCATCATGGGGGCGCTGTACAAGGGCCTTCTCGCCGCCAGCATTCTTGCCATTCCGGCGTTTTATTTCATTACCCGGTGGATGATGAAAGATGCGGCCTTGGTAATTAACTCTTCGGTCAACAAGCTGTTTCTCTGCTCCATCATCGGCCTGATTGTCACCGGCGGCATCGTGGTCATCACCGAGTACTTTACTTCATCAAAATATCAACCGGTCAAGCACATCGCTTCCGCGTCACAGACCGGACATGCCACCAACATCATCGCCGGCTTGGCGGTAAGCATGAAGTCAACGGCGCTGCCGGTGATCGTTATCGCCGGCGGCATCGTGGCGGCCAACTGGGCGGCGGGCCTTTACGGCGTCGCCATTGCCGTGATGGCGCAGTTGTCGATGACAGGCATGATCATCGCCATCGACTCGTACGGCCCCATCACGGACAACGCCGGCGGCATTGCCGAAATGGCCGAGCTGCCGGAAGAGGTCCGCGGCGTCACCGATCCGCTTGACGCGGTCGGCAACACGACGAAGGCTGTTACCAAGGGTTACGCCATCGGCTCCGCGGCGCTGGCGGCGGTGGTGCTGTTCTCCTCGTATTACCAGGACCTGTTAAATCACTTGCATGACATTGGTTCCTTGGCCGCCAATGCAACCCTGTCGTTTGATCTGCACATGCCGTCGATCATCGTCGGCCTCTTCATCGGCGGCCTGTTGCCGTTTATCTTTGCCTCGTTGTGCATGGAAGCCGTCGGCACCGCCGGCGGCCGCGTGGTTGAAGAGGTGCGCCGCCAGTTCCGGGAGATCCCCGGGATTATGGAGGGCACCGGCAAGCCTGAGTACGGCAGGTGTGTTGATATTGTCACCAAGACTGCCATCAAGCAAATGATGCTGCCGGCGCTGATTCCGATCCTGGCGCCGATCGTCATCGGCGTGGGCCCGCGCCTCTTTGGTTATGGCTACTACGGCTACGAGATGCTGGGCGGCATGCTGGTGGGAACGATTGTCACCGGCCTTTTCCTGGCCATCTCGATGACCAGCGGCGGCGGCGCCTGGGACAACGCCAAGAAGCTGATCGAGGACGGCGAGTACGGCGGCAAGGGCTCCGACGCCCATGCGGCGGCGGTCACTGGCGACACCGTCGGCGATCCCTACAAGGACACCGCCGGCCCCGCAATCAATCCGATGATCAAGGTGGTCAACATCGTCGCCTTGCTGATCATCCCGTTCCTGATGAAATAAAAAAGGCGGGCTAACCGCCTGTGTGATGGGGGGCGCCGGCCGCAGGCCGGCGC
>JAJYLW010000003.1:0-7717 GCA_021787475.1 Actinomycetes bacterium
CCCCTTGCCACCATTGCATCTGAAAGGAGCAAGAGTCCGTGAGCAAAGCAAAAGACAATTTAAAGACCTACGCCAAGCCCCTCCTGGTAAAACACGATAACGTGAAGGACCTGACCCGCGAGTGCGCCAACTGGCAGTGCTCTGTGACGGTGCCTGCGGGACCGTAAGCAGTCTCACTTTGCCGCCTGCGCATAATTTGGCGTATCTTCAGGAGTTTGACTAAAAGCAGGTGGAAACCTGACAAAATGGAGAGTGAAGGGTGTAATGGGAGATTCAAACGGGTTTAAGGTAAGAAGCTTCTTGGTTTTTCAGCAAGTCTGGCTTTTGCCCTCCTGGCGGTTTTAACCCTCGCGCTCATGTCAGGCGGCGCTCCGGCCGCCGCTTCTGCGACTTACAGCGCCTACTCGCACCAGATAACCATTAACAGCACCGGCGGCGAGTGCAACTCGGTGGGAGCCTGGGACCAGTACCAGGAAAGCTGCACATTAAATACCGATGTCATGGATACCAAAAGAGCTGCCGGAAATAGTGTTATTGTTGCTGGCCGAGGTAAGATTTATGCCGTTATTTCCGTTTGAGTAAGAAGTGTCGCCAGATATGGTGTTATTGCTAGAACCGGCAAGATATATTCCGTCGTGGAAATTGGTCACATTCCGGAAATTTTTTATGTTAACGCCGGTCCCGCCAGACAGATAAATGCCGTTTGAGCCAGCAATATTGTTTCCGGTTATTGCATGACCGTTGCCGTCAAGCGTGATGCCATCGCTGTCGATGTGGTTGCCGTCACCAACGCCCGGAGCCATTTGTACATCATACATCAGCGTGCATGTCAAAGTTGCAGAATTCCAGGCGCCGATTATGGTGCAGTCCTGACCGTTAACGGCATTTCTTATATGAAGTGTGATTGGCGCGGTCACTCCGCTTGCCGAGGCAGTGGCCACGGGAGAAACAAAGCTGCTCCCAGCAAGAAAAGCAACAGAAAGGCTTCCCTCAAACCCGGTTTTCCAAGTCCTCGAAAATGATTTCCCGGCGGCCTCATTTGCATGTCTCCTTCCAGACTGAGCCCGACAGTTATGCAACCGTCCTCTCGGCTTACTTCGACTACCGTCTGAATCTGTTTAGTCACCTTTAACAAAAACTTGGTCCTATACCTGGCAGTGTTTTTTTCAACTGTCACTGGCGTTCTCGATTCATTCTTTGCGGTGCGCTTGACTTCGGGTGATCCGGGCGGTGCGAAATGGCGTCGAAACGGGTAATTATCCAAGCAAAAGCGCCGCAACAGGCACGACCGTCCCGGCGGCCACTGCTGGCCGGAAGAGGATAATCACAGCGGCGCATAAAAGTGACTATGAATGACATGGCGCAAGGAGAGCTTTTTGAAGGTTGGCATCATCGTTCCCTATTCGTGGTCGTATCACGGCGGCGTCATCGAACATGCCGAGCAGCAGGCGCGGGCGCTCCGGCAGTTCGGGATCGAGACGCGAACCATCATCGGGCATGACCCGCACGGCCCGCTGACGCATCTGCTGCACGTGCGTCTGGGAAGGAACGGCAGCCTGCCTGACGACATCATCTCAATCGGCCACACAGTGGTCGTCCCCAGCAATGGTTCGCTGGCGAACGTTATCATCAACCCGGCTGCTTTTTTCCGGCTGCGCCGCATTCTCGCCCGTGAAGATTTTGATCTTCTCCATCTGCACGAACCGGCAATGCCGCTTCCCTGCGCGGCGGCGCTGGCAGCCGCCAACGTGCCGCTTGTCGGCACCTTTCACGCTTCCGGAGATCTGCCGCTGCTTGGCCTGGCGAAAGCTCTCTACGGAAACCTGCTGGACCGGCTCGATGTCCGCATCGCCGTCTCGCAGGTGGCGCGCGAGAGCGCCGAGCGCTTCTTCCCCGGAGACTATGTAATTATCCCCAATGGAGCGCCGCTGCCCCCGGAAGTCGATGCCGGGCATCGCTCAAACCGGATCGTCTTTGTCGGCCGTCACGACCCGCGCAAGGGCCTGCAGGTGCTCCTCCGCGCCTGGCCCCGCATTCGGGTGAAAACAGGCGCCCGGCTGCGGGTTGTCGGCGCCGACCCGCCCGCCGTCAGCAGGCTGATCGGCCAGCTAAGGTTGACTCAAGACGGCATCGACCTGCTCGGCCCAATTGCCGACGAGGCGCTGACACAGGAGCTGCTCCTTGCCAAGGTTCTGGTGGCGCCGTCGCTTGGCAACGAGAGCTTCGGCATGGTCCTGACGCGGGCGTTCGGCTGCGCCACCCCCGTTATTGCCTCCGATATACCTGGCTACAGGCCAATCGTGGCGCCGGATGCCGGGCGGCTGGTGGCGGCCGGCGATGACAGGCTGCTCGCCGATTCCGTCGTTGACATGCTTGCCGATGATAGCAAGCGCGCCGCCTGCGGGGCCGGCGCCCGCGCGCTGGCCGAGAGCCGCTACTCCTGGGAGCAGGTCGCGCTCCGCCTCATGGCCATCTACAGAAGGTTGCTTGACCTTCCACAGGAAGAGGACAAGAAACCGGAAGCACCCCGGCATGAAGCGGCTGCGCCTGCCGCATAAGCGCAGCGCCCGCCTGCTGGCCGTGCTCATCACTGCTGCCGGCGTTGTCCTCCTCCTTTTGCTGCGCGGTCCCGACTGGCCGCGCGTTGGCCAGGCGTTTACAGATGTAAGCTGGCAGTGGGTGTTCGCCGCCTTGGCGCTCAACATCATCTCCGTGCTAATGCGTGTGCTCTGCTGGTGGGCAATTTTGGTCCCGGCGCTCGCCGAGCGGCAGCTCCGCTTCCTGAGCGTGCTTTCATCATTTGCGGCCGGGCTGATCGCCAACGCCATCCTTCCAGGGAGAGGCGGCGAGCTGGCGAGGGTGGCGGTGCTGCACCACAAGCTGAAAAACCGGCAGGGGCTGTGGTCCATTCTGATCGGAACCGTAGTCGCCTACCGCCTGCTGGACCTGATCCCGGCTGTCGCCATCGCCGTTTGGGTGGTGCTGGCGGCGCCGCTGCCAGCATGGGCTTTCTCCAGCCTCATCAGCGTCATCGCGCTTGGCGCCGCGCTCTTTCTGGCAGGCATCGCCATCGCCCGCCGCGATGATCCCGGTCTCGACGCCAAGCTGGGGCCCTTGCGGCGCGCCGTCGCCTTTGCCCGGCACGGCCTGGCGGCACTCCGCTCGCCGGGAAGCGGCGCGTACGCGGCTGCCTGGCAGACGCTCGGCTGGCTCTGCCAGCTGCTGGCGGTCTGGACGGGCATGCGCGCTTTTAATATCAACGTGCCGCTCTCCGCGGCCGGGCTGGTGCTGGTGCTGATGAACATTGCCCTCATCCTCCCCCTCTGGACCGGAAATATCGGCCTGCTCCAGGCGGCAATCGCCATTCCGCTCATCGGCTACGGCATCAGCTACTCGCGGGGATTTGCTTTCGGGATCGGGCTTCAGGTAATTGAAGCTTCGGTCGGCATCGGTTACGGCCTCGTCTTTCTGACAAGGGAGGGCATTGGATTTGCGGCACTTAGGGAATCGCGCCGGGCTGCTGCGTCCAGGAGTCCGAATGGCAAAGCCGGCGGAGAACCGCCGGCTCGCCCGGAAAACTGAAATGGTACCGGATGGCGACATCAGGCAAACAGGCGCCGTTCCCAGCTTTCCACATCGAGCACTTCTGCCTGCCGCCGGAAGATTTTCTCAGTCAGAAGCCGGTGGACTTCGGGGTCATTGTCTGCGCAACAATCCTCAAGCACGATCAGCTGAAAGTCCATGTCGGTGGCGGCGCGCAGAGTCGACAGCACCACGCCGCTGGTCGCAATCCCGGACAGCACAAGAGTCCTGATCTCCCTGGCGCGCAGCACCAACTCGAGGTCGCTTCCCGCGAAGGCGCTTACCCGTTTTTTGACAATCTCGATGTCTCCCGGTTGCGGGGCAATCGCCGCATGTACTTTTGAATTGATAAATTCTCGACTTTCAGTGATTCTCGAAAAGCTGCGGTTGCGTCGGCTTATTTCCGGGTATCCAGGGCGGAATTCAACCTCAACGTAAATAACGGATACGCCTGCCCGGCGGGCCGCGGCCGCAGCGCGGCCGAGGCGCTCAAGCAGATCGCCGCCGGCATAACGATCCGCAATTTCTTCCTGCACATCCATTATCAGCAAAGCTGTTTCATTATCCGGCATATTCTCTCCTTCGTATCAGGCGGGCTGGAATACGTCAACCACACCGCAGAATTCTGCGCCCTGCGGTTAAAGGGTAAAGCTCTGCACATCAGCTCATTCTTCCATTTCCACATAAATCGGCGCGCCCGTCAATCTGATAGCTGCCGCAGCACTTTCATGTTCCGCGCCATAGATGCCAGTTACCTTTACTTTGCCTTTAATTTCAGCGGGCAGGTTCTGGCTGCCCCAAAGGACATAAATCTGGCGGCCGTGGACAGAAAAGCGGTATTGGCCCGGTGCCAGCTGCTTTACTGAGTCAAAATAATCCAGTTTGTCAACAATGGTCTTGTAGGCGTAGAAAGGTTTTTGCCGCTGGCAGTCGGCTGGGTTAAAAGGGGCATTACGACCGGCACCGGGCTGCACCCGGCAGTTGACCAAGAGGGAATTCGGCTCGGTTGGCGTGCTGTTGTCCAGGCCAATGTAAAACAGTTTCGTGGCGCCGCGGCCAAACGCCTCGATAAATGACTGCACCAGAACAACAGACCACTGATCCTGACTCAGGCCTTGAAGGCTAAGGGCGGCCGGGTTGTGCGCGGGTAGCGCGGCGGGACCGCTGCCGCCCGGCAAAAACTTGCCAGCCGACATGTCAAGGCCAAAACCGGCGGGGCCAGTTCCTGTGTTGGTCTGTCCCTGCCCTGCCCACTGGCGCAGGAATGGCTCAAACGATTGCAAATACTGGATCTCTGTAACCCACACTGGCTGATGCAAATTCAGCTGATCCATCAGCTGATTGAGGGCGGGAAGCTGCAAGTCCGTGCCCATTTCGATAGCATGAATAGTCAATATATCAATGTCGCCGGCGCCCGGTCCGCTGAGAATTGTCCGCCAGAAAGGGGTGTCCTGTTGATTCAGATAGGCAATGCCGCCGTTAAGCACCTTGGCGTCCGGGTCAACCTGCTTGATGGCGTCGTGGGTCTCCTGGAGCAGCTCCAGGTAATCCGCTGTTTGGGGATTTCCCTTAAAGAAAAGCGAGCCGCCGGCAACATCGGGCTCGTTATCAACCTCCCAATACTTGATTGGGTATTTGAGGCCGGGCATGCTGTCCTGGCCGCCGTCATAGCGGGCAACCAGGGCCTTGACAAAATCCTGGTAGGCATCGGCGTCACACGGCTTACCGCGGTATTCGCCAAGCTGGGGCAAGAAAAGGAGCCTGGGCGAAGAAGGCAGCTTCACATGACACTGCTGCTGGTCCCAATTGGCGTAAGGCCAGATTGTCGCCACTATCTGGATACCGTGAGCCTGCGCATTCCTGACATAACTGTCAACCTGGCTCCAGTCGTACGACCCACCCCCGGTTTTCTGTATTGCCCCCCAAATAAAGGGCCCGGGGTGCGGCCTCTCCCAGTGCACGCCAAGCTCATCCATGAACGGGTAGGATTTATAGGCGCTAAAGAAGCCGAAATGGCTTTGCTCGTATTGCTGAAAGGCGGCGCTATCAAGCCTGACATCCCCCCCACCGCAGCCGGCCAGGAACCCTAGAGCCGCTAAGACAAGCGCCGCTATTGCTATATATGTGACTCTTTTAAGTTTGTTACCTTCCATCAATGGTGATTATGGCACGCAATTGTAAAATGTTTAGGCGCAGCCTGATTCAACAGGTTTGGCGGCGAGACCGGCCTTAGAATAAAAAAAGGGCGGCCCGGAGGACCGCCCTTTTCGCCTGATCTCATCTATAGAATCGCACGTTACGATGTCCCCCATACCTCATTAAAGTAGCCGTTCCAGAGCACCCGCTGCGATGAGATGGAGTTGGCGGGGGCGCCCTGGGCGAGGCTGGGGCTGCCGGTCCAGGTCCTTACCTCTACCGGGCCGCCCATGGTGCCGGGGAAGGTTTGGGCTGCGCTTGCCCCGGCGGCGATGGGGCCGCCCGTCTTTACCGGGCTGCCGGCAATATCGATCTCATAGTAGATCGGAGCGCTTCTGTTGCCGCTTTGGTCCTGGAGCGGGTTTGCAATTAGGACCCAGTTTTTTGCTCCAGGGCTCTTTTGGTCGTACCAGGTCCAGGTCCAGTCCCAGGTGGAGTAAAGCTTTCCCTGGGCCAGGCCGGGGACTTCCTCAAAGGAGGGGCCAAAGGTGCTTCTTTGGGTGGCGATAATGTCACCTGTGGCAGTTACCTCTACCGGGCCTCCCATGGTTCCCGGGAAGATTGGAGTAATGTCTTTCCCCGGGACGATACTGCCTGACCAGACCTGGATGCCGGCTATTTTAATAGTTGCCGTTACCGGGCCCTGGGGATTTCCATTGTGATTCACGCCCGGATTGGCGATAAGCACCCAGTTTAACGCCCCGGGGGAGTTCATGTCATACCAGGTCCAGTAGTAATGACCGGTTAGGTCACTTTCAGGAATACCGGGAACTTCATTAAAGGCAGAGCCGCCTCCGCTGAGCACCCTCTGGGAAGCCATTACCTTGGCAGGCTGGCTGCCGCCAACTTTATCGGACCAGGCCTTTACCTCCACCGGGCCGCCCATGACGGCGGGAAAGGTGGGCGCTATGCTCTTTCCCGGGGGTATTGATCCGGAAGAGCCGGGGCCGGGGTCCTTGCCAGCAATCGTTACCTGGTAGTAGACGGTGCTTGCTCCCGGATTTGAGACAAGCACCCAGTTCTTATAGCCGGGGCTTAGCTGGTCGTACCAGGGCCAGAAGAAATCGCTGGAGAGATTGTTCTCCTCCGTCCCCAGGACTTCTTCCAGGGAGCTTCCGCCCTTGGGCCAGAGGGTGCGCTCCGAGACGATGCCTGCTCCGCTTGCCGAGGCCTTGACCAGGCCTGCCATCAGGCCCGCGAAGCTGGGGGTGATGCTCTTTCCGGGGGCCACCCTGCCGCCTCCGTACCCGGAGAGGTCCATGGGACGGCCGCCAACTGAGAGGTTGTAGTAGACATCTCCTGCGGCTGAGCCGGGGTTTGCCAGTAGCAGCCAGTTGTCTGCCTCCAGATTATCGTACCAGGTAAAGTAATAATCCCTGTTGCTGGCGGAGGGGGCGCCTGTTTCAACTGTAAAGCTTCCGCTTATCGGCGAGCTGTTGCCGGCAGTATCCGAGACCGAGCCACTGATGATGTGAACCCCGGGAGCAAGGCCGGAGACGGGGCAGGAGACATCCGTTGAAGCAGCAATACAATCGGTTAGCGCTGCGCCATCAAGATTCAATTTCGTCAAGGATGGAACAATCTCCGGATCTAAATTGGAAAAAAATACTTTGATAACTAGGTTATTGTTAGCAATTACGCCACTGGGCTGCACTGCGGTTACCAAGCTTTCTACGCTGAAGCTGCCGCTGACCTGGCTCTGGTTGCCGGCGTTATCTGCCACTGAGCCGCTGATGGTGTGATTTCCCTGGCTGAGGCCCGCGGCCGGGCAGCTGACGCTGGTGGCGCTGACCGTGCAGCCCGAAAGCGGGCTGCCGTCCAGGCTGACTGACACCGAGGCGGCGTTTATGCCGGAGCCGGAGTCAGCGTAAGAGGCGCTGATGGTGGGCGAAGCGGTGGTTACCCAGCCGGCCGGAGTAACGGCGGAGACAGTTGGGGC
>JAJYLW010000003.1:7727-115621 GCA_021787475.1 Actinomycetes bacterium
TGCCGTCCAGGCTGACTGACACCGAGGCGGCGTTTATGCCGGAGCCGGAGTCAGCGTAAGAGGCGCTGATGGTGGGCGAAGCGGTGGTTACCCAGCCGGCCGGAGTAACGGCGGAGACAGTTGGGGCCTGGGAGTCTACCGAGAAGCTGCCGCTGACCTGGCTCTGGTTGCCGGCGTTATCTGCCACTGAGCCGCTGATGGTGTGATTTCCCTGGCTGAGGCCCGCGGCCGGGCAGCTGACGCTGGTGGCGCTGACCGTGCAGCCCGAAAGCGGGCTGCCGTCCAGGCTGACTGACACCGAGGCGGCGTTTATGCCGGAGCCGGAGTCAGCGTAAGAGGCGCTGATGGTGGGCGAAGCGGTGGTTACCGAGCCGGCGGGTTGAACATTGGTAACTGAAGGCGGCGTTGTGTCAAGTGTCTGAAAAGTGCCCTCCGAGCTGCTTGCCGAGTTGGCGTTATCGTCGTAAGAGGTAACTTTGTAATAGTAGGTCGTGTATGGTGACAGACCGGTAATTGTCCTGGCGTTGGCGCCGGAATGATCGGCATGCAAAATGGTGCTGTTGTTGGTAATCGTGTATACGCCCGACGCGGTCCCCATCTGAACCTTGGCAGTAGTGGGCTCGCTGGTAGTCCAGGAAATCGTGGCCGATGTTTCGGTAACACCGCTGACGGAAGGCCCAACCATGATGGTTGGCGCAGTAGTGTCAGTGGTCTCGGCGCCGCTACAGGGAGATGTGCCCAGACAGGGATAAGCGTTGCTTGGGACAACGAACTGCTCCTGCCAGTTGGGCGGCGAGGCAGCATTCCATGTGGGCAGGCCAAAATGGATAGAGCCGGCGTTATAGCCAAGCATCGCGGCGCCCGTGGCGGCAAGCAGCGCCGAGCTCTGCGTGCGGTTATAAAAGATATTTTGCTTGACAGTGCTCAATTCTGCCAGGTTGCCGTAGGTACCGCCTGTGGGATCGAATAGCGTGTTAAGCGGGTCTTGAAAAGCGTATGGGAGACCAGCGCCGCTGCCGGGGCCGCTGCCGAGGTAGTAGTCTACTGTGCTCCTTAAGTCGACAGGCTGATAGCTTGCGTCATTAGTCGCACTCCATGCCGACAGGCCTGGGTTCACATGCATATCAGCGTACTGACCGGCGCACTCGGCCAGGCCGGCGTTGCTGGCCGGGTATGTGTAGCCGTCAGCTGCCGGCGCTCCGGTGGCGTTGCAGCCGCCCGGCACTGCGCTCGGCAGCGTGCCCAAGGTCGGAGTCAAAGCTGTGGTGGAATAGGGCCGGTTGCCGTTTGAAGAAGGATAAGACGGGCCCATGGAAGTGACCACGTTGTGATTCCATCCCATCCGGCCCCACTTGAGCACGTACACCTTGGGAGTAACGCTGCCGAAATAACCTGCCTGAGCCATGGCGCCGTAGGCCATGGCGACTCTGTTGGAGACATGGCCGGTCCAGCAATAGGTGATGATGTCGGTGCTCATGCCTGCGTTCTTGTGGGCCTGGACCAAAGCCGCAAGTTGCTGCGCATTCGCGGGCAAAACGGCATTATTGTTGGCGGTAACGGCCATGGAGGTGTCGGGAATCATGCCGTTCCAACCAGAAAGGGTATCCACCAGCACGGGGGCGCTGGCGACATCAGCCCCTTCCCCCAGGAAGGTATTGTTGCCCAGCGGATCAAGGCGCGCCTTCAGCTGATCGGGGGTGATCAGGAACCCGGCCTCGCCATCATCAGTAGATGCATACTGACTGTGGATGTAACTGTCGATTGCGCCCGCAACCGTTACCCAGTCGGCCGACTGTGCTCCCTCAGCAGGCGATGCCGGCAGGAAAATCGCTGCTAATATAATAATTGCACTTAGGGATAAAGCAACAAACGCCCATGCCAGGCATCGCAACAAACCTGCTGGTCTTGCGCTCATGAGATCCCCCCTAACCGCTCAGAAACGAGACGTCAGCTTTTGGCCTGGAACCTTTTTGAAATCAATTTTCAGAGACGGTTGATCATCGGCATCAGCAATAAAATCTTTAGCAAATTCAGTACGATGAGATTAAGAGCAAAGCGAAAAAATGCCCTGTCGGGGCCGGTGATAAATCTCAGTCGAGGCAGTAAAGGCGAAAAGGGCGGCCCTCCGGGCCGCCCTTTTCGCCTGATCTCATCGAAGAATCGCACGTTACGGTGTCCCCCATACCTCATTAAAGTAGCCGTTCCAGAGCACCCGCTGGGATGAGACGGAGTTGGCGGGGATGGTGTGGGCAGCGTTGGAGAATGTTTTTACCTCCACCAGACCGCCCATACGGCGGAGACAATTTTTACCCAAACATCAAAGGAACATAGAGGAATGATATGCCCTGCCAAGATTAAAAATGATGCAGGGAACAGCCGGATTCAGCTTTTACGGGTAAACCATCCAGCTTTTCCCCAGCGGCCAGGCGTCGTGGGGGACGTGGGCGCCGGCCTGGATCACATTCTGCTTCGTGGAAGCCCGGGCTACGTCGTCGGTGTAAGCGACCCACTTAAAACTTTTGGGCGAACCAATCGCCGCTTCGTTTAAAGTCAAAGTCAGCGTCGTCCCCGAGTGGGTGAACGCCCCGGGGAACTGCTGGCCAACCAACTGCGTCTTGGCACTTTCGTTAAAAAGCCCCCAGGACCAGTTGTCCTGATTCGGAAATCTGGCAAAAATGCCCCAGTCAGGCTTGCCGTCGCCGTTTACGTCAAGCAGGAACCCCCATTCCACCGCGGCGGTGTCCGCCGGCCTCGTGTCCGGGAGGCTGCCGGCGACATCCATGGTAAACTTCAGGTTCTGCCCCTCTTTTGATATCGATACGCTGTCGATCTCGGCGATGCGGGGAGCCGGCGCCGGCTGGCCGCTGGGGTTAACGGTTGCGCCCAAGTCGGCGATTGCCTCAACAACCCCCGGGGACGGTCGCGATTCGCCGCTGGGAAGCGACGTTCGGGTGTTGCCGGCGGAGCCGGAGGAACTGCCGCAGCCACTGGCAAGCAGGAATAACGGCAGGACGCCAATCAGCGCCATGGCGATTGCGAGCCGGGTCGATGCTTTCTGAGCAGGATCTTGAAAATGCACGTTTAAAAAGAAATCGTCGTCACATAAAATCTAACAAGACAGAGGGGTGATTGCAAAGCCGCTCCAGCGTGGCGCGGCTCTTTCAATTACCCGGCGAGACCAACTGCCGGCAGCGCGGGCCGTTCGTCCGCTTATTTGATAAACGGATGGTTTGTAAGATGATCCCAAGCAGCCTGAGAAAACCCTTGGTCTGGATCCCCCTTCTTGTAATCGTTTTAGCCGCGGCCGGCGTTGCTTCCTACCTAATCTTCGTGCGTGGCGGAGGAGGGAGCCCGGCCGGCATAACCGCTGCCAATACAAACACTCGGACCGTGGCCCAGCCGGCGGCAACAGGAATCCACAAAATCAAGCATGTCGTGATCATCATGCAGGAAAACCGCTCTTTTGACAGTTATTTCGGCACCTTCCCCGGCGCCGACGGCATCCCGATGAAAGACGGCCAGCCTGCCGCCTGTGTCTCCGATCCCGCCAACGGCGGCTGCGTGCGGCCGTATCATGACACAGGCGACATGAACACGGGCGGGCCTCATGGGCAGGTCAACGCTACCGCGGATATCGACGACGGTAGGATGGACGGCTTTGTCGGCCAGGCGGAAAAGGCGGAAAGAAACTGCGCCGCATTCGACCCTGCTTGCGCCGCGGGCGTTAAAACGGACGTGATGGGCTACCACACCGATGCCGAGATTCCCGACTACTGGAAATACGCAAAGGATTTCGTCCTCCAGGATCGCATGTTTGAGCCAAATGCTTCCTGGAGCCTGCCGGCCCACCTGTTCATGGTGTCGGCATGGTCGGCCAAATGCAGCCGGGCCGGCGACCCGCAGTCCTGTGTGAACGCGCTGCAAAGACCCGGAAACCCGCCCGATTTTAGCAAAGTAAGAAACAACATAATCAAGGCATGCAGCCAGGGGAGCGCCAGGGTATGCCAAAATGCTCTGGACGCCATTGGCATCAGCCCGGATACGGCCAAGCAGTTAAAGTCCCTGATTGCCCGGAATTGCAACCTGAATCAGAACGCCAGCCAGTTTATGAACCAATGTGAAGCAAAGCTGAAGTCGGCCAACATTCCCGAGCCGCTGAAAAACAAGCTGGTGAACGCCGCGAACAAGGTGGCCCCGCCGGACTACGCCTGGACAGATCTCACCTATCTGCTGCATGCGCAAAACGTCTCCTGGGCCTATTACGTCTACAACGGCACCGAGCCCGATTGTGAAGATGATTCGGCGATGACGTGCACCAAGGTGCCGCAAAATTCAAAGACGCCCGGCATCTGGAATCCCCTCCCCTATTTTGACACGGTCAAGCAGGACGGCCAGATGGGAAATATAAAATCACTGACCGAGTTCTTCAAAGCAGCTAAGAGCGGCGCCCTGCCCGCCGTAAGCTGGATTGACCCGGCCGGCGCCGTCAGCGAGCACCCGCCGGCGCTGGTGAGCAAAGGGCAGGCTTACGTCACCGGCCTCATCAACGCCATCATGGAGGGCCCCGACTGGGACAGCACCGCTATTTTCCTTTCCTGGGATGACTGGGGCGGCTTTTACGACCATGCCGTTCCGCCCTCGATTGATCAAAACGGCTACGGGCTCCGCGTCCCCGGCATTGTCATCAGCCCCTACGCCAAAAAGGGTTATATCGATCATCAGACATTGAGCCATGACGCCTACCTGAAATTTATTGAAGACGATTTTCTGGGCGGCCAGAGGCTTAACCCGGCAACCGACGGACGCCCGGACCCGAGGCCGGACGTGCGCGAGGACAATCCCGCCCTGGGAAACCTGATCAATGATTTCGATTTCAGCCAGACGCCGCGCCGCCCGGTGATTTTAAAGCTGCATCCCTGACGCGCGTTTCACGTTTCACATAATAACGCTCCGCGTTTTACAAAAAAACGGCCGAATTATCAAAAGAAAAGAGGCCGGGAATAAAACCAGGTTGCAGGGCAAGGCGGTTTGCCGCCGCAGCCGGCTTGAAATTGGCCGGCCAGTAGCCTATAAAATGTAACCCGGTTTGCAATAATCCAATCTCTTTGATTGATTCCATTGAACTACGAGCAGCTTCCAGCCAAAACATTAAGACCTGAAAGGAAATTCCGCCGCCGCAGGGCGTTTTTTCTTATCGGGATTGTGATAATTCTGGCGGGAGCGGCGGCGGCTTCGCTAATGATCGTCAGGTCAAGAGACGGGGCCGCCAGGCCCAAAGCCGCTGCTCCTTCTCCCGGCGACAGGCAATCCGGCGCTTCCGGACAAGCGCCGGCGCCGGTCCAGATCCCCATCACCCGCGACCTATCCGGAACGGTAATCTGCCTTGACCCGGCCCGGGCCTCCAACCTCAATGATGAGACGGAAGATGTGGGACCCGGCTCCACCAGGACTGTGGCAATGGGCCCTCCGGGGATCAGCGGCGCCAACCCGGCCATCAAGGATTATGAGGTAAACCTTGACATAGCCACTGACCTGCAAAAGCTTCTTCAGGCGCAGGGCGCCGATGTCGTCATGACAAGGACCGGCAATGTCTACTACGGCGGCGGCCGCGACCGCGCCAACGTCGCCAATCAGGCCGGAGCCGACCTGCTGGTCGCAATCGACGTAGGATCATCGGACGACCACTCCAAACAGGGGGTAAGCACGGCGGCGCCGGCGCTGGTGTACGGCTGGACCGACGATATCTACCGGAAAAGCAGTACCGCCGCGTTCACGATCCAGTCTTTCCTGGTGAGGGACCTGGGCGCGCTCAACCAGGGCATAAATCAAAGAAGCGACTATCCTGAATTTAACTGGTCCAATGTCCCCGCCGTGGAGGTGCAGGCGGGCTACCTGACCAACCCTGATGAGGACACCAGACTGGGATCGCCTGATTACCAGCAGAAAGTGGCGGCCGCCCTCCTCGATGGCATCGATCTTTACTTCTCCAAAAAATAACCGGTCCAGACAACGTAATAAAGAATTCCGATCGCGGAAGTGGCAATCACGGTGCCCGCGATCAGCTTGATGCCCAGATGCTTGTGGATGTACTTTTTTTTCTGATAGAAGCGGACGAGAAAGGTGACCACGATCAGGGCAATCACGGCAAAACCGGCCAGCCTGAAAATATGAAAAAACGCAAGCACAGCGTCAATGTTCTTGCCAAAATAATAAGTGACCATAGCGACCAGAGTGACGAAAGAGGCGGCGGCGGCAAGATTGAAGGCGACAAACTTTTTGTAAGGCATGTGCGAGATGCCGGCAATCAGGGCGGCGGTAATCCTGGTGGTGGCGAAGAAGTGGGCGCTGTAAACCGTGCGGCCACCCTTCTCCCGGAACAGGGTCTCCATGTAATCCAGCTTGCCCTTGTCGATGCGGACATAGCGCCCGTACTTCTCCACCAGCGGCCGGCCGCCGAACCTGCCGATGAAAAAACCGATGTTGTCGCCGGTGGCGTCTCCCAGGATCGCGATCGGAATGACAAGCCATATTTTCAGCACTCCCTGGCCGGCAAAAAAGGAAAGCACGATCAGGGCCGTCTCTGCCGGGACGGGAATGCCCGCATTCTCCAGCATCATGCCGAAAAAGGCGACGAGATAGCCGTAGGAGTTAATCCAGGGCGAGATGAGATTAATGTAATGCTGGGATTCCGGGCTCATGAGAAAAATTTATTTGGGAAGTGTGGTGAAAGAAGAGGGCGTCACCCGGTTTTAGAGAAGTCTTCCGGCATATCAACCTCCTCTGTGTAAACCTGGTTCTGGCCGCGCGCCACCGCCTCATTTAACCGCGCGGCGGCTATCCGGACCAGCCGGTCGGCGCTGACCGCATCCCGGCCAAAAGTTGACAGGCCGATTGAGGCGGTAACGCTGCGCCCGATACGGGAGTCGGCAAAAGTGGAGCAGCTCAGCCTGATGCTTGACCTGATATTCTCGGCTGCCTTGACGGCGCTGTTAAAATCCTTTGCCAACAACAGCGAAAACCGCTCGTCCCCATACCGGGAAACGACATCGTTCCCGCCCACCTCCTCCTGGATAAGGCCGGAGACCTTTCGGAGGAGGTAATCGCTTTCCTGTTTGCCAAATTCCTTGCGGTAATCGTCGAAATCATCGACGGCGGCAAGCAGAACCGTGAGCTGGGACGCCGCGCTTCTTAAGCTGCCGGCCCGGATCTGGAGATAGGCATGGAAGAATGCAGATGAATACAAGCCGGTGAGATCGTCAACAGTGGACTGGCGCCGCAACTTGAGCACTTCGCTGTACTCGCTGGTAAACAGGCTGTAAAACCCAAAAGCGAACAGGATGACAAAGACGGCTTCCGTTGATTCATAAAAAACCTCGAGGTCAATGTCCGCTATCTCCTTCACCGCTCCGATCGTCTCGGCGGCGGCAAAGGCGATAGCGGCCAGGCTCAAAAACAGCCACGAACGTTTGCGCGCATCCCGGGATATGGACGGCAGGATCCGCAGGGCAAAGTAAAAGGCAACCAAAGCGATAACAAGATTAAAAGTCTCGATGAACCCGAGGAACAGGTCCTCCCCGGTGGCGCTGGTTTGAGCGATGAAATGCGCAGTCGCTAACAATGATTGTTCCTGTGAAGTTATCGGGATTGTCCCGGCTGCCGGCGCCAGAGACGTGACGACAGGATTTTCTTTCGGCAGAAAAAACTGCCGGATATTCAGTAATTCTTCTGAAAAACAAGGTGGAAGTCAATCAACAGTAATGCAGGTATGTTCAAATGGTTCACCTAGGGGCCGATCCGGCAGGTAATTAGTGGCGAGGCCTCTGCAGCCCACGGCAGGATGCACCTGCCGGGATAGGTCTAACGATGGCCTTCGCCAAAGAGAGAGGACAGGAAGAAGCAGCGGGAAAAAGGCCATTCTCAGGGCCGCGCCAGCGCGAGGAATCACCGGCGGCTAGATGGCGCGGCGCAGATTTTTTCCTGCCTCTTCCCTGATCGACTGGATGAAAATCTCGACCAGGCTGGGATCGAACTGGCCGCCCGATCCTTTCCTGAGCTCGGCGATGGCCTCTTCTTCAGTGAGCGCCGCCTTGCGGTAAGGGCGGTCGCTCCGCATGGCGCGGTAGGCGTCAATTATACCGACCATGCGCGCCATCAGCGGAATCTGGGCGCCGCTTAAGCCGTCCGGATATCCCTTCCCGTCCCAGCGCTCATGATGGTAAAGAACTGCCGCGACCAGGTCGCGAATCTGGGCCGCCTCCTGCAGAATTTGCTTGCCCATCTGCGGGTGCCTGCGCAGCAACGCCAGCTCTTCCGGCAGCAGTTTCTCCTTCTTTTTCAGCACCTTGCTGGGAACGCCGATTTTGCCGATGTCATGGAGCCTGATCGCCAAGTCCAGAGCCTCGACCTGGTCCTGCTTGAAATCAAGCTTCCCCGCCATTGCCGCGGCAAAGCGGGACAGCTGCTGTCTTGTTTTTTCCGGGTAATCGTCCCGGGCGTCAACGGCGGCCGCCAGCACCTGAATCGTCTTGAAGCCGGCGCCGCCCAGCCGGTTATTGAGTTTGTCCAGATCATCATTATTGAGCTCCGTGGTGGATAGATCCCTGAAATAGGCAACCCGGTTACGGCCCTGGCGCTTGGCGAACAAAAGCGCGCCGTCGGCCGCCGCAATCAGGCTGCCGGCGTCGGTGGCGCAGGCAGGAGAGTCGGCGACGCCAAAGCTGGCCGCCGTCTGGTACTCGGGCAGATCAACCTGCTTGTACAAACCCTCGATCTGGCGCCTCAGCCTGTCGGCGGCCTCCACCGCTTCGGCGCCGCTCACCTCCGGCATGATGATGGCAAACTCTTCGCCGCCATAGCGGGCGGCATAGTCAATGTCACGGATGCCGGCGCTCAGCAACTGGCCCACCTGGTGAAGAACGGTGTCTCCTTTTTGATGGCCAAACTGATCGTTGACCAGCTTGAAATTGTCCAGGTCGATCATCACCAGTGAGAGGATGCGGCCGTAGCGCGAGGCGCGGTCGATTTCCTTTTTCAGGTGGCGCTGAAAGTGGCCATGGTTCCTGAGTCCGGTGAGACCGTCCGTATCCGCCATCTCCTTGGCAATTTTGTGCAATTGCTCAAGTTCACTGTACTGGCCCTTAAGCTCATGGTGGGCGTTGCTGAGCATGTCTTCCTTCTCTCTCAGCACCCACATCAGATTGTTGAAATTCTCGCCGATCTCCGCAACCGGATCATGCGCCATTGCCGTTTGATAAATTTCACACTTGGAGCAGCTTCCCAGTTTCTGGGCGAAATGGCCCTGCACCTCGCCGCGGCAGAAAGTGCCGGCAACCAGCCAGCAGCGGAGATGACGACGGCCGTAAACCGGGCAGTCACTTTTTTCACATTTCTTGACTTCCCAGCATGTCGGGATGTAATCGTCCTCAAAGCCGACTTCCCAGTGCCTCTCGGTGATGGCCTGATGGGTGAGGTCGGAAAAACGCCGCTTTGCCCTTTCCAGAACTTCGGCGTGCCGCCCGAGCAGATAGGCGAGCGTGCCCAGCATGAACGGCGCCAGAAGCAGGTGGACTTTTTCGAGACTGCCGCCAACGGCCGGGTTAAAGACGTAAACGGCCAGGAAAGCGTAAACTGCTCCCAAAAGAGCGCCGGAACATCCATAAAGCATCGACTTCCGCAGCATGAATGTCCTCATAACAAACGGCCTCCCCCTTTGCCGTAAAGATCCTTTTGAGATAGCCTCAAAGAGCCTATCTCAGGATGGTGCATAAATTAGATCGGCAATGACAAATATGCCTTGATACTCTAAAGGAGATTGGGGCAAAAATTACAGTTAATTTACAAATCGCTGCTAACCTGTTGCAGGTGAGACTTTGGCGAACGGCAACGATATCGTAATTGAAACCAGGGCGCTGACGAAGCGCTACCGGGCCGGCATCCTCGCCGTCGACGGCCTCAGCATGAATGTCAAGCGGGGGGAGGTCTACGGCTTCGTCGGACCCAACGGCGCCGGCAAAACGACGACGCTCAGGATGCTGCTGGGGCTGGTGCACCCCACCTCCGGGCAATGCAGGGTCCTGGGAGAAAAACCGGGCACCCCGGAAGCGCTTGGCCGCATCGGCACCATCGTCGAGACCCCTGCTTTTTATCCATACCTCTCCGGCCGCGACAACCTGAAAGTGCTGGCGCGGCTGGCCAGCACCCCCTATTCCCGCATTGATGCGGCGCTTGACGAGGTCGACCTGCTTGGCCGCGCCGGGGACAAGTTCAAAAGTTATTCCCTGGGCATGAAGCAGCGGCTGGGCATGGCGGCGGCGCTATTAAAGGACCCGGACCTGCTTATCCTGGATGAGCCCACCAACGGCCTCGACCCGGCGGGAATGGCGGAGATGCGCGGGCTGATCCGCGAGCTTGGCCGGGGGGAGCGCACGGTGTTCCTTTCCAGCCACCTGATGGGAGAATTGGAGCAGATCTGCGATCGCATCGGCGTGATCAAGAACGGCAGGATCATCGCCGAGGGGCCGCTGGAAGAGCTCCGGCACGGCTCCCGGCTCAAGGTCAGGGCCGCGCCGCTGGAACGCGCCCGGGAGCTTCTTGACGAAATGGAGGTTGTTGGCAAGATCGAGCAGGACACGGACACGCTTTTGGTGGAGGCCGATCCCGCCAGCACCGCGGCGATAAACCGGAAGCTGGTCGAGGCCGGCGTTGAGGTGAGCGAGCTTTTCGTGGCCAAACTCTCCCTCGAGAATGTTTTCCTGAGTCTGACCGAGGAGGATGAGCCGCGTGGATAGCCTGATTGCAGAACTGACGCTCCTGCGCAAGCGGGTCGCCACCTGGATCCTGCTTGGCTTCTGGCTGGTGCTGACGATCCTGTTTGCCTATGTGCTGCCTTACTATGCCTACAAGGGCGACATCAGGTTCCGGGAGCGGGGCGGCGCGGCACTGCTGGCAATAATGCTGCCGCACAATCTTGTCGCCAGCCTTCTGAGCGGTTTCCCGTTTTTTGGCGGCACGATCATCCTCATCCTGGGCGTCCTGACAATGGGAAGCGAGTATACCTGGGGGACGTTGACATCCGCATTCACCCAGCGCGCCAGCCGCCTGAAGGTCTTCTTCTCCAAGATGCTGGCGCTGGCAATTGCGATTGTGCCGTTCGTGCTGCTCGTGTTTCTGCTCGGGTTTATTGCCAGCCTTTTAATAGCCCTGGCAGAAAATCAACCGATTGACCTGCCCTCTGCTTGGCAGGTTTTGCAGGCGCTGGCGATTGCCTGGTTCATTATGGCGGTCTGGGGCAGCTTCGGCGTCCTGATAGCGGTGCTCTCCCGGGGAACCTCGCTGGCAATTGGGCTCGGCCTGATATATGGCCTGGTGCTGGAGGGAATTATCTCCGCCTTCACCAATGAGATTACCCTGCTTGACTATATGTCAAAGGCGTTCCTGCGCACAAACGGTTATTCGCTGGTTGCATCCCTGGCGACGACTGTCACCGGGGGCGGCGGAGGACCGGGCGGCCTGCAGTCATCACAAATCGTCTCCGGCACCCAGGCGGTCCTGGTGCTGGCACTGGAGATCGTTGTCTTTATCATCGTGGCCGCGGCGCTGGTAAGACGGCGCGACGTGGCCGGGTCAAGCTGAAACAGCGTTTTAAGCTTCGCGTTTCAGTTTCCGGGTTTCGGGTTGCGCGTTTCGGTTTCGGGTTTCATCGAGGATCCAATGTCCAAAATCCGGTTTTAATTCTTTCACTTGATTAACAAAAAGCTTACAAATTGTTTACAAATAGGTGCTAATTTGGCTGAGATGATTGACTTTTTACAGTTTCTTAGCCGGTGCCGATATGCTCTCTAAGCTCCTCCGCAAGAAGGCCTTCCTCATTTTCATTGCAGCGATTGTACTGCTGGGCGGCTACTACGCCTACGCCAAAGCGCGCGGCAGCAGCGATCAGGTTCAGTATGTGACGGCTCCGGTGCAAAGAGGAATGATCGCGGCTTCAGTCTCCGGCAGCGGTAACATGACAGTTGGAAACAGCGCCAATGTCAACGCCCAGGTGTCGGGCACGGTGGCAAGTGTCAACGTAAAGCCCGGCGACAATGTCAAGAAGGGCCAGGTGCTGTTCACGATCAAGAATGATTCCCTGGACACTAACGTCAGCAAATCCTCCGCCTCGCTGGCGCAGGCGCAGAGCTCGCTTGACTCAGCCAGCGCCAGCGAGGCGCAGGCGCAGTCCGACTACGACAACGCCGACGGCCAGACCGGCGCTCCCGCCAGCGCCAATATCCAGGCGCTGCAGGCGGCGGTTAACTCGGCGCAGGTCTCGCTCAGCGTCGCCCAGGCGCAGTTTAGCACTGACGAGGCTGCGGGATGCAAGACAACTTCCAGCAGCGGATCTTCCAGCGGCTCAGGTGGCAGCGGGGGGGCAGGCGGCTCGTCGTCATCGACACAGAATCCGTGCCCCAAGGACCAGGAGGCGATTGCAGCCGCCCAGGCGCAGCTTGACCAGGCAAATGCAAACCTGACCAAGGCGGAACAGGCCAACCAGGCTGCCGGCGAAGCTATGTCGGCCGATTCAGCCAAGGTTGACGCGGCCCAGTCGGCGGTGGGCGCCGCCCAGCAAAACGTGGCCGCCGCCCAACAGGATTATCAGGACCAGCAGAACACGGCCGACGAGCGCACCGTAACCGCCCCCATCGATGGCACCGTCACTGCCGTCAACGTCAAGGTTGGCGATCCAGCCGGCTCGGGCGGAAGCGGCTCGTCCAGCGACGCCGGCTCGTCCGGCGGGAGCGGTGGCTCCGGTGGAGCAGGCGGCAGCGGCGGGTCTGATTCCGGAAGCAGCGGAACAGGTTCGTCCGGAGGCTCCGGGTCTTCCGGCAGCGGCTCTTCTTCTTCGCCGGCGGTGTCGATTGAGGACCTGGGCTCGCTTACGTCGACGGTCACGGTCAGCGAGGTTGACATACCGAAGGTTTCCCTGGGCCAGAAAGCAACGCTAACCTTCGACGCCATCGACGGCCTCAGCCTCACCGGCAAGGTGACTGCGATTGACGTCGGCGGCACGGTCAGCTCTGGCGTGGTCAGCTACAACGTCACGGTTTCTTTGGATAGCGGCGACGCCAGGATAAAGCCGGGGATGAGCGTCACTGCCGATATTGTCACCGCGATCAGGCAGGACGTCCTGATTGTCCCCAATTCGGCAATTAAGTCAACGGCGGGCAGCCAGTATGTCCAGGTGATGGTAAACGGCGCGCCGAAAGAGCAGCCGGTGACGGTCGGCCTCGCCAATGACACCGATTCGGAGATAACCAGTGGCCTTAAGGAAGGCGACACCGTGGTGGCGCAGACAATTAACCCCAACGCTCCCAGGAGCCAGCCCTCGGGAGGCGGCTTCCCAGGCGGCGGGCGGTCCGGCGGCGGCCTGGGCGGCCTCGGTGGCAGCGGCGGCGGGATGATACAGCGCGCCGGCTAGTGGCGCTCGGCCAGCCGGGTTGCCATGATTGAGTGCACTGAAATCACAAAGAAATACATTAGCGGCGATACGGAGACAGTAGCGCTTGCAGGCGTCTCATTCCGCATTGATGCCGGTGAATTTGTTGCCATCATCGGCCCTTCCGGCTCGGGAAAATCAACGCTGATGCACATTATCGGGGCGCTGGACACGCCCACCAGCGGCCGGTTCCTGCTGGAAGGCCAGGACGTCTCCCATTTCGACGACGATCAGCTGGCCGAGCTGCGCAACCGCAAGATCGGCTTTGTCTTCCAGGCCTTCAACCTCCTGCCGCGGGCCAACGTCATCCGCAATGTCTGCCTGCCGCTGCTTTACGGCAAGGTTCCGCCCGGCAGGCGGGAAGAGCTGGCCCGTGAGGCGCTGATCAAAACCGGGCTGGATGAGGATAGCTTCTTCAAGCGCTCCAACCAGCTTTCGGGCGGCCAGCAACAGCGTGTCGCCATCGCCCGGGCGCTGGTGACCGACCCGTCGCTGATCCTGGCCGACGAGCCGACGGGCAACCTGGACAGCAAGACCGAGAAAATCGTCATGCAGACCTTTCAGCAACTTCACAATGAAGGACGCACAATCGTGCTGATCACGCATGAGGCCGAGATAGCGGAGTATGCGCAGCGAGTTATTACTATCCGGGATGGCCTGATTGTGGAGGACCGCCTCAACGGCCACGCCGCCCGGACTGGCGAGCTCAGCAAAGGCGGAATTGTCCCTGCCGCAGGCGAAGCGGAGGTGAGCGCATGAGCTTCCGCGATCTGCTCGAACAGACGTTCTGGTTCTTCTCCAGCAACAAGGTGCGCTCCGGGCTGACCATGCTCGGCATTATCGTCGGAATCGGCTCGGTAATCGCCATGATCTCGGTGGGTCAGGGCGCGCAGCAGTCCGTCCAGGACCGCATTCAGGCAATCGGCTCAAACCTGATCATCGTCATGCCCGGCGCCACGCGCGGAGGCGGCGGCTTCTTTTTCAGCAGCGGACGCGGTAGCGCCCAGACTCTCACCTCGGCGGACGCCAACGCCATCTCCAGCCAGGTGTCCGGCGCCGCCAATGTGGCTCCGGAGCTTGACACCCGTAAGCAGGTGAGCGCCAAGGGAGAGAACACCAACACCCAGATTATTGGCACGATTCCCGCCTACACCGATGTGCATAACGTGTCCATCGACACCGGCAGCTTCATAACCGACGGCGAGAATACAAGCTCGGGTAAGGTTGCGGTGCTGGGGCCCAGCGCCCGCGACGACCTTTTTGGCTCCGGCGCCGCCGCCGTTGGCCAGAGTATCCGAATCGGCACCGTCCAGTTCAAGGTGATCGGCGTCACCCAGGCCAAGGGCGGCTCCGGATTCAACAACCCTGACGACGCCATCTACATCCCCCTCTCATCGATGCAGCATTTCATTATGGGAGGATCGTATGTCAGCTCCATAGGCGTGTCGGCCTCAAGCCAGGATAATATGGATTCGGTGCAGCAGCAAATCAACGACCTTCTCCTTCAGCGCCATAAAATCAGCAATCCGGCTCTGGCTGACTTCAACATCATAAACCAGAACGACATCGTCAACACCGCCACCAGCGTCACGAAGACACTGACTGAGCTGCTGGCGTCCATCGCCGGCATATCACTGCTGGTCGGTGGTATCGGCATCATGAACATGATGCTGACCACGGTCACGGAGCGCACCCGTGAGATCGGCCTGCGCAAATCCGTCGGCGCCAAGAAGAGCGACATCAGCCTCCAGTTCCTGTCGGAGTCGGTGATGCTCACATTCATGGGCGGGGCCATCGGCATCGTAGTTGGCGAGTTCGTGTCCGCGATCATCGCCAATGTGATCGGCCAGCCAACGGCATTCTCGCTCATTTCCGTTGTCTCGGTGTTCGCGGTGTCGGCGCTGATCGGGATTGTTTTTGGTTACTATCCAGCCCGCCGGGCGGCAAATTTAAGCCCGATCGTAGCTTTAAGGTACGAATAAAATAAAAGGAGGAAACATGGCAACAAAAAGCATCGGCAGCAACGTCCTGGTGATTGTCATCGCCATTGCCCTGGTCTTTGCCGGGGGGATGTTCTTTGCCGGGATGAAGTACGGCGAGAGCAAAAACTCCAGTTCCAGCAACAGCCCGTTAGCCCTGGCCGGACGCGGCGGGAACTTTATTCGGCGCGGCAGCGGCACGACCGCGGGCGGCGGCGGCTTCGCCACCGGCAGCATCATCTCTAAGGACAGCCAGAGCATTACCGTCAAGATGCCGGACGGCAGCTCCAAGACTGCCTATTTTTCCGGCTCAACCCAGGTTGGCAAGTTTGACAGCGGCTCCACTTCCGATCTTGCCACCGGGCAGCGGGTGATGGTAAGTGGCACGGCCAATCCCGACGGCAGCATCGCGGCCAAGAATATCGAGATCCAGCCAGCCGGCTCGCCGGCGCTCTTTGGCGGCGGCCGCGGCGCGGGCGGTGGTCAAGGCGGCGGCCAGCAGAACGGCGGCTAGACATGGAGGCATTCCAAGCCTAGAATCCGAGCGCCTCGTTTACCAGAATCATCGTTATCTTGCGCAAGGGAGATATCTCCCGCTCAAAGACAAGCATCTTGCCGATCGTGCTGCCGCGGGCGCCGGTGCTCTTCATGCGCCGGTCTTCCAGCGGCAGCACGTATTCGCGCACCCGCTTCGTGGCCGCATCCAGGCCGGGGACGATCTTCTGTACACCCGCGACCCAGATTACGTTTTTGGCTGTGAAAGCATAAGCCGGAAGCTGGCTGCCCGATGCGGAAGCGGTGACCGTCTCACCGGTTTGCGTAATCGCGTGGACGCTGCCGAGGAAATAATCAGCCAGCACCGCTTGCCGCCTGAGCTCGAACTGCCTGGCCGGATCGGTTTCGTCCAGCAGCGGCGCTTCCAGGTTGATCCAGGGATGCGCACCCGATATCAGCAGGTCGGTAAAGCCGATCTGATCCAGGGTGACCGAAGCGCCTGTCATTACGGTAGCGCCATCCGGAATCATGCTCCTCGCCTTCGCCAGCGCCTCATTGCGGTCTGGCGTAATTTCAGCATGGACACCCCGACCTTCCAGCGCCGTGATAGTTTTGTTGATAACCTGAAGCGGTGGAATGACGTCAAATTGCATATTAAAAAGCCCCTGACATGCGGCGGCAAGATGTTTTCCGCGGGGAGCGGTTTTTCCCGAAGCAAAAGCGGAGCCGGGAAACACCGCTTCCTTTTTCAGGAACCGCCCAAGGTTGCAGCGACGGCTTGCAGTCGCCGGCGCGCCTCGGCGCCAATTTCTCTTAGCACCGGGTCCTGGTCAAAGCCGCTGCTTTTCATAAACGTGTCCGGGTCGCCAATCCGGATAATGGAGCCACCGGCAGGATCGGCCTCGACGGTGACGTTGCAGGGCAACATCAGTCCCACTTCCGCCTTTTGGCTCAGGGCTTGATGGGCCAGCGGCGGATTACAGACGCCAAGAATGGCGTACTCGCGAAACTCCTTGCCCAGCTTCTCCTTGAGGGTGGCGTGCACGTCAATTCTTGTCAGGACGCCAAATCCTTCCGTTTTTAGGGCGTCTGTAAGCGCGTCAATGGCCTCGGCAAACGGCCTGTCAAGGTGAACATTAAAACTGAGCGCCTGAGTGGTTTCGGTCATAATCTTCCTCCTTCTGTGTATTTTACGTAATTTTTCAGACGCGGGCTGATGAAAATGGATTCGATCATCTTTCCCGCTTTTTTAAAATTGAGAACAATGCCTTTGGCTCCGGACCGTCGGATGCGCTTTGAAACACGGTGTGCCTGATTGACTCTACCTCAAACTCGAGGCTGAACAGCCTTTTTATCTCCGCG
Source organism: Actinomycetes bacterium (assembly GCA_021787475.1). Taxonomy (GTDB): domain Bacteria; phylum Actinomycetota; class Thermoleophilia; order BMS3ABIN01; family BMS3ABIN01; genus JACWAD01. The sequence goes on from JAJYLW010000003.1 coordinate 25,038, forward strand.
GGCGCGATCCGCTGGGGGCCATCGCGGCGCCCTTCGCGGTTGCTGAAACATTTGAGCAGCAGGATGCCGCCAGGCTTCAGCAGCCCGGCGACAATTGCAACATATTTCTGTCTTTGCTCAAAGGCAAAAACGTGATAGCAGCCGCGGTCAATGACAAAGTCAAAGATCTGTTCCAGCCGGTTATCCATGATGTCATTCTGCCGGAAGACAATTGTGAGGCCCCTTTCCGTTGCCAGCCGCGCGGCTTTCCTGATTGCGGAACGGGAAATGTCAGTGGCCGTGACGCTCAGTCCCCGCTCCGCCAGGGCCGCCGCCTGGGTCCCCGGACCGGTGCACAGGTCCAGCGCCTCGCCACTGCGTACCCCCCGGCTGTCCAACTCCGCATCGAAATCGGGGTCAAGGCCGGGATAATACCACGGCAGCGACTCAACCTCGCCGCCGCGGTAAAAAGACTCCCAGGTTGAAGGCTCCCGGACCGGATTTTCGTTTTTCTTGCTCATGCTCCGCTCCCCAGACGTTAAAAAGAGCTCTCGTTAGTAGATCATACAATTCCCTCAGGAGTCATTTGAGCCACCCCTTCGGCTTCGCCTCAGAGCCTGCCCTGAAGGAAGCAAAAGGGATGTCTGTGTTCCTGAACGATTTGCTTGATTGCTTCTCGTTAAACCAAAACGTTAAACATGGAAACGAGCATCCGGTTTATCCAACGCGCCGCCGGGGGAATAAAAAGGCATGGAAAAAATCGTAAAAACGGATGAAGAGTGGCGGCGGCAGTTGAGCCGGGAGGAGTATCGCATCACCAGAAAGGGTGGCACCGAGCAGGCTTTTTCCGGCAAGTATGACGACTTTTTCGAGCCCGGAATTTTCCACTGCGTCTGCTGCGGCCTGGAGCTGTTTAGCTCCGAGACCAAGTTCCACTCCGGCACCGGCTGGCCCAGCTTCTGGGCCCCCGTTGACGAAACGCATATCGCCGCCCGGCGCGACACCAGCCTGTCCGAGGCGCGCACCGAAGTCAAATGCGCCCGCTGCGACGCCCATCTCGGCCATGTTTTTAGCGACGGCCCGGAGCCGACCGGCCTCCGTTACTGCATCAACTCGGCGGCGCTCAAGTTTGAACGGGTCGACCAGTTGGCGCCGGCGCCGGGCTCGGGCGGCTCGGCCTGGACGGCCGTCAGGTGGCCCTCGGGCGACCCCGGCTGCCGGACATAGCCGGCAGGAGGCCGGCGGGGCCCCTTCAGCTTTTCATATTGATGAACTGCAGCGGGATGCCCATGTCCTTTGCCTTAAGCATACTGATAACAGCCTGCAGGTCATCAATCTTCTTGCCGCTGATACGCACCTGGTCTTCCATGATTTTCGCCTGAACCTTGAGCTTGAGCCCCTTGATCAGCTTGACTATCTGCCTGGCGCTGTCTGAGTCAATGCCGTCAATAATGCGGATGTCGCGCTTGATCATGTCCCCGGCGGCGCGCTCAACCTCACCAAAATCCATCGCCTTGGGATCGATGCGGCGCCGGGAAAAACTGGTAGAGAGCTCGGCGTCAATTGCCTTCATCTTCATCGAGTCCTCGGTGACTACATGGATCTTCTTCTCTTTCCTGTTCAGGGAAAGCTCCGTCCGCGACTTGCGAAAATCATAGCGCGTCGCAATCATCTTTTTTGTCATATTGACAGCATTGTCAACTTCCTGCAAGTCAACTTTATTAACGATATCAAACGACGACATCAAAATTCTCCTTGTATTGCCGGCGATTTCTCTTCAGGCCGATTCGCGCTGCTTCAGCGCCTGCTCCAGCTCAAATGTGACGGGGTCCATCGGCCTGCCCCTGGCTTTAAGGTGTTCCCGGTTTATCTCGATGGCGACAAGCATGGCCCGGTCCACATCCTCGAAGGCCAGCTTCCTGAGCTCGCCGGCGCGGGGGATCGTCCGGGCCGGCTCAATTATGTCGGCCAGGAACAGCAGCTTGTCAGAGAGGTTCATTTGCGGGTGGCCGGCGGTATGGTAAAGAACAGCGCTGAGCACGTCCGGGTCGTCAATTTCAAGCTCGCTGCGGACCATCTCCACCGCCAGTCTTCCGTGGAGCAGAATGGGATAACTGCGGTCAATCGGGCGGACAGGCAGGCCCCACCCGCCGGCGGCCGCCAGCATCTCGCTGTCGCTCATCCCCCGGGCCGAGTCATGCACCAGCGCCGCCAGCTCAAGCGGCTCCGCTGCCGCGCCGTGGGCAGTGGCCAGCTTCGGGGCCGTCTCCATCACGCGCAGGCTGTGGTCAAAACGCCCCCGGTTAACCTTGAGCGCCAGCCAGGCCTGGAGTTTATCCTGCAACGGCTTGTCCATGATATTCCAGTTCAGTCTCATTTACGAACAGCTCTTCCCCGTAATAATCGAGCTGGATGTTGCCGGCGTCGTCACGCTCGAGCTGGCGGAGAATAATATCTCCCGGCGGCGGGGTGAGGCGGGAGCCGGTCTGGGCCTGATCTGACGGACCCTCGTCAATGATGAGCAGCTGCAACTGCGGCCGCGAGCCGGTAGAGGTGGCGCCGGCCGCCGGCGCGGCGCCGCCGCAGCCGGCAACGCCAGCAACAGCCGCTTCACTTTGGTTGCGAGGAAGACTTTAAAAGTGACTTAAAGTCGCGCGGCAGCGGCTTGTCGGCGACAATAAATTCGTAAAGCTGGTCCGCCAGCCGGGGGGAGCGAAAAAGGACCTGCTGGAGCCCCCGCTGGCGGTACTCAAAAAAATACTCCGGCTTCACCCGGAGCGCCCGGGCGATCACCTTGATGACCGCGTCCGCCGGCACCGGCCGCGAGCCGCAGGCCAGATGATTCAGATAACCGGCCGACAGCTTCGTCCGGGTGGCCAGCCGCCTGTAGCTGATATTGCGCAGCCGCGTCAGCTCCCGGAGGGCGTCCGGAAAGGGCAGCGCCGAGTTGGCAACCTTGGGAGAAACAGATTTCATTTTATTAGCACCTCGTTTACCTGGGAAAGAAATGTCTTTACCGCCCGGGCAGCAATGTCGATCTCGCCGGCGTCGCGGACGATGCTGATCAGCTTGCTGCCAATGATGACGCCGTCGGCGTAGCGGGCCACCGCCGCGGCCTGCTCCGGAGTTGAGACGCCGAACCCTACCGCCAGCGGCACGTCCGTTCCGGCCCTGACCCGTTCCAGAAACTCGGGCAACCGGTCGCTCAGCGACGTCCTGGCGCCGGTCACTCCCGCAACCGAAACACAGTAAATAAATCCAGATGCCTGCGCGGCAATCATTTCAATGCGCTCGCCGGTGCTTGTCGGCGCCACCAGCAGGATCGCATCGACGCCGCAGGCGCGGCAGGCTTCAATAAATTCTGACGCCTCGTCAACGGGGAGATCGGGGACGATCAGGCCGTTGACCCCGGCGCCGGCGGCGGCGGCTGCAAACCGGTCCTGGCCGTAAGCAAAGATGCAGTTGTAATAAACAAGCAGCACCACCGGCAGCCGGCTGCTGTACCGCGACGCCAGTTCAAGGACATCGTCCGGCGTCACCCCTTCGTCCAGCGCCTGCTGCGCCGATGCCTGCACCACCGGGCCGTCGGCAAGCGGGTCGGAAAAAGGAACGCCCAGCTCGATCATGTCGGCCCCGCCCTCGATAAAAGCATCCAGTACGTGCCCGCACCCGTGCAGGCTGGGATAGCCACCGGTGATGTACGGCATCAACAGAGCTTTTTTTTGCCGGTTGTCAAAAAGTTCCTGAAGGACGCTCACAGCAGCTCCAGCGCCCGGGCGGCCTGGTAGACATCCTTGTCGCCGCGGCCGCTTAAGTTGACAATTATCAAATCTTCGCCGGTGAAGCGGTCAATGTGCTTGACCAGGTAGGCAATTGCGTGGGCGCTTTCCAACGCCGGGATGATGCCTTCTGTCTCCGAGAGCATCGTGAAAGCGCTGAGCGCCTCGGCGTCGGTGACCGAATCGTAGCGCACCCGCCCCTGATCATGTAGAAAAGAATGCTCCGGGCCCACGCCCGGGTAGTCAAGCCCGGCCGAGATCGAGTGCGCCTCGAGAATCTGGCCGTAGGCATCCTGAAGCACGTAGGAAAGCGAGCCGTGCAGCACGCCGCGCTGCCCCCGCTCGATCGAAGCGCCATGCTTGCCCGTGTCCAGGCCCTCCCCCCCGGCCTCCACTCCTGTCAGGCGGATGTCCTCATTATCCAAAAACGGAGCGAACAGGCCCATGGCGTTGCTGCCCCCGCCGACGCAGGCGATCAGTTCCGTCGGCAGCCGTCCTTCGGCCTCCTGAATCTGCGCATGTGCCTCACGCCCGATGACGCTCTGCAGCTCGCGCACGATTGCCGGGTAGGGAGCGGGACCGGCGACCGAGCCGATGACGTAATATGTGTTTTCGACATTTGTGACCCAGTCGCGGATGGCGTCGTTCATCGCGTCCTTGAGGGTGCGGCTGCCGGAACTAACCGGAATGACCTCTGCGCCCAGCAGCTTCATCCGCACGACGTTTAGCTCCTGCCGGCCGATGTCCTTCTCGCCCATGTAGATGGCGCAGGGAATGCCGAACAGGGCCGCCGCCGCCGCAGTGGCGACGCCGTGCTGGCCGGCGCCGGTCTCGGCAATAACACGCGTTTTGCCCATCTGCTTGGCGAGCAAAAGCTGGCCGATGGTATTGTTTATCTTGTGGGCGCCGGTATGGCAGAGGTCTTCGCGCTTCAGGTAGATGCGGGGGCCGCCCAAGCTGGCGCTGAGCCGCTCGGTAAAGTAAAGCGGCGTCGGCCGGCCGACAAAGTTTTTCAGCAGGTCGTCAAGCCTGGACCGAAAGGCGGAATCGTCCCGGAGACTTTCATACGCGGCCGTCAGCTCGTCCAGCGCGGGAATGACCGTTTCCGGAACGTAGCGGCCGCCGTAGGGGCCGAAGCGGGCCGGTATGCTCATCGCCTCATTTCTTTCAAGATGTCAAAAAGCCTTTCCATCTCGCCGGGATCCTTTATCCCCGGCGCCGATTCAATGCCGCTGGAAACGTCAACCGCGTAAGGGCCGACGGCGTCAAGCGCCTCCAGGACGTTGCCGGCGTTTAAGCCTCCCGAGAGGATCAGCCTGCCTGAGCGCGTCTCCTCGGGCAACAACGCCGCCAGGCTCCAGTCAAAGGTTTTGCCGGTGCCGCCGCGGCTCTCCTGGCTATAAGTATCCAGCAGAATCAGGCCGGTGTCAAACAAGGCAACGCTCTGTGCAAGCCGTTGCGGGTCTTTGGCCCGGATCGCCTTGATGACAATGGCTCCGGTCAGATCCGCAATCTGGCGGCACTGGCCAGGCGTCTCTTCTCCGTGCAGCTGCACCGCCGTCATGCCGGAAGCGCGCACGGCGGCGGCAACCGCTTCCGGGGGCTCATTGACAAATACTCCTACTTTTTCTATTCCTTCCGGCGCCGCCGCCAGTATTTTCCCCGCCTGCTCAAGCGTCACATATCTCGGGCTCTCGCGGGCAAGGATTACGCCGAGTGCCCAGGCGCCGGCCCGGCCGGCGGCGGCCGCGTCCTCGGGCCGGGTCAGGCCGCATATCTTAACATTGGGAAAATTGTCAACCATCTATAAAATTCTATTAACTTTTTTACTGATCTTCCAATTCGCCCAGAAATGAACTCGGGGCAACCCCTCGCATCATTATTTTTTTCTGATTATCCTGAGTGAAGAGGATGATCAGTAACTTTTTTCGCAGGCCAGTGATAAAAAAAGCCCGGCTGGGCCAGTCGCATATTCCTGCAATGGGAGGGAAACCATTTAGAAGCCACGGAACCGGGAGTTCAGTATTGTGTCCCTCTGGTTATTCGTGGATGTGGACAGGCGTGCCCAGCGGCGCCCAGTCATAAACGTGCTTAGCGACGTCCGGAGGCATCCCCACGCAGCCATGGCTGCCACCTGACCCCCTGACACCAAAAGTGGTGTTCCAATAGTTGCCATGCAGCGTGTAGTCCCCGTCGAAGACCATCACCCAGGGCACGTGCGGGGCAAAATAGCCGGGGCCTCGCATATCAACGGAGGGCAACTTGGCATAGATGGTGAAGTCACCCAGCGGGGTCGGGGTGTTGTCGGCGCCGCTGGCGCACAAGTATGAGTCAATGGGGTTGCCATTTTCCAGCAGCGTCACTCTCTCAGTCGTGACGTTGACGTCGATCGACTTCGACGGCGCCGTGGTGAATGTTGCCTGCTTATCGCCGTCGACAAAGCCGCCGCTGATGCCGTGAAACGCCCCGGCCCCGCCCTTTAGCAGGATGGTCACATCCTGGAGATGATCCCAGCTCTTTGCGGGGACAAACTCAAGCTGGTTTGGCTGCGTCCAGCGGAAGCTGCCGGCCACCTTCGGCTCCACCGTGACCAGCTGCTCGGCCATCTGGGGATTGGAAACCGGATCGCTGAACACGATCGTCGGATGCGCATCGGTGCTGGCGTTGGTGGCGCTGTCGGCAGGAGAGAACGTCACTCCCAGAGCCGCTGGCGTGACCAGGGTCGTTTTCACCGGCTGGCTCATCTGAACGCCGTTTTTCGAGGTGGCGGCGGTTATCGTAAACGCGTAGTTCTTGCCCTGCTCGAATGTGGCCAGCGAGATCGTCGCCGTGCGTCCGTCATCGCTAAGCTTCGACGTACTCTGAACCCCGACAAGTTGATACTTGAAGCTGCTGATTGGGACATTCCATTTAAACCGCAGATTTTGGCCGTCCTTGACAACCAACCCGTCCTTGCTTATTACAGGCATGGGCGTGATCAGCGTCGTAAATGTCGAAGTCTCCTGGACCTGCCTGTCGGAAATCCCGCCAAGCCCAATTTTCTTAACGGTGCCACTGACCGTTACCGTATACTCCGCATTGGCCACCAGCGGGTTTGAACCATCAGCCGCGACAAATTTCCCGTTTTGCAAATGACCCTTGATGATGCGGCCGTTGTCGCGGGAGCCGTCCGGGGCAATTTTTTTCTCCATCACGCTGACCGAGGATATCGAAGCGCCCCAGTGGCTGGCAGAGATTGTGAGCGGCTGCTGCTGCGGGTTTATCTCGCTGGCGCCGTTGGCGGGGCTGATGGCGATGCTGGGCGGGAAAACAACGAGGACAAGCACAACTGCAATTATCGCCAGGGCAACCAGGAAACCTGCCACCAGGGCGGCAAACCTCCGCGGCGCCATCGACAAAAAGCGTGGCACTTTTGGAAACTCTGCCTGTTTTGCAGCTTCTCGGCTCAGCTTTACCGCCCTGCCTGGATGCTTGTTGAAATAACTCTCCGGAGCCTTTCCCGGATTAACGGTTTAATATTTACCCTGCCCGCGCCCAGTCTAACCTCGCCCCCGCCATGACGGTAGTAGCCTGCCGCTGCATAAACTAAAAAAGTATAACAAATCGGGGCAGTTTTTTTCCAGATAATTTATAATTACAGGATGTCTGTCGGGTTCCTGCTTTTTTAGTTCCATGGTTTTAAAAAATGAAAAACACCTCTCTGTCAATCCACAGACCGAAACGAAAATTCTGGTTAGCGGCTGCCTGGCCGGGTATCGATGCAGCCACGACGGCGGGGGGCGCCTTAGTAAAAAGGTCCGGCGGCTGGTTGACGAAGGCACAGCCATTCCCGTCTGCCCCGAACAGATGGCGGGCCTGACGGCGCCGCGGGAAACGGCCGAGATCGACGGCGCCGGTGGCGGCGCCGCCGTCTTGGGCGGAGAAGCACGCGCCCGGTCCCGCTCGGGGGAAGATCTGTCAGATATCTTCATCAAGGGGGCCAGGAGGACGCTTCAGCTTGCCCGCAAGCACAGCTGCCGTGCAGCAGTGCTTAAGGCCAGAAGCCCTTCCTGCGGCCGGGGGCAGATTTACGATGGCAGCTTCAGCGGCCGCCTGAGGGCCGGCAGCGGCGTCACCGCGGCTCTGCTGATGCGCGCCGGAATCGAGGTTTTGACTGATGAAGAAATATAAGGCGATCGCATTGCTTTCCGGCGGGCTGGACAGCCGCCTGGCGGTGAAGATGATGCTCGACCAGGGCATCGAGGTGGAGGCAGTTAATTTTATCACCATTTTTTGTACCTGCACCGCCAAGAGCAGCTGCAAATCCGAAGCGCGCAAGGCGGCCGCCGATTTTGGCATCCCTCTGAAAGTGCTCAACGCCACCGATGAGATCCTGGCGGCGGTGCGCCGGCCGCAGCATGGCTTCGGCCGCGGTCTCAACCCCTGCCTGGACTGCCGCATAAGCATGTTCCGCCGCGCCGGGCGGCGCATGCGGGAGGCAGGCGCTGATTTTATTGTCACCGGCGAGGTCTGGGGCGAGCGGCCAATGTCGCAGCGCCCCGACGCCATCAGCACCATCGAACGTGAATCAGGCCTCGAAGGCCTGGTCGTGCGGCCGCTGTCAGCCCACCTGCTCGGGCCCAGCCTGCCGGAGCGCAAGGGCTGGATCGACCGCGGCCGGCTGATGGCAATTTCAGGCCGCTCACGCAAACCGCAGATGCAACTGGCGGCGGAGCTGGGTGTGAATGATTATCCCTGCCCGGCGGGTGGGTGCCTGCTTTGCGACCGCAACTTTGCCGCCCGCCTGCGGCTGCTGCTGGCGAAGAATCCGGAGCCGAGGATTGCCGAGATCCAGGCGCTCAAACTGGGGCGGCTGTTCATCTCCTCCGGCGGCGATAAAATCATCATTCCGCGCAACGAGGACGAGACAAAACGGCTGGAGGCCCTGGCGCAGCCAAGCGATATCATCATGAGCGCCGACGGCTTCATGGGCCCGACCACAATCATCAAGGACGGCAATGACGGCAGCATTGCGGAGGCGGCGGCGCTGACGGCGAGGTACGGCCAAGGCCGCGAGGAAGTATCGGTGACCGTCAGCTGGCGCATTGCCGGAACCGAGGAAGCCTCAGGTTCATTGACGGCTTCGCCGGCCGACGGCAGGCGGCTGGCCGGCATGCTTGAGCGGCTATAAGCCTGTCTTTGCCCATCGCCTTTTCACTCGGCCTCGCGACAAATTACCGGATGGGCTTTTGACCGGTGGCTGATGCTTGAATCTTTTCCCTGCGGGAAAAATCTAACCAATTATTGGCATTGGTCCGAAATAATAAGCATAATAATAAGGGTTAAGGCAACATGCAACGAGGAGGAAGTTGGTGCAATCTTTGATCCCTGTTTTTGGCTCGCGCTATCTCGATTCCTGCTCCGGCGGCTGAGGGCCGAGCTGGTCTCTGGAAGAGGTCACCGAAACTATCAACCGGCAACTGGCTCACGACCTTGAGGAAGGCGCCCGGCTGCGTTATATCGATTTCGATTCCCAGGACCTTGCCGAGTACCCGGAAGTGCGGCGGCAGGTGGAGCAGGGCTCTCTTGAGCCAGGAGCCATCATGATCGAAGGCAAGCTCGTTAACATCTGGGAGATTTCCTACACGAAGCTGCTGGCGGAGTTCGAGCGGCTGGGGGCGAAAACCAGTAGCGTTTAAACAGGGGACATGACCCAATTCCCGAAGGAAATTGGGATCGTGTCCCCGAGTTTCAACAATTTCTGAAGGAAATTGGGGCCGTGTCCCCGAGTTTCTATTTAATTCGCTTCAGCAGCACCGGCACCTCCGCCTGCATTAAGATTCCTTTCACCGTAGCCGCCCGCTTGCCCTCCATCCGCCCGTGCCAGACAAGGGCGATCAGGTCTTCGTGGTTCTCCCTGGCGAAGGCAAGCGTTTCCTTGACCGTGTCTCCCGTCTGGTACACAAGCCTCACTCTGGCCTCCGGCTGGCGGGTAGCGAAACGGCGCATGAACTCGTCGGCCCATCCGGACCAGTCGTAATGAGGCCGGTCAAGGTACCGCGGGGCGGTGAAAGCACCGACTTCCACCGGCTGGCGGGCGCCGGCCGCTACGTGAAGGACGTCGATATCCGCTCCCATCAGCCGGGCTAGATTAAAAACCTGATCAACTTCCCTGGCCGTAACCGGCGAGCCGTCGTGCGGGATGAGCATCCGCGCCGGCTGCCAGTCGTGGCCGGGCATGCCCTGCCTGAGCGGTCGCAGAATCATCAACGGTATATCACACTGCTGGATGACGGCCATGGCGACGCTGCCGGCGACGAGGCCGGCATTGTGCGTCCGGCCGTGGCTGGACATGACAATCATGCTGACGTCGAGGCGGGTGCCAAGCTCCAGGATAACATTGGCGACCTCGCCGGCAGACTGATGGAAGACAATCTCTTTCGCGTGCGCCGGTCCCAAATTGAGAAATTCCGCCAGCCGCTCTTCCGGAAGCGCCTCGTCGGTGACGTGCACGACGTGCAATGATACCTGAAGCAGCCGCGCCATCGCTTCGGCGGCGCCAAAGGCGCAGGCAGCGGTGCGGGACCCGTCCAGAGGGATGATGATCGCCCGTTCGATACCACTACTTTCAGGATAATCTGTCAACGCCGCTTCCTTTCGGCCTTGCCCGCTTTCCCCTTGTCATGCGTCCCGACTGAAGCCGCCGCCCGATTCCGGCCGGCGGGACTGAAATCGCTCCAATCCTCGCCGCTCCAAGTGGAAACGTAACTGCCAGCATTAAGCGGCTTCAGTTCCTTGCCAAATATTCCAAGTTTAACCTCCCCTTCTCCGGTGATTTCCACACCGGTTTTATCCTCGCGCCTGACATCAAATTTAAGGCGCATGCCCCGCCAGAGCAGGTTAAACCCGAGCCTGCCCCACTCCGCCGGCAGCCGCGGGGAAATGTAAATTCCTTCGGCGGAAATCCTCACCCCGGCCAACCCCATCACCACCTGCTGCCAGAGGCCTCCCAGGGCGGCAACATGAATGCCGCCGGTGGCGTTGCCGTGGGTGAGGTCAATTTCCGCGCCCAGGCGGAAATATTTCCAAGCAATCTCCATCAAGCCCAGGCGCGCCGCCACCAAACCATGAATGGCGGGAGAGAGCGAACTGCCGTGGCAGGTGCGCGGCTCATAATAGGCAAAGCTGTTTTTAATGACGGCCGGATCGAGCTCTTCCTCCAGCAGGTAGAGGGCCATGACAACATCGGCCTGTTTGACAAGCAGGGAGGCGACGATGCGCTCATGGCCCAGCAGCACATCTACCGGCGCCGAGCGCGGCTCGAGTCTTTCCAGGTCAATGTCTTCCAGGTTGAAGTAGCCGTCGAACTGCTCGATGACGCCGCCGGTTTTTTCTTCCGTCGTTGGGGGTGCGTAGGGGCGGGCGCCGGCATCCGTCGGCGCCCGCCCCGTCTTTTCCCGGCCGCCCGCAAAAGCGCCCGTCACAGCCGCCGCGCTGGCTGCCGGCGCCCCACCCCCCGCTGCGCCGCCCAGGGCGCTCCCCAGATACATGCCTGCCGCCACCTTCAGCCAGCGCGGCGGCTCGCCATCATCAAAACCGATCTTCCCGGCAAGCAGCAGCCATTCCTGCGGCCGCTCCGTCTTCATCCATTCCACTGCTTCGGCGGCGCGCCTTAAGTTCCAGCGCGCCATCGCGTTTGTGTAAAAGTTGTCGTCCACGCCTTCGTCGTGGTATTCATCAGGGCCCTCAACGCCAAGAATATGGAAAGACCCGTCCCCGGCGGTGACGCGGCTGGCCCAGAAGCGGGCAGTCTCGATTATAAGCTCGGCGCCGGCGCCGGCCATGAAACTGTCGTCGCCGCTGGCGTTCCAGTAAGACCAGGCGCCCCAGGCGACGGCGGCGCTGATGTGATGCTCAAGCTTGCCGGAAAGAACCGGCGCCACCTCGCCCCTGGCGTCAAGCACGGCGGCCGGCGTCATGTCGGCGCCGGTGGCGGTCGCCTCCCAGGAAAAAAGCGCCCCGGCGTACCCTTTCCGGATCGCATTCTCTCGGGCGGCCGCCAGCGTATGGAACCGGTACATGATCATATTGCGGGCGGTGGGCGGATGGGTAAAGATGAAAAACGGCAAGATGAACATCTCAGCGTCCCAGAAAATATGGCCCTTGTAGATGGAGCCGGTCAGCGCCCGGGCGCTGATGGAGATCCGCTCGTCGTGAGGGTTGCCGGCGCTGATTAAGTGATAACAGACAAAATTGAGCCACTGCTGACTTCCCGGATCGTCAACGCTGATGGCGGCCACCGCCAGCCTCTCCCGCCAGGCCTGCGCCTGGTCAAGCAGCAGGCGGCTGAAACCGCGCCTGGCAAGCAGGCCCGCATGCGGCCCGGCTTCAGCGGCGGGATCGGCGCTCTCCCGGGAAGTGTAGACGCTGACGTATTTCTCGATCCTTACCGTCTGGCCGGCAGCGGCGCGCCAGCTCCATCGGTCAAATACGCCCGAGTCGTCGGACTGGCTGGCATGGGCGGGCTCGATCAGCCCCGCGCCCGGGGCGCTCAGTTGATGCTGCGCCATGGAGATGCCCGTATAAACCGTCTGCGCCCGGATGAAAGCGCCGCCATCGCCGGCGTCTTTTTCAACAATCTCCAGCGCGGGCACGCAGTTGCCACAAATCTTCAGCCCCGTCCTGACCCGGATGTCGGCGCGGTAATTTTCCGGCCACAACGTGATCTGCTGGACCAGGCCATGTGGATCAGCCAGCGGCGCAAAGCTGGTGAACCTGATCAGGGTCACCCGGTTGTGGCGCCCCCGGTGGCGCCACTCGCGGTAAAGAACGCCCTTCCTCATATCAAGGATGCGCCGCTGCTCAAGGAGGCTCTTCCGGGAGACGTACAGGTGCTCGCCGCCGACGGTGATGCGGGTGAAGAACCAGTCCGGCGCCACCGTCAGCTCCTCAATTGATTCTTCGCTTGTTTTGTCGTATAAACCGGCAAGCAGCGTCGCCGCCGCCGAAGAACGGACCTGCTCCGCCAGCGAGCCGCGGCTGCCGAGGTAGCCGTTGCCGACGGCGAGCAGGGACTCGACCTCGCGCTCACGCAGATGATCAAAGCCGGTCTCGACCAGGACCGAGGCCGGGTCATCCGCCGGCAGCATTTCCCGTTTCAGGCCAATCTGCACCCGGATCAGCTCCAGGAAACAGGCCGGGCCGCCACCAAGATGGTTGACCGCGGCGGGAACGCCGTTTGGCTCCGGGCCCACCGAGACATATATCGTCGCCGGCGGCGGCGCTTCCAGGGCTGCTTCTGCTGGTTCGGGGCCGACCGTCCCCGGCGCCCGAGCTGGACCCGCCAGCTCCGGCAGCACCATCCTGAAATCGCTACCCTCAAACCCGGCGATGGGCCCAAACTCGTCGCCAAGAACAAACATGTCGGCAAAAGCAATGTTTTTCTTGCGGCAAAGCTCGCCGCTGATCCAGCGCATTGAGTCCGACTTGTCCGTCAGGCCGACCTCGATATGCTTGACGTCGCTGGTGATCCTGGCGCCGGCCAGGCCGAAGCGCCTGGCGTAATAAGCGGTCAGCTCGAAGGCGCTGTGAATGCCCCCGGCAAAGCCGCCGCCGCGCAGGCGCTCCTCCGTCTTTTTGATCAGCTCGCCGATCTGTGACTTGGGCGGATCGGGCCACTCGGGAATGAGGTCGATCTTGCGGCGGTTGAGACGGTCGAAGACAACCTCCACCGAGACGCGCGAGCGGCTCTCGATGTCCTGCCTGACGGCAGTGGCGATCCGGTCCAGCAGCTCGTTTTCATGCGGCGTCGCCTCCTTGCGGTAAAGAAGGACCGGCGCTCCGCTTTCGCCAAATCCGTAGACCTCCGAGCCGCGGTTGGTGCAAACGTGCAGGTGGCGTTTGTGGGGTCCATTTATAAGAGAGCAGACCTGACGGTCGATGTTGCCGAAATTGGTGCCGGTGACAATGACGATTAAAATCTCGAGCTTAAGCAGTTCTTCCAGCGCCGCCGCCACCTCGGTTGCGTCGGCATTCCGGTCCGGCACCGCCGTGCCATCCCAGTCAAAAGCAATTATCCGGAATGGGCGCTGCTGCGCGGCCTGCGGAAAAGCATCCAGGCAACCGGGCATTGTCTCCCCTCGTGCGAGTTTACAACGGCTTTTTTTGCAACCTGCTCCTACAACTTATCCAAAGCCGGCCGTGGTGAAACGCCTTGCAGACAGTTGATAGCAGGCTTTCTAGACTGCCTTTGGGAGGTTGCACAGGCCTGGAGGCCTGTGCCCCACCAACTCTGTCGATGGCTGGCTTGGCAGATGGCGGGCTTTTAGCCTGCCTTTGGGAGGGTTAATCTACGCACCCGCCCTCATCCGCACAGGCTAAAAGCCTGTGCCTTCCGTTGTCGCTTGTGCCTACCGTTGGTTAAAACCCGTATGATGCCGGCAGGAAGAAATGGTAGAGCCCGGTAAAGGCGCTGATGAGGTTGAACTGGATCATGACAAAAAACAGCAGCATGATGAAAAGCATGCCGTAGCGGTCCAGTCTGATCCAGCGGATGTATGCTTCGCGGTTTAAAAATCCGCCCAGGATGCGGGAGCCGTCCAGCGGCGGCACCGGAATCAGGTTGAACACCATCAGGATCAGGTTAAGCTGAAAGACCAGGAAGAGGACGCCCAGGAAAGTGCTGTCCACGGGGACCGGGAAAAGCCACTTCATTGCCAGCGCCGTCGCCGAGGCCAGCATGAAATTGGCCACCGGGCCGGCGGCGCCCACCCACATCATCCCCCGTTGCGGATTCTTGAAGTAGGAAGGGTTGATCGGCACAGGCTTTGCCCAGCCAAACAGCATGTTGCCGCCGGAGACAAAAAAGGTGAGGAAAAGCATTATCGTGCCCAGCGGATCCAGGTGGCGCAACGGATTAAGCGACAGGCGCCCCCGTTTTAGCGCCGTCTCGTCGCCGAGGCGGAAGGCAATGTAGCCGTGGGAAATTTCATGAAAAACCATCGACACCAGCAGCGCCGGCAGGGTTATCAGGAATTGCAGCAGAAGTTGACTGTCTATCATTTATATAACCAGTTTATCAAACTCGCAAGGGTGCGGGGGCGCAGCGCGCAAGGGACATGACCCAATTTCCGAAGAAAATTGGGATTGTGTCCCCGAGTTCCTCCGAAGGAAATTGGGATCGTGTCCCGAGTTTCTCATCATTTTTCGTTTTTGGCGGCGCCCGCCAGCCGCCTGGCCGCGGCCATCTGCTCCTGCCGGCCCCCCACTTCACCCTCAATCCTGAGCCGCCGCACCTCGGCCAGGATCTCCCCCAGCCGAGGGGACTGCTTCATCCCGGCGGCCAGCAGGTCCCGCCCGCTGATGCTGATATCAATAAACCTCAGCTCAGTCAAGTAAAGCTCAAGCAGGCCGGCGGCTTGCTCATCCCTGGTCTCGGCCCAGGCAAGCAGGATTGCCTCCGGCGGCACCCGCGCCATGATCTCGTAAACGGCCGCCCGCGTCAGCCCGCTGCCGCAAAGCCGGCTTAAAATCTGGCGGGCCATCACGACGCTGCCGGTGATCCGCTCGCCGTCGGCGCGCTTCAGCTTCAGCCGCTCCGTCCAGATTTCAAGCTGACTGGCATCCATCTTCCTGGCCAAAGCCGCCAGCCGCAGGCGCCAAGGCCTGATCTCGTCAAGCAGACGGAAGCGGCGCGCAGCCGCGTCCGCGCGCCGGACCAGCTCCGCCGTGACGGCATCAACCTGAAGCGCCGGATGGATTGACCGGGCCAAACCCAGTTCGCCAATCCTGAGAATAGTATGCTCCACTTCCGGCTCCGAGAACAACCAGATCAGCTCATCCCGGAGGCGCGCCGAAGACAAGTCGCCAATCAGGTTCATCTCCACGCAGCCGCGGGCGAGGCCGATGGTATGCCGGTTCATCCTGAACCCGAGCCGGTTCTCGTAGCGGATGGCCCGGAAAATGCGGGTCGGGTCCTCGATGAAGCTGAGGTTGTGCAGCACCCGGATCACCCGCTCCTCGATATCTTTGAGGCCGCCAAAGAAATCAAGCAGGCGACCGAAATCTTCCGGGCCGAGTGAGACCGCCATGGCGTTGATGGTAAAATCGCGGCGGGAAAGGTCGCGCTTGATAGAGGCGTGCTCCACCGTTGGCAGCGCCGCCGGATAATCGTAAAACTCGGTCCGGGCCGTGGCCACGTCCACCCGCAGTTGCGGCTGCGTCTTCTCCAGGATGACAACGGCGGTGTTGAACTTGCGATGGGCGCGCACCCTTCCCCCCAGCTCCGCCGCCAACTGCCGGGCAAACTCGATTCCATCGCCTTCCACCGCAATGTCAATATCGTTGTTGGGCTCGTCGAGGATGAGGTCGCGGACAAAACCGCCCACGAGGTAGGCGCCGCGGAAATCGGCGCTCAGCCGCCCGGCCGCATCCAGGAGCGGCTTCAGCTCCGGGCGCGCCGCCAGGCGGCCCTGGAAGCTGACGCCGGTGCGCGCCGCCGCAGCGGCCGCCTCCTCGATCTGGACGCCGTGCAGCGTGCGCAGGATGTCGGTGCGCGTTACAATGCCGGTAACATCGGCGAAGGCGACCGGCCCGGCAGCGGCAACTCCGGCCCGCACCACCGGGATGCGCCCGACGCCGCCAGTGGCCATCAGGCCGCGCAGCTCGTGCAGGGGCGCGTCCTCGTCCACTGTTTTGATTTCCCGGCTCATCACGCCCTTGACCGGCGCGTGCCCAAGCTTGTGCGCGACCGCTTTGTCAAGGTCTTTGCGGGAGACGACTCCGGCGAGAAGACCGCCTTCCCTGACGCTGACGCCGCTATGGCCATGGCGCTGGCAGAAGGCAAGCGCTTCGGCAATCGGCGTCTGGACGTCAATGAAATGGACGGGATGTGACATGATGTCGCGGGCGCGCAGCGGCTCCTCGACCACGCTGGGCAGCGCCGCCAGGAGCTCCTTGCGCGCCTCTTCGAGACTCTTTCCCTTGATGATGGCCGAGGCCGCCTGGCTGTGCCCGCCGCCGCCCACGGCCGCCAGCGCCCGGGCCACGTCCAGAAGGCGGCTCTTGCTGCGGCCGACGACAAAAATGCGCTCTTCCATCTCCACCGCCACGATCAGTGCTTGGCAGTCGGCAATGTCCATGATTTTGTGGGCGACGACGCTGAGGCCCTCCACGTAGACAGGGCTGCGCGCAGCAGCAAGGAAAACGTCAACATCATCCACCGCCGCCGGCTCCAGCCGGTCGATCAGCTGGAGTAGCAACTGTCGTTGCTCCTCACTGAGCGGGTTATGCAGGTACTTGCCAATAAGGCTCTGACTCGCCCCCAGCCGCATTGAGAGCGCCAGCGCCTCGGCGTCGCGGGCGGTCGTGGTCGGATATGTCAGCGAGCCGGTGTCTTCGTGAATGCCCAAGGCAAAGATGGTCGCCTCCAGCGGCGATACCTCTATTTTGCGGTCATGGATGATCTTTAACATGGTGGTCACAAGGGAGCCGTCCTCGGAAAGAACAAAGTTGTCCTCCGTCACAAACGCCGGCCGCTCCGACGGCGCCCCCAGGCGGTGATGGTCAAAAACAATTGTCTCGATTGCCTCGCGGCCGCAGACCGGCTCAAACTCGCCCAGGCGGTTGCAGTGGATGGTGTCAACCATGATCAGTCGCCGGAGGCGCTCCAGGTCAACCAGGGAAGCGTCAACGGTGTCAATCTCGTCCGCATGAAGGTTGTAAAACTCGCGCACGTTGCGGTTGAGCGAACCGCCAAAAGCGATGCGAGCCTCGGGATAAAGCCGGGAAGCGGCGGCGGCGGCGGCAAAGCCGTCAAAGTCGGTGTTGACATGAGGGACTATGATTTCGGGAAAATTCACGAGAAAGTTCCGAGCACCGAGTTAAAAATCACAGACAAATTATACCTGGAGCCGCAGTAATTAAGCTGAACTCTCCACAAATAAACCAGAGCTTCAAATCTATCAGTCGGGACCGGGAGCTCGGGAATTCATTAATTTGTCTAGGCGAAAAAGGTCTTGGCCAACTGCCAGAATTCATCGCGCACCAGCTTGCGCTCGCCAACCGCGAGCTCGAGCGGCACCGATACGATCTCGTCACCATGAAGGGCGGCCATCTGGCCCCACTTCCCCGACTCGACCAGCGCCGCCGCGTTGACGCCGTAGCGGGTGGCGAGGATGCGGTCGTGGGCCGTTGGCGTGCCGCCGCGCTGGATGTGGCCCAACACCGTCGCCCGCGTCTCAAAGCCGGTGCGCCGCTCGATCTCCTTTGCCAGCAAGTTGGCGACGCCGCCCAGCTTGACGTTACCGAAGGCGTCCACCTCATCGGACTGCATCACCATTTTCTCCTCGCCCTCCCGGGTAACCAGCTTTGCCCCCTCGCTGACGGCAACGATGTTATAGTTCCGGCCGCCTTCGCGCTGGCGCCTGAGGATGTCGCAGACCTCGGCCACCGAGATGTCAAACTCAGGCAGCATGACGACGTCGGCGCCGCCGGCGATGCCGGCCATCACCGTGATCCAGCCGGTGTGCCGGCCCATGATCTCAACGACAATCGTACGGTCGTGTGATTCGGCGGTGGTGTGGAGGCGGTCGATGCACTCGGTGGCGATCTGGACGGCTGTGTCGAAGCCAAAAGTGTAATCGGTGCCGGAGAGGTCATTGTCGATCGTCTTGGGTACGCCGACCATGTTGAGCGCATGCTCCTCATAGAGCCTGTTGGCCACGCCCAGGGTGTCATCGCCGCCGATCGCAATCGTCGCCCAGATGTCATTCCGGCGCAGGTTGTCAACGAGCATCTCGACGCCGCCTTCCCGCTTCATCGGGTTGGTGCGCGATGTGCGCAGGATGGTGCCGCCCTGCGCCAGTATTCCCGCGGTCGACTCAATGTCAAGCGGCATGTACTCGTTCTCCAGCAGGCCGCGCCAGCCGTGCTTGACGCCCACCATCTCGTAGCCGGCCCGGACCAGCTTAAGGGTGGCGGCGCGAATAACCGCGTTCAGACCGGGGCAGTCGCCTCCGCCCGTGAGGATTGCAACCTTTTTGGCCATCTGAAAACCTCCGTTTTTCGCTGTTGACGAACGCGTGGCCCGTTGCCCGGACCCGTATTTCTCACGGCAAATAATATCCTCTGGAGGCCGGATAAGAAACCAGCCGCAGCCTGATACTTCGTATCAGGATGGCCGGCGCGACCGGCAGATTTAGAAGCAAACCTTATTGATTGATTAAGCAATACTGGAAGGGCTGACATATAAAGTGTTGTCTAAATACAACTGGAATAGTAAGATTATTATTGCCTATCCCGGTTGGGAACCTTTAAGACAGCCTGATTTACGGCCGAGATAAGTAACAGGTGCGAGGGGACCACGCCGGTCGCTTCAGCGCCGCTTGATTTGCCCGTGCGGGTAAGAGAGACCAGCGCAGGTCGACAGCCATGTGCCGTAAAATGTCTTTCGCTGTGCCTCCCGCCCTCCACAGGTGGACGTACGGGTAAATTGTTTTTCGGGGACGTGATGCGGGCCGGGCCCGCATCACGTCCCCGCTTCAATTCATCTACAAAGGTCAGTAGGCACAGGCCTCCAGGCCTGTGCGTAGATTAACCCTCCCAAAGACAGGCTGGAAAGCCTGCCATCTACCAATATTTAATTATTCCTCAAACTTGATAATCTCGCGCCCCTTGTAGGTGCCGCAGGTGGGGCAAACCCGGTGGGGCAGCTTGAAGCTGTGGCATTGGGGGCAGGTGTTGACGCCCGGCGCCTCCAGGGCGTCGTGGGAGCGCCGCCGGTCGCGGCGGGCCTGTGAGGTTTTTCGTTTGGGGACGGCCATTAAAAAAGTTTCCTGTTTCCTGCTTCCTGTTTGCGGATTTTTTTCAAAGAAAAGGGTAGCACATTAATCCGCCGCCTTCCACTTCCTCAGCTTGCCCCAGCGCATATCCAAAGGCGGTTTGCAGCCGCACTCCTCAAAGTTGAGGTTGGCGCCGCACTGCGGGCAGAGCCCCTTGCAAGCCTGGCGACATAATATCTGCGGCGGCAGCAACTCGGCAATGGCGCTCCGGGCCCACTCCGACAGATTCAGGCTGCCGTCCTCCATAAACCAGAGGGACGCCTCTTCTTCCTCGCCGATCTCCTCCACTGGCGGCAGCTTCGTCTCAAAATAATCCTCGGCTTTAACGTCAAGGTCAAGGTCGGCCGGCTCCAGGCAGCGCCAGCAGGCGCCTTCGAGGCGGCAGCTGAACTCAAGCTTAACCGCGAAGCCGCCGCCGGCAAAAGTGGCTGTCAGCCGCGCCGGCACCACATCGGACACGAAAACGTAGTCGCGTCCGGCCAGCCTCAGCGGCGGCAGGTAAAGCGCCAGCTCGAACGTGCGGGCGGCGCCCAGTTCTTGAGGTTGCGAAACAAGATCAAATATGGTGGGGTTGCGGGCGGGCATAATGAAAATTACGAGTTTCGAGTTCCGAGTTTAAAATTCGGGCGGAGCTAACGCCAGTGTATTTCCCTTCCCCGGAAAGTATTGCTGCAAACAATATTGTTTGTCAGATATTTGTTGAGGGATTTGCGACAATCGGAAACAATTAACGGCAACCGGAAACTGCCGCAGGGCGCAGTATGGATGGCGGAGAATAGCAGAAGACCGGAAAGGCCGGTTATTCCGCTTCCTGGGGCTGTTCTTCTTCCTCGCCCGTCTTTCCCTGGAGCCGCTCGCGGCCGCGCCTGACAGCCGCCAGGAACTTCTCCAGGTTCACTTCCAGCGTCTCGAGGACCTCGTCGGCATAATCCTCGGCGCCCAGGCGGATCTCGCGCTCGCGGGCGCGGGCGTCCTCCATGATCTGGGCGGCATTGCGCTCCGCCATCTTGACGACTTCCTGCTCCGAGGTAAGCCGCTCCGCCTGCTCGTTTGCGTCCTTGACGATGCGGTCGCTTTCGGTCTTGGCCTCGGCCAGCATCTCCTGGCGCTCCTTGACGATCCAGCGCGCCTGCTTGATCTCCTCCGGGATCGTGGTCCGCATCTGGTCCAGAATGTCATAAATCTCTTCGCGCTCGATCATGACCTTGTCGGTCATCGGCATCGGCCGGGCGTTATTGACCAGTTCGTCAAGCTTGTCTATTAAAACCAGTACGTCCACTTTGCCTCCAGGGTTCCAGGTTTACTGGAAAAGCTCGGCAAGCCGCCCGGCCACCACCGGTGGAACCAGGTCGTCAACCTTGCCGCCGAATTTTGCTATTTCCTTTACGCCGCTGGAGCTTAAAAAGCTAAACTCCGGCGACGCCATCAAGTAAACTGTTTCTATGTCCGGCGCCAGTTTCCTGTTCAGCTGCGCCATCTGGAACTCGTACTCGAAATCGGAGATGGCCCTGAGGCCCTTCACCAGCGCCAGCGCCTTCCACTTGCGGGCAAAGTCAACCAGGAGCGTGTCGAAAACATCGACCCGGGCGGCCTCTCCCAGTGACTGCCGCAAAAACTCCGCCCGCTCGGCGGCGCCAAACATCGTCTGCTTGCGCGGCTCGGCGACGACGCCGACCACCACCTCCGCAAACAGCCCGCCGGCGCGGCGGATGATGTCAAGGTGCCCTTCCGTCACCGGGTCGTATGTACCCGGGCAGACGGCGATAATATCGGCAAAATCGGCCATGGGGGCAGTATAACACCTTGCCGCCAGGCAAATGCCTAGCCGTCCCCGTAGACACGCACCCTGGTGTCGCCGTAGCGTTTGTCAGCAAGCAACGCCAGGGGCAGCGTAACATCGCCGCGGGCGTCAAACTCCACCACAATCCTGCCGCGCGGGGCCGTCACCGCCGGCAGCCGCTTTTCCAGATCCGCCGCGATGACGCGGTGCATTTTATAGGGAGGATCAACAAAAATCAAATCAAACTGTTGCTGCTTTTTGGCTGCATCCTTAAGAAAAACGAGCCAGTCGCGGCGACTGAGGCTGACATTGTCATATTTCAGTTTTGAGATATTATCTGCAATCGTTCTGACGGCGCCGGCGCGGCTGTCAACCATCACCGCCGCGGCGGCGCCGCGGCTGAGCGCCTCCAGGGCCAGGGCGCCGCTGCCGGAGAAAAGGTCAAGAACGGTCAAGCCTTCCACGCTCCCCAGCATGCTGAAGACCGCCTCCCGCACCCGGTCGGCCGTCGGCCTTGTCCGCGTCCCCCGCGGGGCGGCAATGATGGCTCCCTTCCTGGAACCGGCAATTATGCGCATGGGATTTTAATGGAACGCGCCTTCGGCCTGCCAAGGGTAGCCAGAATTTCCTATATCCTGCGCCCGGCAGTACGCCTGACATCGCCAGCTTCAGGCCATCTGAGAATCGGCGGACTCAACGCTCGCACCGGCACGCCAATGCTTAACATCGCTTTCCGGACCAGCCTCTCCCCGGGCAAAGGAGCCAAATAACGCCAGCCTTTTAACGCCAAATTTGTCCAGGTCTGCTTTGTGTTCTATTGTTCTATAAGTATGTTCAGAATGTCCATAATTGCTCATCCTCAAATATTTGACAACGCCTGGAATACGCCAACCTAGACGGCATCAATAAAACCTTGCGAATCACTTCGAAATGACGCGGCTTGATTGCGCGCCTGAACGGCTGATCGCGTTCTTGCGTGATTTGAAGTTTATGGAAAGCCCAACTCCACCCCATCTATCTGTGCTCTATCTGTGCTTTATTTAAGCACCGTCCCCAGCACCTCATTAAAGTACCCGTTCCAGGTAACGCGCTGGGAGGCCATCACGTTTTCGGAGGCGCTTACCTCCACGGGGCCTCCCATCTTGCCGGAGAAGGTGGGAGTTATCCGCTGGCCGGGGCTTAGAGTGCCGTGCGCAACCTGGGCCCCGCCAATACTGATCTGGTAGGATACCGGGCCGCTTCCCGGGTTCGTCACCAGGATCCAGTTGGTGGCCCCGGCCGAGGCGTTATCGTACCAGGTCCAGTTGTAGTCAGAGGCAAGGTCCGCCTTGGGGTAACCGGGGACTTCCTCAAAGGAAGGTCCGGCTACCACCCTTTGGGAGGTAATCACGTTTCCTGAGGCTATAACCTCCACGGGGCCGGCCATCTTGCCGGGGAAGGTGGGGGTTATCCTTTGGCCGGGGTTTAGAGAGCCTTGTGCAACCTGGGCCCCGGCAATCTTTATCTGGTAGGTTACCGCGCTGCTGCCCGGATTTGCCACAAGCACCCAGTCGGTATAACCAGGAGAGGCGTTGTCGTACCAGGTCCAGAGGTAGTCGTTTGACAGTGAGGAAGCTGGTATGCCAGGCACCTCATTAAACGCTGCTCCATAGTTGGACAGGACCCGTTGGGAGGCTATAACGTCGCCTCCGGTGGAGGTAACTTCAACCGGGCCGCCTATCACCCCGGGGAAGGTGCGGTTAACGTTCTGACCTGGTTTGATTGTTCCGCTCCAGACTTGCTGGCCAGCGATCTTGATGGCCACCGTTACCGTTCCCTGAGTGTTGCCACTATGATCTGTCCCCGGGTTTGCCACCAGGATCCAGTTGGTGTATCCGGGACTGTTATTGTCGTACCAGGTCCAGTAGAAGTCGTTGGAGAGTTTGCTCTGTTCCGTTCCCAGGACTTCTTCCAGTGAGTTGCCACCCGCGGGCCAGAGAATACGCTGCGAGACTATGCCCTTCCCACCTGTTGCGGTTGCCTTTACCGGGCCGCCGATAGTCTTTGCGTAGCGGGGCTCGATGCTCTTGCTGCGGCCGACGACGCCGTTGTTGTAAGAGCTCAGCGGCTCGGAGGCGCCACCAATCCAGAGGCTGTAAGTTAAGTTCCCCGCAGCCGAACTCGGGTTGGCCAGAAGCACCCAGTCATCGCCGCCGACGTTGTCGTACCAGGTCCAGAAGTATCTGGTCTGCTGGCCCGCCGGTGGTGGTGGCGGCGGAGAGCCGCCAACCGTGAAGCTGCCGTTGGTTTCAGCTTTATTGCCAAGGTAATCAAAGACGTCTACGGTGAACGTATGTGATCCCGAGCCAAGCCCCGAGGTCTGGCAGCTTACCGCGCTTACGCCAACCGAGCAGTTGCCGGTGATGTTCTTGCCGTCAAGGGTAACAGTCACTTTTGAGAGATCGATGCCAACGCCGGTGCCGTCGCCGTAATCGGCGCCGATCGTTACCGAAGCGCCGTTGACATTGCCGGTGAGATTGGTAACCGCGGGCGTCTGCGTAATAACGGAGGCAAGCGTCGCGTTAACCCCCGCGGTATCCTGACCCAGGGTTACGACAACGGGATTGGCGTGGTCCAGGTCCGCTTGGCCGTTGTAATACCGGGAAGCGTAGACCGCCCCCGTCAGTCCCGGCCAGCCGAAACCCACCTTGTAATTCCCCGAAGCAAGCCCGGCGACAGAGTAATTACCATTGGCATCAGTTGTCGCCGCTCCTCCAACCTGGTTTTGATCACTGCTTGTGCTGGCAGATGTATAGGCTGTGACTTCCACGCCCGCCAGTGGCAGTCCGTTCACATTTATCACTTTGCCGCTAATCGTGCCGCCGGTCTGAAGTTGAGCATTAATACCAGGAGTGGTGCCGCCGGCCGTAACTGTCAGCAGGTCGGCAGAACTCGTATCGTTCTTGCCGTTGTAAAATTGCGGTGCGTAAATGTAGCCGCAGTCCCAACAGCCGTAATTGAAGCCAACCTTGTACTGGCCATAACCGGCAGGAATATTAGGTATAACGTAATGGCCATACTGATCGGCTGTCGCCCAGCCAACCGGCCCCCAGGTGCTGGAATTGTCAATGGTTCTATAGATAACAACTCCCGCTCCTGGCAGCGGCTGTCCAGCCTGATTCGTTACAGCGCCGGTGATGGCGCCCATTGTCGCTCCCAAAGCAAGCGATGCGCTTATGCCCTCCGTGGTACTGCCGGCGTTAATTGATACCGCGTCGGCCGAGTTAATATCTGTCTGGTTGTTAAAGAACTGGGGTCGATATATGTTGGCCGGATCGCTGAAACCGACCCTGTAGCTGCCGGGGTTCAAATTGCCGATCGAATAATTGCCGTACGCGTCGGTAGCCGCGCTGGTGGTCATGCGCCATGAGCCGCCGGCTTGATCCGGGTAGGCGTCTCCTTGAATCGAATTGGCGTCTTCTTGAACCGAATTGGCATCCTGCTGGTAAATCTCAACCTGTATGCCCGCCAGCGGCTTGTCGTACTGGTCAGTTACGGCGCCGGTGACTGAGCCGGTTGCCGATAACTGGGTATTTATCCCGGATGTGTTGTTACCGCCGGTGACCGAGACCAGGTCGGCGGAACCTTCATCCAGTTTGCCGTTGTAATACTGGGTCTGGTAACCATCATCCGAGAACACTACCTTGAAGCTTCCGTTTTTGCCGCAATGCACCTGGTAATTGCCGTTCTGGTCCGTTAGTGCAAAATCATTGTCCCATCCATTGTCCAGAACATGTACCAAGGCGTTTTGCAAGTGATGGCCCGCCTGATCGGTGACTGTGCCGCTAATAATTCCGGCGGGAGCCATCTGCGCGTTGATCCCGGTAGTAGGGCTTCCCTGCGTAACCGGCACCAGGTCGCCGGCGTTGACATCGGTCTTGTTGTGATAGAACTGACCCAGATACAGATCGGCGCCGGGCGTACCTGTACTAAATTCAACCTTGTAATAGCCGGAGGGAAGTGAACCAATTGAATAGTTTCCGTTGCTGTCGGTCAAAGTGGCTGGTTCCGGTAATACACTCCAGCTTGAGCCGTAATATTTATAAACTGACACTTCTAGGCCATTAAGAGGGTGATCGGACTGGTCGGTAACAGTGCCTGTGATGGAGCCTCCCGTCTGCATGGCGGCGTTAATGCCGGAAGTCGTATTGCCGGCGGTGACAGAAACGGCATCAGCCGAGCTGGAGTCAGGTTTGTTGTTGTAAAACTGGGTGACGTAATTGCAAGAAGAGTCAGCCCACCAACCGCACTGAAAGGAAACGTTGTAACTTGCAGGGTCCAATGAATCAATTGTGTAGTTTCCGTATTCGTCTGTTGTGGCAGAGCCCCAACTGCTTCCATTATTGGAAGGATACGCAGAAACATAGATACCCGCGAGCGGTTTTCCGGAACTGTCCGTGACAGTGCCGGAAATGGTGCCCTGTGTGCCTGGAGGGGCTGTCCCACCCCCGCTGCCGCTGGCAAGCGCGCTGGCTGAGAAACCGGCAAGAATCAGCAGGGCGCCGGCGAAGCTGACAATGAAGAGTACCGTCATCTTTTTGTTTGTCCTAATTAAATTCTTCAAGTCTCCCTTCCTCTCATTTTTACAGAACAAACGGATTATGAAGTGGCGTTCAAAAATACGTAGATAGAAAAGATGTTAAAAATACTTCAAATGGCCATTCGAGTCAATAACAATGCCCAATATCTAACTTAATAAATCAAGTATTATTGGTGAATAACCTTGTTGTCATTACCAAGCTGTTCCACAAATAATACTTGACTTTAAGCAAGTAATCAATATTTTTACACAGATACTGTATTGCGCTATTTTTAGAAACCCTTTGACGCCATGTCAATGAAAGATTATTTGTGTGGGTGTACTTCGACTACCAATGGGGAGGCGTTGGCGGCACCAGCATTGACGCCCCTTTCGCCTCCGCCCTGGCGGCAGAAATCGGACAAGGCACCGGTCAGCGTTACTGGCCCGATACGCACGACAACATCCTGGTCAAGTGCGCCGAAACCCGGCCACCTTTGTCATGAAGGGCGGTAAGAAGCGCTTCCTGTTTAACTACGACCAGATCGACCCTGACGACGGCGACTTCTTCTACGTGGCCGATGTGCGCACCATCGGTGACGCTGAGTTTAACGCCATCCCGGCAGGCATGCCCATGGTCTACGACGGCCTGCTGCTTAAGGGCGCCGCCAGTCCGGCCGCGTACGTCATCGAAAGAAACAAGAAGCGCCGGATCCCCGACCCCGGCACCTTTACCAAGGACGGTTACCAGTGGGGCGCCATCGCCCAACTGCCTCAGGCTTGGATGGATATGATCCCCACCGGGCACCAGAAGCCCGATGTCTCCTGGTCCGACGCATGCCTTTGTCATGCTCAAGGGGCCGGTCCGGCTTTTTATGTCATGCACGGGGGCTTTAGGCGGTGGATTTGCAGTTTTGACATTAGGAAACTGAGGAATCCTTCTATACCCGCTCCGGATTCTTGACCGCCCTGCCGAAGGCGCGGCGGATCTCCTCCGTGAGCAGGGCGTTTTCCGGACGGGCCAATTGCGGATCGGAGCCAATCAGCGCCTCGGCCCCTTTCCGCGCCAGGGCCAGGATTTCCTGGTCGCGGACAAGCCGCGCCAGCTTCAGGTCCGGCAGTCCGGACTGGCGCTCTCCGAGCAATTGCCCCTCCCCTCTGATCTTCAAATCCAGCTCGGCTAGGGCAAAGCCGTCGGCGGCCGATTCCATCGCCGCCAGCCTCATCCTGGCCTGCTCCGTTGTAGGGTCGCCAAAGAGCAGGCAATAGGATTTATACCTCCCGCGGCCGACGCGGCCGCGCAGTTGGTGCAGTTGCGCCAGGCCGAAACGGTCGGCCTCCTCAATCATTATGATGACGGCATTGGGAACATCAACACCGACCTCGATTACGGTCGTGGTCACCAGCACCTGGATCTCGCCCGCAGCGAACAGCCCCATGGCGCGCTGCTTTTCCACCGCCGGCATCTGGCCGTGCAGGACGCCGAGGCGGTAACCGGCGAACTCGCCCCGCTTAAGGCGGGTCGCCTCAGTTTCAACCGCCCGCGCCTGGACTGCTTCGGACTCCTCGATCAGGGGGCAGACGACGTAGCACTGGCGGCCCGCGTCCAGCTGGGAACGGATAAAACGGTAGGCATCGGCGCGCTTTGCCTCGGGAACCTGCCAGGTGCCAACCTTGCGCCTCCCGGGAGGCAGCGTTTTAATGACGCTTGTTTCAAGATCGCCATAAAGGGTGAGGGCCAGGGACCGGGGAATCGGTGTTGCCGTCATATGGAGGGCGTGCGGAACCAGGCCGCCGCCTCCGGCTTTAATGGCCAGCTGCTGCCGCTGACTGACGCCAAAGCGGTGCTGCTCGTCAACGACCACCACCGCCAGCGAAGCGAAGCCGACGCCCTCCTGGATCAGCGCATGCGTCCCCGCGACAATGTCAACGCCGCCGGCGCGGACTTCTTTAATCACCTGCCGCCGCTCGGCGGCCTTGAGCCGGCTGGAAAGGAATGCCAGCCGCACCGGCAGGCCGGCCAGCATCTGCTTGAGGCTGAGAAAATGCTGCTCGGCCAGAACCTCGGTAGGAGCCATCAGTGCCGCCTGGCGGCCGGACTCGACGGCGCGCAGCATCGTGTAGACGGCCACCACCGTCTTGCCGGCGCCGACGTCGCCCTGGAGCAAGCGCTGCATCGGCTGGGCGCGTTTAAGGTCTGCCGAAATCTCGCTGCATACACGTTTCTGATCTATTGTCAACTTAAACGGCAAGGCGCGGAGAAAGCTTTTGGTGAGCTCCCCCACCGGCCCCAGTTGGACGCCCTTGTGCGCGGCGACAAACCGACGCCGCCGCCGGAGCAATTCCGCCTGGAGTAAAAACAGCTCTTCGAAGATAAGCCGCTGCTCCGCCAGCCGGAAATCCGCCGGCGAGCGAGGAAAATGCATGGTAAACACGGCGTCGCCCTTAAGCGGCAGGCCGAGGTCGGCCTTAAGGCGCGCCGGCACCGGATCGGCCAGCAGCGCCATCAGCGGCCGCACCCGCCCCAGCCAGCCGCGCAACCTTTTTACCGTTATCTTTTCCGTGGTGGAGTAAACAGGCACGAAGCCGGTTGTGTGAAGGCCCGAACCGCCGCGCCCCAGGATCTCGTGCTCCCTGACCCTGAACGTTCCGGCGCCGTCGTAACTGCCGCGCAATAGCAGGCTGTCTCCGGGCTTAAGCAGGTCGGCGAGGTAATCCTGGTTGAACCAGACCGCCTCCATATATCCGGTGCCGTCATGGACAATAGCCTTGACCAGGCGCAGGTTGCGCCGCCGCGTGCGCATAAGCGCCACATCCTCCACGCGGGCCGCAACCGTCGTCTCCTCTCCGTATTTAAGCTCGCCAATTTTTCCCGTCCGCGTGAAATCCTGATGGCGGAATGGATAATGAAAGAGAAGGTCGCCAAGGACGCGCAGGTCCAGCTTGCCGGCTTCGCGCGCCGTTGCCGGGCCGACGCCCGGCAGGACGGTAAGCGGCTCGTCCAGGTCGGGCGGATTGTAACGAGCCTTGGAAGTGGGGGGCAGTTTTGCGGACTTGGGAGGCGCAGACCCGGCGAAAGGAACGGGGCAACCGGGTTTGGTCATGGCCTCTCCTTCTTGCATTTAGGGAGTTGCTATAGCATAATTACGCCTTGTGGCAATTGCAAGAATGTTCAAGTAACTTGTTAAACAATTGACAGTATTGCCGCGCGGGACATTTTCTTCCGCTTACGTCCGCGGGAAATGATCATTCGATGAGCGTTTGACTTTCTCCTGAATACAATATTATTGACCCGCGAGCCGAACCGCTCGGAAAATATCCCGCGCGGCTTAATAAACATTTCACGAGGATTTGGTGATGTCCAGGATCTGCTCAGTTTGCGGCAAGAAGCCCGGCTACGGCAACAACCGCAGCCATTCCAACCGCGCCACCAGGCGGCGGTTTAATCCCAACCTGCAGAAAATCAGGATTGTCAGGGACGGCTCCCCCACCCGCGCCTATGTCTGCGCCAAGTGCATCAGCGCCGGCAAGGTGCAGAAGCCTGTTTAGAGCCTGTCCCGGCAACTGCATCCTGCTGCGGCCGGCGGCCAAAGCCATAAAAGCAGATGCTCTTTGCCCATAGCCTTTCGCTCGGCCTTGCCCGGAATTACCTGCCGGGATCGGCTCTTTGGGAATCAGATTTGCAGAGGCAGCATTGGGGCGCGGCGTGCTCCCGGCACGCCGCGCCCCGTGTCCTTGTCCTACGTTTGCATCGCCGCTTCTGTCAACCAGTCAATCAGCGGCGCCAGCGCTTCCGGCACCGCTTCTTCGTCTGCCTCAACAGTGTGCGTATGGCCATCTTCAGCGACGGTCAGCCGGTATGTGAACCGGTCCGGCCGGCGTACTTTTGCCAATATTTGTGCAGGCAGGTCAAAAAAAGCCGAATCGCCGACCAGTTGCCGCAGGCGGCCGGCGTCTTCTTCTGTCAGTGATTCCAGCACAATCTCCGCCGCCAGCCGCAGGCCCGCAAAGCCGCCGCTGCGCTCGAAGGCTATCTTCATCACTTGATCACGCCCACCTGCTTCCAGGCATTCTTCACCGCCTGCTCAACCTTCCCGCCGCTGCCGTAAAGCTCACCGGCCACGGCGGCGGTGATCCGGGCGGCGCCGGCAAACGATGCGCGGCGCTTCAGCCGGTCGCAGAGGGCAACGTACCAGATCCGGCCCGCCTTTTTCCAGGCGTTGCCGCCGATGGCTGCCGCGGCCAGGTAGAAGGCGCGGTTGGGGATGCCGGAATTGATGTGAACGCCGCCATTGTCGTCAGTCCCCTGATAATAGTCATTCATGTGCGCCGGCTGGGGGTCGCGGCCGACGAGGGGGTCGTCGTAGGCGGTGCCGGGCGCCTTCATCGACCTCAGTCCCGCCGCCCTGATCCGCCGGGTGAAGAGCCCGGCGCCAATGATCCAGTCGGCGCGGGCGGCGCTCTCTTTTTTCACCCACTGCTTCAGCAGCGATCCGAACACATCGGAAAAGGATTCGTTCAGCGCGCCCGGCTGGCCCTGATACTCGAGGCCAGCCTCGTGCTGGGTAACGCCGTGCGTCAGCTCATGGCCAACGACATCGATGCATTTTGTAAACCGGTTGAATATCCGCCCGTCGCCGTCGCCGTACACCATCTGGCTGCCGTTCCAGAAAGCATTGTCATAGCGAACGCCGAAATGGACGCTGGAATCGAGGCGCATGCCGCGCCCGTCGATGGAGTTGCGGCCGTAGGTTTTTGACATGAAATCATACATGCGGCCACTGGAAATGTAGGCTTCGTTGACGGCGCGGTCATGGGTGGCGCGACTGCCCTCCTCGCGCGCCAAAATCCCGGGGAGTTGCTCGGAGCCGCCGGCGTCGTAGACGGCGCGGCGCTTCCGGCCCGGCGGCGCCGCCACTGCCAGCGCCCCTGACTCGGCCAGCACCTGCCGCCGTCCCCTGAGCATCTCCGAGACTGATAACTGTTGCAGCATCAGCTCCCGCTCGGCGGCGGTTCCGTTCCTGATGATCTCCTTCTGGATGTGCGGCGGGACGATGAAGCTCAACTGCCGCATGGAACCGCATGACGATCTTAAACTGCCCCCGCCCAACCCGCCCCCCTTTCAGCTCTGCATGTAAAAACGGATATCGGAGCCTGGCCGCCGGGGTTTGGAATCCAAATCCAATATCCGCTTTTACAGCTTCTTCATCAGCTGCGCCATCTCCAGGGCGCCGGCGGCCGCCTGCCAACCTTTGTTGCCGCCCTTGGTGCCGGCGCGCTCGACCGCCTGCTCGATGCTGTCGGTGGTGAGCACGCCCATCGCCACCGGCACCTTGCTGTCCAGCGACACCTTCGCGATTCCCTTTGACACTTCGTTAGCTACGTAGTCAAAATGGGGCGTGCCGCCGCGAATGACCGCCCCCAGGCAGATGACGGCGTCGTACTTGCCGCTTTCCGCCATCTTCGCCGCCGCCAGTGGAATCTCGAACGCGCCCGGCACCCAGGCGATCTCAATCGCTCCCTTGGCGGCGCCGTGGCGGACAAGGCAGTCGAGGGCGCCGTCCAGCAGGCGCGCCGAAATAAATTCGTTGAAGCGGGCGACGACGAGGCCGAACTTGAGTCCTTTTGCGTCAAGCATGCCCTCATAGCTCTTGAAATCGCTTGCCATGAATCATTCCTTTCGTTTTTAAAACCGGCGGGCTTGCCGCCGGGCTCGTAAGCGAAGCGCGCACGATTAGCCTTCCTCTTCTTTCTCCGTCCCGAAGCGGAGATCCTGATGGTGCAGGATGTGTCCCATCTTAGCCTTCTTGGTGGACAGGTAGGCGATATTCTCGCACTGGGGCGGCATTTCGATGGGAACTCTTTCCACAACCTTGAGCCCATATCCTTCCAGCCCCTTGATCTTCTTGGGGTTGTTTGTCATCTGACGGATGGTGGTCAACCCCAGGTCGGCCAAAATCTGAGCGCCGATGCCATAATCACGCAGATCGGCCGGAAATCCAAGCTCCTCGTTGGCTTCGACCGTGTCGCGGCCGCGTTCCTGCAGCTCGTAAGCCTTCAGCTTGTTGAGGATGCCGATGCCGCGGCCCTCCTGGGAGAGGTAAAGAAGTACGCCCCGGCCCTCCTCCTCGATCATGCGCATGGCATGGTAAAGCTGCTCGCCGCAGTCGCAGCGCATCGAGCCGAAGACGTCACCGGTGAGGCACTCGGAGTGGACCCGCACGAGCACGTTCTCGGCGCCGTCCACATCGCCCTTGACCAGGGCGACGTGCTGCTCGCCGTCAAGGATGCTCTCGTAACCGATTGCTCTGAAATCGCCAAACCTGGTTGGCAGCCGCGCTTCGGCCACACGCCGCACCAGCTTTTCGTTCCGGCGCCTGTACTTGATCAGGCCGGCAACGGTGACCATTTTCAGACCGTGTTTGCGGCAATAGGGCATCAGGTCGGGGACGCGCGCCATGGTGCCGTCCTCGTTCATGATCTCGCAGATGACGCCGGCCGGCTCCAGCCCTGCCAGCCTGGCCAGATCCACCGAGGCTTCCGTCTGGCCGGTGCGCTCCAGCACCCCGCCCGGCTTGGCCCGCAGCGGGAAAACATGGCCCGGCTGCACCAGGTCCGCCGGCCTGGCGTCAGGCTTGATGGCTGTCTGGATCGTGTGGGCGCGGTCGGCGGCCGAGATGCCGGTTGTGACCCCGTGACGCGCCTCGATCGAGACGGTGAAGGCGGTGCTGAAAGTGGCCTCGTTCTTCAACACCATCTGGGGCAGGTCCAGCTCGGTGCATTTCTCCGGCGTCATCGCCAGGCAGATGAGGCCGCGGCCATGGGTGGCCATGAAGTTGATCGCCTCGGGCGTGGCGAACTGGGCTGCCATCGTCAGGTCGCCCTCGTTCTCGCGGTCCTCGTCGTCGCAGACGATTATCATCCGGCCGGCGCGGATGTCGTCAATAGCCTCCTCAATCGAGCTGAACGGCGAGTCCTGTTTCGTTCCTCTGCTCTGCTTTTCCCTTCTGTCCAGTGTCTCTCTCCTGTCTCGATTTTCTCTTCGATCCTGCTTGCCTTGCTGTTTGCTTTTTGCTGCCATGCCTTGTTGTCACGCTCCAAACAGATTAGAAGTTCGTAAATTGAGTCTCCCAACGGCAGGCTCGAAAGCCTGCCGTCCACCAAAGCCTGCCATCTACCTGCCGGCGGAAAGTCTGCCATCTGGCGGCTACAAAAAACCTCCCTCCGCCAGCTTCTCGATCGTGAGGCCGCCCTCCCCCTGGCCGCCGGGCAGCCCGCTCCCAAGCATCTTGTAGACATACTTGCCGATGACGTCGGCTTCCAGATTGACTTCGTAGCCGGCGCCGCTTTTTCCCAGCGTTGTCATCTCGACGGTATGTGGTATCAATGAGACGCTAAAATTCTCGCCGGCCAGCCGGGCGACGGTGAGGCTGATGCCATCGACGCCCACCGAGCCTTGGGGCAGGATGTAGCGGCGCACTTCTTCCGGCGCCGAGATGGTATAAACGACCGCCGTCCCTTCCGGGCGGACGGAAACCACCTTGCCGGCGGCGTCCACATGTCCGAGCATCAGGTGGCCGCCCAGGCGCCCGCCCAGGCTCATCGCCCGCTCCAGGTTAACGGCGGCGCCCCGCTTTAAGTTCCCGAGGTTGCTCTTCCTGAGCGTCTCCGGCATCACGTCGGCGGAAAAAACGCCGTTGCCGAAGGCGCGCGCCGTCAGGCAGACGCCGTTGACCGCGATGGAATCTCCCAGCCGCGTGCCCTCCAGCACTTTTTCGGCCGCGATGGTGATGACGCCGCTGCCGTCCCCCATCTCCAGGCTAACAAGCTTTCCCAACTCTTCAACGATTCCAGTAAACAAAGAAAGTTCCTAGTTCCAGGTTCCAGGTTTCAAAGTTTCACGTTCGGGGTTTTTTGGGTTTGGTTTTTCCAGCATCTGCTTTATCACCACTCCTCTTCCGCAGTATAAGCGATGATCAAAACGTCCTCCCCAATTCTTTGGTGCGACAGGCGAAACAATGGCATCGCCTCGCCCGCCAGGTTGAAGCCGCCGCCCTCGACAGGCGTTTTCGCCGACTCGCCGCCAATCAGTTTTGGAGCAACAAACATCATCACCTTGTCAATAGCGCCCGTCTCGACAAACGACGCCGCCAGCGTGGAGCCGCCTTCCAGCAGCAGGCTTAAAACGGGCGGGTCCATGGAGCCCACCCGCGTCAGGGCATCGCCGATGTCAATGCGGCCGTGGGCGGAGGCGGCAATCATCACTTCAACGCCGGCCTGCCGGAGGGCTTCCACCTTTGCCGGCGGCGCCGCTTCCGAAGCAATAACCATTGTCCTCGCTTTCCCGGCAGTCTTTACCAGGTTGCTTTTAAGCGGCAAACCGGCGCCAGAGTCAAAAACGACCCGAAGCGGCTGCGGGTAATCGCCTCCCAGACGGCAGGTGAGCATCGGATCATCGATAAGAGCAGTGCCGCCGCCCACGGCGACAGCATCCACCTCGGCCCGCATGGCATGCACGAGCGCCCGGCTCTCTTCCCCGGAAATCCAGCGGGAATCGCCAGATTTGGTCGCAATCTTGCCGTCCAGGCTCATGGCGCTTTTAAAGGTGACGAACGGAAGGCCGGTGATGGCGTGCTTGCGGAAGCCCTCGTTCTGGGCGCGGGCGCGGGCGGCAACGGCGCCGTCGAGAAGCGCGACCTCGATGCCGGCCTCGCGCAGGGCGGCAGCGCCCCCGCCGTTGACTTTGGCGGATGGGTCGAGCGCCGCCATGACGACGCGGGAAACGCCGGCCTTAATCAGGGCCTCGGTGCAGGGGCCGGTTCTGCCCTGATGACAGCACGGCTCAAGAGTTACGTATACAGTGGCGCCGGTGATATCCTTCCTTGCAGACTTAATCGCCGCCACTTCCGCATGGTCGGCGCCGGCCCGCTTGTGATAGCCTTCGCCGATGACCTCGTCACTCTGGACGATAACGGCGCCCACCATCGGATTGGGACTGGTCCGGCCCCGCCCCAGCTCGGCCAGGTTCAGCGCCCGTTGCATGAAACTGATGTCAATGCCGGAAATCAAAAAGCGGATGGTGGATTGTGGATGATGGATAAAAAAACATTTTCTGTCTCAAAGTTGGGATTCTCCCATACGTTATTATTGAGCTGTTGGCCGATGATCCACTTCCTCGACCGAAATCGCTGAGTTATTAAGCCTTGAACTAAAAAAACCCCGGGCATATTTATCCCAGGGCAATCCAAGCTTGGACAAGCTCTATCTTCTCCCATCCAGACTTTGACTGTCGGCCCAGGGATTTCACCTGGTCAGCCTCCCTGAAAGAGGGTCGCGGGCTGTAACCGCCGGTGGGGAATTTCACCCCGCCCCGAAGATATTGCTGCAGAAAACAGCGCTATTAAATTGATCTACGTGAAAATGATAACAAATCGAAAAAAACGATTCCAGTCAGAAAAGCTCATCACGTTTGGCGTTTAACGTTTCCGGCAGATTTCTTGGCATATGAAATGTGGATTTGCCGGCCAGCCGCCTAGTCCGCGAGTTCTTTTCTGTTCTCCATCGCCCCGATCATAACACTGGCAGCGGCCCCCGGGGCGGCGCTGCCGAAAACGGCTGAGCCGGCCACGAACAAATTGGCGCCGGTGTCAAGCGCCGCCTCGATCGTCTCCGGTCCGATGCCGCCGTCGACCTCGAGGCCGACGGTGTCGGGCAGCAGCATCCGCGCCCGCCTGATCTTGGGCAGCACCGAGGCGATGAACTCCTGGCCGCTGAAGCCCGGGTTGACGGTCATCATCAGCGCGAAGTCAATGTCGCCGGTCACCTCCTGGATCGTCGCCAGCGGCGTGGCCGGGTTTAGAGTGACGCCGGCCTTGCAGCCGGCCGCTCTGATCCGGGCCAGCACCGCGTTCAGATGGGTGCAGGCCTCGGCGTGGACGTTGATCCAGTCGGCCCCCGCCGCTGCGAACGCCTCGACGTAGCGCCCGGGGTTCTCGATCATCAGATGCACGTCAAGGACGCCGCCGCTTTCATGCACCCGGTCCCGGATCCACTTGACGACGACCGGCCCGATGGTGATGTTGGGGACGAAATGCCCGTCCATGACGTCAACGTGGATGACGCGGACGCCGGCTTCCATCACCAGGCGCACCTGATCCTCGAGCCGGCCGAAATCCGCCGACAGGATTGACGGCGCCAACTGGTATGTGGTTAAGAGATCGTCATTCACGCGTCGCCCTCGCAACAGGCAATTTGCGATTTTAAAACCGCAGGGGCACGGCATGCCGTGCCCCTGCGAATATAATCCAAACCCGACCGGCCAGGCTTTGACCTACTTAACCGCCTGTTTCAGTTGGCTGCCGGCGCTGAATTTGGGAACCTTGCTGGCCGGAATCTTTATCTTCTGCTTCGTCTGCGGGTTGATGCCCTCGCGCGCAGATCGCTTCTGGACGCTGAACTTACCGAAGCCGGTGAACTGCACTTCCTCGCCCTTCTTCAGCGACGCCGTCACGGTATCGATGAAGGCGTCGACGGCCGCGGCCGCCTGCGTCTTGTTAAGGTTTGCCTTGTCGGCAACTGCACCTACAAACTCAGACTTTCCCACTTCCTTGCCTCCTGTATTAAGGGTTTAAGAAGCTGGCGGTTATCGACAATATCAGATGAAAATGCGCTTTACAAGCAATTTTGGCTGTTTTTTCACCTTCCGCTGACGGTCATCGGCTCGATCAAAACCGAAGGAGCGTGAATGCTGCCGCCAAACGGCACCCAGCGGTTGTCATTTCCTATTTTCTTGATATTACCAAGCATATCAAGAAGATTGCCGGCGATCGTCACTTCCCGCACCGGCTCTGACAAACCTCCATTCCGTATCAACCTGCCGCTGGCGCCGACGGAAAAATCGCCGGAGATCAGGTTGACACCAGAATGCATCCCTGTCACATCGATGACATAGAAACCAAGCTCAATCCCTTCAAGTAAAGCGGCAGCGGGCGTGGCGCCGCCTGTCAACCGCAGGTTAGTGGCCCCGACATGGGGCTGTGAACGGTAGGAGCCCCTCACGCCATTACCCGTGGAGGCAACTCCGTCCTTCCTGCCAGTGTAGGTGTCATACAAAAATCCCTGCAAAACGCCGTCTTTAATCAATTCGGTCCGCCGTGAGGGAACGCCCTCGCCGTCAAAGGGGGCGCTCGCCAGCCCGTCGGGATGAACGGCGTCATCGAGCAGATTCACCAGGCTTGAAGCCACCCGCTCTCCCCGGCGGCCCGCGAACAGGGAGCGCCGCTTCTGCACCGCTTCCGCCGTCAACACCGAGCCGGCTACGCCGATGACGCTGGCGGCGACGAACGGATCCATCACTACCGGGCAGCTCATGCTGGCGCACTGGCCGGCGCCCAGCAGCGACAGCGCCCGCCCGGCTGCCTCGGCGGCGGCGGCGGCCGCATCAAGTTGCCCCGGCTCCCTGCCTGTGACAAAAGAGATGCCGGTCTGCATCTGACCCTCATCCTCGGCAATCGCCTGCAGAAAGGCAAAGCAGGAAGTCTCGGCGTAGCTCCTGGAAAACCCCAGGGAATTGGCGATGGCGACCGTGCTCTCGCTTTCGCTGTAGGTGGCCGCCTCGACCTGCCGGACGCGGCGGTCGTGTTCGAGCGCCGCCTTTTCCAGCGTCATCGCCAGCGAGATCTTGTCCGTCACCCGCACTTCTTGCAGTCGGGGGGAGTAAAGATCGAGCTGCGGGAATTCCGCCGCCGGCGCGGGCAGGCCCGCAAATTCATCCCGCGCCGTGACCGACATGCCCTCGGCTGCCGCCCGGGCGGCAGCTTTAATCCCATCCGGCGAAAGATCAGACGTATAGGCGTAGCCGGCCGAGCCGTGGTCGATGACGCGGATGCCGGCGCCGCTGCCGGTGGCGCTGACCATCTCTTCCACTTCCTGCTGATAGACCTTTGCCCGCATCGACCTGTCGAGCTGGACAAACGCCTCCGCCTGCTCGACGCCGGCGGCCATCGCCGCATCCAGGACTTGTCTGGCTATATCAAGCATGAAACCCCCCAAGTTCCGGGTTGCGGGTTCCGGTTTCCCACGGCCTTGTCTTTCTGAAGAAACCCGTCAGGGAAAAATTTCAGCGCCTGGCTCTGGCAAGCACTGTCACGCAAAGTAACTCTGAACTCTGAACTTTGAACATTGAGCTTAATCAGCTTAATCAAACTTCCGTCCCGCCCACGGTCATGTTGAGAATCCTAAGCGTTCCCTGGCCGCTGCCGACCGGCACGCCCTGGCCGTCCTTGCCGCAGACGCCGATGTTCATCTCGAAGTCGCCGGCTACCAAATCAACATTGTTCATCGCCACCAGGCCGTTGCCGATCAGGGTGGCGCCGCGCAGGGGATAGCTCACCTTGCCGCTCTCGATCAGGTAGCCTTCAGAGACCCCGAAAACAAAATCGCCCGTCGCCGGCTCCACCTGGCCCCCGGAGAGGGTCTTGGCAAAAAAACCGTGCTCCGTGGACGCGATAATCTCCTCCGGCGTGGAGTCTCCGGCTAGGATGAAGGTGTTTGTCATCCTCGGGATCGGCGGATGCCGGAATGACTGGCGGCGGCCGTTGCCGGTTGGCGGGACGCCGGCGTTGCGAGCCCGCAGCCTGTCAAACATAAATCCCTTCAACACCCCGTTTTCAATCAGGATATTGCGCTGCGCCGGCACGCCCTCGTCATCAAAGCTGCCCGAGCCCCATTCATTGACGATGCTGCCATCGTCAATCAGCGTCACCAGCGGCGAAGCGACCTGCTCGCCCACCCTGCCGGCGAAGACGCTGGCTCCCTTTTCCACCGCGTCCGCCTCCAGCCCGTGGCCGCAGGCTTCGTGGAAAAGGACGCCGCCAAAGCCGCGGTGCAGAACCACCGCCATCTTGCCGCTGGGAGCCGGGCGCGAGTCAAGCATGGTGATTGCTTTTGCCGCAGCCGAGCCGCCCAGCTGCGGCGGCAGGCCGGCAGCAAACAGCTCCATTCCCTTCAGGCCGCCGGCGCTGTCATAGCCGGTCTGGTAGGCGCCGTTGCGGGAAGCCACCACACGCGCGGTCAGGCGCACGCGGGTGCGCTCCTCCCGGACCAGGCAGCCGTCGGAGTTTGCGATCACGATCTGGCTGGTCTCGTCGCTGAAGCCAATGGATGCCTGGACCACCTCCGGACCGCGGTCCCGGGCGGCCCGGTCGGCCGCCTTCAGCAGCTCCGCTTTTTCGCCGGCGACCACAGAATCGGGCGGCGTCTTGACCTTGTGCACAACGGCAGGCTCCGCCCCAGCCAGCGGCTGGACGCCGCCGCCGCCGCCGCCGGCCGCCTCGCCGGCCAGCCTCGCCGCCCCGATCAGGGAGCGCTCGTCCGTCTTCTCAGTGAAAACAAAAGAAATGCTTCTGCCTCGGATCACCCGGATAGAGGCGCCGGCGTCCAGACCGTGCGAGATCTTCTCCAGCTTCCCGTCCTCAAGGTTAAGCGACATCGAGGCGCGGCGCTCAAAGTAGAGTTCGGCAAACTCGCCGCCGCGCTCCAGGGCGGCCGTCAGAGCCTCCTCGGCCAGATGCTCATCAATCACAGCAATAGTCCTCCGTCATTGGCGCTCTGCCTGATCTTTCATATTACCGCTCGGGGCATCATCTTAAAACATCCGGAGTCAGATGCTTAAACAGAAGATGGCCGCTGCATTGCGCAGGCCTAGAGGTTGCACAGGCCTGTAGGCTTGTGCCTATCAACTCTGTAGATGGAAGGCTTGGTAGATGGCAGGCTTTTAGCCTGCCTTTGGGAAACCTTATTTACGCACTTAAAGTGCCTGCTTCAAAAGCTCATCCGCCATGCCCGTCAGCTTCATCGACAGGCTGGAGCTCTTGTTATTTACCGCCAGCATGGAGCCGTCATCGAAATAAAGCTCGACCTTGGGCTGGCGGCGCACTTTCTTAAGCAAATACGTGATTCCCAGCGCCGAAGCCGCTGACAGCAAAAAACCCGTGAAAAAGAATCTGCCTTTTGCCATGCCGTCCTACTTGGAATATTCGCCTTCGGCTTCGCCCTCAATAGCCGTCTTCAAGGCAGTGCTCATATCATAAAGGACCAGCCCCACCGTGGGGTCGGCGCCGGTTGTGGCCACCAGCCAGGTGTCCTTTTCGCCGGTGACGACAAAAACGCACCCTGACGAGACTTCCACGAACAGCTGGCTGAGCGCCGTCCTGCCCATCTTCTTGGACTCGCTGCGAGCGGCGCTTAGCATCTCCCGGGCCGTCCTGACCATGGCCTCCTCCGAGCCCTTGACGGCAAATGTGGTAGCCAAGACCTCTTTCTCGCCACGAACCAGCACCGCCTGGCGGACGCTGGCGGACATCTCGAGCAACTCGTTCAGGGCTTCCTCAGGTGTGGGCAACTTCCCTCCGGTAAATAAACTTTGCAAGACCGGAAGCTATCACAACCGCCTCCCGGTTTCCAGTGTGGGCGCTCTTGATAAACCCGCGGGCAGATTCAGGCATCAGGAGTCCGGTTTACCAGTTGCACACCACCGGAACCCAGCAGTTGCTCCATCCCGGCGATGAGCTCGGCACCAGGATCAACCATAAATTCGCTCCCCAGCCTCAGCTTTCTTACCCCGTCATCCGCGGCCAAGGCAAGAATCACCGGCACTGCACCCGGATGACGGCGGCATAGCTTTTTCATGCCGCCGATCAGGCCGGGCCCGACCATCCTGGCATCGACGCTCAGGGTCAGCTGCATCCGGCCGGCCGGGTTTGGCCGGATTGCAGCGCCGCTGCTCCCGGCGGCTGGCAAAAGCTCAACGTCGCTTGCTATGATTTTAACTTCATTTGCATCTTTATAGTCAACGGTTCCTTTGACCAGCACTATCTGATCCTTGACCAGCAGTTGCCGGCGCTTGGCAAACAGCTCGCTGAAAACGACGGCCTCGACACTCCCCTCCAGGTCTTCAATGGTGACAAACGCCATCGGGTCGCCTTTTCTGGTGGTCAGTCTTTTCACCTGGGCCACCAGGCCGGCGACGGCGACACGGGCGCGGTCCCTGGCATCCCGGAGCGCCGCAATTGAAATAGCGCCTGCGGCTGCTATCTGTGGCTCCATATCTTTCAGCGGATGGCTGGAGACGTACAGGCCCAGGGTCTCCCTCTCAAGCCGCCGCAGTGTGTCGGCGTCAAACTCCTCTGCCGGAACGGGGGGGTCGGCGCCGCCGGCGGCGGCGTCACCGGCGTCCGCCAGCTCAAAGATCGATCCCTGCCCGATAGCGCTGTCCTGCTGGCTTTTTGAACCCACCGCCAGCGCCTGGCTCATCATTGCCAGCATGCCCTTGCGACTGAAGCCGGTCGAATCAAAGGCGCCGCATTTAATCAGGCTTTCCAGCGCCTTCTTGTTCAGGGGACCGGAATCAACGCGGCGGCAAAAATCAAAAACGGAGGCAAACGGGGCGCCTCTTTCCCTGGCTGAGATGACCGATGCGATCACCGCCGCGCCAACGTTCTTGACGGCGGTAAGGCCAAAGCGGATGCCCCCCTCGACGACCGTGAAATCGCTCAGGCTCTCGTTGACGTCCGGCGGCAGCACCTCGATTCCCATGTTGGCGCAGGTGTTGACGTAAAACGGCACCTTGTCCTTGGTGGTCATGACGCTGGAGATGGTGGCCGCCATGTATTCGCGCGGGAAATGGGCTTTCAGGTATGCGGTCTGGTATGCAATCAGAGCGTAGCCGACGGCATGTGACTTGTTAAATGAATAGTCGCCGGCTGCCTCCATCATCTCCCACAGCTTCTGGGCCGCGCGCGCGCCCACCTGGTTGCGGCGGCACCCGTCCAGGAATTTGCCCTTCAGGCTCGCTAGCAGGTCGCGCTTCTTCTTGCCAATTGCCTTGCGCAGGTCGTCGGCCTCGGCCGGACTGAAACCGGCCAGCGCCTTGGCGATCTCCATCAGTTGCTCCTGGTAGACGGCGACGCCATAGGTGGGCTCCAGGATCGGCTCCAGGCGGGGATCATCGTAAGTGATGGCGACCGGGTTCTTCTTGTTGCTGGCAAATCGGGGTATGTGCTGCATCGGCCCGGGACGGTAAAGGGCGACGATCGCCACCAGGTCCTCGAACCGGGTTGGTCCCACCTGGCGGAGGGTGTCTTTCATCCCTGAACTTTCAAACTGGAAGAGCGCATCGCTCTGACCCCGCCGGAGCATCTCGTAAGTCTCGTGGTCGTCGAGTGGAATCTTGTCGGGGTCAATCTCGACGCTGCTTTTTTCCTTGATAAGCCGCACCGCCTCTTTGATAACATCGAGGTTGCGCAGCCCGAGAAAATCAACTTTTAGCAGCCCCAGGGCTTCGACATCTTCCATCGCGAACTGGGTGACAACCTCGGCGCCGCCCTTCTGCTGCAGCGGCAGGTATTCCGTCAGTGGCCTATCGGAGATAACCACCCCGGCGGCGTGGATGCCGTCCTGGCGCACCAGCCCTTCCAGGAATCGGGCCAGATCGACAATCTGCCTCGTCTGGGGGTCGTCATCGTAGGCGACGCGAAGATCCTGCCCCGGCCCGAGGCAGGCGGCGAAGGTAATGCCCGGCCCTTCCGGGATCAGTTTGGCGATTTTATCAACATCCCCGTAGGGGACGCCAAGGACCCGGCCCGCGTCCCGGATGCCGTTGCGGGCGGCAAACGTGCCAAAGGTTATAATCTGGGCGACGTTCTGGCGGCCGTAGCGCTCCGCCACATAGGCGATC
Source organism: Actinomycetes bacterium (assembly GCA_021787475.1). Lineage (GTDB taxonomy): Bacteria > Actinomycetota > Thermoleophilia > BMS3ABIN01 > BMS3ABIN01 > JACWAD01. The sequence continues at coordinate 67,687 of JAJYLW010000003.1, forward strand.
ACCCTGTCGCGCCCTTCCGGCGAGAAGTCGATGTCGATATCGGGCATGGTGCGCCGGCCGGGGTTCAGGAAGCGCTCGAACAACAGGTCGTATTTAAGCGGATTGACTTTAGTGATGCCAAGGCAGTAGGCTACCAGGCTGCCGGCGCCAGAGCCGCGGCCCGGGCCGACGGCGATGCCGTTGTCGTTGGCGAACTTGACAAAGTCGCGGACGATCAGAAAGTAGGAAGCAAACCCCATCTCGGCGATGGTGACCAGCTCCATTTCCAGCCGCGGCCGCGCAGCCTCCGCCTCCTCGCCATCGAAGCGGCGGGCAAATCCTTCCTCGCTCAACCGCCTCAGGTGCTGATCCTGGCTGCCGCCGTCCTCGAGCTTGTAAACGGGCAGGCAAAGCTGGCCCAGTTCAATCTCCACCTGGCAGCGGCCGGCGATCTCGACCGTGCTTGTCAGGGCCGCCGGCGTGCCGGGAAGCACTGCCGCCATCTCTTCGTAACTTTTCAGGTAAAATTCTTCTCCCTGGAATTTAAGCCGGCTGGCATCCAGCAGGGTGCTTCCCGTCTGGATGCAAAGGAGCGCGTCGTGGCTGGCGGCGTGGTCTCTCCTTAAATAATGAACGTCATTGGTGGCCACCAGGGGAAGGCCGCTTTCGGCGGCAATCTCGATCAGCAGCGGGTTGACCTTTTCCTGTTCGGCCAGCCCGTGGAACTGGATTTCTATGTAGACGTTTTTCTCGCCGAAAATCTGCTTGAGGCTGTCTATTTCGGCCAGGGCCGCCTGCCGGTCGCTGCTGTAGAGAAACTGGCAGAGGCGGCTGTTAAGGCAGCCGCTCAGGCAGATGATACCTTCCGCGTGTTCGCTCAGAACCCCGGAGTCGACCCGCGGCTTGTAATAATAACCTTCGAGGAAACCGAGCGATGAGATCCTGATCAGATTGCGGTAGCCGGCGTTGTTCCTGGCGAGCAAGGTGAGGTGGTGGCGCTTCTCCTTGGCGTTGTTCTTGTTTAAACGGTCGTCGACGACGTAGGCTTCCAGGCCGATAATTGGCTTAATGCCCCTTTTCTTGGCCTCGCGGTAAAATTCGACGGCGCCGTAGAGGACGCCGTGGTCGGTGACGGCGACCGCATCCATGCCCAGCTCGGCGCAGCGGTCAAGCAGCGCCGTTACGCCGCAGGCGCCGTCCAGCTCCGAATACTCGCTGTGTACGTGGAGGTGGACAAAGCCGGGCCCGCTCAATATTTCTCCCCTGCCCTGGTCACAGCAAGATTTTATTCCCCCGGCCGCGCTGCTTCAACCTTTCGCCGGCGCCCGCCTCTTGCCGCTATGCCGCCCGCGCCGCCACGGGCCTGTAAATTGACATTATTATATTTATGTGATTGAATCAAAAACGCGCAGGGGCTGCCAGGTAGGCCCTGTCTTTTCTGGTCGGGGACAATGATTCAACTGTATAAATTCTCTTGCTGAAAAAAGAAAATGTCATCCTCTTTTACATCCTTGCCGTTTTTGGCATCGTCTTCGGCCTGGTCTCGCTTGTAAACCATTACGAATTCAGAACCTACGCGCTGGACCTGGGCATGTTCAACCAGGCTGTTTACAGCTTCGCCCACCTGAAACTCAACTATTTTACGCTAGCCATTGACGGCTCCAGCGTAAATTACTTTGCCGATCACTTTTCCCTCATCACTGTTTTATACGCGCCGTTCTATTATCTCCTCGGGACGTATACGCTGCTCATCATTCAAATTCTGGCCATCCTTTTCGGCGGCGTCGGTCTTTACCTGCTTGCCCGACACGAGATCGGCTCAAAATACCTGCCGCTCCTTGTCATCTTTCAGTTCTTCGGCATCTGGGGCATCTGGTCGGCGCTGGCTTTCGACTTTCATAATAATGTGGTGGCGGCGATGCTTGTCCCCTGGCTGGCATTTTGTTATGTCGCGGGCCGGAAGAAGCTGTTTATCCTTTTCTTCCTGCTGATCCTGATCTCAAAGGAGAACATGGCCCTGTGGCTTGTTTTCATTATTCTGGGCTTGATGTTGCGCCGCGGGCTTTCACACTGGCGCAGTTTTGTGCGATTTGAAATCCCTCTGCTAGCCGCTGCGGCCTTGTATTTCGCGGTCGTCATCGGCGCGATCATGCCAGCGCTCGCAAACGGGAACGCCGTCTCCTCCATCCTCGTGCACAGATATGCAGAATTCGGAAACTCGCGAGCGGCAATCGCCGAAAATATTATTCTAAAACCGCAAAAGACTTTTTCGCTGCTTTTCCGGCCTCTTCATCCAGACAACGAGCACGGTGATGACAAGTACGGCCTGCATGCTATGGTGCTGGCCTCCGGCGGCCTGACGCTGCTGGTGGCACCGTCCTTCCTGGTAATGCTGATCCCGATTTACTTGCAGAAGATGCTAACCGTCGATCCTACGCTCTGGGGAATTGCCGGCCAGTACTCAATCGAGTTTGTCCCTGTCATCGGCCTGGCCCTGGTGGCCCTGCTGGCAAAGCTGAAGCGCAAAAAAATAGCCGCCCGGTGGCAATACGCGGCGGCTCTTATCATCATCCTGATGACCTATGGCTCTCTCTCTTATACGATCGCCAACGGCAAACTGACAATGTGGAAAAACGATGACAATATCAATCTATTTACGTCAAACCATTGGCAGCCATCTGTTATTATTCCTGTCGTCAATAGCTATCTCGATAGCGTCCCGCCTGACGCCGCCATCTCGGTCACCTCGTCTCTGGCGCCGCATCTTGCCTTCCGGGACAAACTTTATCTGTATCCAGTCATCAAGGACGCCCGGTACCTGGTCCTGATGCAAGACAGGCTGGACAATTTCATCGATCCGAAGCTGCTGCCGGATGGACGAAACTTTAATCTCATCGCGCATGCTGTCTTTCTGGGCCCGGACAAAACACACGTTTATCAGTTCGCGATCTTCAAACGAAGTTACTAAGATCGCTGCCGGGCAGGTTCGTCGCCGGCAGCAACCGTGTTCTCCAGCCTGCCGACGCCCTCGATCTTGACAGCCACCCGGTCGCCGGCCTTGAGCGGCCCCACGCCCGGCGGCGTGCCCGTGAGGATGACGTCGCCGGGCTCCAGCGTCATTACCCCGGAAATGAATGCCACCAGTTCCGGCGGCGAAAAAATCATGTCGGAGACGGGAGCATTCTGGCGCAGTTCGCCGTTCAGGAAGAGCTGAACCCGGGTTTCCGGCGCCGGCGTCTTCGTCTCCACCCATGGCCCCAGGGGACAAAAAGTATCAAAACTCTTTATCTGGTCCACTGGCCGTCGCGCCGCTGCAGGTCGCGGGCGGTGACGTCGTTGGCGCAGGTGTAGCCGAGGACGCAGTCCGCGGCCTCGGCAGCGATGACGTTGCGGGTGCGTCGGCCGATCACCAGCGCCAGCTCCGCCTCATAATCGACCCGCTCCGCCTCCGGCGGCAGCACGATGGCCTCTCCGGGACCGATCACCGCCGACGGCGGCTTGAGAAACAGGACTGGCTCGGAGGGCACAGGCATGCCCAGCTCGGCGGCGTGGGAGCAGTAATTGAGGCCAACGGCGATGATCTTGCCGGGCAAGCGCAGTTTAAGCTGTGCCATCTCTTCGCCTCCGGGCCGGCTCAGGCTGAGCGCCGGCGGTGCTTGATCAGGCCGTATTCCAGGCTGTCGGTGAGCGCTTCCCAGCTGGCCTCGATTATATTCTCCGACACGCCGATGGTGCCCCAGGTGCAAGCGCCGTCGCTGGAATCAAGCAGCACCCGCGTCACGGCGCCGGTGCCCTGGTGCTCATTCAGGATGCGCACCTTGTAGTTGACCAACTGGATGCGGGCCAGCTCGTCAGCCAGCCTCGCATAACGCTTTGGCAGCAGCTTTCTGAGTGCCACATCCAGGGCGTTTACCGGGCCGTTGCCCTCGGCAAAAGCGATGGCGTGGCCGCCGTTCTCCCCCCTGAGCACGATCTTGGCCTCACTGATGACAGCGCGCTTGCGCTTCTGGACGATGACGCGGAAGTTGTCCAGCTCGATGACGTCGTGGTGTAACCCCAGCTCGCGGCGGAGAAACAACTCAAAGGAAGCCTCCGCCACTTCGTAATGGTAGCCCTGGTGCTCCTTCTCTTTCAGCCGCCTGAGCAACCGGCCGAGCGCTTCCTTGTCGTCAACAAGGTCAATGCCCATCTCGGCGGCCTTCTTCAGCACTGTCGCCCGCCCGGCCAGTTCGCTCACCAGGATCTGCTGCCGGTTGCCCACCAGGGCCGGATCGACATGCTCGGAGGTGCGCGCGTCTTTAAGCGCCGCGCTGACATGCAGGCCGCCCTTGTGGGCAAAGGCGTTCTCACCCGCATATGGTTGATGCGGCTCGGGACTTATGTTGGCTACCTCGGCCACAAAATGTGACGCCTCGGTGAGCCCGGTCATGCGCCTGTCGCTGACGCAGTCGAGGCCCAGCTTCAGCTTCAGCGCTGGGATAATGGAAACCAGGTTGGCGTTGCCGCAGCGCTCGCCGTAGCCGTTGATCGTGCCCTGCACCTGCGCGGCGCCGGCCTCGACCGCCATCAGCGACACGGCCACGGCGCAGTCGGAGTCATTGTGGGCGTGAATGCCGACCGGGGCTTCGGGGAACTCCCGGCAAACGTGATGCACGATCTTCGCCGCCTCACCCGGCAGGGTGGCGCCGTTTGTGTCGCAGAGCACCAGGCGGGAGGCTCCGGCATCGGTGGCGGCACGGAGCGTCTCCATTGCGTAATCCCGATCGTCACGGAAACCGTCAAAGAAATGCTCGGCGTCATAAAAAACCTTACGCCCCTTGCCGCTCAAGTAGCGGACGGTGTCGGCGATCATGCGCAGGTTTTCCTCCAGCCCCACGCGCAATACTTTCTGCGTGTGCAGCTTCCAGCTCTTGCCGACAATGGTAACGACCGAAGTGTCAACCTTTAGCAGTTCCCTGATCAGCGGGTCTCGGTGGGGCGGCGCTCCCCGCCGGTGCGTCATCCCGAACGCCGCCAGCCTTGCCGTGCGCAGCCGATGGCCGGCCATCTTTTGATAAAATTCCACGTCTTTGGGATTGGAGCCGGGAAAGCCGCCCTCGATGAAGTGCACGCCCAGCCGGTCCAGCCTCAGCGCGATCTGCACCTTTTCATCAACGGAAACGCTCATACCCTCGCGCTGCATGCCGTCCCGCAAAGTCGTGTCGTATATCTCTATTTTTCGGGTCATCAATATCACCAGGATCGTTTAACTTTTCATATTAAGCGGCGGGGGACATTTCCGGAGCGGTTCGGCTTGCCGGAGAATCAACTCCTGTCCCTGTCAAGAGGCAAAAGCCCATCACACCGTGAACAACCCGGCAAACACAAGCGGAAGGAATGTCCCCGCCGCTTTCTTCGAAAAATCAGCGCCATCCCTGATTTCTATATCCACTCCAGAAAATCACCGTACTTGTCATTCTCCCCTTTGATGATGCTGTAAAATGTCTCCTGGATCTGCTTTGTGACCGGCCCCGGCTCGCCGATGACGCGGTCGTCAACCTCCCTGAGCGGCACGATCTCCGCCGCCGTGCCAGTCAGGAAAGCCTCATCGGCGACGTAGAGGTCGGAGCGCACCATCACCCGCCGCTCGAGCGGGATGTCCTCGTTCCGGCAGATGGCGGCAACAGTATCGGCCGTGATTCCTTCAAGCACATCGCAAGGGGCAGGCGGCGTCGCCACCACGCCGGCGCGGACGACAAACAGGTTCTCGCCGGTGCCCTCCGACAGGTTTCCCTGATCGTCAAGCAGGATCGCCTCCTCATAGCCGGCCTTGACCGCCTCCACCTTCGCCAGGCTGGAGTTGATATATTGCCCCGTCGCCTTGGCCGCCGGCGGCATGCTGTTGGGGCCGAAGCGCCGGAATGACGAGATCTTGGCGCGGATGCCATGCTCGATGCCCTCGTCGCCCAGGTAGGTTCCCCAGGGCCACACCGCGATGGCGACGTCAACGGGTGCCTTCAGCGGAAACAAACCCATCTCGCCGTAGCCGCGGTAAACGATTGGCCGGATGTAACAGCTCTCAAGCCCGTTGGCCTTGATCACATCCTTGGTGGCCTGGATTAACTGCTCCGGACTGAATGGAACATCCATCATGTATATTTTGGCGGAGCGCATCAGCCGCGCGATGTGATCCTGCAGGCGGAAAACATGGGTGCCCCTGCCGGTGCCATAGGCGCGGACGCCCTCAAACACGCCGGAGCCATAGTGCAAAGCATGCGTCAACAGGTGCACCCTGGCGTCGGCCCAGTCCACCAACTCCCCGTTCATCCAGATTTTTTCCACCTCGGTTATCGGCATGATGCTCCTTTCAAACCTTTTCCCGCAAGATACGCCGAATATTTTTCCATGTCAACTTTCCCGCACCCGGGCGGCCACCATGTCCCCGATCTCACTGGTAGTGTGGCCCATCCTGCCCACCGCCAGGCTGAGCAGCTTCTCGCTGGTAACGTGCATGATGCCTGCCTCGACAGCCGCCGCGGCTTCCGCCTCGCCCAGAAACTCGAGCATCATCTGCACCGCCGCGATTGCCGCCAGCGGATTGATCACATTCTGTCCGGTGTACTTGGGCGCCGAGCCGCCGATCGGCTCGAACATGGAGACGCCCTCCGGGTTGATGTTGCCGCCGGCGGCAATGCCCATCCCGCCCTGGATCATCGCGCCCAGATCGGTGATGATGTCGCCAAAGATATTGTCAGTGACAATGACGTCGAACCATTCCGGGTTCTTGACAAACCACATGCAGATGGCATCCACATGCGCGTAATCAGTTTTGATATCAGGATAATCAGCCGCTGTCTCGTTAAATGTTCTTATCCACAAGTCCTGGGAATAGTTAAGCACGTTGGTCTTGCCGCAGAGCGTCAGCTTGTTGTCCTTGCTCCGTTCCCGGGCATGATCAAAGGCATAGCGGATGCAGCGCTCCACCCCCTTGCGGGTGTTGATGCTCTCCTGGACGGCCACCTCATCCGGCGTCCCCTTCTTCAGGAAGCCGCCGGAGCCGACGTAAAGCCCCTCGGTGTTTTCGCGGACGACAACAAAGTCAATGTCGTCCGGTCCCTTGTCCCTGAGTGGCGTCTCAACGCCGGGGTAGAGCTTGACCGGCCGCAGGTTTATGTACAGGTCGAGGGCGAAGCGGGCCTTGAGCAGGATCCCCTGCTCGAGAATGCCGGGCATGACATCGGGATGGCCGATGGCGCCCAGGAAGATGGCGTCGTGCCCGCGCAGCTCGTCCAGAGCCGGGTCCGGCAGCGTCTCGCCCGTCCTCAGGTAGCGCTCGCCGCCGAAATCATACTCCGTCGTCTGATATTCAAATCCGAAACGCCCGGCGGCGGCCTCCAGCACCTTCAGCCCCTCCTGCACCACCTCAGGGCCGGTGCCGTCGCCGGGGATAACCGCTATCTTATGCATAAACCCTCCAGTCGGAGTTCCGGGTCCCGGGTTAGCCCCCGGTTTTTTTCAACTCGAAACGCGGAACCCGGGATTCTGTTCATCAGCCTACAGCCAGCCGATCTCCCGCGCCGTTCAGGAAGGGCCGGACTTGTCGCCGGCGAGCTTCTCCTTGACCATCGCCATCAGCCCGCCGGCGGCGACGATCTCCTGCATGAACCCCGGAAAGCGGTCTCCTTGATATTCCTTCTGTTTTGTCAGGTTGATGACCTTGCCCCTGTCCAGATCCACCCGGAGCAGGTCGCCGCTTTCAGCTTCGCGCGCCGCCTCCGGGCAGACCAGGATCGGCAGGCCGATGTTGATGGCGTTGCGGTAGAAAATGCGCGCAAACGACACCGCCACCACGCAGGCGATTCCGGCGGCTTTGATCGCCACCGGCGCCTGCTCCCGCGAGGAGCCGCTGCCGAAGTTCTCCTCGGCGGCGATGATGTCACCCGCCTTTACCCTGCTGACAAACCCGGGGTCGATGTCCTCCATCACGTGCGCCGCCAGCTCGTTTGGCTCGGTGGTGTTCAGGTAGCGCGCCGGGATGATAACGTCGGTATCGACATCCCTGCCAAACTTGAAAACTGTCCCTTCAAACATCATTATCAGGCATCCTCCTGAAAATCCAGAATCGATTATCCAGAATCCCGGTTTTTTATTGTTAACGTTAAACGTTATCCGGCATGGCCACCGTGCCCGTTACCGCCGTGGCGGCAGCCACATAAGGTCCAGCGAGGTATACCTCGCTGTCAACATGCCCCATGCGGCCGACAAAGTTGCGGTTGGTGGTCGACACCGCCCGCTCGCCGGCGGCGAGGATGCCCATGTGGCCGCCCAGGCAGGGCCCGCACGTCGGCGTGCTCACCGCGGCCCCGGCATCGATGAAGATGTCTATCAGCCCCTCGTGCATCGCCTGGCGGTAGACCTCCTGGCTGCCGGGGATGACGATCGCGCGCACGCGAGGGCTGACCCGGCGGCCCTTCATCACCTCGGCCGCCATCCGCAGATCCTCGATGCGGCCATTGGTGCAGGAGCCGATCACCACCTGGTCGATACTCACCCCCGCCAGCGTGCTCGCCGGCGCCGCGTTGGAGGGCAGGTGCGGCCGCGCCACCTGCGGCTCGATCGCGGCCACGTCAATTTCAATCACACGGGCGTAAACCGCATCCGCGTCGCCGGCCAGAATCTCCGGCTTGCGCCGGGCGCGGCCGCGGCAGTACTCCTCCGTCACCGCGTCCGGCGCCACGATGCCGCTCTTGGCGCCCGCCTCAATCGCCATGTTGCACATGGTGAAGCGGCCGTCCATCGACAATTTGGCGACGGCGGCGCCGGCGAACTCCATCGCCGCGTAGAGCGCGCCGTCGACGCCGATCATGCCGATAATGTACAGGATGTAATCCTTGCCGGACACATACCTGCCCGGCGTCCCCTCCAGGTTGAAGCGGATCGTCTCCGGCACCCGCAGCCACATCTCGCCGGTGGCCATGCCGGCTGCCAGGTCGGTGGAGCCAACGCCGGTGGCAAACGCCCCCAGGGCGCCGTAAGTGCAGGTATGCGAGTCGGCGCCGATAACGACGTCGCCCGGGACAACCAGCCCCTTCTCCGGAAGGATGACATGCTCGATGCCCATGCGGCCGACATCGTAGAAATTGGCCAGCCCCTGGCGCCGAGCAAAGTCGCGCACGAGTTTGGCCTGCTCGGCCGATTTGATGTCCTTGTTGGGAACAAAATGGTCCAAGACCAGCACCACCCGCTCCGGGTCCCAGACTTTTGTGGCCCCGGCCGCTTCGAACTCCTTGATCGCCAGGGGCGCCGTGATGTCGTTTGCCAGCGCCAGGGCCAGCCGGGCATTGATAAATTCTCCGGCCCGCACCTGATCGCGGCCGCAGGCGCGCGCCAGGATCTTCTCTGTAATCGTCATTCCCATCTAGTTCACCACCCCGGCCCGGTAGGCATTGTTGAGCGCCCGGACGTACGCCTTGGCGCTGGCCTCAACTACATCTATCGACAGCGCTGTGCCGGCGTAGGCGTTGCCGCCCACCTCCACCACCACGCGCACCTCTCCCAGCGAGTCCTTTCCCTCAGTCACGGAGCGCACCTGGTAGTCCTTCAGCTTGCCCTTGGCGCCGACGGCGTTGTCAATCGCCTTGAAGATCGATTCCATTGATCCGCCCGACTCGCTCCTCCCGGTGAGCCGCCCGCCATCTTTCTCGATGACCACATCGCTGGCGGGAATGCTGTCGGAGCTTGCCGACACCCGGTATGACTTTAACTCGAAGATGTCGGACAGCTCGCGCAGTTCCTCGCTGGCCAGGTGCTCGAGGTCAACTGCCGTCACCTTTTTCTTCTTGTCCGCGATCCTCTTGAAATCAATGAACGCCTGGTTCAGCTCGTCATCCGACAGTTTGTAGCCCAGTTCCTCCATGGCGCTTTTCAGTGCATGGCGGCCCGAGTGCTTCCCCAGGACGATGTCGCTCTGGCCGCGGCCGACGCTGGCGGCGTTCATGATCTCGTAAGTGGTGCGCTCCTTCAGCACGCCGTCCTGGTGGATGCCCGACTCGTGGGCGAAGGCGTTCCTGCCAACGATTGCCTTGTTCGGCTGGACGTCGTAGCCGGTCAGCTGGCTCACCAAGCGACTGGTGCGAGTGATCTCAGTCGTGTTTATGCCCGTGATCCGATCGAGGCCGGCCTGGCGCGTCTGAAGAATCATGACGATCTCCTCCAGGGAAGCGTTGCCGGCCCGCTCGCCGAGGCCGTTGATGGCGCACTCGATCTGCGTGGCGCCGGCTTCGACCGCCGCCAGCGAGTTGGCCACCGCCAGTCCCAGGTCGTTGTGGCAATGCACGCTGACCGCCACATCCTTCAGCGCCGGGACGCGCTTGAACTGCTCCCGGATGAAACCGCCGAACTCAGAGGGGATGGCGTAACCAACCGTGTCGGGAATGTTAATCGTGCCGGCGCCCTCCTCAACCGCGGCCGCCAGCACGCTGGCCAGGTAGCCTGGATCGCTGCGGGTGGCGTCCATCGCCGAGAACTCAACGTCATCGCACAGGCTTCTGGCCAGCGCCACCATCCGCTTTGCTATCTCCAGCACTTCGGCACGTGTCTTGCGCAACTGGTGCCTCAGGTGCACGTCGCTCGTTGATATAAAGGTATGAATGCGCGGCCGCTCGGCCTCCTTGATCGCATCCCAGGCGGTCTTTACGTCATTATCGATGGCCCGCGCAAGAGCGCAGACCGTCACCCCGGAGGCGCCGGAGGCGATCTTCTGCACGCCTTCGAAATCGCCGGGCGAAGAGACCGGGAAACCGGCCTCGATGATGTCAACGCCCAGGCGCGCCAACTGCTCGGCGATCTCCAGCTTTTCGAACGAATTGAGGCTGATGCCGGGCGACTGCTCGCCGTCGCGCAACGTCGTATCGAATATGTATATGCGCTCAGAGTTCATCGCTTCTCCTCAAAAACCACAAAATGGGTTTGATGTAAAAACAGAAAAGTAACGGGTTTGCCGCACGGGCAAACTGTCAGATAATCTCCCCCGAAAGGGGGAGGAGAAGCAGACCAAGCAGGTTGGCGGCGGCAGGCAGCCTCAGGCCGCCTCCCACGGGGGAGGCTTCCAATTGCGGGCGGTATGCTGCGAAGGAAGCCATTAGAAAAATATCATATTGGAGTCAAACCCGGATTTCAACTTGGTTTTGTTTATGCACAGGCAAAAGCCTGTGCCTGCCAACTTAAATGGCCCGGCAGATGGCAGGCTTTCAGCCTGCCGTTGGGATGTTTCCTGTCCGCACTGGCTACTGCGCCCCGGCCGATGGCTCAAACGGCGCGCTTCAGTTCGGAGTCTTGCCCTCCGGCAATCTCAATAAATATATCAACAAGTTTCGGGTCAAACTGGGCGCCGGCTCCTTTCTTTAGCTCTGCGTTAGCCCGCTGAGGCGTAAGCGCCCGGCGGTAGGGGCGGTCGCTAAGCATGGCCCGGTAGGCGTCCATGATGCCGACAACGCGCGCCATCAGTGGAATTTCCTCCCCTTTAAGATGCTCCGGGTAGCCCTTCCCGTCCCATCTTTCATGGTGGTAAAGAACCGCCGAGACCAGCTCCTGGATCTGTTCCGCCTCCCGGAGCAGTTGCTCGCCGATTTGCGGATGCCGCCTGACCAGCGACAACTCCTGGGGAGACAGTTTTTCCTTCTTTCTTAAAACAGACCCGGGCACGCCGATCTTACCGATGTCATGCAATCTGGTGGCCAGGACCAACGTTTCGGCTTGGCCGCAGTCCAGCCCCAGCCTGTCTGACATTTTTACCGCCACATTCCTGATGATGGCTCCATCCTTATCCGAATAAAGATCGTTGGCGTCAACTGCCTCAGCCAGGGCGCGAATGGTTTGCAGGCTGGCGCCCTCCAGGTGGTCGTGGAGGCGGTCCAGGTCGCCATCCTGGAGCTCGGTTTCCGAAAGATCGCGAAAGTAAGCCACCCGGTCGCGCCCCTTGCGTTTTGCGAACAGGAGCGCGGCATCGGCAGCCGCGATCAGGCTGTCGGCGTCGGCGGCGCTGGCGGGCATATCGGCGACGCCAAAGCTGGCGCTCAGATAACGGGCAGGCAACCCTGTCCCGGAGGCCAGCGCGCCCACTTTTGCGCGCATCCTCTCAGCTGCTTCGCACGCGGCCTGCCCGCCGCAACCCGGCATGACTATCACAAATTCTTCGCCGCCGTAACGGGCGGCGTAATCCTCTTGCCTGATTTGGCCCAGCAGCAGCGCGCCGACGGCCTTCAGCACGGCGTCCCCCTGCTGATGGCCAAAGTGATCGTTGACAGACTTGAAGTAATCCAGGTCAAGCATGATGAGCGCCAGCTGCCGGCGTTGACGGCCTTCCCGGGAGACCTCGTTTTTCAGATGCTTCTGGAAATGAGCATGGTTGTGCAGCCCGGTCAGCAGGTCCGTATCGGCCCTTTGCTGCGCCTGCTGATGAAGCAGCTCCAGCTCGCCGTACTGGCTTTTCAGCTCTTGATGGGCGGCGGCCAGCTGCTCTTCCTTTTCACAGACGGACAGCATCAGGCTGTTAAAGTTCTCGCCAATCTCGTTGATTGGGTCTTGGCCGACAGTTTCTTGATAAACCGCGCATTTGCTGCAGTCCCCCATTTTTTGGGCAAAATGGCCCTGAATCGCGCCGCCACAATGAGTGCCTACTATCAACCAGCAGCGCATGTTCTCCTCGCCGAAAACGGGGCACTTCTCATTTTCGCAATTCTTCAGTCTCCAGCAAGTAGGAACATGGCGGTCGGCCAGGCTAACGTGCCAGCTTTGTTTTAAAATGGCGGCGCGGGTGAGACTGGAGAACCTCTCCTTGGCCTGTTCCAGGTCGGCTTTGCGGCGGGCGAGCAGCAGGTTGCGCTGGTACAGGGTCGTTTTGACCAAAAAGTAACAAAATGTGCCCACGGCAAATCCGGCCGCCAGGCTCGCCAGCTGAAAATACAGCTTCCGGTCCGGATCCCAGATCACAAACGGCGAAGTAAAATAAGGAAACCCCAGGCCCATGGCGAGCCCGAAGGTGATCATCACCAACCAAATTCGCTTCATGCTGCGCAGATATTTGGCCAGGTAGCCGACCATAATAATTCCTCCCCCCGGGAAATTCTCGGCTTATTTATCGCCCATCGGTTTTAAAACCCCATTTCTTTAGAGCTTGCGAAGGTGGCGCCACAGTCAAAACCAGCTCCAGGCAGGAAAAAAATTAACTGACCATACAATTCACTCAGCATGCCGTCAATTGAGTGTAAGTAACTGGCTCGGCATAAAGGACACAGCGGTTTAGAACCCGGCGGAAGAGATCGGTTCGCTGGCGTCTACGGTTGTAGCGGTAGCAGTACTCATCAAGATAGGATTGCAGATGCTTGGCACTGACACCGTGAAAGACATCGAGGATCCAGCGCTTAAGGTTGGAGATAATAATGTGCACCCAGGGAAGCAGTTCGGCGGGGTTTTCGATTCCAACCGCAACCAGGGGCTGATGGTCAAAGCCATGTCTGGCCAGCGGCCGGTAGGAAGGGAGACCGTCCGTGGCTGCGACGCTCCCCGAGGCCACATAGCTTTCTGCCGCCAAGCTCAGGCTAGGGCCGCTTACGTCCCCGATCACCTGCATATGAGCCAGGGAGCAACCACCGCTTTCGTTTTGCCTAGCCATGACCATAACCGGGGTTTTACCGGAGGCACCGCGACCCCGTTTTCCTTTACTGGCGCCGCCGACGTAGGCTTCATCCATTTCCACCACGCCCGCAAGCATCAGCTCCCCTTCCTTTGCATGGCGCGGGTGATCTTTCGCCTCATGCTCCAGGCGGTAAACGGGGCTACGCCCAACTGCCGGGAAAGCTCGGCCGAGAAGATGGGTTTCTTGGTCTGGGCCAGCAGGTAAATGGCCAAAAACCACTTCTTAAGATCGGTCCTGGTTCCCTCGAAGATGGTGCCGACGGTAACCGAAGCCTGATGACGGCAGGCTACGCACTGAAAGAGCGGCCGTTTCTTGTGCGCATAAGATCGGTCGTGGCCGCAGCGGGGGCAGCGAAAGCCTGCCGGCCAGCGGTGCTCAAAAAGAGCCCGGTGGCAGTCTTCCTCGGTCTTATACATTTCCATAAATTCCATCAACGTCTCTGGGCCTTTCATGGCATACCTCCTGCTTATGTTTACGGATCGGACGGAAGCTGAGCTAGTTGTATGATCGGTAAAAATTAAATTAAAGGGGTTCGGCGGCCGAAGTTGAAGCAGTCTACTGTCCAGCAAAAGGTGGCCGGCCGCGTCTTGCAAATAGCACAGGCTCGGCGCTACCCGGGCGCTGGAAGCTTTTATCCGATATCACCAGTATGAAAAAGAAACAGCCAACAAATTCAAACCGCCTCGTTGCTTGCGGCCTTGTATCCATTGCCGCCGTCAGCCTGATAATCTTCTTCATTTTCATGGCTCCGGCGCTCGGGGCCCCGGACGGCCTGGCCTCAAAGCAGGCAGAGGCTGCAAAAATTGAAGCCGAGATAGCAACAATAAACCAGAACGCCGAGCAGGCCATCGAGCGCTACGATGAGGCAAACGTCGAGCTGGCCAGCACCAACCAGAAGATTGCCGACAACGAGAAGTCCCTGGGCGCCGCGGAGGCGAAACTGAAAGTAGCTCAGGCGAGGCTTGGCAAACGTCTTGCCGGCATCTACCGCGACGGCAGGACGAGCATGCTGGAAGTCATCCTGAGCACGCAGAGCTTCAGCGATTTTATTGCCCGGGTTGATCTGCTCGGCAAGATCGGCGATCAGGACAGAAACGAAGTCGAAGCAGTGCTGGGATACAAGGCGGAGGTGGAAAAAACCCAGGCCGACCTGACGGGGACCAGGCAGAAACAACAGCAGGTCCTGAAAGACCTGGCGGACCAGCGTTCACAGGTCGAGACGCAGCTGGCTGCGCGCCAGGCTGTGCTCTCAAACGTTCAGGGAGACATTGCCCAGATGGTCGCCCGGCAGGAGCAGCAGCAGTGGCAGGGTCCGGCTTCGGATGTCGGAGCCGGGCCGGGCGCCGGAGCGGCATCGCCCCCGGCTGCCGGAACGCAGCCGCCGGCGGCACCCGATCCAGGGACATCACCTGCGCCTGCCCCGCCCCCCACAACTCCGCCCACACCTGCGCCCCGGCCGGCGCCCTCGCCGCCCCCATCAACTGCCGGCGGCGCGGCCGCCATCGCCATGAAGTACCTGGGCGTCCCTTACGTTTGGGGCGGGGCCTCGCCCAGCGGCTTTGACTGCTCGGGCCTGGTTTTGTACGTCTACGCCCAGCTTGGCATCAGCCTGCCCCACTCGGCGGCGGCGCAGTACTACTCCGGAACGCCGATCGATTACTCGCAGCTTCAGCCCGGCGACCTTGTCTTCTTTTACCAGCCGATCAGCCATGTCGGCATCTACATCGGCGGCGGCCGAATGATTCACGCGCCTTACCCCGGCGGGGTAGTCTCGATCGCCAACGTTGGCGGTCCCGGCGGAGATTATGCCGGCGCCTGCCGGCTCTAAAAAGCACACGCCCGAGTGTAGCAAATGAAGCTTCCCAAGGCGGGTTGGAAGGCCCGCCATCTACCGGTCGTCAGACCCATCTGTCAGTCGGTAGGCACAGGCCTCCCGGCCTGTGCTTCCCACGCCTCCTTTCTCTTGATAATATTTGGCGTTGGTTTAAAGCAGCCGCTGCTATCCGGCTGTCAACTCCACCAGGAGCAAATTGACGCCTTCGCAAAAAATAAATATTGGCCTGCTTGGTTACGGAACCGTGGGCTCAAACGTTTACGGCCTGCTTGAAAGCCAGGCCGGCGAGATCGAAAAAGCAACCGGGGCCTCCATTTCCATCAGCAGAATTATGGTGCGCGATCCGTCGCTGCCGCGCGCAGGGGCGCCGTCGGAGCTGTTCACCGGCAATTTTGACGACATCCTCAGCGACGCCGGCATCTCGATCATAGTGGAGCTGATCGGTGGCGTCGAGCCCGCCTTTGATTACGTAACTGCGGCTCTGGAACAAGGCAAGGCGGTCATCACCGCCAACAAGCAACTGCTCTCGCGGCAGGGATTTTACCTGTTCCGGTTGGCCCAGGACAAGAAAACACAGATCAGGTTTGAGGCCAGCGTCGCCGGCGCCATTCCCGTGATCAAGGTGCTGCGCGAATCGATGGTGGCAGCTGGCCTGAAAAGCATCTACGGGATTGTCAACGGTACGACCAACTTCATCCTCACCGAGATGAGCCGCACCGGCGTCCGCTACGAAGACGCCCTGGCGCGGGCGCAGGAATGGGGCTATGCTGAGGCCGATCCCGGCGAGGACATAAGCGGCAAGGACGCCGCCGCCAAAATGGCAATCCTGGCGTCGATAGCCTTCCACACCAGCGTCGGCCTTGAGGATGTCACCTGCGCCGGCATTGAGAACGTCAGCCGGCGGGATATTGCTTACGCGCGTGAGCTTGGCCTGACCGTGAAGCTGCTGGGCGTCGCCAGGCTCTATGATGACAGGATCAACGTCCGTGTCTATCCGGCCCTGATCAAACAGGACCATCCGCTGGCCTCAGTCAGCGGCGCCTACAACGCGGTGTTTCTCAAGGGAGCCGCCATTGACGAGATCATGCTGTCCGGCCCCGGCGCCGGCGGCACTGAGACTGCCTCCGCTGTGGTCAGCGACATAATTTCCGCCGTTGCCCGGCGGGAATCTCCCGGCTTCCTCGAGTATCCGGTTGCCTACCGCAACCTCGATTTCTTTCCGGACGAAGAGGTCGTCTCCACGTTTTACCTGCGGTTGGAGGTGGAAGACGAGCCGGGGGTGCTGGCTGCCATCGCCAGCGCTTTTGGCAAGCACGGGGTCAGCATCGAGAGCGTGATCCAGAAGGGCCGGGGCGCCCGCGCTGAGCTGGTGATGGTGTTCCATCCGGTCAAGGAGTCCCGGTTCGCGGCGGCAATTAAAGAGGCGGGCGGGCTGGAAGTGGTCAAATCCACCCCCCGGCCAATCCGGGTGGAAGGCAGTCATGACGACGGGCAGTGACCGCAACCTGCCTCTGATTGAAAGGTACCGCCGCTTCCTCCCGGTCACGGACCGAACGCCGGTTGTCTCTCTGGCGGAAGGAAATACGCCGCTCCTGAAGGCAAAGCATTTGGGGGAAGAGCTGGGCCTGAACCTTTATTTTAAGCTGGAGGGCCTCAATCCGACCGGCAGCTTTAAGGACAGGGGTATGACGCTGGCCGTCTCAAAGGCACTGGAGGAAGGCGCCACCGCGGTTATTTGCGCCTCCACCGGAAACACCTCGGCGGCGGCGGCCGCATACGCCGGCCGCGCCGGCATCCGCTCGATCGTCATCATCCCCGAGGGCAAAATCGCCGCCGGCAAGCTGGCCCAGGCGGTAACGCACGGTGCGGAAGTCATCGCAATTGACGGCAATTTTGACCAGGCGCTTGCCATCGTCAGGGAGATCGTCGAAAAATTCCCGGTGACGCTGGTCAACTCGATCAACCCCTACCGCCTCGAGGGCCAGAAAACAGGTGCCTTCGAGATTGTCGACAGCCTCGGCGCCGCGCCGGACTTTCTTGCCATTCCCGTCGGCAACGCCGGCAATATCAGCGCTTACTGGCAGGGGTTCAATGAGTACCGGGACGCCGGCCAGTCAGGCAGCCTGCCGCGGATGATCGGCTTTCAGGCTGCCGGCGCCGCGCCGCTGGTCAGCGGCCGCGCCGTGGAGAGTCCGGAGACAATTGCCACCGCGATCCGGATCGGCAATCCGGCCCGGGGGGGGCAGGCCCTGGCGGCGGCGCGCGATTCCGGCGGGCTGATAGACTCGGTCACAGATGCAGAGATTATCGATGCCTACCACCAGGTTGCAGCCAGGGAAGGCTCTTTTTGCGAGCCGGCTTCGGCGGCCAGCATCGCCGGCGTCATCAAAAAGAAAAGGGAAGGCCTGTTTGCCGGCGGGGAAAGCGTTGTCTGCGTGCTAACCGGCCACGGCCTCAAGGACCCGGACACTGCCATCAGCACCGGCCGTCCCGTCACCCGGGTGGAGGCCAGCTTCAGCCGCGTGGCCGATGTCCTCGGCTTCTACTGATATCAGGTCATGCAGAGCGCTATTAAATCCCCAAAAATGACGTTTATCCAGGAATCTGCCGGTTTAATGCTTGTTCATATGTTAAACGTGAAACGCTTATGAAATATCTTGTGCTTATCCCTGACGGCGCCGCCGACCATCACTGCCCCGAGCTTGGTGGAAAAACGCCGCTGGAGGCGGCGGCTACTCCCAATCTGGACCGCCTTGCCCGAACCGGCTCCCTGGGTACTGTGCGCACGATCCCGGCCGGGTTTCCTCCCGGCAGCGACGTCGCCAACCTCTGCGTTCTTGGTTATGACCCTAACCTTTTTTACACCGGCCGGGCGCCCCTGGAAGCGGCCAGCCTCGGCATAGACCTGGGCCCGGAGGACGTGGCCTTCCGTTGCAATCTGGTTTTTGTTGAGAACGGCGTCATGCGCGACTTTACCGCCGGCCACATCAGTTCCGGGGAGGCTGCAGCCCTGATCGGGCGCCTGCAGGAGCAGATCGGCGGTGAAGATGCTTCTTTCTTTCCCGGCCTAAGCTACCGGCACTTGATGGTCTCGCCCGGCCGCGGCCTGAAAGCGGAGTGCACGCCGCCGCACGACATTACCGGTAAGCCAATAGCCTCGTACCTTCCCCGCGGCGAGGACGGCGACTGGCTTTTACAGCTTATGCAGGCGTCGGCGCCGCTGCTTCAGAGCCATCTGGTTAACCGGAAGCGAGAGAGCGAAGGGAAGGCGCCCGCTACCATGATATGGCTCTGGGGGCAGGGGACGGCTCCCCGTCTGCCCCGCTTCGAGGAGCGTTTCAGCTTGAGCGGCTCCGTTATCTCCGCCGTCGACCTGGTCAAGGGCCTGGGCAAGTACGCCGGCCTGGAGGTCATCAGCGTCCCTGGCGCCACCGGCTATCTGGACACTGATTACCGCGCAAAGGCCGTCCATGCCCTGCTGGCGCTCGAGCGCAGTGATTTTGTCTATGTGCACGTGGAGGCGCCCGACGAGGCGGCGCACATGGGCAACACTGCGGAGAAAGTACGGGCAATCGAGCGGTTCGACCGCGACGTGGTGGGCACGCTTCTGAATGAGATGCCCTTCGGGCACAATTACCGGATCATGGTCCTGCCGGATCACGCCACGCCCGTTGAGCTTAGGACGCACACCGCCGAGCCGGTCCCGTTCCTGATTTATAGGCCTGGCCTGCCCGGGAACCCCGCCCAGGCTTTCGACGAGGAGAGCGCCGCCCGCTGGGGCCTGATGCTTGAGCGCGGCTGGGACCTGATGCAGAAGTTCATTAGCGGCGATCCGGAACTGGCCTGAAAAAACGGATTCCGGATGCTGGACGCCGGATAAACTAAATGAAGACCGGCCGGCTCGTTTTCCGGTCACTTAAGGCCGGTGCGGAAGGGATCTTTTATCGAGTTCTGTTTCAGCAACTCGCGCAGCTTCAGGTTGTAGAGGGCCATGCCCAGGCGCTCCGCCGCTTCTTCAGCTGTGGCGGCGATAGCTTGGGCGGTGTCTTCGTCAAGCACAGCAGCGCCGGAGCCGGCGTCAACAAGGAGGCTCAGCACGCCGATCACGATGCCGGCCGCCTTCAGGGGAACGCAGACATGCGGAGTTTTTTCACGTACGTGGCGGCAACGCATCGCCGGCTCGGAGGCCACGTGCGTTTGCTGCCGCCTCAGCGACCAGCAATCAGGCCAGGAAAACCTCTTTGCCCCGGGCGCGTTTTTCCCCCAGGCTGCCGCAGATTCATAAGTTTGCCGGCCGGCATTAAAAACATAGACGGCGCCGGACTCACCGGGGAACAGCTGCGCCGCAAACCGGGTAAAAACGGCAAGCACCTCCGCCGGTTTCAGGCAGCTCTGCAAAACTGACTCCATCTGGCCAAGCAGGTCTTCCCGCCGCCGGGTCGTTTCCAGCTCGCGGCGGCGCGCCGCCAGCTCCGCCCTCGCCGACTTAAGCTCCTGTTCGCGGCCGGCGGCGCCGAGCTCGAGTTCCTCCTTGACTTTCAGCAGCGCCTCTTCCCCGTTTTTGCGGGAGGTAATATCAAGCCACATGCCAACAATGTTATCGTCCTCGCTTGCGCCCGGCCGGCGCAGCAGGTGGTGAACGTCAAGGAACCATCTGTAGGAGCCGCCCACCGTCCGCCAGCGGTACTCGTATTCATGGAGGCCGCCGTCAAAAACCTCATGCTGCTCCTCGAAGATGCGGGGCGCGTCGTCGGGATGAACCCGGTCAACCCAGAAAGAGGCATCCGCTGTAATTTGATCAGATGAATAACCGGTCAGCGATTGCACATTATCACTAACATACAAGATGCCAAAATCGGAGTCGGCTTTTGAGGCATAGAAAATAATTGGCAGTGATTCCAGCAGCAGAGACAGCTGCTCGCCGCTGCGCTTGAGCGCCGTGGCCTGGTTGTCCCTTTCCCCCTTTGCCTTAAGAGCGCCAAGCCCGTAAGCAAGATCGCTGGCCATATCGCTGAGCAGCTTCACTTCCTCGTCGTCAAATGCGTCCTCCTGGGATGCGTAGATGTTGAGCACGCCAAACGTCTGCCCGCCTTTACCGAGTGGCAACGCCACCGCCGAGGCGTAACCGCGCTGGCGCGCCTGCTCCCGCCAGGAAAAATAACCCGGGTCTCTGGCGATGTCCCTGACAACGCTGGGCCGGCCGGTCCTGATCGCTTCGCCGCCGGGCCCGCGCGGAGCGGTCTCCGCCCAGCTCATCCGGGCCGATTCCAGGAAGCCCTTCTCGTAGCCCGCTGAGGCCACCGGCCTGATCGTCTTCCCGGCATCATCCTCGGCGAAACCGACCCAGGCGAACCGGTAGCCGCCCACTTCCACGACCACGCGGCAGATATCGCGTAGAAGCTCCGGCTCGGCGGCAGCGTCAAGCAGGGCATGATGGGAAGCGGACGCCGCCAACAGCGCCCGGTTTAAGGCCTTGAGCCTCTCTTCCGCCTGCCGCTTTTGCTCAAGTTCGTTTTTCAGCGTCTCATTGACGCTCTTCAGTTCGCCGGTCCGCTCCGCGACTGCTTTTTCAAGGACATCGTGCGCCCGCCTGAGCTCGTCTTCCGCCAGCTTACGCTCGGTAATATCGCGGGCGATTCCAAGGACAGAGCCGACTTTTCCCTCTTCGTTAAAAATAGGGACAAGCGCGGTGCTTAGCCATGTCTCACGGCCGGAGAAGAGGGCGCTTAACTCCAGATGCAGAGGCTGGGCTTCATCAAAAACATGCATCAGGTCAAGTTTATCCTTGCCCGCCATCCCGGCGGGAAGAATCTCCTTTCCCGGCCGGCCAACAATTTCCGCCAGGGGCTTCTCCAGCTGCCGAGCGGCAAAGCTGTTGACATACCCGATGCTGCCGTCGCGGCCGAGGATGAAGATAAAGTCCTGGGCCGCCTCGGCCAGCGTCCGGTAGCGCCCTTCGCTCTCGGTAAGCGCGTCTTCCACCACAAGGCGCTCGTCAATCTCGGTCTCCAGCTCGCGCCAGCGCCGCACCGCGAACGCGCTTAAAGCTGCCGCGGTCACGGCCAGCGCCACGATGATTTCGTCATACTGGATCGGGCTGCCCTTGAGTTCAAGCGAAGCCTGCTCAAACGATCCGTGCAGGTCCAGCACCGATGTCAGCACCAGCGTCACGGCGAAGACAATAAAAACGATGATCAGATCCCGGACAACGATGCCGCTCTTCTGGCGGGTGCGCATCTGAAACTTGATCCGGTGCCTCAGCCCGCTCCCCGCCGGCGGTTTTTTGATTTTGTCCTTTTTTGTGACACTAAGGGAACGAATCCGGCTCAGCGGCGGCAGGCGCAGCAACCGCTTCCAGGGCAGTTCGTGCATGTTTATCGAGTTGGCCATGATCTGAAATTTAAAAACTCCTGCTAACTTAAATTTCGGTAAAAACCGTGATCGGCAAAAGGGTGGCGAACGCTCTCAGGGGAGCAGCAGGCGGGCGCCTTCATCGGCAGGCGCAGCCAAGCGGCAGTAGAGCCCCAGCAGGCCAGCGCGCGGCGGCGGCTGGTGCGGCTCAAGCAGGGAAAGGCGCGCCGCGATGATGGCCTTCATTTCTGCGGCTGAGCGGCTTTTCCCCGCCTCGCCCACCAGGTCCAGCCTGCCGGCGTCCAGGTCGATGCTGATCAGGTCGCCGTCGCGCACCGCGGCAATCGGGCCCCCGGCCGCCGCCTCCGGACAGACATGACCCACGCATGGCCCCCGGGTGGCCCCAGAGAAGCGCCCGTCCGTTACCAGTGCAGCGCCTTCGTTAAGCGCCCGGTCGGCGGCCAGGGCCGCCGTCAAGTAAAACAGCTCCGGCATGCCAGCGGCGCGCGGCCCTTCATAACGGACAACGACGGCGTCCCCCGGCCTGACCCCGCCCGAAAGCACGGCATCCAAAGCCTTCTCCTGCCCGTCAAAAACCCGGGCGCGGCCCTCAAACTGCATCATCTGTCCGGCAACGGCGGAGCGCTTGGCCACGGCCCGGCCGGGGGCCAGGTTGCCGGACATGATCGCGAGCCCGCCCCGCTGATCAAGGGGGTCAGACCGCGGCCTGATCAAATCCCGGGCGGCCAGCCCGAAGCGCTCAAGCTCCCGGCTGCGGTCGGCAAGCGTTTCGCCGGCGGCCTCATCCAGGTTCTCTCCCAGCGTCCTGCCGGTGACAGTCGGCGCATCCAACTGCAGCAGGTCCCTGATCTCCAGCATCAGCCGCGGCACGCCGCCGGCGTACCAGAACAGGTCGGCGGTATGCTCACCGGAGGGCCTGACGTTAACCAGCCACGGCACCGAGCCATTAATCCGGCCGACCTCATCCCAGGAAAACTTAATTCCCAGCTCCGCTGCCAGCGCTGGCAGGTGCAGCATGGCGTTGGTGGAGCCGCCAACGGCGGCATGGACGACGAGCGCGTTTCTAAGCGAAGCCGGAGTGATTATGTCCCTGGCCGTGGCGCCGGCGCTGATTAGCGGCGCCGCCAGGCTCCCGGCGGCTTCGGCATTCCGGCGAAGCGCTGTGGACGTTGTCGGGCAGCAGGCCGAGCCGGGCGGGGCCATCCCAAGCACCTCGGTCAGAATCTGCATCGTGACGGCGGTGCCCATAAAGTTGCAGGCGCCCGCGTTTGGCGCCGCGGTCAGACTGTGATAATTGTACTGCTGCTCACTGATCTCGCCGCGCTTCAGCCTGGCATACAATTCTCCCATCCGGTCAACGGAGACATCGCCGGGCCCGGTGTGCATCACGCCGCCGGGCAGGAAAACGGCGGGGCAGTCCAGCCGCGCCGCGGCAAGCAGATGCCCGGGGATGGCCTTGTCGCAGCCTGAGACTGCCAGGAGGCCGTCAAAATGGCCGCTGACGAAATGAAGCTCCGTTGCCATCGCGACCAGCTCCCGGGAGGCAAGCGAGTACATCATCGCCTCCGTCCCCTGGGCGATGCCGTCGCACATGTCGGTGCAGAAGTAGCGGCCGGCGGCCAGGCCCGCCCGGCGGGCGGCGACAGCGGCGATGTCAGCCAGGCCGGCCAGATGCACGCTGCCGGGGTGGGAGTCGCCGCCGCTTGATTCCACCAGCAGCCAGGGCCGGTCCAGCTCCTCCGGCTTCCAGCCGCAGCCAATCCGGAGCGGGTCTACCTCCGGGCCCCAGCGGCGCTGTTGGCTGTGCAATTTAGACGCATCCATGGTGATTTGCCAAACATGTAGCCAAACACGTAGGGGCGCACGGCCGTGCGCCCCTACAACCAATCGCTATTTATCAGGGCCCTACACCTTTGCCTTCTGCCCCTTCTTGTTCCGGTTTATCGCCTCCGCCCGGTCGGCGGCCGCCTTCTGCTCGTCGTCGAGCCAGTCATTGGCCCATTTGTAATCGGTTTCCCAGGCCTGGTCGGCAATCTCTTCCAGGCTGCCGGCATACTCGTCCAGGCCCTCTCGCAGATCGGTGATCACGCTCTCGGCGCCCTCGTGGGTCGCGTAGGCGCCATGCTCCTGAACGGCGCTTCTGAGCACGTCGGGATGGTCAATGATCGGGCACGGGCGGAGGAGATTGTGGCCAAACGGCTGCCGCTTTCTGATCGACTGGAAATAGGGCGACTTGAGCGCTTCCAGCAACGAGACTTCCTTGATGTTGTCAGTGGCAAAGTGGACAAATACGCAGGGCTCGACGTCGCCGCGGTTGTTGATGTGCAGGTACTTGCGCCCGGCCGCCAGGCAGCCGCCGGTAAGGGTGCCGTCATTCCAGAAGTCGGCCACCAGGATCGGCAACTCCTTGCGCACGCGGTTGACGCCCTGGCGCAGCTTGTTCCTTTCCTTGGGCGAGGGCATATACGACAAATCGGGAGATTTGCCAATGGGAATATAGGAAAAGTACCAGCCGTAGGCGCAGCCCTTGTCAATCAGCATCTGCACAAATTCGTCACTGGTAATCGTGTCGATGTTCTTGCGCGAAGCGGTGGTGCTGAAAGCAAAGATGGCGCCGCGCTCGCGCAGGTTGTCCATCGCCCTCATCACCTTGTCGAAGGTGCCGGGGCCGCGGCGCTCGTCGGTCTCCTTCCGGAAGCCCTCAAGGCTAATTGCCGGGGCGATGTTTCCCAGCTTGACGATGCGGTCGGCCATCTCCTCGTCAATCAGGGTGCCATTGGTATAAATCTGGAAAGCGGCGTCATGGTGCTTTTCAATCAGCCCCAGCAGCGGCTTGTAAAAGAAAGGCTCCCCGCCGGTGATGACAAAAAACCTGATGCCAATCGCCTTCGCCTCGGAAATGACCCTGTCCACGACATCCGGGTCCAGGTCGTCAGCCTTGGTGTATTTTCCGGCATAGCAGCCGACGCAGCTGATATTGCAGCGCATGCTGGGCGAGATGACAATCAAGTTGGGGGAGCTTATGCCCACCTCCGCCATCAGCCGCTCGGACACCTTCGGGTCGCGGAAGAAGAGGCCGACGATCGTCTTGGCGATATAATTCTTGCGCACGTTCGGATGCGCCGATCCCAACAGGCGGTTAAAATACTCGACGCCGACACCGCCGGGGGCGAGGTAATCCTGCATCCAGTCGGCCACCATCTTCTGCTGCTTGCTGTCGGCCAGCCGACCAAAAGCCTGCGCCAGGCGCTGGTAATTTTTGTCAGAAGAATTGGCGAGCACTTTCAGCGACTGGCTAAGCACGCGCTCAGCGGCCTCATGCTTTGCCCGGCTGAACACACCTTTGCTCTTCGCGACAAGGTTCAGGTCCATACGTGAGCCTCCTTCCGACTTCTTTTGCCAGTAAAAATGAGCAGGCCACCGGATGACTGCTGTGGAAAAAAGAACTTAAAACCTCATATACCCGCTTGCCAAATCACCCGAAACATATTTTTCATTTTTCTCTTAATAATTGGCTTCTCCGCTTCCATATTCCTCCACCATCCCAGACAAACCCAACAAATTTTTTCAAATCCTATCAAAAAATCTGAAAAAGGAAAACGCCCGAACGGGCTGGAAAATATGTGAGATAGCGCACTGAATTGGTTTAAACTGATCAGGATCCAGTTAACAGCATGTTTTTTGAGATTTCTCATCCTCTTAAAGCTTGACCGGCTTTTGGCCGTTTAACTGAACATGACCGGTCCGGATACCAAAAAAAGGGAAACCAGGGAAGGTCGCCGGATCAAGATCGACGGCGAATACTTCACCGTGCTTGCCGAGGAGGCAAGCCGGGTGCTGGCGCACGGCGAGCCGTTTGTCATCGTTGACATCAAGAAAGAAAAGCTTGTCGTCAAGGAGGGCGAGCTGTTCCTCTACAGCGACATCGAGGGCAACGTCGCCCCCGAGGACACCTCCGGCCTTGGCCTTTACCTGCAGGACACCCGCTTCCTGAAGACATTCAACATGACGCTGTTTGGCTCGAGTCCGGTGCTGCTCTCATCCACCGCCGACCGGGGCTACATGAGCCAGATCGAGCTGACCAACGCCGATTTCATGATGCCGGACGGCATGGTCGTGCCCCAGGAAACAATTAACATCCGCCGCATCCGGGTCGTCAACGGCAGATTGTTTGAGCTGGTCCGTATCAAGAACTACAACCACTTCCCTGTTGACATCTCTCTGGAGATTGAATTTGACTCCGATTTCGCCGATATGTTCGAGGTCCGCGGCACAAGACGGACGAAATACGGCACGCGGCTGGCGCCCAAGGTGACCCGGGACTCGATCCTGCTAGCCTACCTGGGCTTGGACGACATCCTCCGTAAAACCTACATCCGGATGGAGACGCCGCCGGCCGCCATCGAGGGCACCACCGCCACCTTCCGCTTCCGCCTCGCGCCCCGGGAGCGCAGCGTTGTCAAATTTGACATCGAACCTGTTTTGCCAACGACGTCGTCGTCCGGGAGCGTCAGTTTCAACAGGGCGATCGGCGACATGCGCAAGAGCTACGAGCAGTGGTTCGCAGGCACAACCAGGATCGAGACGGACAACGAACTGTTCACGGCCGTTCTGCAAAGCAGCCAGCGCGACCTTCGCATGCTGGCCACCGAGACACAGTTCGGCTTTTTTCTAAGCGCCGGCGTGCCCTGGTTTGTCACCCCTTTTGGCCGCGACACGATAATCACCTGCCTGCAGATAATGATGCTCGACACGCACCCGGCGGTGGAGACGTCCAACGTTTTTACGCAACTGCAAGGCAAAACCGTTGACCCCTGGCGCGATGAGGAGCCAGGCAAAATCTTCCATGAGATCAGGCGCGGCGAGCTGGCCAATATCAGGGCCATCCCCCACACTCCTTACTTTGGCAGCGCCGATTCCACCGCCCTTTACCTGATCATGATCTCGGAAATCGTTCGCTGGACCGGCGACCTCAAGATTGCCCAGCAGATCACCGCTCCCATCAACCAGGCGCTGGAATGGCTGGACCGGTTCGGCGACGCTGACGGCGACGGCTTTATTGAATACGAGACCAAGTCCAGGCGCGGTCTGGTAAACCAGGGCTGGAAAGACTCCGGCAACTCGGTTGTCCACGCGGACGGCCGCCTCGCGGAAGCGCCGATTGCGCTGGCGGAAGTGCAGGCCTACGCCTACCTCGCCAAACGGCGCATGAGCGAGCTGTTTGCGCTCATGGGCGACGGCAGGCGTGCGGCTGAGGTCTCCGCCCAGGCAAATGCCCTCAAGAAGCGATTCAACGAGGCTTTCTGGATGCCGGATGAAGGCTACTACGCCATGGCCCTGGACAAGGACAAGCAGCAGGTAAGGACAATTACCTCCAACCCCGCGCATGGCTTCTGGACAGGCATAATCGATGACGACAAGTCGGGACGGGTAGCCGGGCGGCTGCTGATGCCGGACATGTTCTCCGGCTGGGGCATCCGGACGATGAGCAAGGCGTCGCTTAACTACAACCCGATGAGCTATCACAACGGCAGCGTCTGGCCCCATGACAATGCCATCATCATCCGCGGCCTGAAGAAATACGGCTTTACTGAGGCCGCCAACCGGATCAGCTCGGGCCTGTTTGAGGCCGCGCTTCACTATGACTATTACCGCCTGCCAGAGCTCTTTTGCGGCTTTACCAAGAGGGCAATCACCCGGCCCGTTAATTACCCGGTTGCCTGCAGCCCCCAGGCCTGGGCTTCCGGCGCCATCTTCATGATCCTGCAGGCGATGCTGGGCATCGAGGCTGACGCCCCCAGCGACACTGTTTATGTTAATAGCCCGTCGCTGCCGGGCTGGCTCAGGGAGACCGACATCCGTGACCTGCGCATTGGCGGCTCAAGGCTGTCGCTGAAGTTCCGCCGCGACGGTGATGTGACCTCATTTGTCGTCACGGAGAAGGACGGGCCGGTGCGGATAATAATGACGGAGTAGGGGCGCGGGGCCCAGCGCGCCGGCCGGAAGTAACCAGGGGTCATGTCCCCTGGTTACCGCTCGATCAGGATCGCCCGCGCCGGCGACCCGTCTGCGTCCCGGATCCTGAGTGGCAGGCAGACAAGTTTGTATTCCCCCGGCTCGACCCCGCCCAGGTTAACGCCTTCCACGATAACGACGGACTCCCCCAGCAAAGTTTTATGGACATAATGTTTTTCCGGGTGAAAGCGCTCGATGGAAAGGTAGTCGACCGCCACCAGCTTTATTCCGCGCCTGACCAGGAAATCAGCCGCCTCGTTTGACAGAGAGACAAATTCTTTACAAAAAGTGGCTTCATTCCAGAGGCCTGAGTTTGATGTCTTGAGAAGAATGCGGCGGGCGTCCTTCATGCCGGCCTTTTCCAGATCGGACGGCGAGATCTGGCCCTTGACGCCGGTCAGGTCCAGCACGCGCGCCCAGCCCACAAGAACGTCGAGGGGCAGCCGGTCCACCGGTTCGGCCCCCTCGACGAAATGCCTGGGCGCGTCGATATGAGTGCCGGTGTGCGAGCCCAGCCTCAGCTCGGAGAGGTTGGCCGCGTCGCCTTTGGCGATCTGGTGAAACGGCTCGACCGCGGCGCCGGCGTCGCCGGGATAGACAAGCATGCCGTTATAGATTGGCACTGATATGTCGATGATCTTTGCCAAAATGTCTTTCTCCCGCACGGGCGCAGCACGGAGCGCCCATGCTGCCCACACTTTTTGGACATTCTTGCCCGGTTACCTTCAGGCGAAACAAAGCCGCAAAGCACTTCCGGTAGGTGACAGGCTTTCCAGCCTGCCTTTGGAGGGTTAATTTATGCACATATGCACGCCCTGAAATCTGCACAGGCTAAAAGCCTGTGCCTAGCGCCGGGTCGCCACTACTGGTCGTCCTGCTGCCATGTTCCCCTGGTGACGGTCCAGGAGAAGAAGGGCGGGTCATTGATCATCTCCGGTGACAGATTGAAGGTAAAGTTTGCCTCATCGGTAAATCCATCCCCCCACACGTAGCCGTTGAAAACCTGATTGCCACTGCCGTGCGCGGTGACGCTGCCGTCGGGACAATAGATGACCGCAGTCGTCTGGCCGATGGCGCCGCCCTCCATATTGATGCTGCCGTTCAGGACTACGATCAGGGCTTTACCCGTATATGAAGGGTCAGGCGGCCAGGAAAACTTCAGGTCCGCCACGTTCTTCTGCGGGTTCCCGGAAGGGAAGTCAACGTAAATCACGATGTCGCCGGAACGGTCCGGCAGGTCGCTTTGCTGAATTGTCAGGCTGCCGCTGGCGTTGCCGTTGTAATAACCCGAGGTTTGCGCCTCGTTTTGTAAGGTCGCCAGTTGCGAGGTAGTGAGGCCGCCGCCGTAGTTGAAATAACCCTGGAGGGCGGAAGTGGAAAACGGGTTGCCGGTGGGGCCGTACTGATCGCGGTCGTTGATATAATCGCTGTTCCAGTACTTGCTGTCTTCGGCGCCGCTGGTCGTGTAAATCGGGCCAGTCTTGTTTGAATTGGCATAAATCCGCCCGGTGGCAAAGACGCCCGCCGGCATGCCGTAGGTGCTGTCTGTGCCGCTCACGGTGAGGAACTTGCGGCCGGCGACGTAACCGTTTACAAAAAGGCTCTGGTTTGTCAGGGCTTCATTGCCGTTTATGGTGACGTTTCCGTTGATAAAGAAATCAAGCGGGTAGCCGGTAGGCGTCAGCTTCACCTGCTGTTGCAGTTTCCGGTAACCCTCGGACGTCTGCCCTTCGGCGTACACCATCAGGTAGGCGGGGTTTTTGCTGGTCGGGACCAGGCCGCAGCCGGTGCAGTGGCTCCCGTACTGGTCGACTTCGTCAACCCAGACCTTGTAGGTCTGGTTGCCAACCGTGACCGTGACCGGATCGGGGTTGTCCTGCCGCTGGCTGGCATCCGGGTTCATCAGATACTGGCCGTTGCGCGGCTGGGTGAGCTGCCACTCTGTGGCCTCATAGTTCAGTATGTCCAGCACATTCTCCAGCCCGCCCTCGGCAAAGTAGAACGCCTGGCCGCCGACGTTGTTGCCCTGGGACATGCTCTGCTCGCTGCTGGCCACGTAATACATGCCGGTGCCCATCAGCAGCAGCACCGCCGACATGATGATCACCGTTACCATGGCCACGCCGGACTCGGCGCCGGGCCGCAGCCGCTTAGAATCTATCTCAAAAGGCTCTTCGTAGCGAGCCCGAGCGAAAAGGCGATGGGCAAGGACGCAGGAGGAAAAAGCCCGCAGTCGTACCTGTAGGTACGTCGAGGACTTTTTGCTCCGAGGACGCCGCCCATCGCCTTTGCAGCCGGCTGCAGCAGAATATGCCTTTTGAGATAGATTCTTAACCAGATGTTCGCAAGCACTTTTCATGACAAACCTCAATGTTAGGCAGTACGGTTTCTAAGCCAGGCCTGGTCGGCAATAGTCTGCTGACTGGTCCCGGCCGCCATCGTCAGGCTGATGTCAACGCGGCCAACCTTGCCCAGGTTGCCGCCGCAGCTCTTGTTGATGTCAGTCAAGTCGATGATGCCGTCGTTGTCGGCGTCGCACTTGTAATCGTTGCCGAAATAACTGAAAGTGGCGTTGCTGACATCATTGATCAGCGTTACCTGCTGCATGTCGGTTGACGACGTTCGCCAGACCGTGCCGGGCGCCCCGTTGCCGCCGGGAGAAAAGCCGTAGGTGATCGTCTGCCAGCCGGCGACGTCGTTGAAATTAACCGAGAACGAGACTTGGCCGGACTGCGCCACCGTCACCTGGGCCGCCTGGGACAACTCGCGGGTCATGCGGTTGAGGCCCAGGCGCGCATTCTCGGTCATGTCCGCCGTGTTTTGCCCTTTTTTCCAGTAACCGCTGATGGCCCAAAGAAAAGCGAACATGGCCGCCATGATCACCGACAGGATGATCAGCGTCACCAGGATCTCGATTAGGGTGAAGCCGGCCTCGCCGCCGGCCAGGCGGCGCCAAGGGCGGGCCCGTCGGCGCCGATGCTTACTGGTTTTGCAGAACCGAGACATTTATCGCTCCCAGCCACACCTGCTGGATACCCACTTGGTTAACCAGCACCACCGAGTTGTCAGACTGGTTCATCCGTACTTCCGTGCCGAATTTTGCCGTCATCTTCATCAGAGCGTCGGCGCCGATCGAGGCGGTAGTGCCGTCCGGCGAGGCCGCCATGGCGTTGGTGATGTCGGTGCTCGAAAAGCTGTGCCATTCTGTGAACAACGCCTGCTGGAGGCCGTATTTCTGCTGGGCCAGGTTGATGGCGGTCTGGACCGGATTTGATGGACCGATCGAAGTGTAAAGGTCATAGCAGACGTCGCCTGTGCAGTCAGCCGGCGCATCGGCATTGAAAACGCCGATGACGGCTGAATATGACAGGTTATTGCTGATCCCGCCCTGCTGGCCGTTGGCCTGGCTGTTGGCGTCGGCCTTGAAGGTCCTCACAAATACGAGGCCCTGCGCCGCCGAAGGAGTATTGGCAGAAAGAGCCTGCAGCGGCAGGATATTGACCTGCTGGTACTCGACATGGGCGTTGGCGTCTGTGACGCCGTTCTGCTGACCCAAATTGGCGAACACCATCTGGGAGCAGCCCTCATTACCATCGCCGCCGTCGTCATCCTCGCATTCATTATCATTGCTTTGATTGCCGCCGGTGACCGTCACCGTCGGGTTGACAAAAGCCCAGCGCCAGTAACCGCTGACGCCGTCATCCGAAGTGGCAGCCAACTGCTGCAAACCCAGCGCCTGTGTCTGCACGGTCGTGTCCCCCTCGGCGGCAACCTGATTCTGGCCGCCGCTGTTCTCGCTGGCGTGAGCGGAGCTCTGCGTCAGGCTCAAGGCCGGCCAAGTGCTCATGGTCAGGTCGGTTGGCCTTGCCGGCTGGTCACTGTCCGGCGGCCCGCTGACGGCGATCGTTGCGCCTGTCGTGGCGCTGCCACCAAACGGCGTCATCTGGCCGCCGGTGGCGCTCGCCTGGACGCTGGGGCTGCAGCCAAAAACGGTGGACGCGTGGGCGTCGCCAAAGCTGCCGTCCACATAATCCGCGTAGGGGTCGCCGGTTCCCGTGGACACCGAGAAGATGGCGCCGGTGACGTCGGCGTGGCTGTTTGACGACTGCGGACAACTGGTCTCGCTGGTGGCGGAGATCTCGGAATTAAGAACGTAGCTCTTGTTCTGCCCTCCGTAACCCCAGGAAGCGGTAATCTGGACCTTGACAAGCATGCTGGGGGGATAATCCTGCCCCGACTTGGCGGAGTCGTAGGTTGCCGGCGGCGTGATGATGTTGCCGGAGTTGTCAACAAAACGGGTGGCCACGGTCAGGACGATGCCATTGCTGTCAGCCGGAGAAACTCTGGTGTAGTAAGCGTCGCCGCTGCCGGATGTATACCAGCCGGTCCATCCCTGGCTGTCGGTGGCGTGGTTCGTTGACAGATTTGGATAATATGTGGCCAGCAGGTCGCGGCCGGCGGCGCTGGAATCGCTGGCCGGCACGTAAAAGACACGCGATTTCATCTCCTCGAACTGGGCCTGGGCCGCCGCCTTGCCGTCGGTGGCCGCGCGCGCCTTGGTCGTCGTTCGCAGTCCCATCGTCATGGCTCCCGCGAGCGCCGTGGAAATCACCAGGAAAATGGCCATGGCCACGATAACCTCAATCAGGCCGAGGCCCGCCTCGCCGCCGAGGCGGCGAGGCCATCCAGCTGTCGCTCTCCGCAATACCTTTGCCAACCGGGCTGCCCGCATTCTTTTCCCCTAGCTCGCCGTCACGTTGACAGTCTCTCCGTTGACCTGCACAGACTTGGTCTTGCCAAACTGGCCGTCCAGCACCAGGCTGCCGCTATCGGAATTTCCGCGCCCGTAAAAGTCAATCGCCGCGATTGAGGCAGAATCAAACTGAACGCCTCCGGGCAGTTGGTAATCCTTGACACCTGTCCAGCCGCTACCGTTCCAGTACTCGAGCTTGTACAGCGTCCGGGAGGCGTCGCTGAAGTCAAGCTGGTACTTGTTCCCGGTGGCGACGGCCATCGACTGCGCATCCCGTATTTCAGTGGTCAGCTCTCTTTCCGCTGTCGAGAGTGCCTTGGCCGCGCGGTAATACGAAAAAGCGCTAATTGATAATGCCATAATGATCCCGATTAGCACCATTGCCACAAGCAGCTCAATCATGGTTAAACCGGCCTGGTCCCGGCAAAGCAAATCAGTTTTTTTCACACAAAACTGGGTTGGACCCGGTTTGTCGCCTCTGCTTTTGTCGTTTTTCCCTGGCAACAGTCAAATCCCGGCATTCTCGAGTCTGCCTTGCCCGGCCTTCCTATCTTAAATATCGGCTTTTAAAGCGTAATGATGAAGCAAACATTCAACAGAAGAAGCGGCGGGTTTGTGATCCGCCGCTTCTGGTTCGTTCTGACCGCTGGCAATGACTATGTCGTCATAAACATGGGTTTGTAGTTGGTCCTGTATTAGTCGATCCGCTCTTCGTGTTTATGTAGTACGTATTGCCGCCGCGGGTATCCACAGCGCTTAAGCAATATCCCGACGGATCTGTACTAATGACGCTGGGCGTGACCGTAGGCGATGCAACATAACCGCCATCGGTGCCCTCAATGTCGGCCAAAGTCCCATACGCATTATGAGCCGCAAAATAGGTTTCCTCAGCCATGGACATGTTTTTCACGTCGCTCTGAGCAGTTGCTTCATAGCCCCTTGTCCGCTGCGACAAGTAAAGCGGGATCGCGATTGCCGCCAGAATGCCGATGATGATGATCACCACCAACAGCTCGATCAGCGTAAAACCGCCTTCACCGCCTCCGCTCGCCTGCATCCTTTTCCTGATCTTTGTTGACATGATGTCACCTCCTTTCGGCGTTCCGATTCTTTAGCCACAAAAAAAGGATCTGCGGCCTGGCAAAACCACAGATCCTTCTCAATGCTGCGAATCTCTGGTGGCAGCCCAGCCGGCCCGAAAAACCTTCTGGCCCTGTGGCTTTGCGCCCCACCCTCACGGATGGTTTGCCATTTTTCACCTTCATCCCCATAATACCCAACTGTTTTTTTCCTAGACAACCAGTCAGGGATGTACAGTGATCTTTCCCTTCATCGGACGGCAGCAAAATAACTTGAGAGGGGACGTACCTTTCCTAACTCTCCTAAATTGGTAATATCAGTTAAATTTAGGGACATGACCAAATTTCCAAAGGAAATTGGGATCGTGTCCCTGAGTTAAATGTTTCTTTTGAATTCAGGAACCTTTGGAAAGGTACGTCTCTAGAAGATCTTCGTGTTCAGGATCGCCTTCAGCCTTACCAGCGCCCGGGCTGATTCACGCGAGACCTGCCGCTGCGACAGCCCCATCTCGGCAGCTGCTTCCGTTTGCGTCAGGCCGCGGTAAAAAAGCAGAAAGATGATCTTGCGGTGAAAGCCCCCCAGGGCGTCCAGGGCCTCCTCCAGGATGATGCGGTCTTCCACCGGCAAGGCAAACGACTCATAATGGAGAGAATGAATCCGGGCGGCGTCGGGCTCATGGCCGCTGGAGACGCCTTCCGGCAGATCGTCAACCGGATATAGCCGCGCCGCGGCGCTTGTCTTCAACACCTCGATGACGCCCGCTTCGGTGATGTTGACTTCGCCCGAGATCTCTTTCAGCGTTGGCGGCCGCTTCAGTTTCCTGGCCAGTTCCGCCGAGGCGGCCTCGATCTGGTTTTCCAGTTTTCGCAGCCAGCGGGGCCGGCGCATGAGCACGTTGTCACGCAGGTAATGACGCACTTCGCCGTCGACGACGGCGGTGGCGTAGCTGGAAAACTCGGCGCCGCGGCCGGGGTCGAAACGCTGCACCGCCTTGATCAGGCCCAGGTTAGCCACCTGGAGCAGATCTTCATAGGGATCAGGAAAGTAGGAGAAGCGGGCCAGCACCGCGTGCAGCAGGCCCTGGTTGCGGCTGACGATCTCCTCCAGCAACTGCGGGTCCTTCTTATCCTGATACTGTTTTACCAGCTCGGTGTTCGATGAGGCTTCGCTCGCCGGGCGCGGGAACTTGCAGGTCCGGGGGCACGCAGGATGCTTTGCATCCTTCGTGCCCCCTTGCGGAAACTCAATCACCCTGGCGCCATGCGGCGCCGATCCGTTTCCTTCTCTTGCCTTTGTCTTTAATGCGGCGCCCATGACCTGCAAACCCGCCGGCCCGCCGGCGACAGCCTTGCTAGTGAACGACATTCATCAAGTCAAATATCGGCAGATACAGGGAAATGACAACCACGCCCACGATGCCGCCGACGCCGATCATCATGATCGGCTCCAAGATCGAGGTCAGCGCCTTGACGGCCGCGTCAACCTCGGCCTCATAAAAGTCGGCAATCTTGCTCAGCATGGTGTCGATGGCGCCGGTCTCCTCGCCTACGGCGATCATCTGCGTCACCATCGGTGGAAACACGCTCATGCCCGCCAGCGGCTCTGACATCGGCCGGCCTTGCTTTATGCTGTCCTTGACGCCAGCCATCGCCTCCGACACCACCACGTTGCCGGCCGTCTCGCCGGTAATCTCGATTGCCTGCAGGATGGGGACGCCGCTGGAGATCAGCGTGGCCAGCGTGCGCGAGAACCTGGCCATCGCCAGCTTGCGGACGATCTCGCCAACGCCCATCGGCAGGCGCAACTTGAGGCGGTCCCAGGCGGCCGTTCCCTGTGGCGTCTTTTTCAGCCTGATCAACCCGTAGACCGCCCCGCCCAAAGGGATCAGGATAAACAAGCCGGCAATGCTGGTCATCGTGTTGCTGAACCAGACCATCAGGCGGGTAAGCAACGGCAGTTGCCCCCCCATCTGGTCGTACATCTTGGCAAAAATCGGGATGATGAAAAAAACCATCGCCGTCAGGACTAGGATGGCAAAGGAAGCTATCAGGAGCGGGTAAACCATCGCCGACTTGATCGTCCGCCTCAGATTGTCCTCCGACTCCAGCTGTGCCGCCACCCGGTTGAGCGTCTCGTCAAGAACGCCGCCGGCCTCGCCCGCCCGCACCATGCTGACGTAAAGTCGGCCGAATACCCGCGGATGTTTCTCCAGCGAATCCGACAGGGCCGTGCCAGCCTCCACATCTTTCTTGACGTCGCCGATGATGGTCTTAAGCTTCGGATTCTGGGTCTGGTTTTCGAGGATATAAAGCGCCCTTAAGAGCGCCAGCCCGGAGCTGATCATGGTGGCGAACTGGCGCGAGAAAATGGTGATGTGACGTGGCTTGATCCGGCGCATGTCGCTGAGGGCCTCGCTTAAGGAAGTCCCGCCCTTCTTCTTCTCGTTAACCTCGACAACAGTGAGGCCCTTGCCGCGAAGGCTGGCGGCAACCGCGGCGCGGGTGTCCGCCTCCAGCTCGCCCCGGGAAAGAATCCCCCGCACATCGCGGACCTTGTAAACGAATGTTGACATTTTTCCTTTTCCTTGCTCTGTTTGAAAACGGGCCGCCTAAGCCGCCATCCTTCCCATTATCAGCCGCTCCAGGTCTTCGGGGGTGCTGGAGCGTTTCAGCGCCAGCTCCTTGGTGATCTTGCCGCGCCGGACCAGGTTCGCCAGGGAGCTGTCCATTGTCTGCATGCCGTACTGGCTGCCGGTCTGCATGACGGAATAAATCTGGTGCGTCTTGGCTTCGCGGACGAGGTTGCGCACCGCCGGCGTCGGCACCAGGACCTCACAGGCCGGCACCCGGCCGGTGCCGTCCACGGTCACCAGCAGCTGCTGGGTGCAGATGCCCATCAGCGTCGCCGCCAGCTGTACCCGGACCTGTCCTTGCTGATGCGGCGGAAAGACGTCGATAATGCGGTCAATTGATTGGGGCGCATCCTGCGTGTGCAGGGTAGCAAAGACAAGGTGC
This sequence comes from Actinomycetes bacterium, assembly GCA_021787475.1. Lineage (GTDB taxonomy): Bacteria > Actinomycetota > Thermoleophilia > BMS3ABIN01 > BMS3ABIN01 > JACWAD01. The sequence goes on from JAJYLW010000003.1 coordinate 104,409, forward strand.
CCGGTTTCGGCCGCCGTCAGCGCCGTCTGGATCGTCTCGTTGTCGCGCATCTCGCCGACGAGTATGACGTCGGGGTCCTGCCTAAGCACTGATTTGAGCGCCCGGCTAAATGATTGGGTGTCGGTCCCCACCTCCCGCTGATTCACAATTGACTTCTTGTGCCGGTGCAGGAACTCGATCGGATCCTCGATCGTCATAATATGCTCCTCGCGCGCCTCGTTTATCTCGTCAATGAGCGCCGCCAGCGTCGTTGACTTGCCGCAGCCGGTGGGCCCTGTCACCAGGACAAACCCGCGTGGCTTGGCGGTCATATCGTGGAGCGCCTCCGGCAGCATCAGCTCCTCCACGCTCTTGATCGTTGCCGGAATCAGGCGGAAAGCGGCGCCCATGCTGTTGCGCTGAAAGTAGGCGTTGACACGGAAACGCGCTTTCCCGGGAACGGAATAGGCGAAGTCGATCTCCCAGTCGCTTTCGATCCGGTGGCGCTGCTCCTGGCTGAGAATGGCGTAGATGAGGTCGCGGGTGTCGCTGCTTGACAGGCGCGGGTAGTCCAGCCGGATCAGTTTGCCCGCCACCCTGATCACGGGCGGCGTCCCGACCGTGAGATGAAGGTCAGAGGCTCCCCGCTCCAGCACTTCCATTAAAATATCGACGAGATCCATCTGTCTTCCCCTTTGGTTGCCTTCCCGGATCAGGTATCATACGATGACCCTGCCGATCTCCTCAACCGAGGTGAGGCCATCGAGAACTTTCTGAATTCCGTCCTCGCGCAGGGAGACCATGCCTTCCGCCTGCGCCACTCTTGAAATTTCATCGGCACTTTTCCTCTCGATGGTTAACCGCTCGATTGCCTCGCTCACCAGCATCACCTCATAGATGCCCAGCCGCCCCTTGTAGCCGGTATTGTTGCAGCGTGGGCAGCCGGTGGCGCGGTAGATGGTGATGCCCTGCCCCAGCACGTCCTCGGGAAACCCGCCCTGCTTGAGGGCCTCGTCGGAAGGCTCGAACGGCTTACGGCAGTGCCGGCAGAGGCGCCGCGCCAGCCGCTGGGCCAGCACGCACTCAATTGCCGACGCCGTCAGGAATGGCTCGACACCCATCTCCGAAAGCCGGGTCAACGCCCCGGGAGCGTCGTTGGTGTGCAGCGTGCTCAACACCAGGTGGCCGGTCAGCGCCGACTCGATGGCGATCCGGGCCGTCTCCTTGTCACGGATCTCGCCCACCATGACGATGTCCGGGTCCGACCTTAAGATTGAGCGCAGGCCGGAGGCAAACGTCAGGCCGGCCTTGGGATTTATCTGCGTTTGGTTGATGCCGGGCAGTCGGTACTCCACCGGGTCCTCCACGGTGATGATGTTCTTTTCCCGCGAGTTGAGCACGTTCAGGGTAGCGTAAAGGGTGGTGGATTTGCCGCTGCCTGTCGGGCCGGTCACGAGGATGGCGCCGTAGGGCTTGCGGTAGGCCTTCTCGAAGCGGGCCAGGGCTTTCCCGGAAAAGCCAAGGTCGCTCAGGCCCAGCAACACGCTGCTTTTGTCCAGCAGCCGCAGGACGATCTTTTCCCCGTAGACAGTCGGCATCGAGGCGACGCGCACATCGATCGGCTTGCCGCCAACGGTGAGCCCGATGCGCCCGTCCTGGGGGATGCGCCGCTCAGCGATATCCATGTCCGCCATCACCTTGATGCGGGAAAGCACGCCGGCCTGCATCCGCTTGGGCACTGACATGATCTCGTGCAGAACGCCGTCAATCCGGAACCGGATGACCAACTCTTTCTCCTGGGGCTCGAAATGAAGATCGCTGGCGCCATCGTCGACGCCCTGTGTGATGACCCCATTGACCAGCTTGATTATCGGGGCCTCGGCGGCGGCATCGCGGATGTCGGCTGACACCGGGGCTTCGGCAAGATAGTCATCTTTCTCCTGCGCCAACTCCTCGTCCACCGCATCGCCAAGGCGGTGCAGCTTCGCGATCAGACCAAAGACATCCTCCGCCGAGGCGATCGCCGGCCTGATATCGTAACCGGTGATCATGCGCAGGTCGTCGATGGCGAACACGTTGGTCGGGTCCACCATCGCCACCTGGAGGGTGTTCTCGTCCAGAAATTTGATCGGAATGGCGCCGTAGCGGCGGGCCAGCTTCTCGGGGACCATGTTGGCCGCCAGCGAGTCAACCTGGTACTCGGCCAGCCCGACGTGCTCAACGCCGAGCCGCTCCGCCAGGGCCTGATTGAGCTGGTCTTGATTCAAGATGCCTTCCTGAACAAAGATCTCGCCCAACCGCTTGGAGCTGCCCTTTTGCTTCTGGAGGCATTTGTCCAGTTGCTCACGGGTGACCAGTCCCTTGCCGACGAGGATTTCACCGATCGGCTGCAGCTGGCGGTTATTGCCGGCGGCCTTGGCTTGTAGCTCGCTAGGATTCAAGCGCTTCCCTCATTACTTCGATGGAGGGCTCGGCACCAGTCCAAAGTTTGAATGAAGCCGCTCCCTGGTGGAGAAGCATTCCGAGTCCGCCCATCGTGGTTGCCCCTTTTTCCCTCGCCGCGACCATCAGCGGGGTTTCCTGCCGCCCGCTATAAACGAGGTCGCAGACGATATGGTCTTCCGTTAATTTATCGACGGGCGCGGGAATGCGCTTTAGGCTGCCGCTCATTCCCACGGAAGTGGCGTTTATCAACAATTTGCTGGCGGAAATCAAACCATTGCAATCTTCCTTAAGGCCGGCGGCGGCCTCGATCCCGGGGAACTCCCGCATGAGAATCGCTTTAAGGTCCCGGGCTTTCTCGATTGTCCGGTTGATGACAGCAATCCGCGGTACCCCCTTTTCCGCCAGCGCCACCGCCACGGAGCGGGCGGCGCCGCCGGCGCCGAAGATGACGGCCGGGGCGCGCGCAAAATCGACGTTCGCCACTTCCGCAAGCGCGCTGATAAAGCCAGCGCCGTCGGTGTTATGGCCTGTCAGCTCGCCATCATCGTTGACAATTGTGTTTACGGCGCCGGCCTGGGCGGCGGACCTGCCCATGCAGTCAAGGAGCTCCGCCGCCGCCGCCTTGTGGGGGATGGTCACGTTGGCGCCCCTGAACCGCATTGCCCTCAGGCCCTCGATGGCCGCTGGCAGCCGGTTGGCGCCAACATGGAGCGGCAGGTAACAATAGTTAAGGCTGGCGGCCCGAAAGGCGGCATTTTGCATCCGGGGAGACAGTGAGTGTGACACCGGATCCCCCAGGATGCCCACCAGCTTTGTTTTGCTGTCAATATCCAAATCATACCTCCAAACTCGGGGACACAATACTATTTATTTGCAGGGTTTTCTTAGACGCCGCCCCGCGTTTCCGGTTAATATTAACTGACTTTTTTCTTACTGACCATACAATTGGCTCAGTTACTGTCATCCCTTCGCTTCGCTTAGGGCAGCTCCGAGCCGAAGGCGAAGGGTCTCGGGTTTAGAGGAAAGAGCCAGAAACGGAGGTATTTGGTCGACGCGCCGGGCCAGCCAGGCGCGAACCGAAAGCTACTTGAAGACGAAAACCAGGAGGGCGGTGGTGATGAAAAATACGGTGCCTACCGCGGCGGTGGCGCGGGTGAGGTTTTTCTCGATGACGCTGGTGCCGCTGAACGTCTCGCTCATGCCCCCGCCAAAGATGCCGGAGACGCCGCCTTTGCCGGAGTGAAGCAGGATCAGCACTACCAGCGTGACGGCCAGGATGGAGTGAATTGTTAAAATCACATACATCATAACTTGACGCGCCCCCGTTGACTATCTCCCAAAGGAGGGGTAATCAATAAAACCGAATCAATCAGCCAGGACAATACAAAGATGATAGCCGCCCCGGGCCTGAACCGCAAGGCATCATCCCCCTCCGCCGATGATTGAGTGGCCGGTCATCTCGGCGGGGACCGGAATCTTGAGCAGTTTAAGCACGGTCGGAGCAACGTCGCAGAGGGCGAAGCCTTCCCTTAACTCTCCCGGGCGCGTGACTATAAGGGGAACCCTGTCCGTCGTGTGGGCGGTGTTTGGCCCCCCATCCGCGTCCGTCATCTTCTCAGCGTTGCCATGGTCGGCGGTGATCAGGCAGACGCCTCCCAGGCTCTTCACCCTGCTCCAGACCCGGCCGACGCCCTCATCCACCGTCTCCACGGCCTGAATGGCGGCGTCGAGCCGACCGGTGTGGCCGACCATATCGCAGTTGGCGTAGTTGAGGACAATGAAGTCAAAATGGCGGGCTTCAAGCAGCCCTTCCAGGGCCGCCGTCACTGCGAGGGCGCTCATCGCCGGTTTTTTGTCATAAGTTGGAACGTCCGCGGGCGACGGGACCAGCTTGCGCGCCTCCCCCGGATAGGGCGGCTCAACGCCGCCGTTGAAAAAGAAAGTCACGTGGGCGTATTTTTCAGTCTCGGCAATATGAAGCTGGGTCCTGCCGGCCCGGGACAGCACCGCGGCCAGCACATTTTTCAGCTCCTCCGGCAAAAAGGCAACCGGCGTCGGGAAGCCAGCGTCGTACTCGGTCATGCTGACAAAATACGGCAGCGGCGGCTGCGCCCCTCTGTCAAATTCCTGGAAATCATCGAAGATGAGCGCCCGGGAGAGCTCGCGGGAGCGGTCAGGCCGGAAATTAAAGAAGATGACGCTGTCATAACTGTCAACTTTCGCGCCTTTGTCAACAACGGCCGGCACGACAAACTCGTCCGTCACCCTAGCAGCGTAAGATTTTTCCACCAGCCGCACCGGATCGGGTTCATAAGGGCCACTGCCATGGACGATGGCGTCGTAGGCCAGCTTGACCCTGTCCCAGCGCCGGTCCCGGTCCATGCCGTAATAACGGCCCGCGATCGTGCCGATGCGGCCGCAGCCTTCCCGCATCATGTGGCCGCTGATTTCCCTGATATAGCCGATGCCGCAGCGGGGCGGCACGTCGCGCCCGTCCAGAAACAGATGCAGGAAGAGATTCCGGCAGCCGCGCTGGCGGGCCATCCTAACCAGCGCCTTCAGATGGTCCAGCTCACTGTGGACGCCGCCGTCGGAAAGCAGGCCGAGGAGATGGACGGCGGCGCCTTTTTCTTTCACCCGGTCAAAGGCGCCTGTCAGCGCAGTGTTCTCAAAGAAGGAGCCGTCACCGATTGCCCTGTTGATGCGAGTCAGGTCCTGGAGCACCACCCGCCCGGCGCCGAGGTTCAGGTGGCCCACCTCCGAGTTTCCCATCTGACCCGCAGGGAGGCCGACTGCCTCCCCTGAAGCCATCAGCTCCGTGTGCGGAAACCGGTCAAAGAGGGAGTCAAGGTTGGGAGTCCTGGCCAGGCTGACGGCGTTGGCCGGGCCCGGCGGAGCGACCCCCCAGCCGTCGAGGATGATCAGGCAGACAAAAGCCGGGTTCGGGCCCGATCCCTGCGGCTGGCTGGGTGAAGACTGTCGCGCCGGCACCGCGGCCTCTTAGCCGAACTTGACGATGCTGGCAAAACCGGCCGCGTCAAGACTGGCGCCGCCGACGAGGGCGCCGTCGATATTCTCCGCCGCCATCAGCGCGCCGATATTGCCGGGGTTGACGCTGCCGCCGTAAAGAATCCTCACCCGGGCGGCGGCTACCTTATCAAACTGGTCCGCCAGGGAGCCGCGGATAAAACTGATCGCCTCTTCGGCAATCTCTGGCGTCGCCGTCTTGCCCGTGCCGATAGCCCAAATGGGCTCGTAGGCAATCAACATATCGGACAGCTGGCCCGCGCTAACGCCCGCCAGCCCTCCCTCAAGCTGGCCCCTAAGCTTAACATTGGTGCCGCCGGCCTCCCGCTCCTGATCCGACTCGCCCACGCACAGGATCGGCCTGATGCCGCTGTTCAGGGCAGCGCCCACCTTCCTGGCCAGATCGGCGTCATTCTCGCAAAAAAACTCGCGGCGCTCGGAATGGCCAAGGATGACGTCCGCAACCCCGATTTCATTGAGCATCGGGGCGGAAACCTCGCCGGTGTAGGCTCCTTCGGCCTTAAAATGCATGTTCTGGGCGGCAACTCGCACCCGGCTGCCGTCCAAACCGCGCCTGACCGCTTCCAGGCAAGTAAACGGCGGGCAGAGGACGATCTCAACCGACCCGGCGTCCACCACCAGCTCCAGAAACTCGGCCACGTAGGCAGCCGCTTCGGTGTTTGTCTTGAACATCTTCCAGTTGCCGGCAATGACCGGCGTGCGCTCACTCATGGCTCTCCTTTTTGAAATTTCGTTCTTGTTAGAGCCTCCCGGTAGATGTATCCTGCTGCGGCCGGCTGCAAAGGTCACTAAAAACAACCCACGGCTTTTCGCTCGGCCGGGCCACGAATTACCTGCCGGGATAGGTCTTGGCTGGCGGGCAGCGCCCCCGTGTGAGTTATTATTCAATATGGGGATTTTAAAAAGCAAACGGCTAGCCGGCGGCCAAATGCTGCCGCCGCCTGTGTGCTAGAATGTTGTTTGTCAGGCAAGGAGGTTTTCCAATGGCAGATGAAATTATTATTTATACCAAGCCTGGATGCCCCTACTGCGCGGCGGCCAAGGAGGACTTCACGCGCCGGGGAGTCAAATTCACAGAATACGATGTAACATCTGATCCGGCTGTCAAAGAGGAAGCGATCGCCAAGTCGGGCACCGCTTTTGTGCCGGTGATTATCGAAGGCGGGAATGTGACCGTCGGTTTCGGCGGCAGCTGAGGAATGTAGGTCCGGCAGGCGCCGGGCAAGCCGACATTGATGACTTTTCGTTTACGAATAATCTTGCCTTTCCTGGCAATCCTTTTTATTGCCCTGCTTGCGGCCGGCTGCGGCTCTTCCAGCCCAGCCCCCACATCCACTGGGGCGGGAACCGCCAACGTCGCTCCCGATTTCAACGTCCAGACGATCATGGGCCCGATGGTCTCCCTGGTGGATGTGAAGAGCGACGGCAAGCCGATCGTGATAAATTTTGGCGCTTCCTGGTGCGGTCCGTGCAATCAGGAGGCGCCGATGCTGGCACAGATGTACAATAAATACAAAAACAAGGTCACCTTCCTGGGGATGGCCGTCCAAGACTCGCCCGACGCTCAGCGGACGTTCGCCAGGAAATACGGCCTCACGTACACAATCGGCCTCGACAATGACGAGCGCGTCCTGAATGAATATCAGCAGGCGGGAAAAGTTTATGCCAACGGCGTCCCGACAACTTTCTTCATCAGCAAAAACGGAAACATTGTCTCATTCTACGTCGGCCCGATGACGCCAGGCCTGTTTGAGCAAAAGATCAGCATGATCCTGAGCTAGACGTGCAGCCGCACGATTCGGGGCAGGTTGCGCAATAACTGCTGGTAGTCAAAGCCGTAGCCGACGAAAAACTCATCCGGCACCTTGAATCCCCGGTACTTGACGGGCAAATCCACCAGCCGCCGGTAGGGGCGGTCCAGCAGGGTGGCAATTTCCAGCGAGGCCGGCTGTCTCAACAACAGATTCCTGGTAATGTAATTTAGTGTAAGCCCGGTGTCAATGACGTCCTCGACAATGAGGACGTCCCTGCCCTCGATGTCCTGGTCCAGATCCTTGAGAAAGCGGACGGTATGCGTGCCGACGCCGGCGCGCCGGTCCTGCCGGTAGCTGGAAATTGCGATAAAATCAAGCGACAGCGGCACTGTGATCTCGCGGGCGAGGTCTGCCAGGAAAAAAACGGCGCCTTTCAGGATGGAGATCAGGAGCAGCGGCCGGTTCCGGTAATCCGATGATATCTGGTGGCCCATCTGGCGCACCCGGTCGGCGATCACATACTTCTCCAGGTACGTGTCGCCAATCAGGCTGCGAATGTCGGCAGGCTTTGCCAAGCTGTGGGCCGCGTTTTCAGTTAGTTAAACCACTGACCCCGGGTAGAGCATTTCTACCGGTCGTGCCCGTCCCCGGCCGTGATATCAAATTTCTGCGCCAGCTTAAGGAAATCCTTCTTGTAAAACAGCTTGATGTTTATCTCCGGGAACTTCTCCCTGACCTTGCGGATTTTCATATTTTTCTTCGTCACGTGCGCCTGTTTCATGGTGGTGAGCTCCACAAACAGGTCTTGCTCTGGCAGGTAAAAATCCGGCGTAAACGCTTCCACCACATTTCCTTTGCCGTCGCGCTCGAGGACAAAAGTGCGCGGCTCGTACATCCAGGGAATGCGGTAGTAATCGAGAATGCGGGCGCATTCCTCCTCACTGCGGTTCGCAAACTGAGGCGGGGAGTCCCCCTGGTAGGACGTAAAATTAAATTTCGGTTCGGGCATTCATTAAAACTATACCAGAGAAGGAGCGAGCGGCTCAAGCGCGCAGGCCCTGTTTGACCGGTCCTGTTCGTTATGCTAGTTTCCGTTCCTATGAGCCTGTTGATTCCGCCATTGCCACGATCCAGCAGCGTCAACGATTCCGGCCACCTCGAGGTGGCCGGCTGCGACGTGATCGAGCTCGCTGGCGAGTTCGGCACGCCCTTGTATATCTACGACGAGCAGGAGCTCCGGGACCGCTGCCGGGCGTACATGGACGCGTTTTCATCACGGTGTGAAAATTTCGAGGTCATTTACGCCAGCAAGGCCTTCTCCTGCGTCGCTATCTGCCAGCTCGTCGCCCGCGAAGGCCTGTCGCTGGACGCCGCTTCCGGGGGCGAGCTTTACACGGCGCTTGCCGCCTGGTTTCCTCCGGAAAAAATTTTCCTGCACGGCAATGCCAACACCGCCGCCGAACTTGATTTTGCCATCCGCTCTGAAGTCGGTCATATTGTCATTGACTCTCTAGATGAAATGGTGAAGGTGGCGGGCATCGCCGCCCGGCAAGGACGGCGGCAGCCGGTGCTGCTGAGGATTACCCCCGGCATCGAAGCTCACACACATGACTTCATCCAGACAGGCAGGCTTGATTCAAAATTCGGTTTCCCCCTCGCGGGCGGGACAGCTCTTGATGCCGTGGCGGCGGCGCAAACCGCGGCAGACATCGAGTTGGTGGGCGTGCATGCCCACATCGGCTCTCAGATCTTCGCGCTCAAACCCTACCGGAGAACCGTCGCCGTTCTGGCTGATTTTCTGGCGGCGGCCAGGGAAAAACACGGTTTTGACTGCCGGCTGCTTGACTTGGGCGGCGGTCTGGGGGCGGTCTACGGTCCCGGCGACGATCCGCCGGCCATTGACCAACTGGCGGAAGCGGTCGTGTCAAGCGTGGCGGCGGAGATGGAGCGGCGCGGGCTGCCGCTGCCGCGGATCGCCGTAGAGCCTGGCCGCTCGATCGTCGCCAACGCCGGCCTTACTGCCTACGAAATCGAGGCGGTAAAAACAGTCTTCGATGTCAGGAATTTTGTCGCTGTCAACGGCGGCATGTCCGACAACTTAAGGCCGATGCTTTATGGAGCCGGCTACCAGGCCCTGATCGCGGATCGCCCCCTGGCCGAGCCGACTATGACCGCGGCCGTAGCCGGCAAGCATTGCGAGTCGGGGGACATTCTGGTGAAAGCGGCTCCGCTGCCCGAACCCCGTCCGGGCGACATTCTCGTCACCCCGGCGACCGGCGCCTACGGCTATTCGATGGCCAGCAATTACAACGGCCAACCGAGGCCGGCGGTCATATTCGTTAAGGCGGGAGAGGCGCGGGTAGTAATAAAACGTGAGGCCTACGAAGATCTCGTCCACCTGCAGGAGAAACTGGAATAGGGATTTGGTCTGGAAACGATACAGCACCCAGCAGGCCGCCGCCCGCTTTGACAATGCAGAGGATTTTACAGTTGGCGTTGAGGAAGAGTTCCAGATACTGGATCCCGCCAACCTTAAGCTCACCAGCCGCTTCGAGCAGCTCCAGAAGCTGGCGCATGATCGGATCGGAACGTTTGCCCGGGGCGAGCTGATCGCCTCCGAAATTGAGATTAGCACCGATATCTGCTATTCAATGACGGCCGTTGAGGCCGACCTGATGGCAAAACGGCGGGCGCTCTTTGATGCGGCGGCTGAGCTGGGCGTGACGCTGGCGGCCACCGGCGCGCACCCGTTCGCCGACTGGCGCGACCAGCGCATCATTGACACTCCCCGTTACCGGGAAATCGACGAAAAGCTCCGTTACTGCGCCTGGCGGAACATGACCTTCGGTATGCACACCCACGTGGGCGTCCGGGGCCGTGAGCGGTTGATCGCCGTCTTTAACGCCATGCGCGGCTTCCTGCCCCACCTGCTGGCCCTGTCGGCCAACTCCCCGTTCGCTGAAGCCAGATACACTCACCTGCATTCCGCTAGGACGCAGCTGTTCACCAGATGTTTCCCGCGCTGCGGCATTCCCGGCCCTTTCAGGGACTGGCATCATTACGCGAGCCTGGTGGAGACGCTGATGTCAACAAACTCCATCAGTGAACCAACGCAAATCTGGTGGAGCGTCAGGCCGCACCCCATCTTTGGCACGCTGGAGATCCGCATCTGCGACTGCCAAAGCAATATCGAAGATACACTGGCGGTGGCGTCGCTGACGCTTGCCTTGGTGGCGGCGCTGGCGGATGATTACGACGCCGGCCGCCTGCTTCCCGTTTTGGGGACCCATGAGGTCGAGGAAAACCTGTGGCGCGCCCTCCGCTACGGGCTGGACGGGAAGCTTGTTGACTTCGAGAAAAAAAAGGAGGTCTTGGCAACTGACGCCGTCAGGCGGCTCGCGAATTACACCGCCGCCGCCCAGATTCGCCTTGGCCTGGAGAAATACACGCGCCGCGTAGCAAACATCATTAAACATGGCAATGGCGCCCAGCGTCAGATCCGGATTTATGAGAAGACCGGCGATATTGGCGCCGCCTTTCATGACGCCGTCAGGCGAAGCCAGCCGGCAGCCGGCAGGGCTGCTGCCGGAGCAATGCCTAAAAGCAAACGCAGATAATTACTCGCTTTTTTTGCGGGCGGCAAACAACCGCGCTTTGATGATATGGTTCATTTGCTCGTCAGTACCCGTGCTCAAAACTTTTTGTACCTGGCCTTTAATTCGTGGTCGAAGAAACACGGATTATTTATTTGAAAAGGTAAAAAGGATTATTTTGACACGTGTTGAAAATTAGGCGGAAGGGCGTGTGCCTGTTTCACCCCTTCATCCCTTATACCCGGCGAAAGACCCTCGCTTCCCGAGGGTCTTTCGCTATCTTGAGGTTGGGAGTTGGAAGTTTAAGGTTGGAGCTGTAGGGGCGCTCGACCGTGCGCCCCGTCACGAACAGATAATAACCCTGATAATCAAAGGGGGCGGCGCCTGCGGCGCC
>JAJYLW010000021.1 GCA_021787475.1 Actinomycetes bacterium
ACCTAATTTCCTTCGGAAATTAGGTCATGCCCCCTAGTTTCTGATTATTCTTCTGAGGTTTTGGTTTTATCCACCATCCACCATCCGGTTTTAGACTTCCTGTTCGTGCGCCGCCATCACCTCATCCAGCTTGGCGGAGAAACGCTCGAGCAACTCGCGCGAGTCGTCCACCGTGTCCCCTTCGGCGTAAATCTCGAACAGGGGCTCATCAGGGGAAGGCAGGATCTGCACCCAGCCCTCGTCGTAAAAGACTTTGACGCCGTCCAACCTGTCCACGTTTTCTTCGTCGAGAACGCTTTCCGAGATTTCCCGCATGGCGGCGCCCTTAAGTGACCAGGGGCAGCTTTTTGTCTCGTGCAGCAGCGTCGTGTCGGGAATGTCGGCCACCAGCTCCGAGAGCGGTCTTTCTGAGAGCGCCAGCAACTCAAGCACCTTGCCCATGCTCATCAGCGCGTCCTGCGCCGGCAGGAACAGGGGAAAGATGTAATTCCCGCCGATGGCGCCGGCGAAAATAACGTCCGGACCGGCTGCCGCCTCGGTCAGGGCCGCCTGGGACACTTTGGTTCTCATGATCCGGCAGCCGGTCCCCTCAACCAGCCTTTCCGCCAGCCCCGAGACGGTCAGCGGCACGGCAATTGTCCCTTTGCCTTCGGAGGCGGCCATTAGCTTGAGCAGCAGAAACAGGGTCCTTTCAGTTGAGATCTCATTGCCCTGCTCGTCTACGAGAAAAAGCTTTTCGGCGGCGTTGTCGATGATGATTCCCAGGTCGGCGCCCGCGGAGAGGACCAACTTCTGCATCCGGCCCGGGCTGGCCTGATACCGTGAAGATATGGCTGAGCTTTTGTCTTCATCGAGGAAGGTGTTGAGGGCAATGATCTCCGCTCCCAGCCGGGAGAGCATCCGGCTGGCGATCAGTGAGGCGGAGCTGAAGCTGTAATCAAGCAGAAAACGGAAGCGGCGGCTGCGAATCCTGTCCGTGTCCCAGCTTGACAACAGACCATGAATGTATTCCTCGACGGAGCGGGCCGGATAAAGAATCTGGCCAATCTCGGTGTAGAAGGCGCGGCGATAGTTATGCTGGTTGTAGTATTTCTCGATCTCGCGCTCGGTCGCCGGCGAAACAGGGCTGCCCGGCGGCTCGAAGAAAAGTATCTGGATAAGCTCCGGATGCCAGGCGGAAGAGCGCACATGGATGCCGCCGGCCGCGCGGCCGCTCTTGAGGCCGAAGCGGTTAACCGCCGCCGGCGTCACCCTCAGATCACGCACCCCCACGCCCGTCGAAGTAAGCCCGGACATGATCGACCGCTTGATCATGCGCGACGCCGGGTGCTCGTCCCGGCTGCATGTCACCTGGGCGCCTTTGTCCAGGGCGGTCCCGTACGCCATCCCCAGCTTCAGCGCCAGCTCGGCAGTGATGTCAACGTTCACCAGGCCGGAGACGCCGTCCTTGCCAAACAGGGTGGAGAGAGCTCGCCACTCCCAGATGATGCTGCTGTAGACATGGGCGCCGGCCTCAATGACCTTGAACGGGTAAATCTTGACGTTGCTGGCGATCATGCTGTGCTCGCCTATGCTGCATTCGTCGCCGATGGCGGCGTTGGCGTGAATGGTGGCGCTGGGCTTGATCTCACAGTTCTTGCCCACCAGGGAGCCGCTTATCTTGGCTCCCGAGCCCACATAGGTGTTGGAGTCGATGACGCAATGATCGGTCTCGGCGTTGTCCTTGACCACGACGTTGTTGCCGAAGATGGAATATGGCATGATTTTCGCATCTGGATCAATCTTGGCGTAATTGCCGATCAGCGCCGGGCCGCGGATGTTGTCGAGGCTGTCCAAATTCAGCTTCTCGCCGATATAGATGTTTTCCTGGAGCCTGATCCCGGGGATGCTAACTTTTACCTTGCCGTCAAGGGCGTCATGATTCGCCCGCAGATACTGGTTGACGTTGCCAATATCCTCCCAGTAGCCGTCGCAGGGGTAGCCGAACATGGGCTTGCCTCGCTCAAGCATCTTAGGAAACAATTGCTGGCTGAAATCGTATTTTTCCCCTTCGGGAATGTATTTAAAAATCTCAGGATCGAGCACATAGATGCCGGTATTGACATAATCGCTGAAAACCTGACCCCAGCTCGGCTTCTCCAGGAATTGTTTGATCCGGTTTTCGTCATCAACAATCACAACTCCAAACTCAAGCGGATTCTCAACAGATTTCAGGGCGATGGTTATCAGGGATTTCTTGCTGTTGTGAAAATCGATGATCTCGCTAAGGTTGAAGTCGGTGAGGGCGTCGCCGCTGATGACGATGAAGGTTTCGTCAAGAAGTTCAGCGGCGTTGCGGACGCTTCCGGCTGTCCCCAGCGGGCTTTCCTCGACCGAATACGCGATCGATACGCCCAGCGCGGAGCCGTCGCCGAAGTAGGCGCGTACGCTCTGGGGCAGGAAGGCGACAGTGACGACAATGTCCCGCAAGCCGTGCTGCTTCAGCAGCTCAATGATATGCTCCATGCACGGCTTGTTAACGATTGGGACCATCGGCTTGGGCTGGTTGCTGGTCAGCGGCCGCAGCCTTGTGCCCTCTCCCCCGGCCATCACTACTGCCTTCATTCAATCCTTTCCTTTAAGTCTGGAACCCGGGCAGCCCTTAATTATATTGCAAGCCACCGTTGTTGAAAAACGATAAACCGGCTGCAAAAAACCTAATGTCCAAAGTCCAATTTTGGTTTTAGCTCATGGAACGCCTTGGCTATATAAGCAATTCCGGTTAGCAGGGAGCCGGCCACGCCGGCCCAGAACAGCCACGGCCAGATCCCGAAAATGGCGGCGTACCAGTGCTGGGCGCCGATGCTGGCAAGCGAGGCTATCACCGCCAGCAGCAGCACGACGGTATAGGACTTTCCCAGCTTTGATACCCTGATGACGACGCCACGGCGCTTGAACAGCTTATACCCGGCAATCAGGAAAATATCCCGCGCCGCTATTATAACGATGCCTGGCAGGGGCAGCCGCCCCGTAATTGTCAGCGCAATTACGGTTCCGCCAATGAGGATCTGGTCGGCAACGGGATCGAGAGACTTGCCCAGCTCGCTGACCGATCCGGTAAGCCGGGCCAGGTTGCCGTCAATCAGGTCAGTCAGGGCCGCCGCCAGGAAGACGGCGAAGGCGGCATTGCTGGCGCCGCCGGACTTAAGCACCAGCAGGAAAATCGCGGGCATGGCAAGAATTCGCAGTATGGTAAAAAAATTGGCGGCGGTGATCCTGAAACCGGATGTTGGATTTTGGGCCCTGGACATTGGAAAACGTTTAACGCTTCACGTTAAATATGGAAAATTTTTCGTGAAACTTTAAACGTGAAACGCAAAACGTGAAACATAATACCACAGCAGCCACTTCTCCGGAGAATATTGAGGAGGGGTAGGCTAGGACAGCAATGTTTTCTGTTTCTCAGCGACGGGGAAGATCATCTGGAGCGAGCGCCGGCTGCAGGGCGCTGTGGAACCGTAGACACAATGCTTTACTTTGTCAACAGAGCATCGGTTGCTTCGAATGACGGGAGAATTGAACGATGAAGGAAACTGATGGCCAGGCCGTAAAGACGGTCCGCCGGCTGGCGCTTGACCTGGGTCCGTACGCCGAAGCAGTGGAAAAGCGGCTGGCAGCTTTCGAAGAGGTTGACTTTGGGCGCCGGCTCTGGCGCAAGGATGCTTTCCTTTGGACTGGCAGCGCCAAAGAGGGCAGCCAGATTGCCGCCTCCCTTGGCTGGCTTGATGTAGCGGAAATCATGGCGGCCAACCAGGACCTGTTGCTCAAGCTGAGGCATGAGGCGCACGCTGGCGGCTTTCGCCGCGTGGTGCACATGGGCATGGGCGGCAGCAGCCTGGCGCCGCTGGTGATGGCAAAAGTTCTGCCGCTGGCCAATGAGGGGCTGCCTCTTACGGTTCTTGATACAACTGATCCGGCGACAATTATCAGGATTGAAAAAGAAGCGCCGCCAGAAGAGACGCTTTTTATTGTCGCCAGCAAGTCGGGGACAACGGCGGAGCCGCATGCTTTCGGAGAATTTTTTTACCGGTTGGTCTTCCAGGCAAAGGGGAGCAGCGCCGGTGAAAATTTCATCGCCGTCACCGATCCGGAAACGCCGCTGGCCAAGCTGGCTGCCGCCAGGAATTTTCGTCACGTCTTCCTCAACTTTCCTGACATCGGCGGCCGTTATTCGGCGCTGTCGTTCTTCGGCCTCGTGCCGGCAGTCTTGGCAGGCGCCGACACGGAAGCGCTGCTGGGGCAGGCGCTTAGGATGCAGCGGGCGTGCGCCGGCGCAATTCCGGTTCAGGCCAATCCGGGCCTGGTGCTGGGGGCCGTCCTGGGAGAGCTGGGACTGGCAGGACGGGACAAGGTGACATTTATAACGGAAAAGTCAATCGCCTCACTCGGATTGTGGCTGGAACAGCTGCTGGCGGAGAGCACCGGCAAGGAAGGAAAAGGCCTGTTGCCGGTGACCGGAGAGGCGGCCGGTCCTCCCGGCGTCTACGGTGACGACCGCCTGTTTGTATTTCTGCGGGCAAACAATGATGAACCTTCTCTGGCAGCGGGCGTAAAGGAGCTTAAAGCTGCAGGTCATCCGGTGGTGACGATCGAGATTGATGAACCGGACCAACTGGGGCAGGAATTTTATCGCTGGGAGGTGGCCACCGCCGCCGCCGGCGCGGTTTTGGGAATAAATCCGTTTAACCAGCCCAACGTTCAGGAGAGCAAGGACAACACCAACCGGCTCCTGGACCAGGCGGCAAAGGCGGGAGAGCTGCCGCCGGAAAGTCCGCTGCTTATGGAAGCACCGCTGAGCATCTACTCGGAAAGCCTTGCGCCGGCGGCCGCATCGGTTGCCGCCGCCCTTGCTTCCTTTCTCGGGCAGGCTCGCCCGGGCGGTTATCTGGCGCTGATGGCTTATCTGACCGAAGACGAGGACACAAGCCGCGCGCTGGCCCGGCTTCAGGCCGGCCTCCGCGGCCGGCTGCGACTGGCGGTTACGGTCGGCTACGGCCCCAGGTTTTTGCACTCGACCGGCCAGTTTCACAAGGGCGGTCCCGCGGGAGGCCTGTTCCTGCAGTTCACCTGCGAAAGCGGCGCGGACGCCCTCATTCCCGGAGCCGCCTACGGCTTCCGCATCTTTAAAAAGGCGCAGGCGCTGGGCGATTTCAAGGCGCTGGGACGGCACGGCCGGAAGGTGATGCGGGTGCACCTCGGTGAAGATCAGGCAGGGGGACTGGCCCGGCTTGAAGAAATTATTGGTGGCATGGCGCAGGCTTAATGCTGCAAGCAGGCAATTTATCTTTCCCGGCGGCGCGCCGGGGAGCCGAAGCGACTGGAGGAGGTTATCGTGAGCGGGCAGTATGAAATCGGCATGGTCGGCCTGGGAGTGATGGGACGCAACCTCGTCCTCAACATGGCCGATCATGGCTTCAGCGTCGCCGGTTTTGACAAGGAGAGATCGCAGGTTGAAGCGATGCGGACCGAGGCGGAGGAGCGGCCCGTTCTTACTGTCGAGAGCCCCGAAGAGCTGGTCCAGTCGCTGCGCTTGCCGCGGGCGGTGATGCTGCTGGTGCCTGCCGGGCATATCGTCGATGCGGTCATCGGCGAGTTGACGCCGCTGCTTGACCACGGCGACATGATCATCGACTGCGGCAATTCTTTTTTCAGGGACACAAGCCGCCGTGAGCGGGAGTTGGGGGAAATGGAAATTCATTTTATGGGAGTGGGCATATCAGGCGGCGAGGAGGGAGCCCGCTACGGCCCCAGCATCATGCCGGGCGGCCGGGCGGAAGCCTATGAGCGCGTCCGGCCGGTGTTTGAAGCTGCCGCCGCCCAGGTCGGCGGCGCCCCCTGCGTCGCTTATCTGGGGCCGGGTGCCGCCGGGCATTACGTCAAGATGGTCCATAACGGCATCGAGTACGCCATCATGCAGCTGATCGCCGAGGCCTACGACCTGATGCGCCGCGGCATCGGTTTGAACGAAGCGGAGATGAGCGGCGTGTTCGGCGGCTGGAGCCGGGGAGCGGCTGCTTCCTTCCTCCTGGAGATTACCACTGACATTCTTGCCAAGGTTGACGATTTTACGGGCAACCCGCTGGTCAACATGATCCGTGACGAGGCCAGGCAGCTGGGAACAGGCATGTGGACTTCCCAGGACGCCATGAACCTGGGCGTGCCGTCGCCGGCCATGGACATTGCCGTGGCGATGCGCAACCTCTCCGCTTTGGGGGGCGAACGCCGGACGGCGGCTGATTCCCTGGAGGGCGGACCGCCGGCTTTCTCCCCTGACCGGGACGAGTTTCTGGCCCGGCTCGAGGATGCCTTATACGCGGCCATGATCACCGCCTACGCCCAGGGAATGGCCCAGCTCAGGACGGCCTCGGAAAAATACGGCTTCGGCCTTGACCTGGAGGCCGTGGCCCGCATCTGGCGCGGCGGCTGCATCATCCGGGCGGCATTTCTGGAAAACATCAGGGAGGCTTACCGGCGGCAGCCCGGCCTTCCCAATCTTTTGCTGGACGCGGAAACCGGAGCGGAGGTGCTCAAACGGGCCGACAGTCTGGGCGAAGTTGCCGCCGCCGCCGCCCGCCTGCATCTTCCCGCCCCCGCTTTCATGGCCAGCCTGGCATATTTCGACGGCTACCGCAGCCGCCGGCTGCCGGCAAACCTGGTGCAGGCACAGCGCGATTATTTTGGCGCTCACAAATACGAGCGCACCGATGCGGAGGGAGTTTTTCACACCCAATGGACGTAGCGCAAGTCCAGCTCTGGCCGCTGGCCGTTTATTTTGGCGTCACCGTGCTGATCATCGGTGCGCTGCTGGCGCTCTCATACATGCTGGGGCAGCGCCACCGCGAAACCGAGACCGGCAGGCCTTACGAGTCCGGAATTGTGTCAACGGGTTCGGCCCGGGTGCGCTTTGACGTCAAGTTTTACCAGAACGCCATCTTCTTCGTCATCTTCGACCTGGAAGCAATGTTTATCATCGCCTGGGCGGTCGCCATTCGCGCCGCCGGCTGGCGGGGATACGTTGAGATTGTCATATTCATTGGCGTCCTCGGCGCGGCGCTGGCCTACCTGTGGCGCCTGGGCGCCCTTGACTGGGGGCCCCGGCGGCAGGGACCGCCGGCCGGGCTGCGGCCGGACGGCGGCCGGCGAACAGAAGAAGACGCGCCGTGAGGCTCCGGCGCGGGGAGTTGGACAGAGGTTCCGCCGTCTGGGCAGATTCGCCTGAAGAGGCGGCCAGCCGCATGCTTTTGCTCTCGCGGCTTCAGGACCTGATCTCCTGGGGCCGCAAGAATTCCATCTGGCCGTTTAATTTTGGCCTTTCCTGCTGTTACGTTGAGATGGCCACCAGCCTCACCAGCAAGTACGATATCGCCCGCTTCGGCGCCGAGGTGATCCGAGCGACGCCCAGGGAGGCCGACCTGATGGTGATCGCGGGCACCGTTTTTGCGAAGATGGCGCCGATCATCAAGCTCCTCTACGAGCAGATGATGGAGCCGCGCTGGGTGATCTCGATGGGATCGTGCGCCAACTCCGGCGGCATGTACGACATTTACAGCGTCGTCCAGGGGGTGGACCGGTTCCTGCCGGTTGACGTTTACGTGCCCGGATGCCCCCCCCGCCCCGACGCGTTCATGGAAGGGCTGCTGATGCTGCGCGACGCCATCGGCTCCGAGCGGCGGCCGCTCAGCTGGCGCGCTGGACGCCAGCGAACAATCCGCGCCGCGCTTCCCTGCCGTCGCGACCGCAAGCGGCCCGCCCGCCAGCAAGCGGAGCGGCTCCGGCCTCCCCACGGGGTCTAGGCAAAGTGGTTGCCGTGCGAAATGATACAGACCTGCTGGCGGCCGTCAGGAAAAGGTTTGGCGCCGCCGGCTTTGGCGGCCAGGATGTGAAGGGCGGCCCGCCCGTTATCTGGGCGCCGGCGGAAAAGCTGCCGTCACTGATGCGTTACCTGAAAGGCGAGGCCGACCGCACTTTCCCAATGCTGTTTAATCTGACCGCCGTCGACGAGCGCCTGCGCAGCCACCGCCAGGGCCAGCCAAAGGGCGATTTTTCACTGGCGTATCACCTTTTCTCCCTTGACCGCGTTGAGGATATTTGCGTAAAAACGGCGCTGAAGGGCGGCAGCCCTTCTGCGGAAAGCATCGTCGATGTCTGGCCGGCGGCGGGATGGTACGAGCGGGAAGCCTGGGACATGTTCGGCATCAGGTTTAACGGTCATCCGCACCTGCGCCGCATCCTGATGCCGCCCACCTGGGAAGGCCATCCGCTGCGCAAGGAGCACCCGGCCCGGGCGACGGAGATGGCACCCTACCGGCTGCCCGAAGCCCGGGAGGAAAAGGAAGAGCAGGCGCTTAAGTTCCGGCCTGAGGACTGGGGCATCAGCCGCCGCCACGATGACACAGATTTCCTGTTTCTCAACGTTGGCCCGCAGCACCCGGGCACACACGGCCTCCTGCGCATCGTCCTCCAGCTTGACGGGGAGGTCATCATTGATGCCGTCCCCGATATTGGCTATCATCACCGCGGCGCCGAGAAAATGGGCGAGCGGCAGACCTGGCACACCTATATTCCCTACACGGACCGGATCGACTACCTCGGGGGCGTGCTTAACAATCTGCCCTATGTGATGGCGGTGGAGCGGCTCGCCGGGGTCGAGGTGCCTGAACGGGCGCAGGCGATCAGAGTGATGTTGTCGGAGTTGTTTCGGATCGCCAGCCATCTGGTCTGGTACGGCACCTTTGCCCAGGACGTGGGCACGCTTTCGCCTGTTTTTTACATGTTCACCGACCGGGAACGCATCTTTGACATCATTGCCGCCATCTGCGGCGACCGCATGCATCCCAACTGGTTTCGGATCGGCGGGGTTGCCGACGACCTGCCGCGGGGCTGGGACCGGCTGGTGCGGGAGTTCCTGGCCTGGCTGCCGCCCCGTCTGAGGGAGTACGACCGCATCGTGATGCAGAACCGCATCTTCAAGGCCCGCACTGTCGGTGTCGGCGCCTATTCGCTGGCAGAGGCGGTCGAGTGGGGCGTCACCGGGCCCGGGCTGCGGGCCTGCGGGCTGGAGTGGGACCTGCGCAAGAAGCGTCCCTACAGCGGTTATGAGAACTTCGAGTTTGACATCCCCACGGCGGCGGCAGGTGACTGCTACGACCGGGCGGTCGTGCGCGTGGCGGAAATCCGCCAGAGCCTTAAAATCGTAAAGCAGTGCCTGGAAAACATGCCGCCTGGTCCGTACAAGGCGGACCATCCGCTGGCGACAACCCCGCCAAAGCAAGGCACCCTGGATGACATTGAAACCCTGATTACCCACTTTCTCCAGATCGGCTGGGGGCCGGTAATCCCCCCGGGGGAGGCGACGGCTGCCGTCGAGGCGGCAAAGGGCATAAACAGCTACTATCTGATCAGCGACGGCGGCAGCGGCCCCTACCGCCTTCGCATTCGCACTCCTTCCTTCCCCCATCTGCAGATGATTCCGTTTATCAGCCGCGGTGCCATGATTCCTGACCTGCTCGCGATTTTGGGGAGCATCGATTATGTGCTTGCGGATGTTGACCGCTAAAAATATAATACGTCAAATTATTTCATGAATTTTTTCAATTGTTTCCAGTTTACCGCATAGACCGGCCTGAGCAATCCGCTGACCAAAAAAGGCAATGTTAAGCAGAGAAGAAAAAGAGGAAATCGAGGCGGCAGCAGCAGCCTTCCCGGTGCGGCAGTCAGTCGCCATCGACGCCCTCAGGATTGTCCAGCGCTACCGGGGCTGGGTGCCGGATGAGGCTATCGACGATCTGGGCGAACTCCTGGAGATGTCAACGGCGGAGCTGGACGGCGTCGCCAGCTTTTACAACCTGATCTTCAGGCGGCCGGTGGGCAGGCATGTGATCCTTGCCTGCGACAGCGTCAGCTGCTGGCTGCTGGGGTCGGACGGGTTGATGGAGTACATCTCCGGACGGCTGGGGATTGCCTCGGGCCAAACGACTGCCGACGGACGCTTTACCTTGCTGCCGTCCGTCTGCCTGGGCGCCTGCGATCGGGCGCCGGTGATGATGATTGATGATGATTTGCACACAAACCTTGATGCAGAAAAGGTTGACAGGATTCTTGAAAGGTATGAATAAAAGAGTTCGGGTTCCGGGTTGACTGAATCATGTTTTAACTCAGAACCCGGAACCGGTAAATAGCAGTTATGGAAACGCCGCTGACAGCAAATATCCGTTCGGGGCATGAGCCTTCGGACATCGATGCCTACCGGAAGAACGGCGGGTACCGGGCCGTCCTCAAAGCGCTCAGGAGCATGTCGCCGGCAGAAGTTGCCCAAGCCGTCAGGGACGCCGGCCTGAAAGGCAGGGGCGGCGCCGGCTTTGACGCCGGGCTGAAATGGAGCTTCGTTCCGATGGGAAGCGATGCTCCCCGGCCGAAATACCTGGCAGTCAATGCGGACGAGATGGAGCCGGGAACCTTCAAGGACAGGCTGCTGATGGAGGGCGATCCGCACCAACTGATCGAGGGCGCCATCCTGTCTGCCTATGCCATCGAGGCCGACGTTGCCTATATTTTTCTGCGCCGGGAGTACCGGCTGGCGGCCCGCCGGCTCAGACAGGCGGTCGCGGGCGTTTACCACAGCGGCCTGCTGGGGCGCAACATCATCGGCTCGGGCTACAGCCTTGACATCCATCTTCATGTGAGCGGCGGCCGCTACATGTGCGGCGAGGAGACCGGTATGCTCAACGCCATCGAAGGCAAGCGGGCCAACCCGCGTTCTAAGCCGCCCTACCCCCAGACGTCGGGCCTCTGGGGCAAACCGACCGTTGTCAACAATGTCGAGACGATCTGCAACGTTCCGCACATTGTCAACAACGGCGCGCCCTGGTTCAGGGAGCTGAGCCATACGGACGAGGGCGGCACGAAGATTTACGGCGCCAGCGGCCGCGTCCGCTCCCCGGGCGCCTGGGAGCTGCCGATGGGAACCACCCTCAACGAACTCATCGAGGAGCATGCCGGCGGCATGCAGGACGGCTACAAGCTGCGCGGCCTCCTGCCAGGCGGCGCTTCCACCGACTTTCTGACGCCGGCGCACCTTGACGTGAAGATGGACTTTGGCTCCGTTGAGGCAGCCGGCAGCAGGCTGGGCACCGGCACCATCGTCGTCCTCGACGACCGTTCCTGCCCCGTGGGCATGGTGCTTAACCTGGAGCGGTTCTTTGCCAGGGAGTCGTGTGGCTGGTGTGCGCCCTGCTGGGGCGGCCTTCAGTTTGCCGTGGAGTTGCTGACGGATATCGAGGCAGGGCAGGGCCGGATGGAGGATATTGACCTCCTCGAGTCTCTGGCGAAAATGCTCGGCCCCGGGCATACCTACTGCGCCCTCGCCCCCGGCGCCGCCGAGCCTCTGGCGAGCGCCCTTAAATTTTTCCGGGAGGATTTCGAGCGCCACGTGCATGAAAAACAGTGCCCGTGGAACCGGGCGTGAACGCTGATGGTTCAGATTTTTGTTGAAAACAAGCCATATGAGGTCAAACCGGACCAGAACCTGCTGGACGCTTGCCTGTCGCTTGGTTTTGACCTTCCTTATTTTTGCTGGCATCCGGCCCTGCATTCAGTGGGTGCCTGCCGCCAGTGCGCCGTCAAGCAGTTCCGTGACGAGAATGACACCAGCGGCAGGATCGTGATGGCCTGCATGACCCCGGCCGCCAATGGTGTGCGCATCTCCATTGACGACCGGGAGGCGCGCGCCTTCCGCGCCGGCGTCATCGAGTGGCTGATGCTAAACCATCCTCATGACTGCCCGGTATGCGATGAGGGCGGCGAGTGCCACCTGCAGGACATGACCGTAATGACCGGACACTCGCGCCGCCGTTACCGGGGCGCGAAAAGGACATTTATCAATCAGGACCTGGGCCCGTTTGTCAACCACGAGATGAGCCGCTGCATCCAGTGCTATCGCTGCGTGCGCTTTTACGGCGACTATGCCGGCGGCGGCGACCTGGCCGCCTTTTCGCTCCGCAGCCAGGTGTACTTCGGCCGCCATCAAAGCGGCGTCCTTGAGAGCCCATTCAGCGGCAACCTGGCCGAAATCTGTCCTACCGGCGTCTTTACCGACAAAAGCCTGAAACGCCATTACGCACGCAAGTGGGACCTGGAGACGGCGCCGTCGGTCTGCGTCCATTGCGCGCTTGGTTGCAACACCATTCCCGGCGCCCGCTATGGCTCGCTCCGGCGGATCAGCAACCGCTTTAACGGCGCCGTAAATGGCTACTTCCTCTGCGACCGCGGCCGCTACGGCTACGAGTTTGTCAACAGCCCCCGCCGCCTGCGCCAACCTCTTTTGCGCAAGGGACGGAGCGGCCCGGCGGCGCCGGTTAGCGCGACGGCAGCGCTCAGGCGGCTGCGGGAGATTATTTCCGACAGCCGGGTTGCCGGGATTGGCTCGCCGCGCGCATCCCTGGAAGCAAATTTTGCTCTGCGCCGGCTGGTGGGACCAGCGATGTTCGCATCCGGCATGAGCGAGGGCGACTGGCGGCTCGCGCAAAAAACCAGCCGGATTCTAAAGGAAGGGCCGGCTCGCTCCGTCTCCCTTGATGAGGTGCGCCGGGCCGACGCCGTGCTGGTCCTGGGCGAAGATGTGACCAATTTTGCGCCGATGCTCGACCTGGCCCTGCGCCAGTCAGTGCGGCAGATGCCTGTCCGCGAAACCAGCGGCGCCATTCCGCCTTGGGACGATAAAGCGATGCGCGAGGCGGTTCAGCAGCGGCGGGGGCCGCTCTTTATCGCTACTCCTGCGCCCACAAGTCTGGACGCGATCGCAACCACGGCCTGGCGGGCGGCTCCGGACGAGATTGCCCGCCTGGGATTCATGGTTGCGTCGCTTCTGGACAAGAGCGCACCGGCGCCGGCTGGTTTAGGCAGCCGGGAACGCAGCATTGCCACCGCCATTGCCGCCGCCCTCGGCGAGGCGGAGCGGCCGCTGGTGATAGCCGGCACTGGCCTGGGAAGCGAAGCCGTGCTTGAGGCCGCCGCCAACGTGGCCTGGACTCTGTCTGCGGGGGGACGCACCGCCGGGCTCTGCCTGACCTTGCCGGAGGCAAACAGCATGGGGGCCGCCCTCATGGAGGGCGGCCCCATAAGCCGCGCCGTAGAGGCAATCGAAAGCGGCTCAGCTGACACCGTTGTCATCCTCGAAAATGATCTTTGCCGCCGCGCCGCCCCGTCTCTGGTAGAGAACCTGTTTGAGAAAGCCAGGCATGTGATTGTTATTGACAGCCTCATAAACCCGACGGTGGCGAGAGCCGGCGTCGCCCTGCCGGCGGCGACTTTTGCCGAGAGCGACGGCACCTTTGTCAGCAGCGAGGGCCGGGCGCAGCGTTATTTCAAGGTGATGCCTCCTTCCGGTGAGGTGATGGAGAGCTGGCGCTGGCTGGCTGCTATGGGGCCGGCGGCAGATGCCTGGCGGATGGTTGGCGAAGTGGCCAAAGACCTTGAAAATGATTTGCCCGTCTTTTCGGGCATCTCGGCAGCCGTTTACGGTGCCGGCTTTCGCATTTCCGGCCAGAAAATCGCCCGCCAGCCGCGCGGCTACAGCGGGCGCACCGCCATGTCTGCCGATATTGGCGTTGCCGAGCGGCAGCCGCCTGTTGATGATGACAGCCCGCTGTCTTTTTCCATGGAAGGCTTCCAGGGAGAGCCGCCGCCGCCGCTCATTCCTCGGTACTGGGCGCCGGGATGGAATTCGGTGCAGGCGCTCAACAAGTTTCAGGAAGAGGTGGGAGGCCCACTGCGCGGAGGCAATCCGGGCCGGCGGCTGATCGAGCCGGCCCCGGGCCGTCCCGAGCAGCCGCCGGCCCCGCAGCCGCCTTTCTTTAACCTCCCCCCCGCCCCCTTTTCGCCACCCGCAGGCCGGTGGCTGCTGGCGCCGCTTTACCACACATTTGGCTCAGAGGAGCTAAGCATTCTGTCGCCGGGAATCAGGCAACTGGCGCCGGCCGCATACCTGGCGCTGAGCCAGAAGGACGCGGATGACCTCGGCATTGGCGCCGGCGGCATTGCCGAGCTGGAAACAGCAACCGGCTTCCTCCGCCTGCCGGTCAGACTTGCAGAGACGCTGCCATCAGGCGTTGCCGGCGTCCCGGTTTGCCTGGAGGGGCTGGAGGGCATCGTTAGCCCGGGAGAATATGTCCGGATCAGGGCTGCTTCGAGGAAGTAAAGCCTTGCAAATCGTTTCCCATTTCCCGTTTTTTTCTTGAGATACCGGAACAGGAAACAGGAAATTAGGAAACTTAAAAATCGGGGATGAGGTCTCATCTTTGCGCTCAGGCTCGGTATAAAAAAGCGAACCAGGTAATCAATACGTAATATGTCCAACGCCATCATTTCATTGATCACGGTCTTTGGCGTCCTTGTCGTGGCGCTTTCGGTGAGCGCCGGGCTAATCTGGCTGGAGCGGCGGCTTTTGGCCCTCTGGCAGGACCGCTACGGCCCCAACCGGGTTGGCCCGTTCGGCCTGCTCCAGGTGCTGGCGGACATGATCAAGATCCTCTCCAAGGAAGACTGGGTGCCTCCCTTTGCTGACGCGGCTGTGTTTGTCATCGCACCCGCTGTAATCATTGTGCCGGTGCTCCTTACTTTCGCCGTGATAACATACGCACCCGGAGTCGCTGTTGCCGATCTGAATGTCGGCCTCCTTTTTTTCCTGGCGATGTCGTCGCTGACCGTCTACGGCGTTGTCCTGGCTGGCTGGGCCTCGGACAGCAAGTACTCGCTGCTGGGCAGCATGCGGGCCGCCGCGCAGATGCTCAGCTATGAGGTGTTCATGAGCCTGTCGCTGATGGGCGTCGTTATGCTGGCCGGCTCCTTTGACCTGAAGAATATTGTCGAGGCCCAAAAGGGCCTCTGGTACGCGGTTCCCCAGTTTTCCGGCATGCTCATTTTCCTCACCGCCGGCATTGCCGAGACGCGCCGGCTGCCCTTTGACCTCCCCGAAGCGGAGGGAGAGCTGGTGGCCGGCTTCCATGCCGAATACTCAGGCATGAAATTCGCCCTCTTTTTCGTGGAGGAGTATCTGGGCATCACTCTTATCTCGGTGCTGATTTCGGTGCTTTTTCTGGGAGGCTGGGAGGGGCCGCTGCTGCCGCCGCTTGCCTGGCTGGCAGTAAAGACCCTGTTTTTCATCTGTTTTTTCATCCTGCTCAGGGCCACCTTTCCCCGCCCGCGTTACGACCAACTGATGTCGTTTGGCTGGAAGGTAATGCTGCCGCTGGCGCTGGCAAACCTGGTGGTCACGGGAGGAATCTTGCTGGCGGTCCGGTAGGTTGAAGAGTTCAAGGCTCAATGTTCAAACTGATTATCCAGCTTGCTCAGAATAACCAGAGAATCCGGCCGGACTTGGGCAGAGGGAGGCAATCCCGGCATTTTCATGAATAAACTGAATGATCAGCAAGTTTAAAATTACAAGTCGTAACGGGAGGCATCGGAACCGTTGTCCTTTTCGCTGGAGGAGTTGAATGATTAGCCTGCTTAAAAGCATGTGGCAGGTTTTCCTGCATGCATTCCGGAAACCGGTTACGATTCAGTATCCCGAGCAGGTTGATTATCTGCCGCCCCGCTGGCGCGGGCGGATCATTCTCTCCCGCGACCCGGACGGCGAGGAGCGGTGCGTGGCTTGCTACCTGTGCGCCGCCGCCTGCCCGGTTGACTGCATATCGTTGCAGGCCACCGAAGACAGTCACGGCCGCCGCCTGCCTTCGTTTTTTCGGATCAATTTTTCCCGCTGCATTTTCTGCGGCTACTGCGAGGAGGCCTGCCCCACCGACGCCATCCAGCTCACGCCCGATTTCGAGATGTGCGAATATGACCGCCAGAATCTCGTTTACGAAAAAGAAGATCTGCTCATCAGCGGGCCGGGAAAGTATCACGATTACAATTTTTACCGGGTGGCGGGCGTGGCGATTGGCGGCAAGGGCAAAGGCGAGGCACGGCGGGAAAAGCCTCCCACCGACCCGCTGGGATTGACGCCGTAATGGATCCATAACATGGAAGCTACTTTTTATATCTCGGCAGGAGTGGCGGTGGTTGCCACTTTTGCCGTCATCACGCGCTATAACGCCGTGCACGCGCTTTTGTACCTGGTTGTCTCGCTGCTGGCCGTGTCGCTTATTTTCTACGTTCTCGGAGCGCCTTTTGTAGCGGCGCTGGAGGCGATCATCTACGCAGGGGCAATCATGGTGCTGTTCATTTTCGTGATCATGATTCTCAATCTTGGACCACAGGCGGTGCGGTTTGAGCGCGCTTGGCTGAAGCCGGGCATGTGGCTGGGGCCGGCGGCGCTGACGCTGATCCTGGCGGGTGAGCTTGCCTACATTCTCATCTCCCGGGGCCGCAGCCCGAGCGCCGGCGCGGCCGTCGTGGGAGCGAGGCAGGTGGGCATTGCCCTGTTCGGCCCTTATCTGATCGGGGTCGAGCTGGCCTCGCTGTTGCTCTTGGCGGGGCTGGTAGGCGCCTACCATCTCGGCCGCCGCCGGAACGCCGGGGATGCTGGTCCTCACCAGTTCGCCGGGCCGGAAGGAAGGGAACAGTAAATGGCGCCGATTCCC
Organism: Actinomycetes bacterium; assembly: GCA_021787475.1. GTDB lineage: Bacteria > Actinomycetota > Thermoleophilia > BMS3ABIN01 > BMS3ABIN01 > JACWAD01. Next base: position 16,620 of record JAJYLW010000021.1, read on the forward strand.
GCCAATTACGGGCTCCTGCTGGCGGCGCTCCTGTTCATTCTGGGGCTGGCCGGCGTCCTCGTGCGCCGCAATGTCATCTTCATCTTGCTGTCAATCGAAATCATGGTCAATGCAGCCGGCCTGGCGTTTGTCGTCGGCGGCTCCCGCTGGCGTCAGCCCGACGGCCAGTTGATGTTTATCTTCATTCTTGTCATGGCGGCAGTGGAAGTTTCCCTGGGGCTGGCGCTGGTGCTGCAGCTCTACCACCATCTCAAAACGCTCGACATTGACAGGGCGAGCAGCATGCGGGGCTGAAAGATGCTGAGATTTTTATTTCTGATACCCTTCTTCCCCTTTGCCGGTTTTGCGGCCCTGACGCTGGGCGGCCGCCGCCTGGGCCGGCACGCCGCCGCCGTCGGCGCCGGATCGGTGGGGCTGTCGGCGCTCGCTTCGCTGGCGCTTGCCGCCGGCTTTCTGATTTCGCCGCCGCCCGGTTATGTCTATACACAGTCCCTTTGGACATGGATGAAGGTGGGCGGTTTCTCCCCGGGAATCTCGCTGTACCTGGACGCGCTCTCGCTGGTGATGGTGCTGGTGGTGTCGGTTGTCAGCTTCCTGATTCATGTTTATTCGGGCGGCTTCATGTCCCGCGGCGAGGGCAGGCGGTTCTTTGCCTATATGAACCTTTTCGTCGGGTTCATGCTGACGCTGGTGCTGGCGGGCAACCTCGTCCTCCTTTACCTGGGTTGGGAAGGCGTCGGCCTGTGCAGCTACCTGCTCATCGGCTTCTGGTACAGGGACGCCGCCAACGGGCGGGCGGCCCGCAAGGCCTTTATTGTCACGCGCGTGGGCGACACGTCCATGGCAATAGCACTTTTTCTCCTGTTTGCAAAACTGGGCACCCTTGAGATCCAGCCGCTGCTAAAGCTGGCCGCTTCTCACTGGCAGGCCGGCTCGGGCCTGGCTGTCGCCGCCTCCCTGCTCCTGCTGGGCGGAGCCCTGGGAAAATCGGCGCAGTTGCCGCTGCAGACCTGGCTGCCGGACGCGATGGCCGGTCCCACCCCCGTCAGCGCCCTCATCCACGCCGCCACCATGGTCACCGCCGGCGTCTACCTGATTGCCCGCACCAACGTCCTTTTCAGCCTGGCGCCGCAGGTGCGCCTGCTGGTGGCGATCATCGGCGCCGCCACCCTGCTGCTGGCGGGCTTTAGCGCTCTGACGCAAAGGGACATCAAGCGCGTGCTTGCCTATTCGACCATCAGCCAGATCGGCTACATGTTTCTTGCCCTGGGAGTGGGCGCATGGTCGGCGGCCATCTTTCATTTTATGACCCATGCTTTTTTCAAGGCGCTTCTCTTCCTTGCCGCCGGCGTCGTTATCAAGGGACTTGCGGAAGAGCATGACATGTTCCGGATGGGAGGGCTGCGCCGACAGTTGCCGCTTGCATTCTGGACCTTCCTCGCCGGAGCGGCGTCGTTGTCGGCTCTGCCGCTGGTCACGGCCGGTTTTTACAGCAAGGACCTTATTCTCTGGGACGCCTGGTCCTCGGCTTCCGGCAGCCACTGGCTGTGGGCCGCCGGCCTGGCGGGCGCATTCCTGACATCGATTTACACTTTTCGGATGGTTTTCCTGATTTTCTTTGGCGCCAGCCGCTCCCGCGTTGGCAGCCGGCCGGGCTTTATCATGCAGGCGCCGCTGGTGGTGCTGGCTGCACTTTCCCTAGTGGGCGGCTTTATCGAGGCGCCGGGAGCGCCATTTTTATCCGGTTTTTTGCATCACGCCCTGCCTGTTTTTCAGCAGGCGGGCGGCAGCGCCGCAGTCGAGTTCGCGTTTGCGCTAATTTCCGCCGCCGCCAGCCTGGCCGGAATTTACCTGGCCTACCACCTCTTTCTGCGCCGGCCGGCCCGGGCGGCGGCGCTGGCGGCGTCATCATCGGGGCGGCTGCTCCACCGCTGGTGGTATTCCGGCTGGGGATTTGACTGGTTCTACGACCGCGTTTTTGTTATGCCTTATGCCTGGCTTGCCCGCGTCAGCAAAAGCGATCCGCTCGACCTCATCTTTGCCGGCGCGTCGCGGCTGGCGGCCGGCGCCGGCAGGCTGTTTGGCAGGACCCAGACGGGCCGGACGCGCTGGTACGCAGCGGGAATCGCCGCCGGCGCGATTGTCGTCCTGGCGCTGGCGGTGAACTGGTGATCCTCGCCTGGCTGATACTGTGGCTGCTTGCCGGCGGCCTTGTGGCCTGGCTGTCGGCCTGCCGGGGAGATGCCTGGCCACGATGGATCTCGCTGATTACCCTGCTGGTTGAGCTGGCGGTGCTCGCCGCCCTCTGGACCGGCTATTATGCGCACGGGTCGCTGGCGGCGCCGGAACGGTGGCTGGCGGAGCTTGACCTGCCCTGGATTCCGGCGTTGGGAGCAAGAATTCACCTGGCGCTGGACGGCGTCGGCCTGTTGATGCTGCTGCTCACCAATTTTCTCGGAATCGTCGCGGTGGCCGCTTCCTGGCGGGGCATCCGCTACCGGACCGGGTTTTTTCATTTCAACATGCTCTGGATCCTGGCGGCGATTGCCGGTGTATTCCTTGCGGTTGACCTGTTCATGTTTTATTTCTTCTGGGAGCTGATGCTGGTGCCGCTATACTTCGTCATCGGCATCTGGGGACACGAGAACCGAGTCTACGCGACGCTTAAATTCTTCATTTTTACCCAGGCAAGCAGCCTCCTGATGCTCGTGGCGATCCTGGGCCTTTATTTTGTCCATGGCCGCGCCACCGGCGTTTACACGTTTGATTATGGCGGCCTGTTGGGCACGCCGATGTCTTCGTTTACAGAAATGGTGTTGATGCTCGGTTTCTTTGTCGCCTTTGCCGTCAAGTTGCCGGCACTGCCGGTTCATACCTGGCTCCCCGACGCCCACACGGAGGCGCCGACCGCGGGCAGCGTTCATCTTGCCGGCCTGGTTTTGAAAGTTGGCGCCTTCGGCATGCTGCGCTTTCTCGTTCCCCTCTTCCCCCACGCCGCTTCCAGATTCGCGCTGCCGGCGATGCTGCTGGCGGTGGCGGGGATCATCTACGGCGCCCTGCTCGCTTTTGCCCAGACCGATCTGAAGCGGATGGTCGCCTACACCAGCATCAGCCACATGGGATTTGTCCTCCTGGGAATCTTTGCCTGGAATCAGCTGGCCCTGCAGGGTGTCGTCGTGGTTATGATTGCCCATGGCGTCAGCACCGGGGCGCTTTTTGTGATCGTCGGCGACCTCCAGGACCGCATCCACACGCGCGATCTTGACCGCATGAGTGGTTTATGGTCCGTAATGCCGCGGATGGGCGGCGCCGCGATGCTGTTTGCCCTGGCCTCGCTGGGGCTCCCCGGCCTCGGAAATTTTGTCGGCGAGTTCCTGGTCCTCATCGGTGTCTACCAGGTCAGCATCCCGCTGGCGGCGCTGGCATCGCTCGGCTTCATCGTCTCTACCGTCTACGCCCTCTGGCTTGTCGAGCGGGCATTTTTGGGCCGGAACCTGAACAAGTGGCGGCTGCCAGATTACAACCTGCGCGAAAGCACGGTGATGGCGGCGATGATAGCCGTAATCACGGCGCTGGGCATTTATCCGCAGCCGGTTCTGGGCACCGCCCGCGTGGCGCTGGAAAAGCTGGGCCGCTACGCCGCCGCCTACCACCAGCCGGCCGCGGCGCGTCCGGCGCCGCCGGCGGGCTCCGCCCACGCCGGGCGGGATGGAGCGGGGGGCAGTTCATGAGCATCCAGGATTTCATCGCCGTTCTGCCGCTGGTGGCGCTGGCTACGGCCGCCGTTATGATCATGCTTGCCATAACCTTTTACCGAAGCCACCTGCTGACGCTGGCGATCACGCTGGCGGGGCTGGCTGCGGCTGTCGCCCTGCTGCCGCTGGCGGCGCGCCAGACGCCCCGGCAGGTGACCGCGCTTCTGACAATCGACGGCTACGCACTGTTTTTCACCGGCGTCATCCTGGCGGCCACCTTTGCCGTGGCTATTTTTTCCTATGTCTACCTGCGCCGCCGGACGGGACAGCACGACGAGCTTTACCTGCTGCTGTTGCTCGCCGCCCTGGGAGCCGCCGTGCTTGCCGCCAGCAGCCACTTTGCCTCGCTGTTTCTGGGGTTGGAGCTCCTCAGTTCATCCCTCTTTGTCCTGATTGCTTACCCCCGCGGCCGGATCAATATTGAAGCCGGCATCAAGTACCTGATTCTGGCCTCCGTGTCAACAGCTTTTCTTCTGTTCGGGATGGCCCTCATCTACGACCAGACCGGCACGATGGAATTTGGCCGCCTGGCGGTCATTGCTGGAAATACCGATGGCGCCGGCCTGCTCACAGCCGGACTCGGCCTGCTGGCCGTTGGCCTTGGCTTCAAGCTGGCGCTGGTCCCGTTTCATATGTGGACTCCCGACGTTTACCAGGGCGCGCCGGCGCCGATAACCGCTTTTGTGGCCACGGTCTCGAAAGTGGGGGTATTCGCCCTGGCGCTGCGGTTTTTCAGCGAGGTCGGCATCCATCCACACGCCCACCTGTTTCTTCTGTTCACGCTGATTGCCGTCGCCTCAATGCTGGGCGGCAATTTGCTGGCGCTGCTTCAGAATAATGTCAAGCGGATGCTGGCCTACTCTTCAATCGCCCATCTGGGCTACCTGCTGGTTGCTTTTCTGGCCAGCGGCCCCCTGGCCGTCACGGCGGTCGCCTTTTACCTGTCCGCCTACACGGCAACCACGCTGGGCGCCTTCGGCGTGATCGCGGTTGCGCCCGGCCACAGCGGCGCCGAAGCCGAAACACTGCAGCACTACCGGGGGCTTTTCTGGCGCCGCCCCTGGCTGGCGGCGGTCTTTGCCGCGATGCTGTTCTCGCTGGCCGGGATTCCGCTGACAGCTGGCTTTATCGGCAAGTTCTACCTGCTGGACGCCGGCGTCGGCTCGTCCCTCTGGCTGCTTGTCTTTTCGCTTGTCGCCGGCAGCGGCATCAGCCTTTACTATTACCTGCGCCTGGTGGTGGTGATGTACATGCGCCCGCACCGGGAAGGCGCGAGAGAAGGCGCCGACGCATTCCCCTGGACCGGCAGCCTGACGCTGACGCTGCTGATGGGGGTTATTTTCTGGCTTGGGGTTTATCCGGCGCCATTTATTGACATGATAGAGAGGACGGCCCGCCTCAAATAACGGCCGTCCCGGACAAGGAAGGAAAATGGAGCCCGTCAAAATAAATGCAAAAACCCAGATGCGCAAAGAACTCCCCGTTGGCACGCTGACCGGGCTGTCCTCTTACCAGCGGCCCCCTCATCCCGTCATGCTCGTCATCTTTGGCGGCGCCGGCGACCTCGCCTGGCGCAAGCTGGTTCCGGCACTGTTTGACCTGTTCAAGGAGGGCTGCCTGCCCCTTTTTTTCGCCATCACGATCGTCGATGCTGTCCAGACCCGGGAAGACGAGCTGCGGCAGCGGTTCCGGGACGGCGTCAGGCGCTTTGCCCAGCACCAGATCCGGCCCAGGGACTGGAAGGAGTTTGCCGGCCACATCAACTACCTGCGGGCTGACTTTACCGGCAAGGCCGCCTACACGCAGATTGCGGAGCACCTTGACAAACTAGAATATAAATGGGAACAGAAGGCGATGGCCATTTTCTACCTCGCCACTCCGCCACGCTTCTTTGGCGTCATCGCCGACATGCTTGGCCGGGCGCGGCTGGGCCGGAGAAAGCAGTCGCGCATCCTGGTGGAAAAGCCGATCGGCCACGATCTCAAGTCAATGCTGGAAATTAACCGCGCCATCATGAGCAAGTTTGACGAGCCGCAGATATTCAGAATTGACCATTACCTCGGCAAGGAGACGGTGCGCAACATCCTTGCCCTCCGTTTCGCCAACGTCCTGTTCGAGCCTGTCTGGGACCGCCGCTATGTTGACTACGTCACCATAACCGTGGCCGAGCAAGTGGGGTTGGAGCGGCGCGGCAGCTATTACGAAGGCGCCGGCGCCCTCCGCGATATGGTTCAGAATCACCTGCTGCAGCTGCTGTGCCTGATCGCGATGGAGCCGCCTGTTTCATTTGATGCCGACGAGCTGCGCAACAAGAAGGTTGACGTTCTTCACGCCGTGCGGCCGATCCCCGCCGATTCGGTCTGGGAGTTCGCGGCGCGGGGCCAGTACGGGCCGGGGGTAATCGGCGGCAGGAAGGTGCCCGGCTACCGCCAGGAGCCCGGCGTCGCCCCGGACTCAAGCACCGAGACGTACGCCGCCCTGAAGCTGTCTGTTGACAACTGGCGGTGGCAGGATGTCCCCTTCTACCTGCGCACCGGCAAGCGGCTGGGGCAGCAGGTGTCGGAGATTGTCATTCATTTTCACTCTGTCCCGCATAAGTCTTTTCCTCCCGAGGCCGTCACCAATTGGCTGCCGGCGGCGCTGATCCTCTGCATCCAGCCCCACGAAGGCATCTCTTTGCGCTTCCAGGCAAAGCGGCCGGGGGCGCAGATGATCCTGGAGCCGGTCAGCATGCATTTTAATTATGGCGATGTCTTTCGCGAGCCGCTGCCCGACGCTTACAAGACTTTGCTCTGGGACCTGCTGGCTGGAGACGCCACCATTTTCATGCGCGCCGATCAGGTGGAAGCGGCCTGGTCGATCCTGACGCCTGTGCTTGAATACTGGCAGTCGCTGCCGCCCGACGACTTTCCCAATTACAGCGCCGGCACGATGGGTCCCGAAAACGCCGAAATCCTGCTCGCCCGCGGCGGTTGCGCCTGGCCCCATCCTACGCTTCTGCCAGGGAATCAAAATGCCGGAAGCGCGAGCGACTGCCGCATCAAGCCGTCTGCGGGGGGGTAACCAGGGAGCCCGATGAGCACGCTGGAGCTGAGCCGGATGCAATTCGGCATGACGACGATGTTTCATTTCATCTTCGTCCCCCTGATCCTGGGGCTTTCCGTACTGGTGGCGGTTATGGAGACGCAGTACGTGCGCACCGGCAACCGCCTTTACCTGAAGATGACAAAGTTCTGGGGTCGCCTGTTTCTGATCAACTTCGCCCTCGGGGTCGTCACCGGCCTTTTTCTCGAGTTTCAGTTCGGGATGAACTGGTCCCGCTTTTCCGGTTTTGCCGGTGATGTTTTCGGCGCGCCACTCGCGATCGAGTCGCTCGTCACCTTTTTCCTGGAATCGTCATTTATCGGCGTCTGGGTGCTGGGCTGGAACCGCGTCTCCCGGAGAACGCATTTGTTTGCCGCCTGGATGCTGGTGCTGGGAGCAAACCTGTCCGCACTCTGGATCCTGCTGGCCAATGCCTGGATGCAGCATCCGGTGGGCATGCAGATCAGCCAGGGGCGTGTACGCATGGTTGACTTCCTTGCCTTTTTCACCAACCCCTATAGCTGGCTAAAATTCCTGCACACGATGTTCGCCGGTTTTGTTGTCGCCGCTTTTTTTGTCACCGGCATCTCCGCCTACCACCTGCTCAAGCGGCACAGCGAATTCTTCATCAGGTCGTTCAAGATGGCCGCTATCTTTGGCCTGATCAGCTCGTTCATGGTTTTCCTCGTCGGCGACGAGCACGCCTACGAGGTGGCACAGACGCAGCCGGCCAAGCTGGCGGCGATGGAGTCTTACTGGGATACGAGGCAGCCGGCGGATTACAACCTGCTGGTCATCCCCTGGCCTGGCCACAACAATAATCTGATCCAGACGCTGTCCCTCCCCTGGGGTGAGAGCCTCCTGGCGACCCACAGCTTCGGCGGCAAGGTAACCGGGATGAACGACATTCCCGCCGATGAAAGGCCGCCGGTTATCCCTGTGTTCATCAGCTTCCGCCTGATGGTCGGCCTGGGATTGTTGTTCATGCTGCTCGGCCTGGCGGCCGTCTACTTTGTCCGCAAGCCGCGGTTTGTCCGGCGGCGCTGGTTCCTCTGGGTGATGCTGGCCGCCCTGCCTCTCCCTTACGTGGCCTGCGAGCTGGGCTGGGTGGTGGCGGAGGTCGGCCGCCAGCCCTGGATTGTCTATCATGTGTTGCGCACCGCCGCCGGCGTCTCTGCCAATGTCTCCGTCTCTCAGGTATTGGCCTCGCTTATCGGATTAGGACTGGTTTATGCCGCGCTGGCCTCAACCGACGTTTACCTTTTGATAAAACTTGCCAGGGAGGGGCCGGATGAAGACCTGGCCCGGATTATTAGCCCCGAAATGCTGCGGAGGCCCAGGTGAAGCTTGAGACCCTCCTTTTTGTCTCGTGGGGTTTTCTCTGGGCCGGCTACTTTGCCTTGGACGGCTACGATTTTGGCGTCGGCGCCCTGTTTGAGCTGCTGGGCAGGAGCAGCGTCGAGCGGCGGCTGATGATTGGCAGCATCAGCCCGGTCTGGAACGGCAACGAAGTCTGGCTGATCACCGCCGGGGCGGTCACGTTTGCGGCTTTCCCGCGCGCTTACGCCACGATCTTCAGCAGCTTTTACTCGTTGCTTTTGTTACTGGTAGGGGCGCTCATCCTCCGCGGGGTCGTTTTTGAATTCAGGGGCGAGCTGAAAGATCCGCGCTGGACAGGCGCCTGGGACGTCGCTTTTGCTGCCGGAAGCATCGTTCCCCCCTTCCTGTTCGGCGTCATTTTTGGCAATGTTTTCCGCGGCCTCGCCCTTGGCGCTGACGGTTTTAGCGGCTCGTTCTTTGCTTTCTTTAATCCGTACAGCTTGCTCACGGGGATCCTGTTCCTGGCCCTGTTTTTGCATCACGGCGCCCAGTGGCTGTCGGTAAAAACCGGCGGCGCGCTCAAGGAGCGGGCCGAGGAGGCTGCCGGCAGGATCTGGTACGGCGTGCTTCTGATTGGCGCGCTTTTTGCGGTTTACACAAGTTACGCCACCGGACTTTACTCAAATTATGTCAACCATCCCGGCTGGCTGGTCGTGCCGCTGGCGGCAGTGGCGGCGCTGCTTTTCAACAAGTATTTACTGTTAATCAAAAATGACCTGGCGGCGTTTCTGGCATCCGCCGCCGCCATCGTCCTGTTTGTCTTTTTTGCCTTGGCAGGGCTCTATCCGAGCCTGTTGCCCGCGGCTGACGGCGGCGCAGGCGGCATTACAATCGACAACGCCGCCGCCGGCAGCTACGCGCTCGTGATTGCAGCCGCGGCGCTGATCATCTTCATGCCGCTCGTGATCGCCTACCAGCTCTGGGTTTACGGCGTCTTTAAGGGAAGACTGCTGGAAGAAGATGTAACCAGGGACGAGGAAGCCTACTAGAGCCAGTAATTTACCATTCGCTTACAACCGCCCGACAATCACCCGCGTCTCCTTGTAGCCGCCGCGGGTGCTTTTTACCTCTTTCAAGCCGGCGCGGCTCATCAGCGTGCGCACGCGGGCCGATTCGCTCGGCATGATCTCGATCAGCAGCCAGCCGCCGGGTCGGAGCCACCGGGGCCCCTCGCTGATAACCCGCCGCACCAGGCCGAGTCCGTCCTTTGAGCCATCGGTAAGCGTGTGCCTCGGCTCGTAACCTTTCATCTCCACCGGCAGGCCGCCAACCTCGCCGCGGGCAACATACGGCGGATGAATGGTGACCACATCAATCGCGCCCCGCATGCTTGCCGGCAGACCAGAAAACAGGTCGCTTAGCCGGAAGCGAATATTGTCAAGCTCCAGTGCGGCGGCGTTTTTGCGCGCCTGGCTGAGCGCCCGGCTTGAGATATCGAAGCCCCAGACACTGGCTTGCGGAACCGCCATAGCCGCGGCAATTGCCACCGGGCCGATGCCGGCGGCCAGGTCCACATGGAGCGGCCGGCGGCGTCGGCGCAGGCGGCGCACCGCCTGCGCGGCCAGAAACTCGCTCGTCAGGCGGGGCACGAACGTCCCCGGCCTGATGCTCAGCCGGAGCCCGCTAAATTCAGCCCAGCCAACGATGTACGGCACCGGCTCTCCCGCCTGCCGGCGCCGGATGAGACGGCGGAAGCGGCGCACGGTCGCCGGCGGGATCTCGTCCAGGAGGCCGGGCTCCTCTCCGCTGGCGTGGCTCAGCAGCGTCCAGGCGTCTTCTTCCTCCTCACCCTGAAGGCCGAAGCGGCTGTTTGCCGAAACAAGCTCGCGCTTCGCCTCTATTATCAATTGATTGGCGTTCAAATCGCAGCCTCATTAAGTTTAGTTTAAAGTCGTGGCGGCAACACTGATTATAAACTGAAAAACGACACTGGGGCGGAAAAATGAAAGCTGTTCAATTGACAAAACTTGACGGGGGGAAAGGCGTCTTCATTAACGATGTTGACAAGCCGCGACTGGATGATGACCGGATGCTTGTGGAGGTGCATGAGGCTGGCGTCAACCCGTTCGACTGGAAGATCAGGGACGCCGGCGGCATGGGAGCGCCGCTGCCAGCAACCCTGGGCGGCGACTTTGCCGGCGTGGTTTCTGACATGGGAAAGAATGTGGCCGGGTTTAAGCCGGGCGATCAGGTTTATGGCATGGCCGGTTTTTTTAATGGTGGAACAGGCTCTTTTGCCGAATATGATCTGATTGACCCGAAGACGGCAGCGTTGAAACCGGCAAGCATAAACGAGACCGAAGCCGGCGCCCTGCCGCTGGCCGGCGTCATGGCTGTCCAGGCGCTGACCGAGATTTTCAAGCTGGCGGAGGGGCAGAAGCTTCTCATCCAGGGAGGGGCCGGCGGCATCGGCAGCATTGCCATCCAGATAGCCACGCATCAATGCGCTTATGTCGCCGTCACTTGCGGCAAGGAAGAGATTGGCTATGTCACGGAACTGGGCGCGGACGAGGCAATTGATTTCCGGACGCAGCGTTTTGAAGATATGATCCATGATTACGATGCGGTTTACGACCTGGTGGGCGGCGACGTCTTCCGCCGCTCGTTTAAGGTTATAAGGCCGGGCGGCATGATTGTCTCCTCACTGGAAAATCCTGACGAGGGCCTGATGCAAAAGCACCAGGTCAAAGCGATTTATCAACATTTTGACATTACGACGGACCGCCTCAACAAGCTGGCGCAACTGGTGGATGAGGGGGTCGTCAAAGTGCACGTGGAAAAAACATTCCCGCTTGATGCAACCGGCGAGGCGATGACGTTTCTGGAGACGGTTCATCCTAAAGGCAAGGTTGTGATTAACGTCAAGTGAGCCTGGCCTTTGGAAAATTGAAATTTCGCTGTCAGAACTCCTAACTGGCTGTGCGACTGGCGCCCGCATTGCCCTCGGATGCATTGCCCCGGGAGCCTTTGATCAGATCCTCAAAGGGCAATGCATTGGCAGGCTTGGAAATGTTGACGCTCTGACCGAACCCGGAATATTTGATAGTCAGACTAAGACCGAGCTTAAGCGAGCTTGCCGTCTTGTCGCCGGTAATCGCCGAGAGCTTGTCAAAATCAATATCGGCGTCGATTTTCATCTGCCGAATATTGCCATCATTGTCAACCCACATCTCCAGGGTTGCGGCATCAAAGACAGATTTTAGGATCGCTGCTTCCTATGCATCGGTGGTCGTGCGGGTTCTGGAATTGTTATTGGATGTTGTGCCCGTGGATGATTTATTATTACTGTTGTTGTAATCACATTTTCCCATTTTATCGTTGAGCTGGTTGAGCTGGCCTACCATATTTGCCGAATTCAGACCCATCTTGAAATGCTTGGTACTGACGCCATCGATAGTTTCTTCTCCTGTCTGCTGCAGGTTCTTAAATGCTGAGGCATCTTCGTAAAAACTATTGCTGCCGGCCGCTGCCTGTCTCATAATGCAGCTGAAATCAACATTGTTTGTACTGGGCATGTCGGCTGGTGACAACTTAAACCAGCTGCCGACGAATTTCATGTAAAAGGTGTCCTTAATAAATGAGAATTCCATATTGGAAAAAAACTGGTTAATCATGCTGCTCGTAATCGCATTGCCTGCGGCAGAGCCTCCCTGCGCAGAACCGATATCCTGCATCAACTTGTCAAGCCCGTTAAATTTGAGGTTGGTAATTTTGAATTTAAGATCAGAAGGGTCCCGCGCGTCTTTGTCTGCCCGCCCGGATGCTTTAAGTTTCATGGGAAGGATTGCTGACAGCGTAAGATTTTGCTTGGCGGCCTGATGTTTATCACCGGTCAGGCTGACTGTGGCGTCAAAAGCCATGTGATATGACTTAGAGCTATTAAGCTTCTGGATGGCTTTTGTCAGTGTGTCATTTGCCGAAGTGCTGCTGTTGCCGCAACCAAGTGCGACCAAGACCAGCGACGCCGAAAGGCAAATGAGTGCCATCGGAATTTTTTTCAAAGTAAGACTCCCTAACACACCTTTTTGATCTGAAACAAGAACTGAGTTTCTACGAAGTAAGCCAATGCTCCTTTGACGCATTTACTTACTTTTCTCAATTACCTTAATCGACTGGGTGCGGGAAATAATTAGGGTCTAATCGTACCCGGCGTGCGGGTAAATTGGTTGTTTCGCTGTCTTTTCCCAAGGGGGAGCGGCGACGGACAAGTGGGAATGGAAAGAATGAAATTGGTAAACCTAATTTGGGGAGGGAAAACTGGTCGAGCTGTTCGGACGTTATCTGAACGGCAGCGACGCCTCTATTCTACAGCAGCTTAAGGGCTTGTCAAAGAGCGTTTAGTTTTCATCGTCACCTCTGTATCTGCATTGCGAACTGCTTCTTGA
>JAJYLW010000004.1 GCA_021787475.1 Actinomycetes bacterium
ATCCGCGGCTGGCTGCGCCAGCCGCGCCCCCTCATTTAATTAATCTTTCTTTCACTCGACGCAAGCGCATGGCATGCCATGCCCATACATTAAATAAATCGGTTTCACCGCTGCGCCAGTCCGCTCAACTCGGCCACCGAGCCAATCCCCCGCTCCTGCATCAGCTTCCTTAGCTCGTTGGCGATCCCGGCCGCCGCCAGGGGATCGCGGAAACTGGCGGTGCCCACAGCCACGGCCGCCGCGCCCGCCGCCAGAAATTCCAGCGCGTCCTGCCCGTCCGTGACGCCGCCCATGCCAATTATGGGCAAACTCGCAAATGCCCGGCTGACGAGAAAAACAGCCCTGAGCGCAACCGGCTTGATCGCCGGGCCGGACAGGCCGCCGCTTAAGTGACCGAGTACAGGCTTTAGGTGATAGCGGTCCAGCGCCATGCCGTGGACGGTGTTGATAAGGGAGAGGGCGTCGGCTCCGGCATCAACGGCGGCGGAGGCAATCTCGACGATGTCAGTGACGTTGGGGGTCAGTTTGACGATCAGAAACTTTGATGTTGCCTCACGGGCAAGCGCGACAGTCCGGTGAGTGCGCTCGGGGTCCAGACCGAGCGCCCGGCCGCCAAGCTCAAGGTTGGGGCAGGAGACATTAAGCTCGACGGCAGCCACCTCCGGCCGCCCCTCCATCAGCCCGGCGCAGGCGCCGTACTCATCGGTGGATTCGCCGGCGACGCTGGCAATCACCGGCACCGGCAACTGCGCCAGGCGGGGCAGGTCTTCCCTGATAAATGCATCAATTCCCGCGTTGGCAAGACCGATTGAGTTGAGCAGCCCTGCCGCCGTCTCGTAAAGGCGCGGCGGCGGATTTCCCCGGCGCGGCTTCAGCGTTACCGTCTTGGGAACGTAAGCAGAAAATGGAAATCGGTCAAAAAGATCCTCTTCCAGGACAAGGTCGGCGGAAAGAACATCAAACGTGCCTGAGGCATTGATCACCGGATGGCTGAGCTCGATGGGACCCAGCCTTGTTTTCAGACTCACCTCCATTGAAGATCCTCGGCATCGAAGACCGGGCCATCCGTGCAGGCCTTGACGTAACCGCCGGAGCGGCTGACCGCGCATCCCTGGCAGGAGCCGATGCCGCAGGCCATGTGCGCCGCAACCGATACCTGGGCGCGCGCGCCATGCTTCCTTGCCATCCTGGCAACCTCGGCAAGCATTTCCGCCGGGCCGCAGGCAAAGATCTCGGGCAGTTCCCGGCCGCGTCGTTTTTCCACCAACCCCGGCAACAGGTCGCAAGCCAGGCCGCACCTCCCTGCGGATCCATCTTCGGTAACCACCTCAACATGGACGTCCCGGTATAGTTCTGACACCATCGCCTGGGAGCGGGTCTTAAAACCCAAAATGCAGGCTACTTCCCTTCCCCGCGCAGCCAGCGCCCGCGCCAGCATTGTCAGGGGCGCCGCGCCCATGCCGCCTGCCACCAACACTGCCGGACCGGCGCCTTCCAGGTCAAAGCCGCAGCCAAGCGGGCCCAGTACGCTGAGGCGGTCGCCGACTGCCGCTCCCGCCAGCGCCACGCTCCCCTTGCCGACCGGATCGATGATCATTTTTACCAGGTCCGAGTCAACGTCGTGGACTCCCATCGGCCGGGGAAGAAGGGGATCCAGCGACTTTCCCGCCAGCCGCACCATCATGAACTGCCCCGGCTGGGCCAGGGCCGCAATCTCGGGGGCAACAAAGGATACCTGCCGGTAGGCGCCCACCTGCCGGCTTTCCACCACCGGGCATTCGTACAGATTAGCTGGAATGAGCCCGGCGTCCATGAAGATTCTGAAGATCGTGAAGCTTAAGCCGCGCTCCTCCCGGCGCCAGCCCCGCCTCGATGGCGTCCACTGCCGCGCCTGCTCCGGCCATGGTCGTGATGCAGGGCGTCCCGGTGCGCAGGGTGGCGCGGCGGATCTCGTAGCCGTCGGCGCGGGCGCCCCGCCCCCGAGGCGTGTTGAAGACGGCGTTGATTTTGCCCGTCAGGATCAGATCAACCACGTTGGGCTTTTCCTCGGAAAACTTTCGCACCGGCTCGGCGGGCACGCCCGCTTCCGCCAGCGCTTTGGCCGTGCCCTCGGTCGCAACGAGCCTGAAGCCAAGCAGTTGCAGCCGCCGTCCCAGCTGCACCGCCTGCTTCTTGTCGGCGTCGCAAATGCTCATAAAGATGGTTCCCTCCCGGGGCAAAGTCTGACCGGCCGCCTGCTGGGCTTTGGCAAACGCAATTGGAAATGAAGAAGCCACTCCCATTACCTCGCCGGTTGACTTCATCTCCGGGCCGAGCATGGTGTCGGCGCCCGGCAGGCGCGAGAAAGGCAAAACCGCTTCCTTGACGGCGACGTGATCGTGAAGCGGTTGCCCGGGCAGGCTCATGTCCGCCAGTTTTTCCCCCAGAATAACGCGGGTGGCTACCTTTGCCAGGGGCACGCCGGTGGCCTTGCTTACAAACGGCACCGTGCGCGAGCCGCGTGGATTTGCTTCCAGCACGTAAACCTCATCATCCTTGGCGGCAAACTGGATGTTGACCAGGCCGACGACGCCCAGCGCCAGCGCCAGATCAGCTGTGTGCCGCTTCGTTTTTTCAACCAGGTGATCCGCCAGGGAGAACGCGGGAATGACGCAGGCGCTGTCGCCGGAGTGCACCCCCGCCTCCTCTACGTGCTGCATGATGGCGCCGATATAAACCTGCTCTCCATCACAAACGGCGTCCACGTCAATCTCCACCGCGTCTTCCAGGAACTTGTCCAGCAGGATCGGATGCTCGGGCGATGCCTCGACAGCGCGCTCAATGTATTGCTCCAGATCTTCACGGCAGTAAACTATCTCCATGGCGCGTCCGCCGAGCACGTAAGACGGCCGCACCAGCAGCGGGTAGTCAATATCGGCAGCTATGTCAAGCACTTCCTCGAGGCTTGAGGCGGTGCCGTAGGGCGGATGGGCAATGCCGAGCCGGCGGAGGACGTCACCGAACCGGCCCCGGTTTTCGGCGAGGTCAATTGCCTCCTGGGGGGTGCCCATGATGGCGACGCCCGCCTTGGCCAGGCCGGCGGCAATTTTAAGCGGCGTCTGGCCGCCAAACTGGACAATCACACCCAGCGGCTGCTCGTTCTCGACCACGCCGAGGACGTCCTCAAGAGTCAGCGGTTCGAAGTAAAGCCGGTCCGAAATGTTATAGTCGGTGCTCACCGTCTCTGGATTGCAATTGACCATGATTGCCTCATAGCCGCATTTGCGGACCGTCATCACCGCGTGCACGCAGCAGTAATCAAACTCGATCCCCTGGCCGATGCGGTTGGGGCCGCTGCCGAGGATGATCACTTTCTCGTGGCCGGACGGAGCCGCCTCGTTCTCATCCTCCCAGCAGGAATAATAGTAGGGCGTCTCGGCGGCAAACTCCGCCGCGCAGGTGTCGACCGCCTTGTAAACCGGCAGGATGCTCGACTGGCGCCGGGCCGCCCGCGCTTCCGCCTCCGTCGAGCCGGTCAGCGCCGCGACGCGGGCGTCGGAGAGGCCGGTCTGCTTGGCCTGGCGCAGTTCCTCCGCCGGCAGCGTTTTTAAGTCCCGCCCGGCGAGTATGTTTTCCCGCCTGACGATCTCGGCAAACTCCCGGATGAACCAGGCATTGATGCCGGTTGCCGCCCCGATCCGGCCGGGATCGGCGCCGCGCCGGAGCAGCTCCATGATCATGTCGTAGCGCTCGGCGCTGGGCGAGGCAATCGCCGCCAGCATCTCTTCGGTGCCGCCGGCGCCAATGGGCGTGTCCAGCTCGCGGGAACGCATCGATTTCAGAAACGCTTCCTTGAAGGTGCGGCCGACAGCCATGTTCTCGCCAACGCTTTTCATGTGCGTCGTCAAAACAGTGTCGGCCTGGGGAAATTTCTCAAACGCCCAGCGCGGCGTCTTTACCACCACGTAATCAATGGCGGGCTCAAAGCAGGCGGGAGTCATCCTGGTAATGTCGTTGGGAATCTCGTCAAGCGTATAGCCCACCGCCAGCCGGGCGGCAATCTTGGCGATCGGGAAGCCGGTTGCCTTGGAGGCGAGGGCGGAGCTGCGCGACACGCGCGGGTTCATCTCGATGACGACAATCTCCTCATTCTCCGGATTGACCGCAAACTGGATATTTGAGCCGCCTGTCTCGACGCCGATCTCGCGGATGATCGCCAGCGAGGCGTCGCGGAGGCGCTGGTACTGCACATCGGTGAGCGTTTGCGCCGGCGCCACGGTGACGCTGTCGCCAGTGTGGACCCCCATCGGGTCGACGTTCTCAATCGAGCAGATAATGACCACGTTGTCAGCCCGGTCGCGCATCACCTCCAGCTCGAACTCCTGCCAGCCGATCACGGACTCTTCCAGAAGGACCTGGCCGACGGGGCTGGCGCTGACGCCGTCTTCCACCGCCCGGCAGAAAGAGTCGAGATCGCCGGCGACGCCGCCGCCGTGACCGCCAAGCGTAAAGCTGGGGCGGACGATGATCGGCAGCTTCAGGCGGTTGAGTTTCTGGCAGGCTTCCTTGACTGACTTGGCCAGGTCGCTGCGGGGCACCCTGAGGCCGATGCGCTCCATGGCGGAGCGGAACTCTTCCCGCTCTTCGGCGCGGTTGATGGCTTTGGCGTCGGCGCCGATCAGCCTGACGCCGTAGCGGTCAAGCACCCCGCCGCGGAATAGCTCCATGGCCAGGTTCAGGGCGGTCTGCCCGCCCAGCGTCGGCAGAAGCGCATCCGGCCGCTCTTTATCGATAATGGCCGTCAGCGTGGGCATGTCCAGGGGCTCGATATAGGTGCGGGTGGCGAAATCGGGGTCGGTCATGATCGTGGCCGGGTTGGAGTTGACCAGGATCACCTCGTAGCCTTCCTCCAGCAACACCTGACAGGCCTGCGTGCCGGAATAGTCGAACTCGCAAGCCTGCCCGATGACAATCGGCCCTGAGCCAATCAGCAGAATCTTGTCAATGTCGTCGCGGCGGGGCATTTCAGGCGTCGGCTGTTGCCTTCATCAGGCCTCCATCAGGCGGACAAACTGGTCAAACAGGTAGCGGGAGTCATGCGGGCCGGGGCTGGCCTCGGGATGATACTGCACCGAGAAAGCGGGCGCGTCCAGGCAGCGGACTCCCTCGACAGTGCCGTCATAAAGGTTTATGTGACTCACCCGGGCGGCGCCGGCCTCAGTTTCCAGCGTCAGTTCACCTACGGGTGGCGCCTGGAAGAAAACGCTGGCGTCCGCCGCCGGCTTCACCCTGGCGCTCAGGCCCGCCGGCAACTGCACGGCAAAACCGTGGTTTTGCGATGTGATCTCGACGTGGCCGGTGTCAAGATTCTTCACCGGGTGGTTGGCGCCCCTATGGCCAAACTTGAGCTTGAATGTTTTTAACCCTAAAGCCTGACTTAAGATCTGGTGGCCAAGGCAAATGCCAAAAACCGGCACTTTGCCCAAGAGGCTCCTGACGGTTTCGGTGGCGTACTCAAGCGGCGCCGGGTCGCCGGGGCCGTTGGAAAGAAAAACGCCGTCCGGCTTCAGCGCCATGATCTCCGCCGCGGACGCCGTGGCCGGAACCACAGTCACGTTGCAGCCCGCTCCCCCCAGCCGCCTGAGGATGGAGCGCTTGATGCCGTAGTCAACCGCCACCACATGCAGCCTGCCGCCCAGGAACTCAAGCTCGTACGGCGCCGGGCAGCTCACTTCGGAGGCAAGGTCCAGCCCGGCCATTGACGGGGTATCGGCAAGCCTTGTCTTGATTTCCTCTTCCGTGAACTCCCCCCAGTAAACGGCGGCCCGCATCGCGCCCCGGCTGCGGATGCGGCGGGTGAGGGCCCGGGTGTCAACGCCGCTTACCGCGGTGACGCCCTCCTCCCAAAGCCACTGGGCAAAGCCTTTTTCAGCCGCGCAATTGAAGCCGGCATTGTGGCCCTCGCGCACGATCAGGGCGCGGGAATGAACCTGCTCCGACTCGTCCGCTGTGCCATTGACGCCGTAGTTGCCGATCAGCGGGTAGGTGAAGGTAACCATCTGGCCGTGATAGGAGGGGTCAGTCAGAACCTCCTGGTAACCGGTCATGGCCGTATTAAAGACGATCTCGCCAAAGACGGCGCCTGGGGAGCCGAAGCCGTGGCCCCGGTAAACAGTCCCGTCCTCGAGGACAACGGCTGAAGGCATGTGATTTGTTGGTCTGTTTGTCAAGTTCAAAGTTCCAAGTTATCAAAAGCCGCGATGGGTTTGCCGGGATTTGGCCGTCGGGAGGCCGAAACGAAGCAAGGATGACGGCGGAGCTTGAGAATCAAATGACATTATGTGCCACGCGGCCGCCAGAAACCGTCAGAACCACGCGTCCCTTGACGCGCCGGCCGGCGAAAGGGGTGTTGCGGGATTTGCTCCGAAAGCTTTCCGGGTCAATCTCAAACTCTTCCTTTATGTCAACAAGGCAGAGGTTGGCCTCCTCCCCCACGGCTATTTTCGGCTCCGGCAGCCCGATGGCGCGGGCCGGCGACGTTGACATCGCCAGCACCAGTTTTTCGAGCGGCGCCTCCCCTGTCTCGGCCAGGCCGCTGTAAAGAACGGGGAACGCCGTCTCCAGGCCTACCACACCGAAGGGCGCTTCTTCGAACGGGGTTTCTTTCTCCTGGACAGCATGCGGAGCATGATCAGTGGCAATGCAATTGATGGCGCCAGCGGCCAGCGCCTCAACCAGCGCCCGGCGATCTGACTCCGTGCGCAGTGGCGGACTCATCTTGAAGCTCGCGTCAAGGTCGCCGGCCACATCGTTCTCGGTCAGGAGCAGGTGATGCGGCGTCGCCTCGCAGGTTACCTCGGCTCCCGCACGGCGCGCCGCCTCAAGCAGCTCCAGCGAACGCGCGCAGCTTAGGTGGGCGATATGGACGCGGCCGCCCTCGTACGCCGCGATCTCGAGATCCCGGGCGAGCGCCGCCGTTTCTGCCGTGGCCGGAATCCCGGCCAGGCCCAGCCGGGCCGAAACTTCGCCCTCGTTCATCACGCCCTGCCCGGCAAGATCGGAATCCTCGCAGTGCAGGCAGAGCGGCAGGCCCACCAGCTTCGCCGCCTGAAAGGCGCTGCGCAGCAGGCCGCCGTCGGAGACAGGGCGGCCGTCATCAGAAAAAGCAACCGCTCCCGCCGCCGCCATGTCCCACATGTCGCTTAAATGAATCCCCTCCAGCCGGCGGCTGATCGCGCCCAGAAAAGCCACCCTGACAAAGGCTTCGGCCTCAGCCGCTTCTATCAAAGATGATAATACGGCGGCGTTGTCAACAACCGGATCCGTGTTGGCCATCGCGCAGATGCTGGCATAGCCGCCGGCGGCGGCGGCGGCCGTGCCCGAGGCAATGTCTTCCTCATCCTCGCGCCCGGGTGTCCTCAGATGAGTATGGAGATCAACAAAACCAGGGAGCAGCAGCATGCCGCCGGCTTCGATAACCTGGCCAGCGGCGCTGCCCTTGCCCGCCGGCGCCAGAGAGCTGATGCGGCCCTTTTCAATCAGCACGTCGCCGTGCCGGTCCAGGCCCCGGGCCGGGTCGAACAGGCGGGCGCCGCGGATGAGAAGCGTTGCCCTGGTTCCTTTTTTTTGCGTAGCTGTTCCCATAAAAACTATCGTTTCACGTTTAACATTAAAAAGGCTGAGGCTCCATGAAACGTTAAACGTGAAACGTGAAGCGCTCATTTGCCGCTTGAGACTTTTCGTCCTTCAATTCAGACGTCGCCGCCGGCACCGCGTTGTCCACAATAATCCGGTACAGGAGGGCCATCCGCACCGCCAGGCCCGCCTCGACCTGCTCCAAAATCATGTTCTCTTCCGAGTCGGCCAGCCCACTTTCAATCTCGACGCCGCGGTTGATCGGGCCGGGGTGAAGGACACGCTGGCCGGGCCGCACATGCCGCCGTCCAACGCAATAACGATCTATATACTCGCGCAGCGACGGCATGAAGTTGGCCCCCTGATGTCGCTCTTTTTGCAACCTGAGCAGGTAAATTACATCGACATTGGCCAGGTCCGCCAAGCTGTGGGAAACATCCGCCCCCAGCGCCTCCACCCCGCGCGGCAACAGCGCCGGCGGCGCTATCAGCGTCACCTCCATTCCCATCTTCTGAAAACCAAGCAGGTTCGAGCGCGCCACCCGGCTGTGGAGGATGTCGCCGACAATCGCCACCTTAAGCCCGTCGAGGCTGCCATATGCTTGCGTGAGTGAGAATATGTCAAGCAGGCACTGGGTGGGATGCTCACCCTTGCCGTCGCCGGCGCTAATGACGTGCGCCCGGGTAAAACGGGAAATGAAAGCCGCCGCGCCCACATGCGGGTGCCTGATGACAATGATGTCGGGCCGGTAGGCGTTCAAGGTCAGCACCGTATCCTTGAGCGATTCGCCCTTGCCGGCGGCGCTGTAACCGGATTTGACATTGATGACGTCGGCCGACAGCCGCTTGCCCGCCAGCTCAAACGAGGTGCTGGTGCGGGTGCTCTTCTCGTAAAACAGGTCTATGATCGTCCGGCCCCTGAGCGTGGGCACCTTCTTGATGTCCCGCTGGGAAAGCTCGAGGAAATCCTTGCGCGCCGTCGCCAGCACCGAATCTATGTCCGCCCGGGAGAGGTCGTTGATGGAAAGCAGATGCCTGTTCATTCTTCCGCTCCCTCCAGCACGATCTCGTCCACGCCATCAACCTCGGCGAGGCGGACGTTGATGCGCTCGTCTTGGGAGGTGGGCAGATTCTTGCCGACGTAATCGGGCCTGATCGGCAGCTCGCGGTGGCCGCGGTCAACCAGCACCGCCAGCTGGATCCGGGCAGGGCGGCCGTAGTCGAACAGGGCGTCGATGGCGGCCCGGATGGTGCGCCCGGTAAAGAGGACGTCGTCGACGAGGACAATTGTTTTTTCGTCGATGCTGAAAGGAAGGTTGGTGCCCCGCAGTTCCGGCTGTGGCAGTTTGGGCCTGATCGTGAGGCTGCCGCGCGCCGCCACATCATCACGATAAAGAGAAATGTCAAGCTCACCCACAGGGATCTCCCTGCCGGAGAACTGCCCCAGCAGGTCCGCAAGGCGGTGGGCAAGAAAGGCGCCGCGGGTGTGAATGCCAACGACGGCCGGCTCGTCCCCAGGCTGCTCTTTCTCCAGGATCTCGTGGGCAATGCGGACGACTGTGCGGCCGAGCTGGTCGGCGGAAACGACTGTCCTTAAAACGCCGCTCACATGCGTGTCCAATAAGACACGCACCGGCGGCTCGAAGAGATGTAAGCAAATATTCTGATTTTCTCTCCCTTGTCAGCCTCTCAGGGCGGGATTAAAGGGTAACTGCGCGCCGTCATGCGCGGCGCCAATTATTAGTTTATCGGAAGCTGCGGGTGGGAGTCAAACAGAAAAAAACGGGGCGGTTTTACGGGCTAACCGCTCACCACGCTCTTTATAAAAGAAGCCGATCTTCCAACTCGCTCAGGAATGAACTCGGGACTTGCCTCGATCTGCCTGTGTCCGGCCGGCTCCGCGGCGTCGGACGGCGATCATCCTTTGACGAAACTCTTCTGCCAGCTCCGCAACTCGGCCCTTTTGAGAGCCTATCCCATTAGGCT
This sequence comes from Actinomycetes bacterium, assembly GCA_021787475.1. GTDB lineage: Bacteria > Actinomycetota > Thermoleophilia > BMS3ABIN01 > BMS3ABIN01 > JACWAD01. Next base: position 9,600 of record JAJYLW010000004.1, read on the forward strand.
CTGGGCCTCAGACATGCTCGCCGGAAGAAACCCTTGCATGGGCGCTGCCGTACTCCTTGCTCCGCTTCGGCCTTCCTACGACCAGACCTCGTCAAGCCCCTCGCATCATTGTTTTTTTTCTGATTATCCTGAGTGAAGAAATGATCAGTTAAAAGAATGCCGCGCCTGCAACCCAATCGAAAGTCTTTCATTTCATCGCCTCATCCCAGGTTCGTGACATTTACTGCTATTCAGTTTCGACAAGGAATGTGTTTTTATACTCAAGCCCTGTATCAATGGTTTTGAATAGTGACACAAAACTATTTATGGTAGCATTAAGAATAATTCAGAGAACTTCATCGGGGAAGCAGGCAACAATTCCAGGAAATAATCATCAAATAGCGCCGGGAAAAAGGCAGGCTGAGCCACCCGGCAAAGGGTCCGCAGTGGATCGCGGCACGGGCGGCCCGGGGTCTTCCCTCAGATCCAGGGTCCTGATTACCGTGGCGGTCGTCGCGATTGTCGCCGCGGCGGGGGCAATTTTATTTTTCGCCCGCAGCCGGGGCGGCGAGAACCCGGCGCCGCAGCTGGCGGCCACTCAGACCGTCACCAAAACAGTGACCGTGTCGGCCGGCGCAAATACAACCGCTTCCGTTCCCGACCAGGGCCATCAGCGCAGCGACGTGCCGCAAGTTTCAGATATCCACAGTGTGGATTGGGCAACGATGCTAGGGGTAGCGCCGGATGCAAATTCGCCCGACGCCCAGCAAAAAGGATTCCTTCAGTCCGTGGATTACCACGATTTTACCGGCAGCGGCCACAATGACCAGGCGGTCGTCCAGGTGCGGCAGGTCGGCAGCGACGCCACCCTTGATTACTACGTTTTCACCGTCAGAAATGGCGATCTGAAAGCCTTGCTGCAAAGAACCGGCATCAGTCACGGCCAGGTGAAGCTGGGGCCCGATGACGCCAGCCTGGTTGAGACTTCGCCTGTTTACGCCGCCGGCGACCCCAACTGCTGCCCCAGCAATCTCCGGAACATTACTTGGACCTGGGACTCCGGCTCAGGCAGCTTCATCAAGTCGCACACGGAGATTGTGCCGGGGCCGGGTGCGGGGCAGTAAGGAGAGTTTGGGGGGGCGCCGCCTGATATTGCTTGTGTTAATCATAATCAATCAATATGATTGTTATTGATAAAAAATAATACTGATTCGGAAAGTTGTGGGCACATGAAAACCAAGGTGCTTACTGCCCATGTCCCGTTGCCTCTGGCGGAAAAGGTAGACCGGGCAGCCGCCCGCCTGGAGCGCTCACGCGGCTGGGTGGTAAAACAGGCGCTCTCTGCCTGGGTTAGGCGCTCTCTGCCTGGGTTGCGCAGGAAGAAGAGCGAAGCAGGCTGACAAAAGCAGCGCTGGCGGATGTTGCTGCCGGCCACGTGGTCGACCATCAGGCTGTCCAGGCGTGGGCTGAAAGTTTAAATACCGATAAGCCGCTTAAGCCGCCGCGCTAATGGAGCTAAAATGGACGAGCAAATCCCTCTCGGATCTCGTCAGGCTTTATGAGTTTCTTGCCTCAGTGGACTTGCAGGCCACAATTAGCACGGTAAAATTCCTGACAGCGGCGCCAGAGAGCCTGCTTGCGCATCCCCGCATGGGTGAGAAGCTAGAAGAATTCGAACCGCGCGAGGTGAGCCGCATCCTGGCAGGCCATTACGAGATACGCTACGAAATTCAGGGGTCCGTTATCTACATGCTGAGGCTCTGGCATACCAGGGAGGAGCGGTAGTCTGCTCCAGTTATTGCGCCGGCGGCATGCCTGATCCGCCCCACAGCGCCGGCGCACGGCATCGCGGCGGCCCGCGGTGCGGGTGGGCGCATATCTTTCAGTTCCTCACAGCCTGCCAGCGATGATCTCGTCCAGCACTTCCGGGTCGGCCAGGGTTGATGTATCGCCCAGTTCCCCAGTCTCTCCCGCCACAATTTTCCGGAGGATGCGACGCATGATCTTGCCGCTGCGCGTCTTGGGCAGGCCGCTGACAAACTGGGTCTTGTCGGGCTTGGCGATGGGGCCGATCTCGCTGGCCACGTGCGCTGCCAGCACATGGCGTATGTCGCCGTCGCCGTCATATCCCTGGCGCAGGACTACGAAGGCGTAGATGCCGCTTCCCTTGAGGCTGTGGGGAAAACCGACCACGGCCGCCTCGGCGACGCCCTCCTGCGCCACCAGCGCCGATTCGATCTCCGCCGTGCCGAGACGGTGGCCGCTGACGTTGATGACGTCATCGATGCGTCCCATTAACCAGAAGTCGCCATCTTCATCAACGGCAGCGCCGTCGCCAGTAAAGTATTTTCCCGGGAAACGCTCGAAATAGGCCTCCCGCATCCGCTTGTGCTCCGCGTCGCCGTAGGTGCCTTGCAGCATCCCCGGCCAGGGCCTGTCAATCACCAGATAACCGCCCTCGCCGGGGGCGGCCGGCGACCCGTCCTGCCTGACGACCTGGGGCGAAACGCCCGGGAAGGGGCGGTTGGCTGAACCGGGCTTCATCGTCATGGCGCCGGGAAGCGGCGCGATGATGGCGCCGCCGGTCTCCGTCTGCCAGTAAGTATCGACGATCGGCAGGCAGCCGCGGCCGACGTTTTCGAAATACCACATCCAGGCCTCGGGGTTGATCGGCTCGCCGACGCTGCCCAGCAGCCGCAGGCTCTTTAGCGAATGGCCTTCCAGCCACTCTGTTCCCTCGCGCATCAGCGACCGGATGACCGTGGGCGCCGTGTACAGGATGCTCACCTGGTGCCTGTCCACGATCTGCCAAAACCTGTCCGGCCGTGGATGGGTGGGCACGCCTTCGAACATCAGCGAGGTGGCGCCGTTGCTGAGGGGGCCGTAAACGACGTAAGTGTGCCCCGTGATCCAGCCGACATCGGCGGTACAGAAATGAAGGTCGCCGGGTTTGTAGTCAAATATCCATTTAAATGTCAAATGAGCGTAAAGGAGGTAGCCGCCGCCGGTGTGCAGCACGCCCTTGGGGGCGCCGGTGGAGCCGCTGGTGTAAAGGATGAAGAGGGGATCCTCGGCGTCCAGCTCCAGCGGCTGGCAGTAATTGACGATGTCATCCGCATTCATCTCGTCTCCCCACCAGGAGTCGCGGCCGGCCGCCATGGCGGTCTTCCTTCCCCCCAGCCGCTCGGCGACGATCACCTTTTCAACGGTAGGGCAGTCGCGGAGAGCCTCATCGGCCGTCGCCTTTATCGGCACAACCTTGCCGCCGCGCATGCCGCCGTCGCAGGTGATCAGCATGCGGGCGCCGCAGTCGCGGATGCGGTCCGCCAGCGAGCCGGCGCTGAAGCCGCCAAAAACAACGCTGTGGATGGCGCCGATGCGGGCGCAGGCCAGCATGGCGAACGCCAGTTCGGGAATCATGGGCAGGTAGATGCTGACGCGGTCGCCGCGGCCGATGCCGTGCTTGCGGAGCACGTTAGCGAAGCGGTTGACCTCGAGGGCGAGCTGCCCGTAGGTAAAAGTGCGGTACTCGCCGCCGTCGGATTCCCAGATGATGGCGGCCTTGTGGCGGCCCTCGCCGGCTAGATGGCGGTCGAGGCAGTTGTGGCAGACGTTGATCCGGGCGCCTGTAAACCAGGCCACCTCAGGCCGGTCGAAATCGTACTCAAGCACCCTGTCCCAGCGGCGGAACCAGTCCAGGTTCTCCTCAGCCATCTGGGCCCAGAATCCCTCCGGGTCGGCAAGGGAGCGGTCGTAAAGCCGCTGGTATTCCTCCATGCTTTTTATGTACGCCGCCCGGCTGAAGTCTTCCGGCGGCTCAAAACGGCGCCGCTCGTGCATGATGGCCTCGATGGTCTCGCCACTGATGCCGGCGGCGTGCGCTGGCGGATCTTTTTCTTCGCCGGCGCCGGTAGCGGCGCCGGTTTGCTTGTTCTCAGCCACTGGGGTCTCCTTGTCAGAATTTGGGGGCCACATAAACGATAACTGTATCCTTTCATCTACCCCGGATAAAGAATAGATATCCGCGGCGGCGTGGACGATACTTCGGGTTTTAAGACGAAAGCATTAAAACATATCCCGGCAGATAATTCGCGGCGAGGCCGAGCAAAAAGGGCATTGGCAAGGACGCAGGAGGAATCCAGTATCTCTTTTTTAGCCTTTGCGGCCGGCCCCGGCAGGGTGCGCTCCTGCTGGGATGGGCTTGCTGGGATAGCTCTTCATGGCGGACCAGGTCCCGGGCGGCAGTTGGTGCGGCGGATTGAGTTGAGGGGCGGAAATCGTGGAAACCAGCGGCGTGGCGTCGCCACTGGTTTCCGGTGTAGCGGATCAATTCTTTCAGGCGGCTGTTAGGAGAATCTTATGGAAGCGTAAAAAAGGTGTAAAATCCGTTTGGATGCGGGCTTGAGCGGCGCGGCCGGCCGGTTTTTTACATGTTGGAAAGCCTTGCTAAGATAGCGGTTTATTGGGACCAGTCCTTCCTGTGGGGGCTGCTTGCCTATGGTACGCTGCGCCGGCTAGGGGCCGATTTTGAGCTGCTCACGGCGGCTGATATTCGACTGGGCCGCCTGGAAGATTACGGTGTGGTCTTTGTCCCTGGCGGCTGGGCCAGCGACAAGATGGGGGCGCTGGGGCAGAAGGGAGCGGCGCGGATTCGCAGCTTCGTTGAGGAGGGCGGCGCCTACCTTGGCGTTTGCGGCGGCGCCGGCCTGGCGCTGACCCATGCGAGCGGCCTGGGGCTCGCGCCGCTGGGGCGCCTGCCCTCATCCGTAAGGGTCCCCAGCTTCAGCGGCCTGATTCATCTTGACCAGGAGGACCGCGGCCATCCGGTATGGCGGGACATCCCCGGCGGCATCGCCTTTTACGCCTGGTGGCCGGGCCAATTTGCTCTTGATGAAGAGGCCGGCGTCAAAGTTCTGGCACGCTATGGCCAACCGGAAGAGAGCGCCTCGTTTGTCACCGACATTCCAGTGACCGCAGACAGCGACTGGGACAACTGGGAAAAGAGCTACGGCATCAACCTCAACCCGGCGCGGCTTTTGGGCGAGCCTGCCGTCATCGAAACCGGCGCCGGCAAAGGCAAGGTTTTGCTCTCATATCTCCATTTTGAAACTCCGGGTGATCTCCGCGGCCATAAAGTTCTGTTAAATGCGATTGGTTATTTGAGTGGCAAGAGAGCCGCGGGCCGGGCAGGCGCGGAGGGAGTGTGGGCTGGCGCGAAGGGGGCGGCGGCGGAGCCGCAGCCCCCTTCCCCCGCCGCTGCCGGGGCACAAAAGCGCGACTCCGCGCCGGCCGCCATGCCCGCGGCTGCCCTTGCTTCTGAGATCCATCAGGAAATCGCCGGCCTGATTGAGTTTGGCCACCAGAATTTCCTCTTGCGATGGCGGGAGCAGCCAAACCTGCCAATCCTGGTCTGGCGCCGCGGCGTCAGGGGAATTGAGTACTCAACGCTCTTTGCCATGACCGCTGAAATAAACCGGCTGGCCGGCCGGTTTCCAGAAGTGGCCAGCGCCGGCCTTGATCGTCTGAAGGCGCTAAAAGAAATGACGCCCTCTTTCTGCGCTGACGCCCGCCGCCTGCTGCTGCTGGAGCGGCTTGCCATCAGCAATGGCCCCTTGAGCCCTCTTAAAAGCAGCGACCCCGCCATCGAACCGCTCCGGGAAAAACTGTTCTCCACCGCCATGCGCTCCGGCGGCCTGTACCGGCAGATAGTTGACACGGCCGACGAGGTGCTGCTGCCGCTTTTAAGAAAAGGAATTTAAGAAGCTGATCTTCCAGTTCGCTCAGGAATGAACTCGGGGCTTGCCCCGAGTTCATTGTTTTTTCTGATTGTCCGGAGTGAAACGGATGATCAGTTTTAAGAAAATCACTTTTAAATTGAATTTTTTACCACGATGCCGTTTTGTGCTCTTCCACCAGCCCGACAAAGCCGGTACAATCGACTTCCTTCATGCCGTCGATAAGCTGGTCAACACCGCGCATGGCCAGGTCTTCCTTAAGGACATAAATGTCGTGATCCGCCAGTATGCCTTTCATCTTCTCCTCCAGCGAAGTCCCTGCCATGGCGCCGTAGATGGCGTCCTCGAACAAAAGAATTGGCGATCCCTTGGCGGCATATTTCAGACAATCATCAAGCGACTTTGACTCAAACGGCGATTCATTTATCAGGTGAAGCATGTTCCTCCTCTCCGGACTAGAACATGAAGAAATTCTTCTGTTCCTCCATCATTTTTTCGACGGCCTCCGCCTCGACCACTTCGGGTTCGACAACCAGGTCCTCCAGCTTCAGGCCGCGCTCCTCCATCGAAGTCCGGTCGATAAAGACCTTTTCGATGTCATAGGCTTCCATCGCCCTGAAGGTGGGTGAAAAGTTCTTGATGCCGGTGGCGGTTGTGTCCATTCCCTTCTTGATGGCGTAGACGCCGTCGTCAACAAACAGGACGCTGATGTCCTGGTCGTATGCTGCCATGATGAGGACGTTTTCCAGACCCTCGAAAGCATAGATGGAGCCGTAAGGAGCGGTGCGGAAAACAATCATCAGCTTGGCCATCTCTTCATTTTCTTCCATTTCTTCATTCATGCGGTCTCACTCCCTTCTAGGCTCTGAACTCGACAACGCGGTCAGCTTCAATGGCCAGCTCAGTCAGCATCCCCAGGCCGCCAATCTTGAAGCCGTCCGCGGTGACAGTGTCATTGATGCCACGCCGTTTGGCGGCAGCCACGCAGACGATAAACTCGATGCCGTTTTCTGTCGCCAGCGCCGACCATTGCTTCTGGATGTGGCGGTCGTCCGCCTGCGGCTCCATCAGCTTAGTCGAGTTGAGCACGCCGTCCTGATAAAAGAAAACGCGCAGGATCTCGTGGCCCTTTGCCAGCGCCGCCTTGGTGAACTGGTAGGCGGAATCGGATGCCTCGTGCTGGTAGGGGCCTTCAGTAATCATAATTCCGAACTTCAAAGCGCTTCACTCCTTCCTGAAAAGATTGCCGGGTGGTAACGAGGTGGCAACGTCCTCACTGCATGAAAAGAGATCGGGAGAAACACCAGCCTCACACCCCGCGCGCTATCGTATAATGGGGCTGAGTTTCTGTCAAATGCCAGATGGTAGGCAGGCTGGTAGGCACAGGCTTTTAGCCTGTGCAGCGGAGGGCGTGTGCATAGATTAACCCTCCCAAAGGCAGGCTGAAGCCTGCCGTCTACCGGAAAGTCTGCCGTCTACCGAGGTCCAGCGGCTGCCTTCACATCCCCATCTGAATATATCCGCAGGGGCAGCAGTCGGCGCAGACATGGCAGCCGATGCATTTTGTGTAGTCGGTGAACATGATTCTGCCCACCGGCCGGGACAGGTCGCGGCTGATGGCGTGCGTCGGGCAATAAACCCGGCAGCGGTCACAGGTGAAGCAAAGGCCGCAACTCATGCAGCGGTCTGTCTCGGAAACGGCATCTTCTGCCGGCAGCGGCAGGTTGACCTCGCGGCTGCCGGTGCGCTCACTTACGGGGAGGGACTTCTCCCGGTGGCGGGGGGCCGGATCGTAATAATCCAGTTGGAGGCTTTCGGGGCCGATGGGCCGGCGCGCGTACGGAAGCACATATTCATGCCCCTTGAGATAAGCGTCAATGGCGCGGGCAGCCCGGCGGCCGGCGCCCACCGCCTCGGTGGCGACTCCAGGCGCCACCATGTCTCCTCCGGCGAAGACTCCCTTGAGCGAGGTTGCGCCTGCCGGATTTGCCTCCACCCGGCCTGAGCTTGCCGCCAGGGCGTCCATCCCGGCAAGATCGGCCTCCTGGCCGATGGCGGGAATGACGGTGTCGGCCTGAAGTTCGAACTCCGACCCTTCGATGGGAAGCGGCCGGCGGCGGCCGGAAGCGTCCGCCGCCCCCAGTTGCATGCGAATGAAAGTCATCACCAGACGGCGCTCCGCACCCCCGCCGGCAGCGGTTATCTTCTCCGGGGCAACCAGAAAAGTGATCCTGACGCCCTCCTCAATGGCCCCGTCGATCTCGGACGTCAGCGCCGGCATCTCCGCGCGCGTGCGCCGGTAGACCAGCTCCACGCTTGAGCCCAGCCGCAGGCAGGCGCGGGCGACATCGACGGCGGAGTTGCCGCCGCCGACCACAAGCGCGTGCGAGCCGATGTCAACCTTTTCACCATTGTTCAGACATTTAAGCAAATTAATCGCCGTCATCACCCCGGGCAGATCCTCGCCCTCGATATTCATGGCGGTGCTGCGGTGCAGCCCGGTAGCGATATAAACCGCGTTGAATTCGTCCCGGAGCCAGCCCAGCGACACGTATGAGCCTACACGCGCATTTAACTTCAAATCAATGTCAAGGTCAAAGATCCTGTCCAGCTCGGCTTTGAGGATATTTTTGGGCAGGCGGTAATCAGGAATGCCAAACCTGAGCATGCCGCCCGGTTCGGCGGCGGCTTCGAAGACGGTCACCCGGTAGCCCCTTCTGGCGAGCTGGTAGGCGCAGGAAAGGCCGGAGGGGCCGGAGCCGACCACGGCAACTTTCTGTTTTTTTTTCTCATCCGTGATCAGGCGGGGCTTCAGGCCCCGCTCGATGCCGTGGTCGCCGATGTGCCGCTCCAGGTTGTGAATCGCCAGCGGCTCGTCCTTGAAGCCGCGGTTGCAGGCATCCTCACAGGGATGCGGGCAGACGCGCCCGTGCACCGCCGGGAACGGGTTGTGGTCGGTGAGGACGTACCAGGCATTGTCGAGCGACTCCTCAAGGCTGCGGCCAAAAAGGCTGCGCTGGGCGATCTGGGTGAGGTAGCCGCGGGCGTCCTCGCTGCTGGGGCAGGCATTCTTGCAGGGCGGCTCGCGGCGAACGTAGACAGCGCAATCGAGGTTGTCGTTGTCAATGACGGGGTAGGCCTCGGAGGGGACCGGAGACTTGACCCTGACGATACGCTGAGGCTTGGTGCTCACGCTCATAACGCCGCTCCCGGTCTGCCGCTACAGCCGCACGTGCGCCGAGGTATTGAAGGTGGTGCGGGCCCAGCGGTAGCTGTCGATGTGATACTTGGTAAACTCAAATCCGGTCTCGGCGAAGAAATTCTTCCAGCCGATCCGCTCGATCCATTCGCCGACGCGCTCGTACGGATTCGCTCCGGCCTGGTAGGCTTTCAGGATGCGGCGGACAGCGTCGGCCACCTCGGGCCAGCGGGGCGGGTTGTTGGGCAGGCCCCAGGTGGCCAGCTTCATGAACGAGGGGCCGCCGCGGGTGCTGGCCGACTTGCCTCCCACCCAAATGGAAAGAGTGTCGGTCTCGCCGTCGCGGATCTCCAGCGCCGGGCACTGGGCATGGCAGGCGCCGCAGTACATGCACTTCTCCTCGATCACTTCCACGGTATTGCGGCCATCCAGCCGGTCCGGCCTGATCGCCAGCACCGGGCAGATGCTGATCACCTTGGGCAACTCGCAGAGCTTTGTATTGTTATGATCGATTACAGGCGGATGATGGTGCTGCAGATTGATGGCAATGTCGGTCTGACCGCCGCAGTTGATCGTGCAGCATGAAGTTGACACTTTGACGCGCTGGGGAAAATTCTCGTGCGTGAACTCTTCGTAGAACGCGTCCATCAGCGACTTGACGACGCCGGCGGCGTCGGTGCCTGGCAGGTTGCAGTGCAGCCAGCCCTGCGTATGGATGATGTTGTGAAACGAGTGGCCGGTGCCGCCGACGGGGAACCCCAGCACCCGTCCGATCTCGTCGATCAGCGGCTGGATGTCTTCTTCTTTCTCCAGCTGGAACTCGATGTTGTTGCGGCTGGTGAAGCGGAGCTTCCCCTGGCAAAATTTGTCGGCAATATCACAGGCACGGCGAAGCAGCGGCGCGCTCATCATCCGGGGCGAGCCGGCGCGGACGGTGTAGAGCGATTCGCCGCTCTCCGATTCGTGCACGAACACCCCGGGCCTGATGTCGCGGTGGTATTTCCAGCGGCCGTAGTTGCGCTCCATCGCCGGATGCAGGTATTTCCGGTAATCGGGGGCGCCGTTGTCGCGCGGCGCCAGTTGTTTCTTTCCTTTTCCGTCCAAGTCTACTTCCCTTCGAAATCCTCTTCCCGGTCGGGCTCATGCTCAAGGACATTGGCCGTCTTGTGCGGTTCGCCTTCCAGGCGCGGCGCCGCGTACTCTTCGAACTTTATGTAGGGATTGCTGCGCGGATTTGTCACCATCTGCGGGTCAGGCACGATGCCGGCGCCGTCGAGGAAGGCGCCCAGGCCGATGCGGTCGATGAACTCGCCCACGCGCTCATGCTCGTTGCCGTGCTCGCCCCAAAAATCCCAGATGCGCTCGACAATGGCCGAGAATTCCTCGTAATCCCGGTCGCTTTCCAGCTTCTGAAACGGCACCAGCACCGAGGCAAGCATCTCGCCGCTGCGGACGGTGCGCTTGCCGCCGATCAACATGGTGACGCCGCGGTCGCGGCCGGGCGCCAGCGCCAGATGCATCACATTTATGCAGTGCATGCAACGGACGCAATTGCGGTTGTCAATCTCGATGCGGTCGCCTGACAGATGGATGCAGTGGGTGGGGCAGCGGCTGGTGACGTTCCGGACCGCCCAGTCGGGCCCGTTTTCTTTCACGAACTGGGCCACTGCTTCCTGGTCAATCTGGATGTCGTCACGCCAGGTGCCGATGACGGGCATGTCGGAGCGGCTGACGGAGTTGGCGCAGTCATTGCCGCAGCCGGACAGTTTGAACTTGTACTTGTAGGGAAACTCGGGCCGGTGCAGATAGCCAATATACTTATCTGTCAGATATTTGGTCAATTTAAGCGTGTCGTAACAGGCCATCTCGCAGCGCGCCGGGCCGATGCAGCAGGGAATCGTTCGCATGCCGTTGCCGGAGCCGCCCAGGTCCCAGCCCTTTTCCATCAGCGCCTCGGAGACTTCCATCAGCTTCTCGTTGTCGTAGCCGAGCATAAGGATGTCGCCCGTCATCCCGTGCAGCTGCATGATGCCGGCGCCGTAATCTTCACTTAGGTCGCACAGTTGCCTCAGCGCGTCGGTGGAGTAGACAAAGCCGGGCGGCTCGATCACGCGGATGGTGTGAAACTGAGCCACCTGGGGAAACCTCTCCCCCAGGTCGGAGTAACGGGCAATGACGCCGCCGCCATAGCCAGGCACATTGATGGCGGTGCCGCGCCAGTAATCCCAGTGGTCCTCGTACGACTGCTCCAGCTGCTTTAGCAGCTGTCCCACCTGCGGCCGCCGCTTTGCCTGCTCTTTTAAGTCCTTGACGAAGCTGGGCCACGGCCCTTCCTCAAGCTGATCCAGCAGCGGCAATTTCAGGTCATCGTCCGGCACAAATGCTCCTTTTTGCAATCGATGGCAAGCTTTCGCCCGATGGCAGCCCTGGTAGACGGCAGGCTTTCAGCCTGCCGTTGGACGCTCCATTTAAGCACCGGCCCCTCTGCACAGGCTAAAAGCCTGTGCCTACCGGCCACGGACAAATTGAATGATCGTCTTAATTTATCCACACCGGGGAGATTTGAAACAGGACCCCGTTGACTGCGCATGCGAAAAGCCTGGCTGGCACACAACGGGGCCGCCCGCAAGGGCGGCCCCGCAAAAACAGCACATATATGGCAAAGAAACTAGCTCATGTCAATGTACGCGCAGGGGCACTCTTCGGCGCACTTGGCGCAGCCCACGCATGTGTCGAGGTAGAACTTGTAGAACTCATGATCGTGGTGGCGGTTTTCCGGAGTCACTTTCTTGATGGCGTTGTAGGAGCAGAAGGAATAGCAGTTGCCGCAGTCAAAGCACATGCCGCAGCTCATGCAGCGCTTGGTCTCCTCCAGCGCCACCTCCGCCTGCAGCGTCGAGACGATCTCATTGAAGTTCGTTTTGCGCTCATCGCCCGGCTGCATGACCTTCTGGGCCCGGTCGGCGGGAGAATAATAGCTGGCCGCCATCTTGTCGAACTTGACCACCGGCGGCGGATACTCTTTCGGCATCTCCTCGCCGCGGATGTAATAATCAATCGCTTCGGCCGCCTTGCGGCCCAGGCCGATCGCCTCGGTGACGGTTCCCAGCCGGTTGGTGACGTCGCCGCCGGCGTAGACGCCTTTCTCCGCCGTCTGGCCAGTGGCCTCATCCACGGTTATCCAGCCTTTCTCGTCCTTGAAGGCCTCGATGCCGCCGAACCGGGGGCCCTGGCCGATGGCGGGCAGCACCATGTCGGCGTCGATGACAAACTCTGACCCCTCAACTGGCACCGGCCGGCGGCGGCCGCTGTCGTCGGGCTCGCCCAGCTCCATCTTTTGCACTTTCAGGCCGGTTACCTTGCCGCCTTCGCGGATTACCTCCACCGGAGCCGCCAGGAACTCGATATGAATCCCCTCCGCCTCAGTGTCCTCGATCTCCTCGACCTCGGCCGGCATCTCGTCCCGGGTGCGGCGGTAAACGATCTGTGGCTCGGCCCCCATCCTCAGGGAGACGCGCGCCGCGTCAACGGCGCTGTTGCCGCCGCCGATAATCAGGACCTTCTTGCCCTTGACGTCAACGTCCTCGCCCGAATTGACCTTGTTCAGGAACTCGACGGCGTTCATGACGCCCTCGCCTTCCTCGCCGGGAATGCCCAGGTTCCAGCCCTCATGGGCGCCGATGCCCAGGAAGACGGCGTCGTAGTCCTTCTTGATGTCCTCAATCGAGACGTCCGCGCCAATGCGGGTCTCGTACCTGATCTCAACGCCCAGCGCCTCCAGCGCCGCCACTTCGGCGTCAAGGATATCTTCCGGCAGCCGGTAGCTGGGGATGCCGTAGCGGAGCATCCCGCCGGATTTGGGGAACGCCTCAAAAATAGTGACCGGATAGCCGCGCCTGGCCAGCTGGAAAGCGCATGACAGGCCCGCCGGACCAGAGCCGACGACGGCCACCCTCTCGCTGTGGCTGTCATCCCCCAGCTTCTCGTGGGCCAGCTTGTTGCTGATGCCAAAATCGCCGATGAAGCGCTCGATCTGGTTGATCGAGACCGCCTCATCCTTGTACTGCCGGTTGCAGTCAGTCTCGCAGAAATGCGGGCATACCCGGCCCAGCACCGCCGGCAGCGGGTTTGTCTCGGTCAGCAACCGCCAGGCCTTCTCGGCCGCCGCCTCCATCGCGAGGCCGTTGTCATCGCCCTGGGCGATGGTCGTCAGAAAGCCGCGGATGTCGTTGCTGCTCGGACATGCATTCTGGCAGGGCGGAGTCTTGGCGACGTAGCTCGGCCTGAGGTGTGAGCCCTCGCGGCCGCGGCTGTAGGTTGCAGCGCCAATCTCCCTTTTTCTTGTTTTCAATACTACCGCCATGTGTGTCTCCTTTGGATCCCAAGCCCTGCGCACAGCGCCGGCCTTCAGGCCGGCCGCCGCGGGCCTCAGAGCCGGGCGTCGCAGGCGCCCGGATTACTTGTTCTCTGCAGCTTCCGAGTGCGGCAGCTCAATCGAGCTTCCACCAAAATAACCGTAGACGCAACGGCCGGAATCAATCAGCATCCTGATCGCAGCCTTGGCGTCTGCGCGGGAGACCTCATCGCCGTACTTGGCCACCATCGCCTTGGTGAGATCGCCGCCTTTCAGCTTCTTGACGCCGGCGCTCTCCTTGATGATCTCATACATCTCGTCCGCCAGCTGCTCCACCGGAATTGCCATTTAAAGAACCTCCTCGTTCCTAATACCTGTTGTGTAGAGACCTTCTGTAGGTCGTGCCGGCATGCCGGAAGTCATCGAGGTGATACTTGGTGAACTCGATCCCGGTCAGATCAAAGAACTTCGGCCAGCCAATGCGGTTGATCCACTCGCCCACGCGCTCGTAGGGCTTGGCATTCGCGGCGTAGATCTCGACAATGTTCTTGACTGCGCCGGTAACCTCCGGCCACCGTGGCGGATTGTTCGGCAGGTAGGGAATTGCCAGCTTCGTGAACATCGGCTCGCTTCTGGCGTTGCAGATCTTGCCGCCGACCCAGATGGAGACGCCGTCGTTCAGGGGGTCGGCCAGCGGCATGGCCGGGCAGACCGTGTAACAGTTGCCGCAGTACATGCACTTGTCCTCGTCCACCTTGACCGTCGTCTTGCCCTCGATGGAAGTCGGCCGGATGGCGTTGTTGGGGCAGGACGCCACAGTAGTGGGAATCTCACACAGGTTGGGTAGTGTCGCATTGTCGATCTTGGGTGGAGTCCGGTGGACGCCCAGGATGGCGATATCGGAGGCGTGCACGGCGCCGCACATGTTCAGGCAGCAGGCCACGGCAATGCGCAGCTTGGCCGGCAGCTTCTGGGAGGTGAAGTACTCCGCCAACTCGTCCATCACCGACTTGACCAGGCCCGAGGCGTCGGTGGCCGCCGAGTGGCAGTGCACCCAGCCCTGGGTGTGGACGATGTTGGAGATGGCGTTGTTGGTGCCGCCGACAAGCAACCCCAGTTCACTGATTTCCTTCTTGAGCGGCTCGATGTTGTCCTTGTTGGCCAGCAGAAACTCGACATTGTTGCGGCTGGTGAACCGCAGGTAGCCGTCGGCATACTTGTCCGCCAGGTCCAGGATATTGTTGAGGAAATTGATGGACACCAGCCGCGGCGATGACACCCTGACGGTGTAAAGGTCGCCGGCAGGGCCGTGATGCATCAGCACGCCGGGGGCCAGCGTCTCGTGGTACTCCCACTTGCCGTAGTTCTCCTTCACCAGCGGATGCAGGAATTTCTCATAATGTGGCGGGCCTATATCTGTTTTTCTTTCAACTTCGGTTGCCATTACATCCCTCCTGTAAAGTCTGAAGTTCAAACCATGGCCGCCCGCGCCGGACCGGCGCCGGGCCGCCTCAATCCCGGACTGTTATTTCTCGCCTTCACCTTCTTCCGCATAATACTCTTCGTAGAAGACGTAGGGGTTGTCACGCGGAGCCTTGATCATCTGCGGCAGCGGCTTCTCGCCGATGCCTTCCAGGAATGTCGCCAGGCTGACGCGCTCGATGAACTCGCCGATGCGCTCACGGTTGGTGCCGTGCTCATCCCAAAATTCCCAGATCCTCTCAATGAGGTCGTGCACTTCCTCGAAAGGTTCCTCGAGCTTCATAAAAGGAATAATGACTGACCCGAACAGCGCCCCCTCGACAATCGGGGCCTTGGCGCCCAGGGTAATGGCGGCGCCGCGCTCCTTGCCGGGACTGAGGGCCTTCGGCATCACGTTGATGCAGTGCATGCACTTGACGCAGTTGCTGTTGTCGATCTTGATCTCATTGCCGTCCAGCTCGATGCAGCCGGTGGGGCAGTTCTCCACCACCAGACCCTGGACGTCGAGGCCGCTATCGACGTACTCGGCAACGGCATCCGGCTTCACCTGGATGTCGTCCTTCCAAATGCCGATGATGCCCATGTCCGACCGGGCGATGGCGGCGGTGCAGTCATTGGGGCAACCGGACATCTTGATCTTGTACTTGTAGTTGAACATGGGGCGGTGCAATTCATCCTGGTAGGCATGAGTCAGGTTGTACGCCAGGCTGAGGGTATCGTAGCAGGCGTACTCGCAGCGCCCCGGCCCGACGCAGCAGCTCGGGGTTCTTAAGTCGGAGCCGGAACCGCCCAGGTCCCAGCCTTTCTCAGTCAGGGCCCGGAAGGTGGGTTCCAGCTCCTCGGTGCGCGTTCCCAGCAACACCAGGTCGCCGGTGGAGCCGTGCACATTCAGGAGGCCCGAGCCGTGCTCCTCCCAGATGTTCAGGATCTCCCGCAGGGCATCGGCGGTATAGAACCATCCCGACGTCTGATTGATGCGCAGGGTGTGGAAATGCGAGACGCCGGGAAATTCCTCCGGCAAGGCGGAGTAGCGCCCGATGACGCCGCCGCCATAACCCATTACGCCGACTAGGCCGCCATGCTTCCAGTAGCCGCGTTTGTCTTCGTAAGACTTCTCCAGTTGCCGCAGGAGGTCCTTGGCCATCTCCTTCTTTCCCGCCAGGCTCTTGATGTCCTTAACGAAGCTGGGCCAGGGCCCCTTTTCCAGCTCGTCGAGGAGTGGGGTTTTTAAATCGTCTGCCATTTGTCCTCCTTTTTGTTTGGTCCGCAACAGCATCCGGTCATTTTGCCGCCGGGTGCAGAGTCTACGGGGCTGGCACGAGTTTTGACTTCGGAGCGCTTGACTGATTGCGACCGGCTACAGCGAATCCGCCGCTCAATCCTTCCTAACTAATCGACGGATTGGCCCCCACGTAACCGTGACATTTATCGCAGAAATTCGCCCTGTCGGTGTGGCACAATAAACAATTCTTCGGAGTCAGCCCCTCTTGAATAAAAGCATCAAAATGGTTCATGTGGTCAAACATGTCCGGCAGCGGCGGGGTCTGCCGGTACTGCGCCGACGCCGCGACGCTGCAGTCAAGCGCCTGCGGCTGATTGTACTGAGCCAGCGCGGCGGCGCAGCCTGGCCCTCCCGAGCCCTGAAACATACGCCCGCCGGAAGCGTTAATAATGAACGGAAGCATCAGGATAACCAGAAAAATAATGAAAGCAACCGCCGCCCTCGTTTTCATTCTTTCGCCCCCAGTTCTATCGCCCTACCCACCAGTTGGTGGACGCCACCGGCTACTTCCATAGGAACGCCGTACTTGGGCATGATTTTCGTGAACTGAGCCTTGCAGATGGCGCAGATCAGCGCCATAAAGTTGACGCCGTCACTCTCCATCACCGCGTGCAGCGTTTGCATTCTGGGCATGGCGCCGGCGATGCGGGTCTCCATGATCTCGTCGGTAAGCAGGCCGCCGCCGCCGCCGCAGCAGAACGTCTTTTCCATGGTAGTGGCGGGGTCCATCTCCACGTACTTGTTGCAGGACGCCTTGATCAGCTCCCGCGGGATCGTGAACTGGCCGCCGGGGCGGCTGCCCATCCGCGAGGCGCGGGCGACGTTGCAGGAGTCGTGGAATGTCACCGTGAACTCGTCGTTGGCCTCCTTGTTCAGCTTGATGGCCCCCCGCTTGACCAGATCGAGGGTATATTCACAGATATGCTGTGGCGCCGGATAGTTTGGATCCAGTGAATCAAAGGGGCCGATGAGGGTGTTCCAGAACGAGTATGCAATTCTCCAGGCATGGCCGCATTCGCCCACGATCAGCCGCTTGGGCTTGATCTGCTCGATGGCGTTGCGGATGCGCATCGCCGCCTTTTGCATCAGGGTGTAATTGCCGACAAACATGCCGAAGTTTCCGGCCTCAGAGGCCAGCGAACTCATCGTCCAGCTGACGCCCGCCTGGTGAAAGACCTTGGCGTAGCCGATCAGGGACTCCACATGAGGGCTGGCGAAGAAGTCGGCAGACGGCGTCACCAGCAGGATGTCCGCCCCCTCGACGTCCAGGGGCAGTTTCACCGGCACCCCGTCCTCCTCCTCGATATCCTCCTCGATTGACTCGAGCGTATTGGTCAGGGCCTTGGGATTCATGCCGAGGTTGTTGCCGATTTCCAGCAGCTTGCCGATTGTCATGTCGCAATATTTCTGCCCCAGGCCGATGGAGTCCATGATCTCCCGGGCCGCCATCGAAATCTCGGCCGTATCGATGCCGTAGGGGCAGAACACCGAGCAGCGGCGGCACTGCGAGCACTGGTGAAAATAGGCGTACCAGTCGCCCAGCAGCTTTAGGTCTAGCTTGCGGGCGCCGGCCAGCTTGCCAAACAGCTTTCCTTCCGTGGTGAAGTATTTCTTGTAGACGCGCCGGAGCAGCTCCGCCCGGGCGACCGGCATGTTGTTCGGGTCGCCGGAGCCGAGGAAGAACTGGCACTTGTCCGTGCAGGAGCCGCAGCGGACGCAGATATCAAGGTAAACCTGGAGTGATTTGTACTTCTCCAGAAGTTCGCCCAGCCGCTTTACTGCCGCCTCTTCCCAGTTGTCAACGAGGGTGTCCGGGAAGCCGAGCGCCGTCATTATCTCGGGCTTGGCCGCGTGAGGTTTGGCCCCCGAAAGTTTTCCCTTGACGATTCGGCCCTCTTCGACGCGGGGAACATTGATCTCCCCGGTCAGCTCCGGTCCCTTGGCGTTCTTGTCTGTGTCTGCTTCTGTAACTACGTCAAGCAGCGTTTTCTCAGCAGCTGGTTCCGCCATGTCATATTATCCTTTCACTGCCCCCTGTCATGATCCTGGCTCTGAGCTTGCCTCTGGCGCCTAGACGCAGCCGGTCGGCTTCGGCAGGCCGGCGATCTTGCAGGCCTGGAGCGCCGGGCCGGCCGGATAAAGGTTGTACAGGTAAGCGCTATTGCCCTTTTCCGGGCCGAACATCTTCTTCATCTCCTTTATCAGGATCTTGATGGCCGGCGCGATGCTGTATTCCTTGTAGTAGGTCCTGAGAAAGTTGACGACCTCCCAGTGAGCGTCGGTCATCTCGACGCCTTCCTGCTCGGCGATGTAGGCGGCCACATCCTGGTTCCAGTCATCGAGGTTAATAAGGTAGCCATCGTCGTCAGTTTCATATGTCTTGCCGCTGAACTCGAAACTCATTTTTTCCTCCTTGTCTTTGTGTCCGAGGTTTCGCAGTTATCGCAACCTCGCGAGTTTCCATCCGAGCTTTGTCCTGAAAGCTTCGGGTTACAACCTTGGCCCCGCCGCTAGCCTTCGGCGGCAGGCTCCTGCACCGGCGCCGCCGCCGGAGCCTGCTGCTGTTGCATTTCCAGCGCCGGCAGGGTGGCGGTGGGCCGCGTCTTTACCCACGGGGTCGCCCAGCGCTTCTCCCGGGGATTGTCAACCTGGTTGCGCGTCGGGCTGAAGAAAAGGCCGCCGGCGTGCATCAGCTTGCTGAACGGGAAGTAAATTAACAATATCAGCACGAGGCTGAAGTGGATCAGGAAGAGCTTGTTCGTGGGCACCGAGCCGATGTTGTTAAAGGTGACGAGCCCGGCAATAAAAGCTTTGACCTGGGGAAGATTCATCCTGATATGGCCGCCGTCCCAGAACCGGGAAAGCAGACCCGAGGACGCGACTGCCATCAGCAGCAGCAGCAGGGCGTAGTCGCTGGCGAGGGAAATATAAAGGTGCCTGTCAATTGCCACCCTCAAAATCAAAAGAAAAGTCAGCGCCCCCAGCAGAACGAAGCCGGAATAAAGATCGTAGGTTACGAGGGTGTTTAAGACAGAGGAAGTGGGAGCAATAATGAAGCGCAGGTGCTCAACGAGAATGAAGAGAAGGCCGAGATGAAACAGATAGCCGCCAATCCAGAGGAGCTTGTTGCCCCGGAACAGGCTCTTGAAAAAAACCACTTCCTGAAACATTCGCACCGGCACGCCGGCAGCGTGCACCGGTGCGGGCGTCTGTGGAATCCGGAGCGGCGCCGGGGTGAACGCATACTTCCAGATTTTTCCCAGGAATCCAACAAGAAAGATCGCGAGCGCCAGATAGAAAAACAGCCCGAAAAACAATGTAAGACCGCTCATTCTTCCTTCCCTTTCATAAGGTAGCTCGAACTATCATCCCGATTTTGGAAAGGCTTGCCACTGCAATACCCCCGAAAGTATCTGGAAAAATAACACGCCGGCTCCAAACGTGTCAATACACGTCCCCCGCTGCGACGAATGCTTGCAAACGGCGTTCTGATTCACACGGCAGGGACTCTATACCTTGCAAGGTATAAGGCACAAGAGGTAATTTATACCCGCCGGCTTCCCTTGTCAATAGGGCCCGCCACCGGTTTTATGGTGAGGCTGTTAATTTTCCCGCCGGCGGGCCTGGCGGTTGTTTTGCCTGCAAACCGAGGGAAACTTCACCCGCCAGATCCCCGATGCCGGTGTTGACAAGCTCATGGCCCCTGTACAACATGAACCGGCCGGGGTCGGTGGTTAAGGAACTTATCGCCGCCAGCATTTCCTTCAGCCCGAGGCAACCAACCGCCCAGACGGCCATCCCCCTGGCGGCGGGGTCGCGGGCTTTAAGACCGGCGGCAACAATCTGCCCCGCCCCGGCGGGCAGGATGACGCCGGCGGCGGCGAGCCGTCCCAGCGCCCAGAGCACCCCGGGCCTCAGCGGTGGCTCTTCAAAAAAAGAGGGGATGATCGGCACAACATCTTGAAAGCTGCCGGGGCTGCCGGCAACGATCTCCGCCAGCATCTCCGGCGCGCTCCAGCCGATCGCGCCCGATTCCTCCGTTACCGACCAGAGCAGGCGGTGAACGATGTCGCGCGCGGCGCCGGGATCGCTGCCGGCCAGGGCGCCGACTGCCGGCCCGATCGCCTCGATGCCGCGCCAGGTGATGAGGCTTTCCTTGTCGTAGGCCAGCGAAATGAGAATGGTAAAAACACGCCGGCTGGCCGCCGCCAGCTGCGCGACGCGGTCAAAATCGGCTGCCAGCAGCGCCTCAACAACCTCAGCTTTCAAAGAGGAAAAGCGGGACATGGTTTTAGTTCAAAGTTCCAAGTTCAGAGTACGCTGATTCCGGATTTCGGAATTAAAAACCAAATTGGTCCTGCAATTTGCCCAGGAACGCTGTCATCCTGAGCCGAAGGCGAAGATCTCAGCGCATTGCTTTCCCAATGAACCCTTCGGCCCAGCCTGGCGACCCCAGCGCGTGCAGGTGCGCATAAGACGCCAGGATGTTGTTGTGGATGATGCCGTCATTCCCCCCGGACAGACCCGTTCCCCTGACAACGTCATAGGCAAACTCCCCGCCATCGAAGTTCACGACCTCCGAATAGTGAAATTCATGTCCCTTAAGCAGGGCGCCGGGGGCAAACCATCCTCCCGCTCCGGTTGTCCTGAGACTGATGTAGCCATGGCCGCGGGGCTTGTCGTGCATAACGATGTCGCCCGGGAGGGCGCCCACCATCTCGCCGGTTCTTTCCTTCCAGGTGATCTTTCTGGACAGATACATGAGACCGCCGCACTCAGCGTAAATGGGCATGCCGGCGGCGGCGGCGGCACGGATCTCATGGCGCAGCGCTGAGTTGCCTTCCAGCTGACTTATAAATACCTCCGGGAAGCCGCCGCCGATATAGAGCCCATTTAAGCCGGGCGGCAGCGTGGAGTCATTCAGAGGGCTGAAGGGAACCAGCTCGGCTCCCGCCGCGCGCAGCGCCGCAAGATTTTCAGGATAATAAAATGTGAAGGCCCGGTCCTGCGCCAGGCCCAGGCGCACCGATGGCGCCGAGAATTCCGGGGCGGGGATGCTCATGCCGGGCAGATCGGGCGCCGATGCGGCAACCTGTTGCAGCCGGGCCAGATCGACGCAGCCGGCGATTGTCTTTTCAATCCTGGCGATAACCTCGGCCGAAGCCAACGCCTCCCGGGCCGGCTCGAGCCCCAGGTGACGCATGGCGATTCCCATCTCGGGCCGGCGCCGGACAGCGCCGGCTACCTCGACGTTGCAGTAGCGCTCGATCACCCGGCGCAGCTTCTCCTCGTGGCGCGGGCCCGAGACTTTGTTGAGAATGACGCCGGCTATGTTGACATCTGGTTCAAATCTGGTAAAGCCCTGGATCAGTGGCGCCACCGAGCGCGTCATGTTGCGGCAGTTGATGACCAGCAGCACCGGAGCGTCAAGTGTGCGGGCCATATCGGCGGTACTGCCCGCTCCGTCAATATCGATGCTGTCAAACAGCCCCATGTTGCCCTCGATGATTGCCAGGTCTGCGCCCGGGCTGTTTGCGTAGAAAGACTGGCGGATCCGGTCTTCGCCCATCATGAACAGGTCGAGATTGTGGCAGGCACGGCCGGCGGCGGCGCTCAGCCACATGGGGTCGATGAAGTCCGGCCCCTTCTTGAACGGCCTGACGTCAAGGCCAGCCTGCGCCAGAGCGGCGCAGATCCCGATGCTGAGCGTGGTTTTACCGGAGCTCCGGTGGGGAGCCGAGATTACCAGCCGCGGCAGTTTCAGGATGCCTCCCGGCCGGGATGAGTTCCGAGTTTTCGAGTTCCGAGTTCCACGTTTAACGGTTAACGTTTAACAAAATCTATTTTACATGACTGCCCGTTTTATTTATCGGGCTACTGTGCCCCGGGTTCCTGCCGCAGCTTGTTCAGCGTCGATTGCAGATCCGGCGGCAGCGGCGCGCTGACCTTTACGGCGTTTCCGGTGACGGGATGCGTGAACTCGAGCCGGGCGGAATGGAGGAACTGGTGCCCGGCTCCCACGGGGTCGCCGTGGTCCCGGCCACCGCGGCGGCCATAAACCCTGTCGCCGGCGACAGGGTGGCCGATGGCCGCCAGATGAACGCGGATCTGGTGGGTGCGGCCCGTCTCCAGCGTTACCTCCAGCAGGGAAAAACCCCCGGTTTCCTCTTTTCCGGCTGTGCCCGGCGCAATCCCGCCAACCTGGACGCCGCCCCTGCCGCCGGGTGTTTCCGGCCAGCTTTCCAGCACCTTGAAGTGTGTAATTGCGCTGCGGCCGCGGCTCGGGGCCACCGCCATCCGCTTGCGGTTGCGAATATCGCGGGCAATGGACGCCTCGACGGTGCCGGACCCCGCCTGGAAGCGGCCGTGCACAAGCGCCAGGTAGGTGCGGCTGATCTCGTGGGCCGCCATCATCCGCGCCAGCCGCCGGTGCGTCTCCTCGTCCTTGGCGACTATCAGAAGGCCGGAGGTATCCTTGTCAAGCCGGTGCACGATGCCGGGGCGGCCCGGATAACCGCCGCTAATCCGGTGACTGAGAAGGCCGTGCACAAGCGTCCCGGTCTGATGGCCCTTTGCCGGATGGACAACCAAGCCGGCCGGCTTGTCAACGACGAGCAGGAAGTCGTCTTCGAAGGAAACGTGTAAATCCATCGGCTCAGGGGTAAGCCGCTCGTCAGCCTGCGGCGGCAGGAGAACGCTTATCGCCTGACCGGCATGGACGCGAAAGTTCTTGCTCTGGCGCCTGCCGTCCACCAGCACCTGCCCCGCGGCGATCAGTTTTTGCCCGGCGGCGCGCGAGCCTATTCGGGGCTCGCGGGAGAGCAGCCGGTCGAGGCGCTCATTGTCCTCGGCGGCGGTAATGGTTATTCGAAAGGAGTTCAAAGTTCCGAGTTTTGAATTACGCTTTTTCGCGTCTCGAAAAAAACTGCGGTTATTATTTGCAACCTGTCAAGTGATTTTTTAGGTATTGTTCTGAACGAGTTGTATGATCGGTTTTTGGTTTTTCATTCCTCATTCCAGAATCCGCATTCCGCATTTGAATCATCCAGAGTCCAGCATCCGGTATCTGCTCCCTACTGCCAGAGCAGTGTTTTGACCAGCAATAAGACACCGGCCACAATGAAGACATCGGCAAGATTGAATGCGGGCCAGTATGGAAGGCGGATAAAGTCTGTCACGCTGCCCATCCAAAGGCGGTCAGCCAAGTTGCCGATGCTGCCTGCCCCCAGCAAGGCAAAAGCCCAGGTCCAGCGGTTGTCGCGGCGAAGTGTGACCGCGGCCAGCGCCAGCAATACCACCACCACCGAGCTGGCAAAGATAATTGCAGCCGTATGGCCCTCGAGGATGCCGAAGGCGATGCCCTGGTTGCGCACGTACTCCATCCGAAAAAAGGGGAGGACGTGGATGGACTGTTCGGGTGACATGAACTCGCGCACGAGCAGCTTGGAGACAAGGTCAGCCCCCAGCAGGAGAAACAGGCGCGAAAACAGCTTAACTGGGACAGTTTTCAAGAAAAATTAGTTCCGAGTTCCGAGTTCCATCATCCAGCATCCGGCATCCGGCTTTTCAGCGCCTTTTTTATCATCGCTTGCGCCTGTGCGGGCTTGATTCTACAAAGAAGCACGGTTTTATTGCGGGAGCGCTCCCCGGAGATAAGCCTGAGGCGGTTCTTTTTCATGCCCAGCTCACCAGCAAGCAGTTTGAGCAGGGCCTGGTTGGCCTTGCCCTCGACCGGAGGGGCCTGGACCTTCACCCGCAGGCGGCCGCCCGCTGTCCCTGTGATCTCCGACTTCCTCGCGCCCGGGAAGACGCGTACCTCCAGCAAAGCCCAGTCTCCAAAACCCCGAACAAGCTTAAAGGTCAAAGTTTCCGGTTTCTGGCTTCTGGTTTCCGGTCATCCAGAATCCGGCATCCGTTTAATCACCATTTAAATTCGTCTTCATCGGCAGTCACCTCGGCATCGGCAAAAGGATCGGCCTCGTCCCCGGAAGACGGGGCCTTTTTTCCCGCCTCAACAGAAGGCGGGCCGGCCTCACCGGCAGGCGGCTCAATCGCGGGCGCCGACGTTTCCAGGCTGCCGTTGTCATGCAACTGCGCCGGTTCAGTCTCCCCTTCCGCGGCTGCGTCCGAATCGTTCAGGGCTGCGGCAAAATCAGCCGCGGAGACAAAATCTTTCGTCCTGACAACTTCGGTCTCAAAGTCGGCGGCGGCCGCCGGCATGGCGGTGGCCGCTTCTTCCAGGCCGTCTTCGCCGTCAAGCTCACCTTCCTGGTCAAGCATGTTCATATAGCTCTCTAGCACAGACCGCATTTGATATCGCAGATCTTCGTTCTTTTGCTTCAGCGCCTGGACCGAGCGCTGGATCTTCTGCCGCTCGGCGTACGAGTCGTTGAGGATACTGCGCGCTTTTAGCTCGGCGTCCCGGAGGATCAGGTCCGCCTCCTTCTTGGCGTTCTGCTTCATCTCCTCGGCCTGCTGCTGGGCCGAGACCAGCGTTTTCTTCAGCGTCTCCTCAATGTTGCGGTACTGCTCCACCTTGTCTTCCATTGACTCAGCTTTTTCCTTGTAGTCAATGTTTTCGTTGAAAACGCGCTCAAACTCGTCGGCGATGTCATCGAGGAACTCATCCACCTCGATGTCCTTGTAGCCCCGCATCGCGCGTGCGAATTCCTTATGCCTGATGTCCAGCGGTGTCAATCTCATAACCATTCCTCCTTGTCAATTAAAAATTGCCGGTCAAGATCAAACTGCGGACAATGCTCTGGATGATCCCCAACACGATCAGGCCGACAAAAGGACTGAAGTCAATTGACCCCGCCAGGGGGATTATCCGGCGAAACAAGCCCAGATATGGCTCGGTGACGTCGTAGACAAAACGGTAGATCATCAGCAAGGTCCCCGATGGTGCCCGGAGCCAGCTGAACAAAACCCTGGCGATGATCAGAATATAATAAACGTAAAACAGCGCATCAACGAAATTGGCAATCGTGGCATTGCCCATGACTTTAGCCCATTTCGCGGGCGCGCCCGGCGGCCGCCTGCACCGCTTCGATTATCGCCGCGCGGGCGCCGTGCCTCTCCAGCACCGCCAGCCCGGCCGCAGTGGTTCCCGCCGGCGAGGTGATGCGGCGCCGCAGCGCCGCCGGCCCGAGGCCGGCCCCGCCGATCAGCTCTGCCGTGCCGGCGAGCATGGATCCAGACAGCTCGCGGGCGGCGGCGGCGGGAAGGCCGGCAAGAACGCCGGCGTCGATGAAAGACTCCATTATCAGCGCCAGGAAGCCGGGCCCGCTGCCGCCAATGGCGGTGGCGGCGGCAAAAAATTTCTCCTCAAGCGGGACCACCCGGCCCAGCATCGAGATCAAGCCGGCCACCTCATCTTTAAACTCCTTATCAACGTTGTGCCCGGCGGCAAATGCAATCGTGCCGGCGCCAACCTCAATTGCCAGATTCGGCATCAGCCGGAAAACAGGAACCTCTTGCGGGAACAGCGCCTCCAGA
This sequence comes from Actinomycetes bacterium, assembly GCA_021787475.1. GTDB lineage: Bacteria > Actinomycetota > Thermoleophilia > BMS3ABIN01 > BMS3ABIN01 > JACWAD01. Next base: position 35,129 of record JAJYLW010000004.1, read on the forward strand.
AAAGCGATTGTCCGGCCGGCGGCAACGGAGACGAGTGCTTTCTCCCGGCTAAACCGGGGCAGTGTGTCTTTTAAAGCCGCCTCCACGTCGCCCGGCTTCACCGCCAGCAGCACCAGGTCCGATTTTTCCACCAGTTCCTGATTTGAGCCGGCAACCGCCGTCCCGGTCTCGCCGGCCAGCTTCTCCGCAGCCTCCGGGCGGGCGTCGGCAACCGTTATCCGTCCGGACATCGCGGGGGCGGATCTAATCCAGCCCTTCACGAATGCGGCGCCAATATTGCCCGAGCCTATCAACCCGATGCCGGCCACGGTCATGACTGATTAAAGAATCCTTTCTCCATCAGGCGCGCCCTCTCTTCGGCGGAGACGTCAACGTTGCGCGGCGTCAGCATGAATACCTTGTCCGCCACCCTTTGCATGCCGCCGTCGAGGGCGTAGGTCAGGCCGCTGGAAAAATCAATCAGCCGCTTGGCCAGTTCCCGGTCGACACTCTGTAAATTAAGGATGACGGGCACATCCCCCTTCAGCTTGTCGGCCACCTGCTGGGCGTCGTTGAAGCTCTTGGGCAGGATCAGATGCACGCGCACTTTGGCCGGAGAAGCCGCCGCCCTGAGCGGCCGCACCCGGGCGACCTTTTTTTCCTCGGGATAGATGTCATCGTAATCGATCCGGCGCTTTCTGCGATTGATCTTGCGGACGTTAGGCCGCTCCCGGTACGATTCCTCCAGCTCGCGGTGCGCCGCCAGATGCTCTTCTTCCTCGTCAAATTCCCGCTCATTGTCAAGATCGTCCTCGGCGAGACCGAAATAGACAAGCGCTTTGTTCCACATATTGCCGTTGGCTATCGCAATCACCTCCAGTGCTCGTTGCGACTTGAAAACTGTCTCGGCAGCAGAGAGTCAAGGGCGCTTCACTCTCTTTCCGTTTTTGTTCTACCTTGGTCTCTTTAACCCTTGTTCATACGTGCTCCATCCGGATTACTCGTAAAGCACGCTGCCAACCCTGATGATCGTTGCGCCTTCCTCGACCGCGACGGCGAAATCCTGGCTTGTCCCCATGGAAAGTCTCTCGAAGCTGTACTTGCCATGCCATTTTTGGGAGAGATCGGAAGCCAGGCGGCGCAGGGCCGCAAAGGCGGGCCGGACAACCTCGGGGTTGGCCGCCAGGGGAGGCATTGTCATGAGGCCGGTGAAGTTCACCTTTGGAAATTTTGCAGCCTCCTCAAGGAAGCGGTCAACTTCGGATGGAATGATACCACACTTGCCCGCCTCCTGGCCAACGTTGACTTCAAGGAGCACATTTGTCCGGGTCCGGGCGTGGCGGTTGATTTCCGCGGTCACGCTCAGGGAATCCAGCGAATGGATCAGCCGCATCAGCGGCAGCACCCGCCGCACCTTGTTGCTCTGCAGGTGGCCGATGAAATCCCAGGTGAAACGGGGGCCATAAAGACGGTGCTTGGCAACAAGATCCTGGGCCCGGTTCTCGCCGATGAGGACAATGCCGGCGTCGGCAAGGACGGCGAGGCCGTCAGCGGAGACATACTTGGTGGCGACCAGGATTTCTACTTCAGAGGCGCCGCGTCCGGCGCGGGAGCAAGCAGCCGCAACTTCCTCGCGCACGCGGGCAAGATTATCGCGGATGCGGCGGGCGTCAAGGTCGGCGGCGGTTTTAAGGCGGCGCTTCATCGTCAACCCGCTTTTTCTTTCTGCGAAATGTTGGCGGCCAGCTTCTTCCAGTCGAAAGTTTGAAGATTAAAAATCTGGGCCCGAATGTCGCGGACGGCTGCCGCCGCATTCTTTTCATTTGTATCGTAGAAGGAAATGACGGCGGCGAAGGCCCGGTCGGTATATTCAACAAGAGGAGTGAGGACGCCGCCTCTTCGTGTGAAGAAGGGGTCTTCGTCCGGCAGGCAGCGGCTGCCAAAGACATTGAACTGCCTGCAGCCAAGCGGCCGGAGCGGATGAATGACGCATGACCCCCGGATCAGGAACGGGCAGGGGAGGCCGGCCGCATGACTTGCAAGCCGGCTCTTCAGCCCTTCCCTTTCCGGCGTGGCCATTTTTTCCATAACGTACCAGTAGATTCCGACCAGCTCGTGCGGGTAAAGGGGGACATCCTTTTGGGTTTCGCAGCAGCTTCCGCATCCTTTGCCGCACGCCAGACGTTTTTTCCGTCTCTTGATCTCATTTGCGATGGCAATGGCAACGCCGGCGTCCGCGATCGCATAACCGTCCAGAAGCGCGGCCAGCCAAGGAAGATGCTTTTCATCGTCCGGGTAGTGAAGCCTCTGTGGCAAGGCTGATTGAGGTTTTTTCATCTGTGTGGTTCCGTGTTTTGAGTTTCCAAGAGTTTCGCGTTTTCGCGTTTCGAAAAAGCTGGTCATGCAGCTTTCCAAAATCCGTATCCCGAATTTGAATCATTCGCCATCTAGTTTTTCGATCCAGGCGATGGCGCCGTGGCGGCCGGTCACGCCGTCGCGGCGAAAGGAATAGTAATTCATGGTTGCAGCAGGTGCAAGCATCCAGCAGATGGATGTTCTCTGGCGGTATGCCGGCGCTTTTCAGATCGATGATAGCCGCGGCGGCAAGATCGACGTTGGCGCCGGCAACCGCCTCCGGGCCGAACCTCGCCTCAAACTCACGCGCGATCCCGGAGCCGACCTCGTAGCAGCAGGGCCCGATCGCCGGGCCCAGCGCCGCCGTGATCGCGACCGGCCTGACTCCGAATTGATCAGTCATCATGGCGACTCCGTTCCTGACAACCCCGTCAACGATACCTCTGCGCCCAGCGTGCAGCACGCAGGCGGCGAGCCGCGGGCCGCCGGCCATGAGCGCAACCGGCAGGCAGTCGGCAAACTGAAGCAGGATCGGGGCCGCCGGCAGCGCGGTGGCAAGCCCGTCGCAGGGGTCGAAAAACGATTCCTCGCCATAAGCTCCCGCGCCAACCTGCTCGTCGTGCTCGAGGAGCATCACTCGTGAGGTGTGCCGCTGCCGCGGCGAAGTTATGCCGGCCGGGGCAATCCCAAGCGCCTCCGAGAGGGCGCGCCGGTTCTGGATGACATGCTCGTGATCGTCGCCGACGTGAAATCCCAGGTTCAGCGACTCGTAGGGAGGCTCGCTGACGCCGCCGTGCCGCATCGTAAAAAAGACTTTAACGCCTGCGGGCGCCTTGGTGAATTTCCATCCGTACGGCAGCCTCAGAACCGGATTGACCCTGGCGAATGATCCATGGCTGTTCACACCATCATAAACTGACTGATTTCTGTTCATGCAACATCAGCCCAGAAAAAAACAGGCCTATGCCTGCCTAAAGATAGTTCCGAGTTCCGAGTTCCGAGTTCCGAAAAGATTATAGCGATTAACTACTATTTATCAACAACAGCTTTGTTTTTTAGGGTTTTGGGTTCTGGCCAATATCCAAAATCCAGTATCCGGCCTCCGGGTTTATTCTTTCTCCCTCAAGAAGGTAGGAATATCAAGGATGTCGTCGTTGAGCTCGAAGCCGGGGGCGTCCTCACGGCCGCGCTCGCCGGCGGCGCTCTTGAACATCGGTTCGCCGGCGGCCTCGCGACGGCCCATGCGACCGGGCCGTTTGTCGAAGCCGGTGGCGATGACGGTGACCTTGACCTCATCCTTGACGCTGTCATCGATAACGGCGCCAAAGATGATGTTGCAATTGGCGTCGGCGGCGCTGGAGATGACTTCGGCCGACTCGTTGACCTCAAACAGGCCCAGGTCCTGACCGCCGGTGATGTTGAGCAGAATGCCGGTTGCGCCTTCAACCGATGCCTCCAGCAGCGGTGAGGAGATTGCCGCCTTGGCGGCCTCGGCGGCGCGGTTCTCGCCGCTGGCGATGCCGATACCCATCAGCGCCGAGCCAGCGTCCTTCATGATCGCCTTGACATCGGCAAAGTCTAGGTTGATAAGCCCCGGAACTGTGATAAGGTCGGTGATGCCCTGGACGCCCTGCCTGAGAACGTCGTCGGCGACCTTGAAAGCGTCGATGATGGAAGTGCGCTTCTCGACCACCTGGAGCAGGCGGTCATTGGGAATAATGATGACCGTATCGACTTTTTCCCGCAGAGTGCGGATGCCTTCCTCGGCCTGGTCGCTGCGACGCTTCCCTTCAAAAGAGAACGGCCTGGTTACTACGCCTACGGTAAGCGCTCCCAGCTCTTTCGCTATCTCGGCGATGACGGGGGCGGCGCCGGTGCCGGTGCCGCCGCCCTTGCCGGCAGTCACGAACACCATGTCGGAGCCCTTGATCGCCTCGCGGATCTCATCGCGGCTTTCCTCGGCGGCCTCGCGCCCAACTTCAGGATCGGCCCCGGCTCCCAGCCCCTGGGTGATCTTGCCGCCGATGTGCAACTTGACATCGGCGTCGCACATTAGCAGCGCCTGGGCATCCGTGTTGACGGCAATAAACTCGACGCCTTTCAGGCCTGCGTCTACCATTCGGTTGACGGCGTTAGTGCCGCCGCCGCCGACGCCCACCACTCTGATTACTGCCAGGTAACTGCTACCAGGATCCAACATAATGGTCAAAACCTCCAGGGTCTAGGTTTTGCTCTGACGCCCAAACCAACCCTTAACCTTGGCTAGAACCTCTTCCCATAACCCTAAAGAATGGGTTGAACCTTCTGCCGGCCGGCCCGGCCCCCGCTTAAAAATACGCTCGCTGCCGTATAAAATCAAGCCTACCGCGGTAGCATAGACGGGATTGCTGGGGATGTCAACAACTGTAGCGGCGTTGCTTGGGGTTCCCTGACGGCACGGCAGGGACATCGCCTGCTCGGCCAGCCCGCAGATACCCTCAAGCTGGCTCGACCCGCCCGTGAGGACAATCCCTGCAGCGATGCTTGAGAGATAACCGCTTTCCCTGGCTTGCTTGTGAACGAGCGAAAAAATCTCGGTCACCCTCGCCTCGATGACGCGGGCCAGGAATTTTTTTGAGAACGTGACCGTCCGCTCGGAGCCGGCCGCCGCCGTAGCAACCGGGAATCTTGCCATCTCAATGTCCTCGACCAGGTGGCTCTGCGCATGGCCGTGGTTGATTTTTATCTCTTCAGCGGCGTCAAGAGGAACCTTGAGCGCCACCGAGATATCCCTGGTAATATGGTTTCCACCCACCGGCAGCACTGCCGAATGGACAAGCCTGCCGCCGGAAAAGATAACCGCGTCCGTCGTGCCGCCGCCGATGTCCGCCAGCATGACGCCCGATTCAAGCTCCTCCTTCTCCAGGCAGGCCCGGGCCGACGCCAGCGGCTCCAGTACTATATCCTCGACTTCAAGCCCGGCACCTTCCACCGCCGCCACCAGATTCTGAATCGAGCTGATTGCTCCGAACACCAGATGGCCCTCCATCTCAATATGCGTTGCCCACATGCCGACAGGCCGGGTGACGGCGTCCTGGCCGTCGAGGATGTACTGGCGCGGCAGCGCATGAATCAGCGTCAGATCTGGCGACACATCAACACGTTTCAATTTTTCCAGGAGCGCCTGGCGTTCCGCCTTGGTGACGCGCCCGTCCGGATTGGGATTGTCGAGGGAAACGCGCCTGTTCATGGAAACGATGTGAGCGCCGGCCACCCCGGCAAAGACGCCGCCGGCGCCCTCCGTGGCTCCGGCTGCCGCCGCCGATGCCCGTATAGACTCTGACGCATCTTTAATGTCAACAACCACCCCCTTGTGCATTCCCCGGGCGGGGGCGTTGCCGGTGCCGGTAATCTTGCCCAGTTTTCCCTTTTCGTCAAGCTCGCCGGCAAGGCAGGCAATCTTGGTGGTGCCGACGTCCAAGGCGACCACCGGAGGGAAGGGAGAGGCGGCCACTTCCCTGCCGCCCCGTTTTTTATTGTTCCGGTTATTCATATAAAGTGAGTTTCGCGTTTCGCGTTTCGCGTTTCGCGTTTCGCGTTTCGAAAATAAATATGGTGATTATTTTCTATTTGTCAAGTCAGGTATTGTTTTTTAGTTTTTTATTTTTTGGTTTTTGGTTTTATCCACCATCCATCACCCATCATCCGCCATCCGCTTTTGTCACCGGCCGCTCGGGAACGGAGACGTCAACTGAAACCGCCTTGCCTGCTACCGCCGTCCTGGCAATCAACTGCTTGAGCACCTCGAACTTGAGAATGTAATTGTCGAGCGAGCCAAAGTGGATGTTCACATTTGTTTTCGTCCTGGCGCTAATGTCGCCGCTAATCACACTGACGTTCGTGAATTCCTGGTCAAAATTTTCAGGCACGTCGGCGAGGAAATTGATGCCGGTGCTGACATCGCCGCAACTGGCCCGCTGGCCGACCGCGTCGCTGCAGGGATCCTTTGTTGTCAGGAGCGGCAGGTTCTCGCTCGGCGCCGGTGCGGCGACGAGCAGGTAGCCGTCGCTCGACAGCAGAAGGTAACCATTGGCTGACTTCAGCCAGGCAACCGGCTGGCGCTCATGGATGTGCAGGTGAATTGTGTGGGGAAAATCCCGGTCAATATCAACACCGGCAATGAACGGCATCTGCTTCAGGGCGACATCGACACCATCAAAAGAAAAGCTGAGCAAGCTGCGGCCGTCAAGCAGGGGGGCGGCTCTTGCCAGAATCTGATCCGTTGGCGTGGCCGTATTGCCGTCAACGTCAATGTGCTCAACTGCCAGCAGCGACGACTGGCTTAACCAGAAAAAGGCGGCAAGGCAGGCCGCCAGAAAAAGCAGCAGGAAACCCAGCCGCCACGGCCGGCGAGAGCCGCCGCTCACGGCAAAGGATCCAGGTAGATGCCGCCCAGCAGCCTGACTTCGGGTTCGAGAACGACGCCGAAACTGTCTCGCACGCGGCGGCGGCAGCTGTTCATTAGATCAAGGACATCGGCGGCGCTGGCGCCGCCCTTGTTGACAATGAAGTTGGCATGCGCCGCAGAAACGGCGGCGGCGCCGCTGCGCATTCCCTTGCAACCGGCCAGATCCAGCAGCTCGCCGGCGCTTTTTCCGCCGGGAGGGTTTTTAAACACGCTGCCGAACGTCCGGCCGACAGCCGGCTGGGTCGACGCCCTTTGCCTGCCATAGTCGCGCAGCGAATTCTCAATGTCACGCTCCGGCGCCTGTCTCAGCAAGAGAACGACCCTACCAACCACCCCCCCGGCCGGAAGCCGCGCGCTCCGGTAGGCAAATTCCAGCTCTTCATGGTCAAGCAAGACAGTTTCACCCGGTAGACAAATTTTCACACTTACAACAAGGTCGCCAATGGCGGCGCCAAAAGCGCCGGCATTCATTGCCACGGCGCCGCCAACCGTGCCCGGGATGCCGGCCAGCGGCTCCAGGCCCGAGAGGCCTGCCGCCCGGGCAGCGGCCGCTGCCCGGGGAAGCAAGGCGCCGCCGCCGCAGTCGAGCCGCTCTCCATCAGGGCGGCATTTCTTCAAATCGCCGGTCAACCGGATAACAACCCCAGGCCAGCCCGCGTCCGCCGCCAGCAGGTTCGAACCGCCGCCCAGCAGTAACCAGGGCAGATCCAGCTCCGCTGTCGCCGCCAGAATTGCCGCCAGGTGGGCAATGCTGGCCGCCTCAATGAAAAAGGCGGCCGGGCCGCCGCAGCCAATCGTTGTCAGCCTGCTTAACCTTAACCCGACTTTGCCCCTGCGCCCGGCGGCCGCCTCCAGCCTGGCGCGGACAGCGCCATCCAGCAAGTTCACCTCAGACAAGGTTCTCCTGCCGTCTCAGCGCCGCCAGCAAGTCATCGCCAACCTTGAAGATGTCGCCCGCGCCCAGAGTGACCACCAGATCCCCTGGTTTTATCTCCCCGAGCAGCAGCGGCACGATGTCACGGGGGCGCGGAATATAGGCGACGTTCGCGCCCGGCTCCCATTTAAGCGCCGAGTCGACAATCAGTTTGCCGCTGATGCCGGGCTCCGGCTCCTCCCGGGCGCCAAACACGTCGGTGACGATGGCGAGATCGCACAGGTTGAGCACTTGCCCGAGCTCGTCGTGAAGGTAGCGGGTGCGGGAGAAAAGATGGGGCTGAAAAGCTCCGATCACCCGCTGCCAGCCGGCCGCCCGCGCCGCCTCGAGTGTCGCTTTTACCTCGGTGGGGTGATGGGCATAATCATCGACGATGGTGACGCCGCCGGCTTCGCCCTTGATCTGAAAGCGGCGGGCGGCGCCGCTGAACTTCGACAGTGTCGGCGCGGCCTCCGCAGGTTTCTGGCCGACCCGGTCCAGGACCGTCAGCGCCGCCAGCGCGTTCAACACATTGTGCTCACCCCGCACGGCAAGCTCCACCCGGCGGCTTCCGGTTTCACTGCCGCAGGTGAGGTCGAAACTGGTCCCTTCCCGGGTGACGACAATGTTGCCGGCGTGATAATCTGCGTCCTCGTTTAAACTATAAGTTATGACTGCGGCCTTTGTAGCAGAAGCCAACTCCCTGAGCAGCGGCGTATCCCAGATCACCAGGGCGCCTGTCTCGGGCAGCGCGGCTGCGAATGCTTCAAACACCTGCATCAACTGGTCCATGGAAGTGTAATGGGAATGATGGTCCAGTTCGACGTTTGTGATCGCGGCGATCTCAGGACGCAGGTGAAGGAGGGAGCCGTCACTTTCGTCGGCTTCGGCGACGAGCCAGCTGCCGGAGCCGGCGCGAGCGTTGCTGCCAACGTCGTTAAGCTCTCCCCCGACAATGTACGACGGCTCCAGGCTCAGCTGCTCCATGGCGTGGGCGACCATCGAAGTTGTTGTTGTCTTACCGTGAGTGCCGGCGATGGCGACGCCCCGCTTCATACCCATCAGCTCGGCAAGCATCTGGGCGCGGTGATAGACCGGAATTTTCCGCTCCAGGGCGGCCTTGAGCTCGACATTCCCGGAAGGGATGGCGGTGGAGACAATTACGGCGTCGGCGTCTCCCAGATGGGCCGGATCGTGACCGAAAAAGACCGGAATGCCGCTGGCGCCAAGCATGCGCGTAAAGCGGGAGCGTTTCAGGTCGGACCCGCTGACCTGGTAGCCGAGGCTGTGAGAAACCTGGGCAATGCCGCTCATGCCGGCGCCGCCGATGCCAATAAAGTGTAATTTTTTCCCGGCAGATTCAGGGTTCATTTTTTAGCAATATACTTTTTTTCCGTTAAAACGTTAAACGTTTAATGTTTAACGTCTCCAAGCCTTAGCACTTCATCAGCGATGCGCACGGCGCCGTCGCGGCTCCCCAGGCCGGCGCTGGCCACCGCCATCCGCCGCAGGCGACCGGGGTCATCCAGCAGGGACATCACCCGAGCCCGCAGCACTTCGCCGCTCAGCTCCTCATCTCTTATGACTTCAGCCGCGCCGGCCGCCGCCATCCACTCGGCATTTTGAAGCTGGTGGCCGCCGGTCGCGTGCGGATAGGGAACAAGCAGCGCCGGCTTTCCCAGCGCCGCCACTTCCAGTACTGACGCTCCCGCCCGGCCCACCACCAGGTCTGCCGCCGCCATCGCCTGCGGAAAATCATTCGTATAGTCTAGCAAATGATAATTCTCCAGGTCCGCGCCCTGCTCCTGCAAGACGCGCCTTGCAGATTCAAAATCCCTCCTGCCGGTTACGTGCACGAGTTGAAGCCGCAGACCGCCATGCCCGAAGGCAGCGGCGCAGGCCATGTTAATCGATCTCGCCCCGAGGCTGCCGCCGCTCACCAAAACGACGGGTAAATCCCCGCTTAAGTTAAATCGCTTTCTTCCTTCTTCCGGCGCCGCTGCCAGAAGCCTCCGGGAAAGCGGCCGGCCGGTCAAAACGTACTTGCCTCCTGTCTTTCCCCGGATGGGAAAACTTAAGCAGACCCGCCGCGCGAAGGGCGCGATGGCGCGGTTGGCCAGGCCCATATGCGAATCCAGCTCGATGATCAGCGCCGGCCGGCGCATTATTGCCGCGACGAAAACCGGCACGGCGCTGACATAGCCGCCGCCGCCCACCACGACGCCGGGCCGGCGCCGCCTGAGAATCATCAGGCTGTCAAAACCGCCCTTAAACAGAGACCAAAGAAAGATGAAAAACCGGGGGGAAAGCCGCCGTTCGAGACCCCGCAAGCCGGCGCGGTCGAGTTCGTATCCCGCCTCCGGCACCAGGCCGGCCTCCAGCCCCCGGGCGGTGCCGAGAAAAGAAACCCTGACGCCCCTAGCCGTGAGCGCGTCGGCGAGAGCCAGCGCGGGCACGAGGTGCCCGGCTGTTCCTCCGGCCGCGATTACCACCTTCAATTGCTTTGAGGTTTCTCTTGACCGGGGCAATTTTACTCCGTGGATTGATGGCTATATTGAGCAAGATGCCAATGCTTGCCAAAATGACGACAAGGCTGCTGCCGCCATAGCTGATAATCGGCAGCGGCACGCCGGTGAGCGGCAGCATGCCTGTTACGGCGCAGAAGTTGACGGCGGCCTGGCTGATCATCAATGTCGTAACGCCGGCGGCCAGGTGCTTGCCAAACGGATCGCGGCATTTAAGCGCAATCCGGTAGCCGATAAAGGCGAAGACGGCAAAGCCGAGCAGCACCGCCAGAACCCCGATCAGGCCCAGCTCCTCGCCGATGATCGACAGGATCATATCAGTGTGATTTTCCGGCAGCCAGTCGAACTTCTGGACGCCGTTGCCGATGCCGACGCCGAACAGGCCGCCGGAAGCAAGGCCGACCAGGGACTGGATAATCTGGTAGCCGGAACCCTGGGCGTCTTTCCATGGATCGAGGAACACGGTTATTCGCGACGCCTGGTGCGGGGAAATCAGCACCGAGAGCGCCGTCACCGCCGCCCCGCCCAGCGCCGGCAGCGCCAGCAGGCGCAGGCGCACGCCGCCAATGATCAGCATTGATGCAAAGATTATGCTTATAGTCAAAGCTGTGCCCAGGTCAGGCTCGACCAGCACCAGGCCGCAAGCCAGCGCCGGCATAATCAGCAGGGGCAGGGCCATGTCTCTGAGGCTGGTCAGCAGCCGCCGCCGGGCAGACATCACGGCGGCCAAATAGAGAATGACCGCCAGCTTGGCAAATTCCGCCGGCTGCGGTTGAAAACCGCCCAGCCCGAAGCCGATCCAGCGGCGGGCTCCGTTTGTTTTGTGGCCGATTCCTGGTATGAGCACCAGGGCCAGCAAAGCCAGGGAAGCCACCATCAGAACAGGAGCCAGCTTCCGCAGGCGGGTGTAGTCAAAACGGGCCATGATGAACATCAGTGCCAGTCCGGCGGCGGCGAAGATGAGCTCCCGCTTCAGGTAGTAAAAGCTGTCATGGGCCGCGCCCAGGTAAGAGTTTGCCCAACTGGCGCTAAATACCATCACGACGCCAAAGGCCAGCAGCATCATCGTCAGGACGGTAAGGATGATGTACTCGGTTGCGCCGGTCGGCCGCCTCCTTCGACTGCGGCCGCCCGGCCCGCCGCCCCGTTTGCTCCCCGGCGCCTTCCCGGTTTTGCTTCTCAACCTGCCTCCGCCTCCATTTGTTTAACGAGCGAGATGAAATGCTCACCCCGCTGTTCGAAGTTGTCATACTGGTCAAAACTGGCGCAGGCTGGCGCCAGCAGAACGACATCGCCTGGGGCAGCGGACTCGGCCGCGGCCCTGACCGCGTCTTCCAGGCCATCAACCACCAGGACCGCCCGGCCTGCCTGGCGGAAACTGGCGGCAATCTCGGCAGCCGCCTCCCCGATGGCGACTACCTCCTTAACCTTGCCGCCGGCGGCTGCCTGCGCCAGCGCGGCAAAAGAGCATCCCTTCAAGCTGCCGCCCAAAATCAGATGGACGCCGTTGTCAAAGGCGGTAAGCGCTTTTACTGCGGCGGCGACATTAGTGGCCTTGGAGTCATTGACGTAAGTGACGCCGCCGACCTCCGCCACGCGCTCAAGCCGGTGCGGCACTCCCGGAAAACTCTTCAGGCCCGCTCTCACCTGGGCCGGGGAAAGCCCGGCAGAAAGGCAAACGGCCGTGGCCGCCAGCGAGTTTTCCAGGTTATGCTCGCCCCTGATCGAAGCCTCTCGCCAGAAAATGATCTTTTTGTACAGCTCCTGCGAGTCTTCGCCGCTGGCCCCCTCTTTCCTGCCCGGCGGCGCCGCTTGGGGTGAAGGAGCGGCGGCCGCGAACCCAGCTCTGATTTTGCCGCCGGCCGCGGCAAGCAGGTCCGCATCCGCGGCGATGGCGCCGTCCTGAGAAAACACCGCCGGCGCCGGCCGGCCGCGACTGCCGGCGGCGTTGCCGCCAGAGCCAAACCAGATCCTGACGGCCGCGCCGGGAATGCGCGCCCCCAGCACGGCGGGGTCATCCGCGTTGAGAACGGCCAGGTCCCCCTCCCGCTGATGCGCAAAAATCCTCATCTTGGCGGAATAATAATCTTCGACAGTGGCATGGCGGTCCAGGTGATCTTCGCTCAGGTTGAGCAGGACGGCAATGCGCGGGCTAAAGTCAACAATGTCCAGGAGCTGGAAGCTGGACAGCTCCACGACAAGAATATCGCTTTTGTCAACGACGCCTCCGAGCGACGACAGCGCCGTGCCGACATTGCCGGCCACGCGGCAGCGCCATCCGGCCGACCTGAAAATGTGGCCAACAAGCTCGCAAGCGGTTGTCTTCCCGTTCGTGCCGGTAATGCCGATAACGGGATTCGGCAAGAAACGGCCGGCAAACTCGACTTCGCCCCATACCGGCAGGCCACGCCGGCGCGCTTCCTTAAGCAGGCGAATCTCTGCCGGCACACCGGGGCTTTTCACCAGCAGGCCGCAGCCGTCAAGGAGGCTGATGTCCTCATTGCCAAGCTCAAGCCTGACCCCCGCCGCTTTCAGGGCGGCCAACTCCGGGGCCGGCCCGGCGCTGGCGTCAGAAAGCACGACCTTGACCTGCGGCAGCAGCCGGCGCGCCATCAGCGCCGCCGCCCGCCCGGACCGGGCGGCGCCGACAATCAACAAATGACCCGAAAACCGGATTTTGGATTTTGGATTTTGGATTTTGGGCACAGAATTAAGTCCCATTTGAATCTGTTTGCTTACTCAAGGCGCAATATCCAATGTCCAATATCCGCTTTATATTCTTTTTGTTTTCATCCAAAGTACAATGTTCAATTCCCAGCATCGCTTTTAGTGCACCGACAGGTAGAACATCGTAAATCCCGTGGAAGCGAAAATGGCGCCGATGATCCAGAAACGCATGATGATCTTGGTCTCAGACCAGTTAAGCAGCTCGAAATGATGATGAATCGGCGTCATCAGGAAGACGCGCTTCTTCAAAAGCTTGAAGCTTAGCACCTGGATTATCACCGACAGAGCCTCGGCCGCGAACAGGCCGCCGATGACAAGTAAAAGGATTTCCGTGCGCGTCATAACGGCCAGGGCGGCAATCGCGCCGCCCAGCGCCAGCGAGCCGGTGTCGCCCATAAACACCTCCGCCGGGAAAGAGTTGAACCAGAGAAAGCCGACGCAGGCGCCGCCGATGCAGGCGGAGATAATCCCAAGGTCCATCTGGTTGGTAAGAAAAGCGATGGCCGTGTAAGTGAGCATGGTCACCGTCACCGCTCCCGCCGCCAGACCGTCGAGGCCGTCGGTAAGATTGACAGCGTTCGATGTTCCCACCACAACCAGGAATATGATCAGGTAATAGGCAAAACCGACGCCAATGACGCGGCCGCTGAGCGGCAGCCGGATCGACTCGTGCATGCCGCCGTAATCAACTGCCACCAGCCCGATGGCCACCGCCAGCACCAGCTGCAGGCCCACCTTGCCCCGCGCCCGCAGTCCCAGTGAGCGCTTCATCCTCAGCTTGGCAAGGTCGTCGGCGAAGCCGATCGCGGCGCAGCCAACCGTCGTGGCCAGCACCAGCATGCCGGCGACGCTGTGCTTGCTCAGAATCAGGAAGGGTACGGCTATGCCGATGACGATCAGCAGCCCGCCCAGGGTGGGAATGCCCCGCTTCGTCCGGTGATGCTCCTCGGGCCCCTCTTCGCGGATCTGCTGGCCGAATTCGTTGTCCCTGACAAAAGCGATGAATTTTGGCCCCAGAAAGAGGGTAATAAGCATCGAGGCCAAGCCGGCAGCCAGTATCTGAAACATGCTTTAGCGGCTCTTTCTCCGCCCGCCAGTTTCTCCGCCGCCCCCGCTGCCCCCGGCCAGAAGGTCGCTTACCTTCTCCAGCCCCATGAACCGCGAGCCCTTGACCAGCACCGCGTCTCCCGGCCGGATCAGGTCCGTCAGGCCCAACCGGATCGCCGCCTCGCGGCTGGAAAAATAAACTGGCTCTTCCCGGGCGCCGGCTGCGCGCGCCCCCTCGATAAACCCGTTAGCCCGCCCGCCCACGGCGACAATGAGGTCGATGCCAAGCGCTGCGGCGGCGGCGCCCACCTGCCGGTGAAGCTGCCCGGACCGGTCGCCCAGCTCGGCCATCTCGCCAAGCACGGCCACGCGGCGGCGGTCCCCGGCGGCAGCCGTAAGGTGCTCGAGGGCGGCGTTCATTGACATTGGGTTGGCGTTGTAACAGTCATTAATGAGGATGCCACCGCCCGCCAGGGGAAGAATCTCGCCCCGCATCGCCGGAAGGCGGATATTTCCGGCGGCGGCCGCCACCCCTGCGAGCGGCAGCTCGAGCAGCATACAGGCGCCGATGGCGGCCATCGCGTTTAGCAGCTGATGCCGGGCATTAAAGTTAAAACAAATGTCAACTTCTTCGCCGCCGCAGGAAAAGGTGGCGCAGAGGCGGCCGTCCTGCTGCCGCACTGGCCCGGCCTGATGGATGTCGGCGCCGGGGTCAAAACCGAATGTCAGCTGGCGCACGTCCAGATCCTCCAGGAGGGGCTCAAGCAGCCGTTCTCCGTAGGGAGTCACAAGGCCGCCCCCCGGTGGCAGTCGCCGGGCGATCTCAGCCTTGCCCCTGGCGATGTTCTCAAGGCTGCCGGCGTACTCAAGGTGAGCCGGCCCGATGTTGGTAATCACAGCAATATCCGGCGCGGCAACCCGGCAAAGCGCCCCAACCTCCCCCCGGGACTGCATCCCCATCTCGACGACCGCCACCTGGGTGCCGGCGTTGATCTCAAGCAGGGTGAGCGGCACCCCGACTTCATTGTTGAAGCTCGCCCGGCTGGCGATGACTTTCACCTGCGGCTCAAGCAGGCAAGTGAGAATATCCTTCGTGGAAGTCTTGCCAGCGCTGCCAGTGATGCCCACCACCCGCGCCCGGCTGCGGCCGCGGGCCAGCGCAGCAACCTGCGCCAGCGCCTCCAAGGTATCCGGCACGGCGATAACAACCGGCTGCGAAGCCGCTGCCATTTGATCCGGCCCGGGCGCCGCCTCCGCCAGCCGCCGGGCGGCGCCGCTCTCCGCGACCGTGCCGACCGCGCCTTTCCGAAGCGCCTCGCCGGCAAACCGGTTGCCATCAAAGTGCTCACCCTTCAGGGCGACAAAAAGACTATCTTTGAGCGAAACACGGGTGTCGGTTGACACGCGCCTGATGGGCGTGTCGCCGGCGCCCGCCAGCAGCTGCCCGGCGCAGGCGCGGCATATCTCTTGTGCCGTGAGCGTTATCACTTCTTCTGTCTGTCTTGCAACTGAAA
The DNA here is from genome assembly GCA_021787475.1 of Actinomycetes bacterium. Taxonomy (GTDB): domain Bacteria; phylum Actinomycetota; class Thermoleophilia; order BMS3ABIN01; family BMS3ABIN01; genus JACWAD01. The sequence continues at coordinate 50,636 of JAJYLW010000004.1, forward strand.
CGGCCATCAGCCCGCGAAGTCCGGCGACGACATTCTATCTACACTTACCCGCGTCGCCGTGGTTCGCATCCCGTTTTCATGTGAAATTCCGAGGCGGCGCTCCGGCGGCAAAAACCAGGTCACCGTCGCGCCGGGCGCGGCGCCGCTCAGGACCGGCTGCGCCCTCGCGCTTGCCGCCGCGGGCCACGCCGGACGCGCAAGCATCCAGGGCCGGGGGATTTGGGAATCGTAGACTGCGGTGGCCAGCAGGCCATCCTGAAGGATTAAATGGTATTCCACCTTCATCGGATTGTTATTTTAAGCGAGCGCAGGCGCAATTGCCAGCCGCAGCGTTTTGCTGGCGTCCCCTCCGCCATTTTCCCGGCGCTCATCAGGGTGAGATCCCGAGCTTTTGCAGGGCGAACTGGGTAATCTTTTGAAAGGCCGGCGCCGCCACGGTCATCCCGCCACCGAACGGATGCGGCTCAACCACTTTGACAAGCACCAGCAGCTTCGGATCAGCTGCTGGCACAAAACCGACAAATGAACCAATGTAATTCTCGTTCGAATAGCGGCCATCGGGGTCGACCATCTGGGCGGTGCCAGTCTTCCCGGCAATGCTGTAACCGTCGATCTGGGCTGCCGGGGCACCGCCGTCATCAACAACGCCCACCAGATACCTGGTCAACTGGCTGGCTGTGGCAGCGGACATGACCGGTTTGCCGGGCGGCGCCGGCTCATCCTTGCCGCCAACGCTGCGCACCAGATAAGGTTTTGGCTCCACGCCGCCGTTGGCGATGGCGGAATAAGCGACCGCCATCTGCAGGGGCGTCACCGAGATTCCCTGGCCAATGGGCACGTTGCCGATTGTCGACGCCGACCACTGGGAAGTGGGCAAGACGATGCCCGTTGCTTCGCCGGGGAAATCAATGCCGGTGCCAGAGCCGAAGCCAAACCGGCGAATCCAGTTGTTCAGCTTCCCGGCCCCGACCGACATGCCGATCTTGACAGCTCCGATGTTGCTGGAATGGATGAGGATCTTTCCCATGTCCCAGTTGACCGGGCCGCGGCTGAAAGCGTCCTGGATCGTGTAGCCGCCCAGCTCCAGCGACGTGGGCAGATACAGCGTCTGTCCGGGCGTATACGTATGCTCTTCCAGCGCCGCCGTCGCGGTGACGGCCTTGAAAACTGAGCCGGGCTCATAGGCGTCGACGACAGGATGGTTGCGTTTCTGCTCATCCGTGAGGTTTGGGAACTGGTTGGCGTCCACGGTGGGCACGCTGGCCATGGCGTAGATCTCGCCGGTCCTCGGGTTCATGACCACCGCCTCAGCCCCGGCCGCTTTCCACTGCTTCACCGTGTCGGTTAGCACTTTTTCTGCCTCGTACTGGATGGACTCGTCAATCGTCAGCCAGACGTCGGCGCCGGGAACCCCAGCCTGGAGGCTGACCGTCTTGATCTGGCTGCCATCGCCAGCGGTGATCACTCGCTGCCTGCCCGGTTTGCCTCTCAGGACGCCGTCCAGCTCAAGCTCCATCCCGGCCAGCCCCTTGTTGTCCGTGCCCGTGTAGCCGATCACCTGCGCCGCCAGCTGGTTCTGGGGATAGACCCGTTTTTCCTCCGGCCTGGTCTCAATGCCGGCAAGATGCTCATTTTTGACAAGTTGATCAACGCGGGCGCCGACGGCAGGGTCAACTTTCCGGGCCAGGTAGACAAAACCGGTATCCTTGTTGGAAAGCTCACCGGAAAGCGTCCCGGCGTCAAGCCCGAGGACAGGCGCCAGCGCGTCGGCAGCAGCCTGCGGATTGGCGATCAACTTCGGATCGGCGGTGACGGTCTGCGTCTGGATGCCCACCGCCAGCTCGTTGCCGTTGCGGTCAAAGATAGTGCCGCGGTGCGCGGGGGTGTCTATTTCTTCCACGTGCCTCAGATCGACACGCCGGGAAATTTCCGCGGCGTTAACCGTCTGCAGGAAGGCGGCGCGGCCGGCAATTGCCAGAAAAACGACAACAAACAGGAGAAGGGTCCAGCGAATCCGCCTGTCCGGGTCACCTAGCGACTTCATTTAGGGGGAAGCCGCCCGTGCGTTTGCGCCCGGCGCCCCGCCGTCCGGCTCAAGGTCGGCATAGAGCCGGTTGTCAACCGGGTTGATGTAAAGGTACTGGACCTTCCCCGCCGGCACCATTCCCAGGGGGCCTTCGGCGATCTGCTCGATCCGGGCCGGGGATGATAGTGCCGACACGTCGCTGGAGAGCTGGTCATTCTCCACAGCGAGCGCGTTTTTCTGCCTGATCAGCTCGTTAAACTGGATGTTTTTGTACATCAGGCTGATGCGCAGGCCGACCAGGCCCATAAGCAGCAGGGCGATCACGCCCACCCAGAGGCCGGCGTGCATGGTTCCGCGGGCCGGCGCCGCCGTCCGGTGGCGCGGCGTTCCGGAGCGCGGCGCTGCGGCCGGCTGCCGTTCAAATTTTCGGACGGTCTCCGCAAAGCCCCAGTCATTCCGGATGGCGCGCGCCATCGACTTGCCTCCTTAGCCGAGTCTCTCCGCCACGCGCAGCCTGGCGGCCTGCGAGCGCGGGTTTTGACCAATTTCCTTATGCGAAGGCCGCACCGGCCTCCTGGTGATGACGCGCAGCTCAGCTCTCGCCCTGCAGACGCACTTGGGAAAATCCGGCGGGCAGGTGCACTTGCCTGTCTTGGAGGCAAAAAACTTTTTCACGATCCTGTCTTCAAGCGAATGAAAACTGATCACGCCCAGGCGGCCGCCTGGCGCGAGCACAGCCAGCGCGCTTTCCAATCCCCGCGACAGGGAGCCGAGCTCGTCATTGACTGCAATCCTGAGCGCCTGAAAAATACGGCGGGCCGGATGCCCGGAGCCGAAGCGGGCCGGCGTTGGAATCGCCGCCTTGATTGTGTCCACCAGCTGCAGCGTCGTTTCAAAGGGCTCTTTCTGCCGCTCCCGGGCGATGCGGCGGGCGATTTGGCGGGCGTAGCGCTCCTCGCCGTAGTTCCTGAAAATCCGCTCCAGCTCTTCGGGCTCGAGCTCATTGACCAGCTTGCGGGCGGTCACCCGGTTCCCCCGATCCATGCGCATGTCCAGGGGAGCATTGTAGCTGTAGGAAAACCCGCGCTCGGGACGGTCCACCTGCATCGAGGAAACTCCCAGATCCAGGTAAACAAGATCCGCCGCCAAGCCCTTTTCCCCAAGTTGCCCAAGCGCGTCGGCATAATTTCCGTAAATGAAGCGGCAGCGGAAAGGCTGGCGCTGCGAGAACAACTCAAAATAACGGCTTGCGAGCGGGTCAAGGTCGATGCCGATGAAAAGGGCGTCCTTCCCCAGATCGGCAGCGATGCGGCGGGCGTGCCCGCCGGCCCCAAATGTGCAATCGATGACAGTGTCATCCGGTTGCGGCTCCAGCAGCCCGGCCAGCTCTTCCGCCAGCACCGGCCGGTGCCCGGCTTCTGACAAGTCCTCTATGCGGTCGTTTAACTGCATTTCCCTTCTCCCTTGGGTGGAGTCATGGCCGGCGGCAAGCCGGCTGGCAGGTTGATTACCTGCTGATAACGCTTTCCCGGCTACTCCGATTCCTGCCACTGTTTTTTGTACTGCCTCTTGTAGGCCTCCCATTTGCGGCGGTCCCAGATCTCAAATCTGTCGTGCATCCCTATGAACACCACCTCCTTGGTGATGCCGGCTGTCCTGACATGCCCCGGGGAGAGGCCAATCCGGCCCTGTTTGTCCAGCTCGCACTCGACCACGGAGCCGGTCATCATCCTTTTGATATCCCGGTCTTTTTTGCTATTAAGATCATCAAGACGGGCCAGCGAGTCCTCGATCTGCCGGGCGAATTCGGCCGCCGGCTGGACGGTGAGGCAGTCCTCAAAGTTCTCCCTCACGACCACTTTGCCATCGGCAAGCTGCTGCCGGAATTTTGCAGGAATCGCCACCCGGTTCTTAGAATCAAGAGAGTGTGCATACTGACCCCAAAATTTGAATGCTGCTTTTGCCATCTGATCAATAGTCAGTCCGTATATTTCTTTCCCCACTTCGTGCTACTTTATACCACTTACTCCCACAAAACAAGCGTCTGACGGCAAAAAAAATAAGGGCATCCACCCAATTTCAGGGCGGATTACCCCGGAAAAGCCAGGTTTTTAAACTTTAAACGTGAGACATCAAACGCTCAGTGGGAATTAGAATCTATCTCAAAAAGTTATTCGTGGCGAGGCCGAGAGAAAAAGGACAAGGGCAAGGACGCAGCCCATGGCTCTTTTGCAGCCGGCCGCAGCAGAATATGCTTTTTGAGATAGATCCTTAAGGGTGCGGATTTTGGTGCGGATTTTGCAGGCCGGTAGTCGAGCCGGGGGTCTCCATCTGCGCAATCAGCTCCTTGGCCGTATGGCCAAGGTCGTTGTTCGAGTTAACGGCGACAGCTTTTTGCCAGTACTGTTTTGCTTGCGCCGGTTTGTTCGTGCTGCTGGAGATGATGCCCAGATCGACAAGGATGGCCTGGTTGTTGGGATCGATCGCCAGCCCATTGTTAAATTCGGCCAGCGCCCGGTCCGTCTGGCCCAGCTCAAAATAAGCTTCGCCCAGGCGGCCACGGTAGACAGCTTCGCCCGGTGAGACCGCTTCCGCTTTCACGTAGACATCCTTGGCGTCCGAGTACCTGCCCATCTGCATGTAGACGTCGCCCAGCCCTCCCAGCGCGATGACGTCCTTGGGGTTGGCCTTGATCAGATCCTGGTAAGCCTCGATCATCGGCGTATAATTATATGTCGGCTGATTCTGGGTAGTCGGCGAGGAGCCGCCGCTGCCGCTAAAGACTCGCGGCAGAACAAGCAGGAACAGCACGACAACCGCGATGGCGGCAAAGATCGCCCAGTAATACGATTTGAACTTCAACAAAGTCCTCCGGAGGAAGTTGCACAAACATTATACTGGACCGCGGCCCAAACAGGGAAGATTTTCATCAAGCTTATTATCCAATTAGCTCAGGAATGGACTCGGGGCTTGCCTCCGATCTCGGCCTTCCTACGGCCAGACCCAGGCAAGCCCCTCGCATCATCATCATTTTTTCTGATTAACCTGAGTGAAGCAGATGATCAGTTTCAATAGTCTGAATAAAATGTTAATGTACTTGATAACTGAGGTTTTCGGCTCGAAGCGAAAACCTGATTTTTATGTCCACGATCCTTTATTTTGGTTTCGAAATTCAAAATCCGAATCCCCATTTGAACCATGGACTATACGCTCCTGCATTTGATTAACCAGATGGCGGGTCACGTTTCCGCCGTGGACAGTTTTTTTAAGCTGGTGGCGAAATACGGGCCGGCGCTTTATGCAGTCCCTCTGCTTTTCATGTGGTTTCGCGGCGGCGACAGCGCCAAGAAGGCCGCCCTGCTCAGTCTGGCGACGATGGCCATTGCCCTGCTGGTCTCACAGCTGATCGGTCATGTATACTTCCGCCCCCGTCCCTACGACGCGCATCCGGGCGGGGTTAACCTGCTTATCTCCAAGTCCAGCGACCCCTCGTTTCCCTCCGATCACGCCACTTTCTCATTCGCCATTGCCGGAGTGATCCTGCTAGAGGACCGCCGCTGGGGCATCGCTTCAATCGCCTTCGGCGCTCTCGTCGCCTTTTCCCGCGTTTTTGTCGGAATCCATTATCCCCTTGACGTTGCCGGCGGCGCCGTGCTCGGAATGGCGGCAGCGGTGGTGATGTGGCAATTGCGCAAGTTTTTCGATCCGCTGCTTAATCTCCTCATCGGCATCGCCCGGCGACTCAAACTGGCATAAAACCGGATGGCGGACGTGGATGGTGGACAGGGGACATGACCCAATTTCCGAAGGAGATTGGGATCGTGTCCCCGAGTTGCTTGAAATAGCGCTTAGGACCCGATCAGGCCCAGATACTTGTCAAGCAGGAAGGGGCCGTAGAACAGGGCGAGGATGGCTCCCACCGCCAGGAACGGGCCGAACGGAAGCCGGCTGCTCATTTTTTTCCCGCGGACGGCGATCAACGCCACTCCGGTGAGCGCTCCCAGCAGGAACGCCGCAAACATCGCGACGATCACGGCCTTGCCCAGAAAGAAACCCAGCGCCAGCGCCAGCTTGACGTCGCCCATGCCCATCCCCCCAGGTTTGATCAGGGCCAGCACCAGAAAGAAGACGCCGCTGATTGCCCCGGCGGCCAGCAGCTCCGCCCAGCGGTGCGGATGGACGGCAATCGCCAACCCCAAGCCGACGGCCGCCACCGGCAGGACGATCGCGTTTGGTATAATGTAATGTTCCAGGTCAATAAAGAAAATGGCGATCAGGGCGGCGATCAGCAGTAGGGGCGGCAGCAACTCCGCTCCCGAGCCAAATTTCCAGCCGGCCAGCACAAACAGCACGGCCGTCAACAGCTCCACCACCGGGTACCAGAAGGAGATTGGCTGGCCGCAGCGGCGGCACCTGCCCCGCAGCCAGGCGAAGCTAAGCAGGGGAATATTGTCATACCAGCTGACCGGCATGTCGCAAGCCGGGCAGCGGGAGCCGGGAGCGACGATGGATTCGTGCCGCGGCAGGCGGTAGATGACAACGTTGAGAAAACTGCCGATGGCGGCCCCAACTATGAATAACAGAATTAAGAAAATGATCATCGAAGAGCTAAGGCCGGTCAGTTGGCCGGCTCAAGCACGACTATCTTCGGGGCGCCGGAAAGATTTTCCTGCATCAGCGCGATCTCGCTTTCGCCCGGCTTGTCCACCCCGCTCTTGCCGGCCAGGAATTTGTCGACTCCCTCTATCTGAAACAAGCACTTTTCGTTACGGAAATGCATGGGAATGGTTACCGGCGGCGGCCCCAGTTGCTCCCAGACCGCGGTCGCGACGGCGGCGTCGATAGTGAAATAGCCGCCGACGGGAATGAGCAGCACATCGATGGCGCCGATCGCTTCTGATTGCCGCGCGGAAAGCCGATGGCCGAGATCTCCCAGATGGCAGACGGAAACGCCATCGACCCGGATAACAAAAACCGTGTTTCCGCCTCGCTGGGCGCCTTCGCTGGCGTCATGGAAGGTGGCGACGCCCCGAATGTCAAAGCCGTCAATGTCATATTCTCCTTCCGTGTCAATGACATGCGGCGGCCCGCCCAGATACTTGACGGCGGCGTGATCGGGATGGCCATGGCTGATGGCGCAGATATCCGGGCTCAGATCGACCTGCCGGTAAAGCAAGGTCCCCAGGTAGGCGCGGGAGTCGTAAGGGTCAGTGAGCAGCGTTTTCCCTGAATCGGCGGTGATGAGAAAGCAGCTATGGCCAATCCATTTAATGTTCACATCAAGCCCTCTTTTGTCTCCACGCCCTTCTTTCTATCCAGCGGCTTGAAGCTGAGACTGCGCCAAGTTCAAAGTGAAAAATACCGCATTGGCTATCTACAAATTGTCAAGTACGCATTTTTTGGTTTTAATGCCGCATGCCCAAATCCTCATTCCCCATTTTATATTATATTTCATTCCCCAAATCAGCCAGAGAAAATACGGGGCCGTCGGTGCAGACGTATTTGGAGCCCACGTTGCAGCGGCCGCAGAGGCCGATGCCGCATTTCATCTTCCGCTCCAGCGTCGTGAAAATCTGCCCTTCGGCAAAGCCAAGCCGCGCAAGCGCCGCCAGCGCGTAGCCAATCATCACCGGCGGACCGCAGATAACCGCAACCGTATTCTCCGCCGGCGGCCGTCCTGCCTCCATCACCCGGGGCAATACGCCGGTGCGGCCGTCCCAGCCCGGCTGCCCGCTGTCAATAGTGGCGATAAACGCGATGTCTTCCCGCTCCTCCCAATGCGCCCGGTCGCCGACAAAGCAAAGATCCGCCGGCGTGCGCGCCCCGTAGAAGACGCTGATGTCGCCAAACTGGTGACGGTGATCCAGGATATAAAGGAGCAGCGAACGCAACGGCGCCATGCCGATGCCGCCGCCGGCAATCAGGATATTCTTTCCTTTCCAGTTGTCAACAGGGAAGCCGCAGCCGAGCGGCGCCCGCAGGGCAACCGCGTCTCCGGCCTTAAGCTCGTGGATGGCGCTGGTGACAAAACCGGTCTTCATCACCGAGAACTGGATGTAGTCCCGCCGGGAAGGGGGCGAGGAAATGGCAAAGGTGGACTCGCCCACTCCCGGGATTCCCATCAATCCAATCTGCCCCGGTGCGAACGAAAATTCCTTCATAATGCCGGGGTCGTCAAAAACAAGCCGGAAGCTGCGGATCGAAGGCGTTTCCACGATCACGTCAATGATTGTTGCCGGCTCCGGGACCAGCGGCTTTGTTGCCTTGATGCCTTTCCTTGGCACAGTGCTCATCCGGCCCCCAGCGCCTTGATGACATCCCTGACATCCCGCCCTGCCGGGCAGCCGCGGATGCAGCGGCCGCAGCCGGTGCAAAGAAACTCGCCCCGGTTGAGCGGGAAGTAACTGAACTTGTGCGCCAGGCGGTTTCGGTAGCGATGCGCCGCCTCCGGCCGCGGGTTATGGCCGGAGCTCTCCAGCGTGTAAGCGTAAAACATGCAAGCGTCCCAACAGCGGTAGCGTCCGCCGGCGCGGTCCGACTCCATCTCGTCAAAGATGTTAAAACAGTGGCAGGCAGGGCAGGCGTAGCTGCAGTAGCCGCAGGAGAGGCAGCCTTCCGCCGTCCGGCGCCAGAAATCAATATCGTCAAATTTGTCAAGCAGCCGCTGCCCAAGCCGGGCCAGCTCGACCTTGGCGGTCTCGGCCAGCGGCGGCTTTTCCAGGTTCGATTCCTGGAAAAGGTCAAGGGCGGCCAGCTCCCGTCCCGTGGCGCTGACTGCCTCGGCAAGAAAGCCGCCGGAAACCGGATAGAAGATCAAGTCGGAGCCGGCCGTCGCGGCGGCGCCATCTTCAAACGACGAGCAAAAGCAAGCGCTGTCGCAGGAGGTGCAGGCGAGCGTTATTACGGTAAGCGCCCCGCGGCGGGCCCGGTAATGCTGATCGTTGTACGAGCGCCCAGAACCATCAAGAAAGAGGGCGTCAAGGGTGACGAGCGCTTTGGCGTCACAGGCTCGCGCCGCGAAGACGGCCGCCCGTTCCCGCAGTTCGTCCACCTCGATCTCGATTTTCTCCCTCTCGCCGGCACGGTGGTAGCGGAAGGAAAACAGACGCTCAGTCGCCGGCAGGACCAGCCCCTTCACCGGCAGCGCGCTGTAAAGGCCGGTCTCGATCTCGGCGCCCTCGCGCCAGGGCGCAAAAAGAACAGTGTTAACAGTATCCCTGACAACCTGCGGCGCCCATACCGTTGCGTTTTCGGAAAGCCTGAGCAGCAACGCGGTAATATTTTCCTCCGGAATGAATCTCACCGCTCTTCATCCCAGGTATCATTTTTGATGTCAAACGTGAGAAACGGCGGTTTGGCCTCGCCGCCGGCGCGGTAGCCGAACAACTCCTCGACGACATCATTCTGCTCCTCCAGCAGCAGCATCAGTGGGATGCCAACGGGGCAGGCGCGCTCACACTCTTCACAGCCGGTGCAGCGGCCGGCCAAGTGGTTGACGCGGATCAGCTGCGCCATCCATGACTGTGGCGAATCAACCGCGGCGCCGGCCCAACCGGGCTCGTGCGCCTGGATCGTGCAGACATCGCGGCAGACACAAAGAGGACAGGCCTCACGGCAGGCGTAACAGCGGATGCAGCGCGAAAACTGATCCTGCCAGAACTGCCGCCGCTCGGCCACGGTCATAGCGGCGAACCGCTTGCGAATCCCCGCGGGCTCGGCCGGCGGCGCCGGCGCTTCACTGCTTGCCTCACCCACCGTCACATCGCAGATCACCGGCTCCGGGTCGCGGCAACCGCGGCACTTCCAGAGCAGGATCTCCTCGCGGGCAACCGTCTTTCCCTCCATCGCCACCTTGCCAGCGGCGTCACAGACCTGCTTGCCAAACCCGAAACAGCGCCAAGCTTTCTTGACATCGATCATGCCGGGGCAGCTGGCGCCGATGACGAAGACGCCGCTCCGCTTGACGGCGCCCTCGGCAATCAGCTGGGCTATGCTCCTGGCGTCGCAACCTTTGGCCACGATCCCCACTTTTTTGTCAGCAAGCCGTGGCAGGTATACGGCCAGGTTATGCGCGCAGGTCGAGTCGAAAACAGCAGCGTCTGCTTCTGCCGGTGTGTGAAAGAACGCCGGCACAGCCACGCCCGCGGCCGGCGACTGCGCCCAGCCCAGCACAACGTCCACTTGCTCAAGCGCCTTTTTTATTATCGGGATTAATTCTTCCATCAGTTCTTCGTTAACGTTTCATATTTAAAGCTACACGTCTTTTCGGGCCACGTTAAACGTGAAACGTTGAGCATAAAACGAAAAATATTTCTAACTGCCTTCATCCACGTCTTTGATAGCCTCAGTAAAAGTGTTTACAATCTCCGCCCAGCGAGCCCCTTCCGAGGCGCTCACCCAGGTGTAATGAAACCGCTCCGGCTCAATGCCCAGGGCGGGCAGCATCCTTCCCAGCAGCTCCAGCCGCCGGCGGGCAAGGTAATTGCCGCTGCCGTAATGGCAGTCTCCCGGATGGCAGCCGCTTACAAGGACGCCGTCCGCGCCTTCCTGAAAAGCCTTAAGCACGAGCAGGGGATCAACCCGGCCAGAGCAGGGAACCCTGATGATGCGCATGCCGGCCGGCTGCTCCATCCTGGCCATGCCGGCCATGTCGGCGCCGGCATAAGCACACCAATTACACAAAAACCCGACTATTTTCACGTCTTTTCCAGGCATCCTGGTAATTCAATAAAGGCGTTTTCGTTTCATGTTTAACGTTTCACGTTTAACATCCAGGGAGGATGATTTACGTGAAACGTTAAACGTTCAAAATTATACGTTCATCTTAAAACTTCAACCAACTCGGCTAAAAGTTGTTTGTCAGTATAACCATTAAGTGATATTGCGCCGGGCGGGCAGGCGGCGTTGCAGATGCCGCAGCCGCGGCAAAGCGATTCAATCACCCGCGCCGTCACCAGCCCATCCGCGAGGCGGTCTTTGTCGATGGCGCCGAATGGACAGACGTCGCGGCACTTGAAGCAGCCGGCGCATCTGGACGGATTTACCGCCGATACCATCGGGCTGGTCTCAAGCTCGCCGCGCGAAAGCAGCCCGATCACCTTGGCGGCGGCGGCCCCGGCCTGGGCCACCGTGGCGGGAATGTCTTTCGGCCCCTGGCAGGCGCCCGCCAGAAAAACGCCGGCCGCCGCAGCTTCCACCGGCCTCAGCTTGGGATGCTCCTCGGCCATGAAGCCGGTCTCATCACAGGCAATGTTAAGCTTCCGGGCCAGCTCGCCGGCGCCGGGGGCAGCGGTGAGGCCGGCGGCCAGCACCACCAGGTCCGCCTCGATCTCCACCTGGTCGCCGGCGAGTGTATCCGTTCCCATTACCACCAGCTTGCCGCGGCGGGGAAAAATCCTGCCGACGCGGCCGCGGATGAAAATGGCGCCGTACCGCGTCTGGGCGCGGCGGACGAATTCTTCATAATTCTTGCCGCCGGCGCGCATGTCAATGTAAAAAATATAAGACTGCGAATCAGGAATATGCTCTTTGGTAAGTATTGCCTGCTTTGCGGTATACATGCAGCCGACGCTGCAGCACTGGGGCCGGCCCGCTGACTCATCCCGCGAGCCAACGCAGGAGACAAACGCCACCTGCCGCGGCTCGGCGCCGTCCGACGGGCGCCGGATGAGGCCGCCCGTGGGTCCGGAAGCGGACAGGAGCCGCTCGTACTGCGCCGAAGTAATCACATCCGGGTAAAGTCCTTTGCCAAAAGTGGGATAGGAGCCGGTCCAGTCGTAATGCCCGTAACCGGTGGCCGCGACAACGGCGCCGAAACTGCGGCTGACAACTTCATCCTCCTGCCCGTAATCAACGGCGCCGGCCGGGCAGAGCTTCTGGCAGAGCCGGCATTTGCCGCCATTAAAGCGGCGGCAGTACTGCTTGCGCAGGCTGGCCACCAGCGGCACCGCCTGGGGAAAGGCAACCGAGATCGCTTTTGACTGGCAGAGCCCGGCATTGAAATCATCCGGCGCTGGAGCAGGGCATTTCTCCTGGCAGATCATGCAGCCGGTGCATTTTTCTTCGTCAACACAAGTGGATCTCCGCCGGATGTCAATCTGGAAATCTCCGACAAGCCCGCGAACGTCGTCAACTTCCGCATTTGTCATCAGTTCGATATGATCGTGCTGCTTTATCTCAACCATCAGCGGCGTCAAGATGCACGAGGAACAATCCAGCGTTGGAAATGTCTTATCCAGGCGCGCCATATTCCCGCCGATGCTGGGGCTCTTCTCTACCAGGGTCACCGGGATGCCGGCGGCGGAAATATCCAGCGCCGCCCTGATGCCGGCAATGCCGCCACCAATAACGAGCGCCCGTCTGACCGCCGCTGTTTTTCCTCCCTGGAGCGGCACGTGGGCGCGGATGCGGGCAACCGCCTTGCGCACGAGGTCAACGGCCTTCATCGTCGCCTCGCCGGTATCGGCGTGGATCCAGGAGCACTGCTCGCGGATATTGACCATCTCCATCATGTAGGGGTTGAGGCCGGCGCGCTCAAGCGCGCGCCTGAATGTGGCCTCATGCATCCGCGGCGAGCAGGCGGCGATGACGATGCGGTCCAGGCGTTTCTCCCGGACCGCCGCGCCAATGGCGGCCTGGCCCGGGTCGGAGCAGGTGTACTGAATGCTCTCGGCGTGTGCGACGCCGCGCATGCCCGCGGCCGCCGCCGCCACCGCGCCGGTGTCAACGGTGGCGCTGATATTGGTGCCGCACTGGCAGATGAAAACGCCTAACACCGGACTTTGGATTCTGGACTCTGGATTTCGGATAAACCAAAAACCCGGATGCTGGATGCCGGATGCCGGATACTGAATAAAACCTGAAACTCCAAACCTGAAACCGGAGCCCGGAGCCTGGATATTTGATTTTGGATTTCGGATAAACCAAAAAAGACTGTGATGTCAAAGCCCAAGTTGATCATTAATTCCCATTATGCTTTTTTTGTGTTGTCAAAGCTCGATGTCCGATGGCTGATGCCCAAACTCAGGTGTGCATCGATGCCCAACTCTTCCGGCGAAAAGCCCAGCGCCAGGCCGAGCGCCTGGGTCAGATAAAGAACCGGCAGATGGTAGTCGGTGCCGAAAGCATCATTGATCTGCTGCTGACGCAAGTCCAGGTTTTGATGACAAAGCGGGCAGACGGTCACGAGAGCGTCCACCCCGCATTCCAAAGCAACCTCGATGATGCGCCGGCTCGCCTTAAGCACGATCTCTTTCCTGGCCAGCCCCATGTAAGAGCCGCAGCACTCGGTTTTAAACGGGAAGTGAGGAATTGTCGCGCCGGCCGCTTTCAGCAGCGGCTCCATCTTGACCGGATCATTGGGGTCGTCGTAGAGGACAATCTCAGGCGGCCGCACCAGCACGCAGCCGTAATAGGTGCCGAGGGCGATACCGCTCAGCCTTCCCCGCGTCCGTCCGGCCAGATCCCCGGGGTCGATCTCCCGGTTGAGCAGTTGCACCAGATTCAGAACTTCGGTCTGGTAACGGACCGGCTCGCGCAGGGCCCGCTCGGTGCGGCGGCGCAGCTCATCGTTGTGAGACAGCTCATGCTGGGCATACTTGAGCCGGTTAAAACAGCCGGCGCAGGGAGCCACCATCGAGTCATGGCCGGCGCCGGCAATGTGCAGATTGCGCGCCGGCAGAAGGATGCCGAGGTCGCCGCCCCAGTGGTGCGGGGCCGGCGAAGCGCCGCAGCAGTTCCAGTCTTCAAGCTCATCAAGGCCTATGTCAAAAGCGCCTGCCACCAACCGGAACGACTTGTCGTACTCGGTGGCGCTGCTGCTTAAAGAGCAGCCCGGGAAATAGGAATATACGCTCATGCCGGCGTCACCCCTGCCTGCCGTTGATCTGCTGGAACAGCCGCCGCACCTGGCGCCTGTGCCTGATCCGGGGCGGAACGAAATGAAAATTTTTCTTGCGCAGCATTGGCGGCAGCAGCCCCGCGTCATTGAACAGATTGTTAGTCCTTAAATTAAACCAGAAAAACAGTCCCGCCTCATGCAGGCGCCCGTGACGGCGGACATTGTTAAGAAAGCCGCGCCGGAAAAGGCGCAGGTCACGCTCGCTGTCCTTCAGGCCCGCCTCGTCGGCCACCGCCTTGGCGGTCTCGATCACGCCGGCGACGTCCAGCTTCATCGGGCAGCGCATCGAGCAGGTCATGCAATCGAGGCAAAGCTGAGCCGCCCGGGAAGCAAGCACTTCGCGCACCATACCAACCTGCAGCAATCGCATCAAGCGGTGCGGCGGGTAGTCAAAAGCAAACGCGGCGACGCAGGTCGAGGTGCAGCGGCCGCACTGGTAACAGGCCGACAGCCGCTGGCCGCTCCGCTTCTCGATCTCGGCGAGGAGGGCCGCGCCGGCGTTAATGCTTTCGGGAAATCTGATCATAAACCGGGCTTTGGATGTTGGACGTTGGACTAAAGCTGAAAAACCTTGTCAATCCTGCTCCCGCGGTCAAATTTGCTTGCGGAAAAATCAATAGCCCAGGATATTATCCTCAGCCACCCGGATAAGGTCCTGAGCTATCCCGGCCGGCGCCCTTAACTTGCGCTGGCCAAAAAAGCTGCCGCAAAATCTTTGTGAATATTTTAACAGCTTAAGGAATTTTAACAGCCCCGCCTAGCAGATGTCAACAAGATTGTAAGCATTGTCCCTCTGGACAGGCCGCATGCCGGCGGCACTGATCGCATGGACGAGCTCATCCCGGCCGGCCCGGTAGCTGACTCCGGCGGCCGCCACCACGTTCTCCTCGATCATGGTGCTGCCCAGGTCATTGGCGCCGAATGCGAGCGCAATCTGCGCCACTTTCAGTCCCTGGGTCACCCAGGAAGCCTGAATATTGGCGATGTTATCCAGATAAATGCGGCTCACCGCCACTGTCATCAGATAATCAACGCCGCTGGATCTGGCCTGTCCTTGCAGGCGCGTGTGCGCATCCTGGAAAGTCCAGGGAATAAACGCTGTGAAGCCGCCGGTCTCATCCTGGAGGGCGCGAACGCGCCTCATATGCTTGATCCGGTCCGCAATAGTTTCCACGCCGCCAAACATCATCGTGGCGGTGCCCTTCAGTCCCGCCTGGTGGGCGGCGCGCATCACATCAAGCCAGGCGCCGCTCATGATCTTGCGCGGGCTGACGCGCCGGCGCACAGCATCCACCAGAATCTCGGCGCCGCCGCCGGGAAGCGAATCGAGGCCGGCATCCTTCAGGCGCTCCAGCGCTTCGCTAACCGGGATGCGGCTGATTTTAGCAATATGGTATATCTCCGGTGGCGACAGGGAATGGATGTAAATGGGGTAGTTCTGCTTGATGGCGCGAAACAGGTCACAAAAATACTCAATGTCAAGGTCAGGGTGGAGCCCTCCCTGCATCATGATGCCGGTGCCGCCCAGGTCGATCGTCTCTTCGATCTTGGCGAAGATCTCCCGGCGGGAGAGCAGGAAGCCTTCCGCCGAGCCCGGCTTCCGGTGGAAAGCGCAAAAGCCGCAGCCGCAGATGCAGTAGTTCGTGTAGTTGATGTTGCGGTCGATGACAAATGTAACGCGATCCGCCGGAGCGCGCCGCTGCCTGAGAGCGGCCGCGGCCCGGCCGGCGCTGATCAGGTCGCCGCTTTCAAACAGCGCCAGCGCCTCGTCTTCGCCGATGCGGCCGCCGGCAATCGCCTTTGCGGCTACCTCTTCCGCTGCCGAACGCCGCTGTTTTCCGCCGGCCGGCATCAGACAAACTCCAACTGCGGAACCTGGCCGACCGCTCTGATGGCGGCGGCGCGGCGGAAAAACTCAGTCAGGCCCCGCCGGCAATCACCGTTAAGGTCGTAGCCGAGCTTGGCAAAGTAAGCGCGCAGCAGCGCCGGCGTAAACTCATACTCGCGCGCGGCAGCGGCGACAACCTCCTCCCAATGGCCGTGGCAGTATTGAAGCGAATGAATCAGGCGGTCCTGGACTTCAAGGGTCTCGTCCGGCCTTGCCTCGAAAAAGGAGCGGCGCACGGCCCAGAGGGCAAATACCATCGGCAGCCCGGTAAACTCCTTCCAGAGCTTGCCCAGG
Source organism: Actinomycetes bacterium (assembly GCA_021787475.1). GTDB lineage: Bacteria > Actinomycetota > Thermoleophilia > BMS3ABIN01 > BMS3ABIN01 > JACWAD01. The sequence goes on from JAJYLW010000004.1 coordinate 66,743, forward strand.
TCGTAGCTATACGGCCACCTTCCCCGGTAACAGGCTTCCAGAGCCTGGTCACCGATCAGAAGGACCGCATCGCAGCCGCTCTCAAACGCGTCACCGACGCCGCCGGAAAGGGCGGAATAAGCCGGGCTGAGCCCGTACTGCTGGCCGAGCAAAATCCTGAGCAGCACCACCGAGGTGGCGCTTTGACCCGTCAGCGCTACGGAGCCCACCGCGTCGATTGGCCTGGTTGAGATGAGGCGGATGCTGTCGACGGCGCCGTCGGCGGTAATCGAAATGGTGGGAAAGAGCAGCAGGCGCCGTGGGTGGGCGGCGTACTCGATCGACGAAACCGGGCTGATGTCCAGGCGGCCGGCCAGCAGCAGCCGGTTCAGCACCGTCGGCACGCCGCGGACGAGCTCGAAGCAGCCCCACCCCTTCCCTTTTTCAAGGCCGTAGTAGAGCGGATAGCCATTCAGGAACTCAAAGTGGCCGATCCGGATGACGGACCCTCCCGGCCGCGCTTCGGCGCCGTCGGCGCGGCGGCCGCGACCGCTCCGGACCGCTCTCATACCTCTTCCACCATATCAACAAGAGGCCCGCCGCCCTGCCCGCCATCGTAAACACGGACGACATTGTAAAGGGTGTCTCGCTCCACTGGAATCCGCCCGGCCGCCCGGATGAGGCCGACAAGCTCGTTGCGGGAGAGCGCCTGCCCGGTGCGGGCGCCGGCAGCGTGGGTGATTTTTTCCTCCACGACGGTGCCGTCAATGTCATTGACGCCAAAAAAGAGGGAGATCTGCGCCACCTTTATTCCCAGCATGATCCAGAAGGCCTTGATGTTGACAAAATTATCAAGCATCAGCCTGGAAACGGCCAGCATCTTCAGATCTTCGATGCCCGTGCTGCCCGGCAGGTGCGCCAGCCCGGTGTTGGCGGGATGGAACGTCAGCGGAATAAAGCTGCCGAATCCGCCCGTTTCGTCCTGAAGCTGCCGCAGGCGGATGAGGTGGTCGATGCGCTCTCCGGCCGTCTCGACGTGGCCGTACAGCATGGTCGCGTTTGATTTAATTCCCGTTTCGTGGGCGGTCCGCATCACATCGAGCCATCCCTGGCCGGAAATCTTGCGCGGGCACACCAGCCCGCGGACGCGCTCCGAGAAAATCTCGGCGCCGCCGCCAGGGAGCGACCCCAACCCTGCCTGCTTGAGCTCCGCCAGCACTTGGGCGACAGTCTTGCCGGACCGGCTGGCAAAAAAGGAAATCTCGCTGGCGGTAAATGCCTGAATATGGACTGCCGGGTCAAGCTCATGCAGCGCCTGGATCATCTCCAGATAATACTCGTACGGCAGCGCAGGATGCTCGCCGCCGACGATGTGAAGCTCGGTGATGCCATCCGCCAGCGACGCTCTGGCGGCGGCGAGAATCTCGTCCAGGCTCATGGTGTAGGCGCCGGGCTCGCCCTCGCTGGCGCTGAAGGCGCAGAACTTGCAGCGGTTGCCGCAGACATTGGTGTGGTTGATGTGCCGGTTGCTGACAAAGAAGACGCGCTCGCCGGCGAGGCGCCGGCGCGCCCGGTCCGCCAGCTCACCCAGCTTCAGCAGGCCGCCGGACGCAAGCAGGGCCTCGCCATCTCCACGGGAAAGCCGCTCGCCGGCCTCAACCTTTGCTGCAATTAAATCGATATCATTTGTCAGAGGCAAACTCAAGCCTGAATGCTTTCATTCCGCGTTTCGCATTTCGCGGTGCCTCACTTTTGGTTCACGCCAAACGCCAGACGCGAAACACGAAACGTTACCCTGTCATTCTATCCGGCTGTCAATGTTAATTCCCGCTCGCCGCCCAGGGAGGCGAGCGCCTGCTCAAACACGGCCGCCTCCGGCCCGATCGCCACCGCTGCCAGAGCCTCAGGACGGTAATAATCCGCCGCCAGCTCCATGACATCGGCGGCGGTGACGGCGTCAATTCTTTCAATAATCTCGTCAATGTCAAGAATCTCCGTGCCAGTCACGGTTAGCTTGCCGAGGCGGCTCATCCGGCTATGGGTTGTTTCCAGCCCGAGCACCAGGCGGCCTTTAACGTTTTCCTTGGCGCGGTCAAGCTCTTCGCCCCCAATGGCTGTTTCCGCCAGCGAGCGGAGCTGGCCGGCGGCAATCTCCGTCACTTCGGCGACGCTGTCGGCGCGGCAGCCGTAGTAAATCCCGACCAGGCCGGTGTCGGAAAAATTGGTGGCGTAAGAATAAACAGAATAGGCAAGACCCCGCTTCTCTCTCACTTCCTGAAACAGACGGGAGCTGGCGGTGCCGCCCAAAACGGTGTCAAGGATAGAGAGGGCAAACCGCCTCGGCGAGTGGCGCGACAGGCCCGCCCCGCCAAAGCAGACATGATATTGCTGCGTATCTTTGACATGGAAACTGGACTTTGGTGCCAGGGCCGGCGCTTCCGGCGGGCTCAGAGCCGCCGCCAGCGGCGGCGAGCCGTTGCCAGCAGCCAAGGTTGTCCGGGCCATCTCCACAAGTTGTGCCTGCTCCACATTGCCGGCGGCGGCGATTACCAGGTTGGGGAGCCGGTAATGGGAGCGGTGATATTCACGGATCTGCTCCGGCGCCATCGAGCCAATGATGGCGGCGGTTCCGAGGACGCTCTTGCCCAGCGGGTGGCTGCCGAAAATCGCCCGGGTGAGATAGTCGGCGATCAGCTCTGCCGGCGAGTCCTCGTACATGGCGATCTCCTCCACTACCACCTGCCGCTCGGAGTCGATGTCGGCAAAGGCGGGGCTTAGGACTATGTCGGCAATCACGTCAAAAGCCTCTTGAAGATGCCGGTCCAAAAAACGGGCGTGCACGACGGTGTATTCGCGCGCGGTGGCGGCGTTGACCTCGCCGCCGAAAGCATCAAAGGTGCGGGCGATTTCGGTGGCCGTATAGCGGGAACTGCCCTTGAACAGCAGATGTTCAATAAAATGGCTGATGCCGCTCTCGGGATGCCCCTCATAGCGGGAACCGGCGCCGATCCAGAAGCCGAGGGAAACCGAACGGACCGATTTGAGCTTCTCGCTGATTACCCGGCCGCCCCCCGGCAGTTGCTCAAAGCTATATTTTTGGATTGAGGTCAATGACCTTCAGTCCGATGCGCTGTTTGCCACGGTCTTCCTTCACTTCGATCACTTCCACCTCGATCACCTGGCCACGCTTGACGATGTCCTCAACCCTGGCAACGCGCCGATCGGACAGGTTGGAGATGTGCACCAGCCCGTCAACGCCACGCTTCAGCTCCACAAAAGCGCCAAAGTCTGTGGTCTTGACAACCTTGCCGGTGAACCTGTCGCCGGCCTCGATATCCTTTGTGAGCGCATTGATGCGGTTGATGACGCCCTCGGCGCTGGCGCCGCCCGGGCTGGTAATGAAAACAGTGCCGTCTTCTTCCACGTCGATGGAGACATCAAACTCTTCCACCAGGCCGCGGATCGTCTCGCCGCCCTTGCCGATCAGGGTGCCGATCTTTTCGGGATTGATCTGCAGCGTAAAGATACGGGGCGCGTACTCGGACAGCGCCGCCCTGGGCTCGGGCATGACTTCAAGCATCTTGCCGAGGACGAAATCCCGCCCCCGCTTTGCCTGCTCCAGCGCCGCCGCCATGACGTCCGTCGTGATGCCCTCCTTGATCTTCAAATCCATCTGAATGGCGGTGACTCCCTTGGCGGTGCCCGCCACCTTGAAGTCCATGTCGCCCAGATGATCCTCGACCCCGGCGATGTCGGTCAGAATTACGTAACCGCGGTCAACTTCTTCAGAGCCACATTCAAGGCAGCGGCGCAAAAACACGCCGGTGGCCCCGCAGGCTCGGCAACTGCTGTGGACAATCAGGCCACAGGCAATGCCGCCCACGGGCGCGGTAATCTTGACGCCCGCATCCATCAGCGCCAGCGTCGAGCCGCACGTGCTTGCCATTGAGGACGATCCGTTGCTTTCCAGGATCTCACTGACCAGGCGGATGGTGTAAGGGAAGTCCTTCTCATCCGGGATCATTGGCCGCAGCGCTTTTTCCGCCAGGGCGCCGTGGCCGATGTCACGCCGCTTGGGGCCGCGCATGAAGCCGGTCTCGCCCACCGAAAACGGCGGGAAGTTGTAATGATGAATGTAGCGCTTGCTCTCTTCGAGCCCGAGGCCGTCAATGCGCTGCTCGTCGCCAACGGCACCGAGGGTCAGCAGCGTCATTGCCTGCGTCTGCCCTCGGGTGAAAAGGGCCGACCCGTGCGTGCGGGGGGCGACGCCGACGGCGCAGCTAATCTCCCGCACTTCCTCAGCGCCGCGGCCGTCGGGGCGCCGTTTGCCCAACACGATACTGCGGCGGATCACGTCTTTCTCGACCTGCCGGACCAGTGAAGCCACTTCGCGCTCGAATTCGTCAGTGCTGTCGTCCTTAACCAGCTGGGTGGCCACATCGGCGCGGATTTTCTCGATCCGCCCGGTGCGCTCCAGCTTGTCCGTGATCCGGTTTGCCTCTTCCAGGGCGGAACGGCTAAGGGCGTCCACCCGGGCCAGCAGTTCCTTGTCTGTTTGCGGCTCCTCGAATTGCCACTTCTTCTTGCCGGCGGCCTGACGCAGTTCTTCTTGCAGCCCGCACAGGCGCCGGATTGGCTCCCGCGCCATCTCAACCGCCTGCATGACCACTTCCTCGCCAACCTCGTTGGCGCCCGCCTCCAGCATCAGGATTGAATCAGCGGTGCCGGCGACGATAAGGTCCAGATCACATTCCGGCTGCTGCAGCTGTGGCAGCGTCGGATTGACAAGCAGCTCTCCTGCCAGACGCCCGACCCTTACCGCCGCGATCGGCCCCTGGAACGGAATCTCGGAGATGGTAAGCGCCGTCGAGGCCCCGTTGAGGGCCAGTATGTCGTAGGCGTTCTCCTGATCAGTAGACAAGATTGTCGCAATCAACTGCACCTCGTTGGCAAATCCCTTCGGGAACCGTGGCCGCACCGGCCTGTCGATCAGCCGCGCGGTAAGGATCGCCTTTTCGCTGGGACGCGCCTCTCTCTTGATAAAGCCGCCCGGTATCTTGCCGGCGGCGTACATTCTTTCCTCGATGTCAACTGTGAGAGGGAAAAAGTCAATCCCCTCCCTGGCCTCGGTCCTGGCGGTAGCGGTCACCAGCACCATCGTATCGCCGCAGCGGACGACGACGGCGCCATTCGCCTGCCCGGCGAGGCGGCCGGTCTCAAGCGAGATCGTTTTGCCATTTATGTCAATGATCTTGGTCGTTATCAAGTTATTCGTTCTCCTTTTGATTGTTGTAGGGGCGCACGCCGTGCGCCCCTACCGAAATTATGTTTGCAACCGGATTAATCTTCCCAAATGTTATAAAAAAGCCACGGGCTTACACGCTCCCGTGGCCTGCTCTAGGCTTAAGGCTCAAAATCTGCGCATTGCTGCTTTGATTGAAAAGGAATGACGCAGATTCTCAGCCTCAGGCCTAGAGTTGAGACTTTCCAGGCTCGGCAGCGTTATGCCGGTTCGCAAAGAAGGCTCTCAAAGGAAATGTCCGCTTTATTTCCTTAAACCCAACTCCTTAACCAGGGCGCGGTAGCGGTTCACTTCCTTGTTTTGCAAATAAGTAAGCAAGCGGCGCCTTTTCCCCACCATCTTCAACAATCCCCGGCGCGAGTGGTGATCCTTCTTGTGCGTCTTCATGTGCTCGGTGAGGCCGTTGATGCGCTCGGTCAGAAGTGCTATCTGTACTTCCGGAGAGCCGGTGTCGCCCTCATGACTGCTGAATTTCTCAATAACCTGGCCCTTGTTTTCCCTGCTCAATGTCAATCCTTCACCTCCTCCTCCAATGAATTTCTGCATTCGACATGGCGGGTCAGACTGCAGGGGCAGTGCACATCGCGCCCTGCACGGCCATAAAACACCTTTCAAAGCTTACCATATTTGGCTTGTGGTAACTATCTCAAAAAGGGCGCCCGCCCGGATCCGGTTGAAAAATCACAAATTCCACTTTATTAATCACAAAAAATGCCGAAGAAATGCAAATCCAGCAACCGCCATGGGGAGGCAAGGATGAATGCTTCGGCTGAGACCGGCGCAGCCGGAGACGGCCATTTTTCCGTCCACAGACTGATTTTTGAGACCGGCCCGGGGCTGCTGCTTTGCGTCGCTATCGCCTTGCCGGTTTATGAGATCTCAAAGCTCAGCGTTTCGCTCGATCCGCTGGCTTTATCGTTGATCCTGGGAATGGTGCTGGGCAACGTACTGGGTCCGGCCGCCCAGCGCCAGCCTGGCGTGACCGCCGCCACTGCCATTTTCGTGCCCACCGGCATTCTTCTTTACGGCACACGCCTTGATTTTCAGACATTTTCCCAACTCCCGGTTTTTTCAACAATGGCTGTTCTCGCTGCCGTGGCCTCCTTTTTCCTGGTCATGCTGATGGGCGGCAGGGCCCTGCGAATTGACAAGAGCACCGGCCTGCTGATTGCTTCAGGCTCCGCCATTTGTGGCGCGGCTGCCATTGCCGTGCTTGCTCCCGTCGTTGGCGCCCGTAACCGGAATACATCCGTGGCCTTGATCATCATTACAACGGTCGCCCTGACGGGGGCCCTCCTCTACCCGCTGATTGGCGACATTCTCTCCCTGCCAGCAACGACCTACGGATTCTTTTGCGGCGCCACCTTGCAACAAATAGGCATCGTCAGGCTGGCGGCGGCGCACATGGGCAAGGAGGCACTTGCTACTGCAGTGACCGTCAAGATGATGAGAATTGCCATGCTGGCGCCAATTTCCCTGATTCTGGGCGCCACCGCGTCATTTGCCGGGAAGGGCAGGGTTGAAAAAGTGAGCGTCCGCAAGAAGCGGAACCGGGCGCCAGTTGGCCCGGCTGCCGGCCGTTCCGGTGGCGTTCCCGCCGCTTGGCAGACCGGCGTCAGCCGCGCCTGGTTTCTGCCGCTGTTCGTGGCGGTGGCCGCCTTGTTTTCGTTTTTTCAGCCGGCGACGAGTATTAGGGAATCGCTGAAGCCGCTCGCGACGATCTGCATGTCAACTGCCTTGTCAAGCATCGGCCTTACCGTCAACTTCGAGTCAATCAAGCTGTCGGGGTCAAGGCCACTCCTGCTGGGGTTTGCCGGCTGGGGCCTGGTCTGCGTTTTTTTTCTGCTTGCCGTGATTCCGATGTTCTCCCTAGGAGGCTGACAGATGCGGCTCGGCGTCAGGAAAAAACGCAAAAGCATCTTCCGCAAGGCTGCCATTGTCTTTGTAATCGTGGCGCTTGTGCCCATTTCAGTTATGGGCCTGCGAGGACATCAAACGCTCGCAGACGAGATGCGTCATCTCGTTGACACCGGCAAGGTCAGCCCGGAAGAAAGCGCAGAGCTGCTGCGCACAACCGATATCCAGACGCTCGCGTACGCCGGCTACGGCCTCGTTGTGGCGCTGGTGCTCGGTTATTTCTTCGCCGCCAGCGTCGTCAGGCCTATCCGGGCTCTGCAAGCGGGAGCGCGTCGCATCGGCAGTGGCGACCTCGACTTCCGGGTTGAGACTGATACGGAAGACGAACTGGAAGAGCTGGCAACGACGTTAAACAACATGGCTGCTGCGCAAAAAATGCGCCAGGCAGAGTTAAATTCGCGCAACGGCGAGCTGGAGGTCCTCTATCAAAAGATGGAGGCCCGCACCGCGGAGCTTAACCAGGCTACTGAAGAAATCGCCAGCCTCATCTCGGAGGCAGAGTCGCACAAGAGCTTCAGCACCAGATATCAAAACAATAACCTTGTCAAGTGCTGGCTGTTCAAGCATTGCCGGTTTAAACAATGCCCTGCGTACGGCTCCGCCAATCTGCGCTGCTGGCAGATTGCCGGCACCCATTGCGGCGGCGAGGTCCAGGGGGTCTTTGCTCAGAAGCTGGGCCACTGCGAAAAATGTGAAGTGCTCCAGCACGCTTGCCCGGACAAAATCACATTGCTCGGCGAGACTTTCAACAACATGATGGCGATCCTGGAGCAGCGCGTCTGGGAACAAAAAGAGCTGCAGCAACGCCTTTATCGCGCCTCGAAACTGGCGGCGATCGGCGAGCTGGCGGCTGGTGTCGCTCACGAGATCAACAATCCGCTCACCGGGATTCTCGCCAGCGCCATGCTGCTCAAGTCCAAAACCGCAGCCGGGGATGACGCGCTCAAGAATCTCTCGATGATCGAGAGCGAAGCGCTGCGGGCGCGGGATATTGTCCGCAACCTGCTCGACTTTGCCCATCAGGGCAGTAAAATCACAACTAAAACCGCCTCCATCAGCCGCCTGATTGAGCAGACGCTTTTCCTGATGCGGCATCAGACTGAAAAAGCCGGTGTCAAGGTCAGGATCCGCCTCGATGACAAACTTCCGCAGCTGAACCTGGATGTCAATCAGATGAAACAGGTGTTCATAAATATCATCCAGAACGCGGTGCAGGCGATGCCAGGAGGCGGCAATCTTGCCATATCAGCCGGCGTTTCCGGCGGACGGGCGCGCGGGCGCCTGGTTGAAGTCGAATTTGCGGACGATGGAACTGGAATCGAAGACAGCGCTCTGGCGCGCATCTTTGATCCCTTTTTTACCACCAAGCGGGTCGGTGAAGGCACGGGCCTGGGGCTGTCGGTATCGCACCGGATTGTCAGCGAGCACGGCGGCGAGATCAGGGTAAAATCGGAGCCGTTAAAAGGCTCCACGTTTACCGTTGTCTTGCCTCTGAGCGGTCAACAGAAACAATCGCGGCAGGTAGCCTAGAACTCCCAATTTCCTTCGGGCAGAAACTCGGGGGCATGACCCCGATGTCACTTTGCAACCTTCTTTGCGCGGGCGGCAAATCCCTTGTAGCGGCGGGCGGCGACAATATCCTTCTCGATCTGCGCAACAAGCTCTTCCGGACTGTCAAATTTCATCTCGTCCCGAAGGCGCCTGAGAAAATCGACGCGGACATTAAATCCGTAAAGGTTCCGGTCAAAATCGAGGATATGCGCTTCAATCCTGATCTTCTGGGTGACGTCTTCGTCCGTTGTGCAAAAAGTAGGGTTGTGGCCGACATTGACCAGGCAGGCGTAGGCGTCGCTGCCGATGTAAAGATCGGCCAGGTAAACACCGCGGCCGGGGAAGATGCAGTCCATCAGCGCTTCAATATTGGCCGTGCGGACGCCAAGTCTGCGGCCCCGCTTTTCACCGTGCACGACCTTGCCGTGGGTCGATGGCGGCCGGCCAAGAATGCCGCACACCTCTTCCAGGTTGCCGGCGGCCAGCAGGTTGCGAATCCGGGTGGAGGAGATAGGCTCGCCCCCGGATGTCACCAGGGGAACTCCTCTCACTTTCATGCCCGCCTTTTTCCCGAACTGCTTCAGAAAACCGATGTCGCCTTCCGCCTTGAAGCCGAAGCGGAAATTGCTGCCGACGATCACCTCAACCGCTCCCAATTTTGAGCCAAACAGCAGACGGCAGAACTGCTCCGGCGGCAGACGTGAAAATTCCTTCGTGAAGGGGATGATCAGCAGGTCATCAACGCCAAGCTGATCGATCAGGTCGATTTTGATATTAAGCGGCGTCAGGATGGGAGGAGATTTGGCGGGCGCGATCACGGCAAGCGGCGGCGGATTAAACGTGATCACCATGCTGCGGCAGCCGGCCTTGGCGGCAGCCTTGACGGCGTCCGTGATGATGCGCTGGTGGCCAATGTGAACGCCGTCGAAATTGCCGATCGCGACGACCCGCTTGCCGCCTGGCACTTCTTCCAGGGTGCGGTAGACTCTCACGTCAAAATCACCTGCGGGCGGATCAGGCCCCCGCCGGCCGGCCTGTAAACGGCCAGCGCGTCGCCGGCCGAGATCAGCTCCTGATCACGGAGGCGCTGCGCGGCGAGGGCGCCTCTGTAAACGGCCAGCGCGTCGCCGGCCGAGATCAGCAGCACGGGCCCCGTCTCGTTGCCGGTTAAAAAGCGGCCGTCTCTGACGGCCTGAATTTCGCTTGCGTCCAGTTCCCTCACGGGAAGGAAATATAGCGCACTCACAGGTGAAAGAAAAGACGGATTGTGCCTGCCAAACAGCTGCGCCGGCGGCAGGGACGCCAGCCGCCGCAAGGGCGCGGCATCCTCGGCCCGGAATTTGCCGATGGCGGCGCGACGGAGGGCGGCGGCGTAGGCTGCTGAGCCAAGCGCGCCGCCAATGTCTTCAACTAGCGAGCGAATGTATGTCCCGCCGGCGCATGTCACCGCCAGGCGGGCCCGCTGCCCATCCTCTTCAAACGACTCCAGTTCGAGGCTGTGGACAACGACCTGCCTCAGCGGGGGAGTAACCGGCTTCCCCTGGCGGGCCAGCTTGTAAAGCCGCGTTCCTCCCCGCCGGACAGCCGAATATGCCGGCACGCGCTGAATCATTCTGCCGGTGAAACAGGGCAGAACCCCCATGACTTCGTCCCTTGTCACCGCGCCGGGAACCGGCGTTATCTCTCCGGTGACGTCACCGGTTGTTGACCTTGCTCCAAACTGTGCCTCTACTTCGTACTTCTTAACGAGGGGAGCGAGCAGGTCAAAAAAACGGGTAGCCTTTCCAACCAGGATCAGGAGCAGACCGCTGGCAAAGGGATCAAGCGTGCCCGCATGGCCCGCCCGGCCCAGGGCGGACATGCGCCTCACCGCCGCCACGGCGTCATGGGAGGTAATGCCTGCCTGTTTGTCAACCAGCAAAACACCGCAGGCAGATTCTCTGCCGGCGCTCTTCTCAACCTGCGCCCGTCCCCCTTGCTTGCCCGCCATCTTTATTCTTCTCTTCTTTCCGTTTCCTGAAGCAGCTTGTCAATGTGAAAGCCGTAATCAATGCTGTCGTCATGAACGAAGGAGAGCAGCGGCGTCCGCTTCAGGCCCAGTTCCCTGCCGATCAGCGCCTGCAAATAGCCGCGGGAGTTTTCCAGCCCCGCCAGCGTATCGTCACGAGCGCGCTCGTCGCCAAGGACGCTGACATAGACGCGTGCTGACCTTAAATCTGCAGTGGTATCAACAGACGTTATCGTGACAAAACCGATGCGCGGATCCTTGAGGCCTTCGGCAACCGCTTCGCTCAGCACTTCGCGGATGGCTTCATTGACGCGCCTCATTCTCTTTTCGCTCATTACCCGCTCCCGGTGGCCGTAGGGGCGGCATACGGGGGTGCAGCGTGCTTGGCATGCTGCACCCCCGCGGCCTTCTAATACCCTCGATCCGGCATCTTGACAACCTCCCGCTCGACCCCCGCCAGCTCCAGGCCCCGGCTGATGATCAGATGCTCGGCCTGATCGAGAGCGCGGCTGATTTCCGGAAACGAAGGAGAGCAGACAGACAGGACCAGGCGGGAGCGCTGCCACAGGTCATGAAAACCGACCTCAGCGACCGAAGCGCCCAACTGGCGGGCCAACCGGGCCTTCAGGCTGCGCAGTAACTGGCGTTTGTCCTTGAGCGACCCGTTTTCTGGAAAATGGATGTCCACCGCCAGGATGCCGACGTAACCGTCAGCCTGGCTTGACTTCTTTCGTCTCGTAGAACTCAAGGACATCGCCCTCTTTGATGTCACTGAAATCTTCCAGGAGGACGCCGCATTCATAGCCCTCCTCGACCTCACGCACGTCTTCCTTGAACCGCTTCAATGAGGCCAGCCTTCCAGTCCAGACAATCGTTCCCTCGCGCACCAACCGCACCTGGACGCCGCGATTGATCTTCCCCCGCGTAACATAGCAGCCGGCAATGTTGCCCAGCTTCGACGCCTTGAAGACCTCGCGGATCTCCGCCTCGCCCAGATCCTCTTCTACATAGGTCGGTTTAAGCAGGCCCAGCAGCGCCGCCTTGACATCCTCGGTCACTTTATAAATGACACTGTAGGTGCGCACGTCCACGCCTTCGAGCCCCGCCACAGTCTTAGCGGCGGCGTTAGGACGCACATTGAAGCCGATGACGATTGCCTGCGACGCCGCCGCCAGCATCACGTCCGACTCGTTAATGGCGCCCACGCCCTTGTGAATGATGTTGATCTTGACTTCCTCATGCTTGATTTGACCCAGCGCCTCTTCCAGGGCCTCAACCGAGCCGGCCACATCGGCCTTGATAATGAGATTGAGATCCTTGACCTCGCCCTGCTTGATCCTGGCAAAAACGTCATCCAGGGAAAGGGCGCGGCGCTTCGCCAGCATTTCCGCCTTGAGCCGGTCTGACCGGCGCCCGGCAAGGACGCGGGCGTGGCGCTCGTCTTCCACCACCCGGCAGTACTCTCCTGCCTGGGGAATGGAGCCGAAGCCGAGAATCTCCACCGGCACGGAAGGGCCCGCCTCCTTGAGTGGCCGCCCCCTGAAATCGCTCATGGCCTTGACCTTGCCGGAGGCTTGCCCCGCAACAATGGCATCGCCCACATGCATGGTGCCGCGGCCAATGAGGATGGTCGCCACGACGCCGCGGCCGGGATCGAGCCTCGACTCAATCACAACGCCGCTGGCGCGGGCGCCGGGATTGGCTTTCAGCTCCTGGACCTCGGCCACCAACAGAATCGTCTCCATCAGGTTGTTAAGGCCGGTCTTTTGCTTGGCGCTGACGTCGGCAAAAATAGTGTCGCCGCCCCAGTCTTCAGGAATCAGGCCCCGCTCCGACAGCTCCTGGCGCACCCGGTCCGGATGGGCTTCCGGTTTGTCGATCTTGTTGACAGCGACTACCACGGGAACGCCGGCGGCCTGGGCGTGATCAATTGCCTCGATGGTCTGCGGCATGACCCCGTCGTCTGCGGCAACCACCAGCACGGCGACATCGGTGACCTTAGCGCCGCGGGCGCGCATGGCGGTAAATGCCTCATGGCCGGGAGTATCCAGAAAGGTGATCCTCTTGCCGGCGTGCTCGGCCTGATAGGCGCCAATATGCTGGGTGATGCCGCCCACTTCGGTTGCCGTGACCTCCGTCTCGCGGATGGCGTCAAGCAGCGACGTCTTGCCGTGGTCGACATGGCCCATGATCGTGACGACCGGCGCCCGTGGAACCAGGTCTTCCGGACTGTCAACCGGCTCCCGCGGTTCTTCCTCCTCGGCGGCGTGCACGATCTCCACCCGGCGGCTCATGTCATCGGCCAGGGTGCTGACGGCTTCATCACTGAGGGACTGCGTAATCGTGGCCATCTCGCCGTAACCCATCAGCCGCTTCATTATTTCGGCGGTGGAAAAACCCAGCAGTTGGGACAGTTCCTTGACCGTGGCGCCCGAGTTAACCTTGACCAGTTCATCGGGAGCTTTTGCTTCCGGAGTCCGCTCGGCGACGGCCGTCGCTTCCTTGTTCCTCGAATTCTTGTGCCGGACGCGCTGATGGCGACCGGCAGGCACGAAGCTGCGCCGTTTGGCGGCGCCGGGATCGATGATGACCCGCCGCCGTTTTCCCTGGGACGAGACGGCAACCGGAGCTTTCCTCAGCTTCTTCGGGGGATTCGCCTTGTTTTTAGCAGCGCCTTTCAAGTTTGCATCAGCGGGCGCGGAGGCCCCGCCGGAAGCTCCCTTTCCGGCGGCCGGCGCCGGCCCTTTTTGGGCTGCGGTTTTCCTTCCCTTTGCCGCCGGAGTTTTCTCCACAGCCGCAGCGGTGCTTGCCCCGGCTGGAGCCGGAGCAGTTGCCGCCAGCGCTTTTCTTGCCTCATCTTCATCGACGCTGGCAAGGCTGCCGCTCACCGCCATCCCGGCAGCCTTCAGGGCAGCCGTGACCTGGGCGCTGGTAAGCTCAAACTCTTTTGCTATTTCGTATATTCTTTTCTTTGCCATCTTTTGCCAGTGCTGCAATCAGATTCTCAAAATCCCGCCGCAGGGCAGCGAAATCAGCTGCCGCCCGCAGCTGTCTTTCCAAAGCTTTCTTCTTTAAAGCCCGGTTAAAGCAATCAAAATTGGGACAGATGTAGGCGCCCCGCCCTTCGCCGCTCGCGCCCGGATCGAGCATGACGGCCCCGCCGGGGCACGCAGTAAACCTGACCAGCGACCCTTTCGCAAACCTGCCGCGGCAGCCGGCGCATTGCCGCTGCGGTACGTGACCACGGCGGGTCAATTTCAGGATCCTGACTTGGCCGCCTGGCTTTCGCCGGCTTCCTCACCGGCGGCGGCGCCGGATTCGGCGTCACCGGCCTGCACTTCTTCCGTTTCGATCTCCTCGGCCGCTCCCTCGGCGGCAACTGCCTCGGCGTCAGTTTCAGCCTCCCCCCCAGCCTCCGTTTCCACCAGTTTCTGATGGGCGGGGATGCCACAATACCTGCTGCCGGCCAGCGCCGCGTTGGGGCAGCGCTTGCCGCCCTTGGTCAGGGCGCAGCAGCGTCCGGCCAATTCCTCGGCTTCTTCGTCCGAGAACACCATTGCCGCTTCTTCCTCAGCCATCTGGCTCTCGCTTTTAATATCTATCCGCCAGCCGGTAAGCTTGTTGGCCAAGCGGGCGTTTTGCCCTTCTTTGCCGATCGCCAGCGACAGCTGATCATCGGGAACCACCACCGTGGCAGATTTTTCTTCATCGTCAACAAGCACTTCGCGCACCATCGCTGGGCTGAGCGACTTGGCGACAAAGCGGGCGGGCTCATCATTGTAAGGAATGATGTCTATCTTCTCGCCGCGCAGCTCGCTTACCACCATGCGCACACGCGAGCCGCGGGGGCCCACGCAGGCGCCGACCGGGTCGATCCCCTCTTCTTTCGACTCGACTGCTATCTTGGAACGGTAGCCGGGCTCGCGGGCAACATTCCTGATCACAACCAGTCCGTCGGCCACCTCAGGCACTTCGAGTTCAAACAGTTTGCGGATCAGCTCCTCGCTGCGCCGGGAGACAATCACCTGAGGGCCTTTCGTATGCTCACGCACGTCGACGATTACCGCCTTGATGCGCGACCCGTGGTCGTATCGTTCATGCTCGACCTGCTCGCTTTCCGGCAGCAGGGCCTCGACTTTGCCAAGGTCTACCAGCGTGTAACGCTGATCGCTCTGCTGGACGATGCCAGTGACAATCTCGCCGACACGCCCGGCGTACTCGTCGTACATCATATCGCGCTCCGCCTCGCGGATGCGCTGGAAGATTACCTGCTTGGCGGTCTGGGCGGCGATGCGGCCGAAATCCTCAGGCGTCTCGATAAGCACCTTCTCGATCTCGCTTTCATCATACAGGGAGAGGTCGAATTCCTCTTCCTCGGCGGGTTCTTCTGCCTCGGCAGACTCCTCGCCCGCCTGCTCGGCTTCCGCTACCGCCGCCGGGCGCTCGGGCAGAATCAGCTGATAGATCCGGATCTCGCCGTCGTCAGGATCAATCTCCACCTTGGCGTGCTGGACGGCGCCCGGAGTTTTTTTGTAAGCGGACAGAAGCGCGTCTTCCAGAGCAGCGAGGAGAACCTTGAAGCTGATCCCCTTCTCCTGCTCCATAACCCTTAAGGCCTCTACGATTTCCCTGCTCACTGTCAAGCTCCTTTATTTTTAAGCCCGGCGCCCACATCAGCATTTTTTCCTTCGCTTACCGCCTTTCTGCGGGCTCTTTTTCCCAAATTCAAAAACAGTCCGGGCCCGGGACACCTGCGCAAAAGGTATCCGGACCTGCCGCCCTTCCTGGTCAAGCAAAAGCGATCGACTGTCTTGAGAGACTAAAAAACCGGTGAAGTTACGCTGTCCTTGCACCGGGCCAAACGTTCTCACATTAATCTTTTTTCCGGCCGCCGCCCGGAAATGCTCGGGAGTGCGCAGCCGCCTCTCTAACCCCGGTGAAGAGACTTCGACTGCGTAGTCTCTTAAGTACCTGTCCAACAGGCCTGTAACCCGAACGCACAAATCGTGACTGACGCCATCCGGGTGATCGATAAACACCCGCAACGCCGGGTTTCCACCGCGGCTGTGCCGGCCACCCTCAACCTCTGCGTCAACTAACTCAACCTCCGGCAGCTCGCTCTTGAGCGTCTCTTCAATATCCGCAATTATGGTTGCCGTATCCACTGCAAGCAAAATTCCCGGGCCGAAATAACGCGCCCGAGGAACCCCCTTTGCGGGACCGGAAACCGGCCCGCACAAATATAAAAGTGGGCTTACACCCACTCCGGTCGAACCTCATCGCAGTTTAACGAGATTATATCACAGGCCAAAATGGGCCGCAAGCAAAAAAGCCTGCGCCGGCCGGGCCAGGAAGAGAAAAATCATTGATAATCGAGGCGTTTTCGAGCAACCCCGGCGTCAGGCCTGGCGGCAATAACGCTGTTTGTCGCTGACACACGACCCTCCCAGCGTGAATAACCGGATCGTGAGCAGCCGGGCGGCAAAACCGCCGATGTGGACATAATAGGCTGGGGTGGCCCAAAGGGCCACCCCAGCTACGCCGCAGTAGGATACACCTAATGCGATAGCTCTAAGGCAGCTAACCATTCGGGGGCTCCGGGAACCATATCGGTGAGCCTTCGCCGTCTCTGCAACTTGCATAAAGCGTTGTCACGAACCGGAAGATTCCCGGAGGCACGTCATACTGAAACTGCAGCTTTACTTGTCCGCCCGGCTCGATCTCCGGCGCTTGAGCAGGCAGCGGTCTTGACAGTAAAACATCTGCCGGGATGACTACGACTCGCTCAATTGACACATCGTCAGCAACTCCGGCCCCATTCATTATTTGTGAGCAGGTAGCCGACGCTCAGCCGTCCGGAAAGATAATCCGCGTAGCTGTCCCAATACACCTGGTCGATGGAAAGCGCAAGCCGGGGATGATCTTCCGGAGACGCCAGAACCGCGGCGTAAACGTCCCATTTGCCATTACGGTAATCCTGCCAAACAATCGTGTCACCCTTGATTACAGGATTGATCTGATCCCCCGGCCGAATGCACACCGGTTGCTCGATTCCCGTGGACAGGTCCTTTAGGTAAATGTCCCAGTCGTCCAGCCACTGGCCGTTTTCATCATAATGTCCATTGCGGTTGTCCTGGTAAACCACCAGGTTGCCGCTCAGCGATGGGTTCACCTGGTCTGATTGGTGCTGCACCAAGGGGACACCGTAAGAGGTTGGGTCGGCCGCATAAATGTGCCACTGCTGCCCCGGCTCATTGATTTTTTGTTGATAAACAACCATGTCGTTGCTAACAGAGGGGTGCTTTCGCAAATATTTGCTGCCGCCGCTGCTGGCTGTGCCGCCGCCCAGCTTTGTCAAATAGGTCGTCTCCCCGGTTTCCAGGTTGCAGGACACGATCAGCGGCTCATAGTACTGGCCGGCGTAGCCGCGCTCCTTCACCCAAACGGCGGTGGAGCCGTCAATGTCAGGATCATACCGCATGTTGGGGGTGTCGTAACTGTCAAGCATGCGGCTGCGCATGGTGCTGAAATCCAGCAGCCTGATCGTGCTGCCGCTGTCGCTGATTACGGCTCTCTGTCCTGAGAGGGCCAGCGAGGACGCCCGCGGCGCAGCAATGCAACTGCCGATAGCCTGGCCGGCCAGCCGCAGGCAGCTCTGGGAAGAGGAATCCTGCCAGGCAAAAGCGCCCCCGTCGCTGGCCGGGCCTGCCCAGATCCCGGTTCCCGACACCAGCTCCTCGCCCGCGCCGTTGTAAATATTTTTCCGCATCAGCCTGTCTGAAATCCCCCTGTCCAGAAAATACACTTCGTTTCCATCAAGGTCGGGGAAGAGGTGATCGCCTGGTTCCATCGCCACAGGAAGCTCATGGACTTCCCACGGCAACGCAGCCGCGCGCGATTTAGCGGGAAAGACCAGGCAAGACGCGGCCGCGCTTATGAATAAAATTGCCAGAAACGATCGCGCCCCGGGACGGATCAGAGCAAGGGCTGCGACGCCAAATCTCGCATCTCCTGGTTTTCGACGCCAGCTGCGACTTCGAAACTGCTGTTTGACAAATGATCCTGATTTTGAAGCATTGGCGCGACCCCAATCAACTGCGTTCTTCTCCTTTTCCTGCAACGGCCTTTGAAACCACATCGCACTCCCCACTTTCCGGATTCCACATTCCGCATTGACATCGATTTAAAATCAGGCGTAATTATGCTGTTACTATGCTGTTACATTTTTCCCACCCTTTGACCCAGCCTTACATCTGTCAAACCGGGGCTCCGAAGTATCTCTGAGCAACTTATCAAATCCTGCGCCGGATTTAATCGGACTTTGGTTGTATTTTTGTGTGGAGAAAGTTGTATTTTTTAAAGGAATGGAAACGGCCTGTGAATGCGGACAACGGGATAAATGCGGTTAAACAGTAACGATTAAAAACATATCCCATCAAGCTGTTCGTAGCGAGGGCAAGCGAAAAAGCCATGGGTAGCGCAGCAGAAAATCCTGATGGTGCAGGCTCTAAGTTTCTACGACCGGAGAACAGGAACCACCGAACCGGCGTCCATCAGCAGCCATGCCTGGCCGTCTGGCTTGGTGTCAAGTGCTTCGTTCACAGCTTCCTGCAAATGGGCAAACGGCCGCATGAAAGCAGACCGGACTGTTTCCGCCTCCACGCCCACAACAGCCCAAATCTGGGCCCGTTGGGCCACGCGGGCCAGACGCGCCGCCTTGTGGTATCCGAGCCGGTAGCCGCCGGTTGCTTCGCTGATTACCTGGCTGGGCGAACCGCACTGGCGCATCAGCCTCAAGAAGCGGTCGTTGCCAATGCCGGCACGGCAGGCTGAGACGATGATCAGAATACCACCGTCATTCAGGATCAACTGACCGTTTTCAATCCCTTTCTGCGACTGATAAAAATCAATGTCAAGCGGCGGCGTCATTACAGCGATGACAATGTCAGCCCGCTGCGGCGCCGGCAGCGCAAAAAGCTCGTCAACCCGGGGCACTGCCCGGGCAAACGCCGCCCGCGCGGGGCCGGCCGTAACATGATAAATTCCTCCGTCCCTGTCAAGCACCGCCTGCACGGCAAACAAATCAAGCCCCGGCCGGCTCAGCAGGAAGCCGAGCGCCTCGTCCATGTCCCCGTGGACGGGATTCCCCTCAAGCACAAGCGCCCGCGCCGCCAGCTCCAGGGCCAGCTTGTGGTTCTGCTCGATGGTGCTCCGCCCGGAGATGCCCGGAAGCACAATTTTCCGGCCGCCGGTATAACCGGCAAAATAATGGGGCTCGACGGAACCAAGGGCAAGAATCTTGCCGGCCGCAACCGCTCTTCGGTTCAGGAAGATCTCGGTTCCTGCGGAGGTTATGCCCAGGTGCGCAAGACCTGCCTCATCGCTGGCGTCATGGATGGACACCCTGTTTTCTAGCTGGCTCCAAAAACTGCCGAACATCTGCCCGAGCTCCGCCTGCGAGGGGGCCCGGTGGGTTCCGGTGGCCACCAGAAAGGAAAGATCCCAATCGCAAATGTCATCCCAAAGCGCCTCCAGCATCGCGGCTGTAGGCGTTGGGCGTGTGGCGTCATTAACGATGACCAGCACCGGTTCTCCCGGCCGGGCAAAGTCACGCAGGGATGGACCCGCCGACGGCTGGCGGGCGGCGCCGCTGATTGCCACGCCCTGGTCCAATGGTTGCGACTTCCCGGGCTGCAAAACCCCGAGCAGGCGGTTTTGGGGAATTTCAATCGCCAGGTCACGGTCGGCAAATGGAATACTTATGGCCATCATCCAAGTCTAAACCCAAAGCCGAAAAGATCAAGCAGAGACACCGGCTGGCGTCTCCACCGTATGGCCGAAGGCCGAAAGACCTATATATTACATACACTTGCGAACAGGACAACCTTGCCCGAACACGAAATTATTACGCAGCATTAATGCAATTTGCACTTCTTCCCGCCCGCGGCAATGTCATGTTGAAAAAAATCTCATTGTCAATGATTTTTCTGTTAACAATTATTCCCGTGGCCTGCGGTGGGGGCGGGCAAACCCAGGCATCTACTGCGGGAAACAGCACGGGAGAGGCTCAAGTTGTCAGCACGGCCCGGCAACAGGCTGCGGAGCTGGCGGCGCAGATCCAGTTAATAAACGCGGAGGCCGATGAAGGAGCGTTTTTTAAGCGACATCAAACATATGCGCCCTCGGCAGCGGCCCTGAGAGCCGAATATCCTCACATCAGCACTAAAGTCAACGTCGTCAGGGGCAGCGCCGCCGGTTTCGAAATCAGCATTCAGGCCGACGATTTGAGAAAAACAATCTACATCATCAGCAAAACCGGTGACCTTATCGAGCGCGTGGACGGTGACGGCCAGCCATGGTAATAACCGGGATCCGGGGGATCCGGTTCGCCCTTTCGTTTAACGTTTCATGGATGGAAAAGATGATGTTGATCTTCATTCCTGCGGCGGCCTTAAGGGCTGGCGGCCGTTGTGACCGTCGTAGTGGTGGATGTCCCCGTCAGCCCGGCTGACAGTTGGGCCGCCAGCGCTTCCAGGCGGTACCTTCTCTTCATCTTCAGGATCCGCTCTACCGATTTGTCGATGTCATCTTCTTTAAGTTTGCCTGATTTCACAGCGGCGATGATGGCGTCATAAGCCTGCTGCTGTTTTGCGGGCGTATGCGCGAACATGACCATGTCCGCGCCGGCCGCGATGGCGGCCACGGCGGCGTCGCCCGGGCTGGCAGTGATCGCCCCCATTTCCAGATCGTCCGTGATGATGACCCCTTGAAATCCTAATTGACTACGTAGCAAACCTGTGATAATCGGCCGCGAGAGTGAAGCCGGAGTCTTGGCCGGATCCAGCGCCGGCACGGCCTCATGCCCAACCATAATCATGGGAACATCTGCTTTGATCGCCGCCTGGAAGGGAGGCAGGTCGGTGCTCTGGATGGAAGCGAGATCCCTGGTAATGGTAGGCAGCGTCTGCTCCGGGTCATCCTCGGCCGATCCCAGCCCCGGGAAATGCTTGACGCAGGAAATGGTTGTGGAGTCATTGAATCCCTTCACCGCCGCAGCCACCAGCTCAGCCGTCACCTTGGGGTCGTCGCCATAGCTTCGCGTATCCATGACGGAGTTGTACCCGGAAGTAACGTCCGCAACCGGGGCTAGGTCCGTATTAATGCCCAGATCTTTCAAACCGCGGCCGGCATAAAAAGAAAGCACCGTGGCCGAGTCGGCGCCGGCGCCGCCCCTCATGCTGCCGATGAACGGCTCGGAGTAATTCGGCCCGATGTCCATAAAACGCCGGGTCTTTCCGCCCTCCTGGTCGGTGGCGATCATCAGCTGGGCCGGCTGGCCGGCCTGGGCCGCCAGTTGCTGCAACGATGAATCAAGCTGAGCCACCTGGTCATGCGAGGAAATGTTGGGACCATAGAGGATGACGGCGCCGATATGCCGGTCCTGGATCATTTTTTTCAGTGAGTCGTCGGGGGCGGTGCCGTCAAACCCGATCATCATCATCTGACCCACTTTCTCCTCAAGGGACATTCTCGCAACAGCCGGATCAGTTGAAGATGACGAGGTCGTGGTCGCCGCGGATGCAGCCGTAGTTGTGCCGGTTGCGGCAGGGGGCGCTCCGCCAGAACGTCTGAGCAGGGCTGCCGCGCCACCGGCGGCCGCGAGAATTATCACTACGGCTCCGATCAGGCCAAGAGTGGAAGGGCGCCTGTACCAGGATGATGAAGCTGCCTTCTTGCGCGGGGATTCAGGCGGGACAGATTTTGCGGAAGTCTTTTTCCGGTGGCGGTCCATCCTTCTTTTTCCGAGACCGAGTTCCTTCCAGTCAACATCCTTGCCGTCTTCTTGCCCGCCCAAAAAGACACCTCCTGAAGCTCGCCGGACTTTCTAATAATTACATGCCTGGCAACTCGCGCTAGACGCCGCAGAACCGCCCATGGCGATTTTATAGTCTGAAGGGGGCTCCGGTAAACCTTAATCAATGTTAATTAACTGACGGCTCCTTAAATGGCCCGAACAAGATATTACTACAGACTCCGGTTCCCGGTTGCGTTCGGACCAGGAATACCAAAGGCTCCCGAAGGAGCCTTTGGCTTAACAGGCCCGTAAGCCGGATTCTGTTTTATGCGGCCATCTATCTAGGAGGCGCGTTGCCGCACCCCTCAAGCGGTCTACCCGAGGGCCGGGCGAGCAACCCGAATCCGCCCTCCTATTTGACCTTGCACCGGGTGGGGTTTACCTGGCAGACGTGTCGCCACGCCTCCGGTGCGCTCTTACCGCACCCTTTCACCCTTGCCGTTGAGCCGGAGGTTTATGAAACCTCTGAGCCCAGTCCGGCGGTTTGCTTTCTGTGGCACTTGCCTGCGGGTTTCCCCGACTGGGCGTTACCCAGCACCCTGCTCTTTGGTGTCCGGACTTTCCTCCCCGCCATCTTATGCCCCGGGGACATGATGCAAATATCGACAGATGTTTGCTTCGTGTCCCCAGACTGGCAAGGCATTTCCAGAAGGCGGGGCGGCCGCTCGGCCTGCAATTATGATTCTACCAGCATCCCGGAAAAAAATGTCGCGCCATTTTTAACTCCCTCCAGGTCGCTGGGCCTGTAGATAAAACCCGACATCTCCAATCGGCTCAGATGAAATTCATTTCACAACCGGCTCGAATCCTGCCGGAACCCTGGCGCGTCTAATTTGTAACTAAAAGAGCCGATATATAAATGAGAGCAATTATTTTTAGGTTTTTGAAAGGAGCTGAGAAAAATGGTAATGAACATCCAGTACACCAGGGGTCTGCCCGTTGATGAGAAAGCAGCCTGTGGCGTAAAAGCAGCCAACTGCCAGAAAGAGGCGACGCAGCACATCTGCTTCGAGGATGGCAGCGGCGTCTACGTTTGCGGCAACTGCTTCCGTGAGCGCATCAACGGAGGCGTCTGGATTACGGACAGCGCCGAGGAGCTGATCCTTTCATAACCGCCGCTCTGTTCTGGGTTTGACCGGGGCCTGGCATCCTGACGGATGCCAGGCCCCTTTCTTGCCCGTTCCGACGGCTTTGCTATAATCCTTTCAAGCGGAAAACCAAGCCTTCGGTTTCCAACATCCAAAGTCTAAAATCCAAAATCCGGTTTTAGGGTCGGAGTGGCGGAACAGGTAGACGCGCTAGGTTGAGGGCCTAGTGAGCTAATAGCTCATGGGGGTTCAAGTCCCCCCTCCGACACCATCTCTTTTTCTTTCTACAAGCTGGTTTCGGCCAGTCAGGCTTTCTTCTTTTTAATTCCCGATTTCTTGCCAAATGTCCGGGCGTCACTCTTGGTGGCACACGCAAACATTACGCCCAGGTGCTTCCGGCTGCGCGGAAGTAACTCCGGAAAGATTTATTTGATTTTGTTTGTTTTTTTCTTTTTGGGTTTGGGAGGTCTTGGCCTGGCCTTCCCGTCCAGATAATGCCTGAGTGTGAGTATCGGGTGGTACCGGACCATGCGCGGACCCGAATGCCTCATGACACTCCTCGTCCGTCCCTGCTGTTCCGATTTGTAGCAATGGATCAGGCATTTGGCGCAGGTTGGTTTGCCTTCTTGATATGGACACCTGTCAATGCGCCTCATGGCATAGTCCAGCAACTGTTGGCACTCATCGCAGAGGGCGCCGGAATCGTGGCCCGCATCCGGATGATTGTCACGGCAGAAGATCTCGATCATTAACCGGATAGTCTTTCTTTCGCGGAGCAAACGGTCTTGCATATCAATAATATTTTATCAAAGAAGAGCAAAGCCGGGCTTAATTCAGTTATGATCTAGCTATGATCGACGTTAATCAGCTAACGAAAAGGTTTGAAGGTGTGACGGCAGTCGATGGCCTCACGTTTCGGGTTGATAAAGGAGAGGTCTTTGGTTTTCTGGGCCCAAACGGCGCTGGCAAAACCACGACCATGAGAATGCTTTGCTGCCTTATTTCCAAGACCAGCGGCGAAGCCAAGGTCGGCGGATACGACACGGGCAACGATAATGATTCCCTGAAAATCAGAAAAATGATCGGTTTGGTTCCGGATAACGTCGGTCTTTATGAGGAACTGACCGCTTACGAGAACCTCGATTTTTACGGCAAGCTGTACGAGCGCACGGAAGCGCAGCGAAAGGAAGCCATCGAACGTTATCTGAGGATTATGGGTTTGCAGGGCAAGCAGGATCAGCCGGTGGGAGGATTTTCCAAAGGAATGAAGCAGAAGGTGGCGTTGGCCAGAGCGCTTTTGCACAATCCACAGATCCTCTTTTTTGACGAACCCACCGTCAACCTGGACCCGGAATCGGCAAAGGTGGTTAGGGACCTGATTCTGGAGCTAAAGGGGCAGGGGAAGACGATCTTTCTAAATACCCACGATCTGGACGAGGCGCAAAGAATCTGCGACCGCATAGCAATAATAAATACAAGATTGCTGGCAATAAACTCACCCGCGGAGCTCAAGCGGTCGCTCGGGGGAAAGCAGGTCATATTTCAGCTGGCGAGCATCAGCGATGCGATTGTAAATACGGTCAAGGATATGAAACGAAAAAACGTCAAAGTCGAAAGCAACCGCATTATTGTGGATGTGGCCGATCCGCAAAAGGAAAACCCTGACATTGTCAGGGAAATAGTGGCGGCCGGCGGCGACATCCAATTTATCACCGAAAGCAGTCCCGACCTGGAGGACGCCTACCTCAAGATAGTGGGAGAGAGCAAATGAGGCTACGGAAGGTCTGGATTATCGCGGCGAAGGACTTCAAAATCTTTAGGAAGAAGAAGGGCATAATATATTCGATTGTCGGATTCGAGTTATTCGTTTCGATTGGCCTGCCCTTGATCCTCAAATATGGCGGCTCGAAGACTGGCGGCATTCCCGCAGCGGCGCTTCCGGCGGTGATCGACTCTTTTTCTTTCTGGTTTGTGATCGGCGCCGCCCTGCTGCCGATGTCCTTGGCCTCATATAGCCTGATTGGAGAAAAAGTCCAGAAGAGCCTGGAACCCCTGCTGGCAACGCCAATCACCGATGAGGAGATCCTGGCTGGCAAGAGCATCGCGGCCGCGGCGCCTGCCCTGATTGCAACTTATCTGGGGGCCGCCATTTTCATGATCATCGTTGACCGGATTACCCACACAAAGCTGGATTATCTGTATTATCCAAATCGAAGCATGGCCGTCATCCTGCTGCTGATGCTGCTGGCAACTTTTTTCAGCATTGGTTTTAACATCTTGATTTCGTCAAGATCAAATGACGTGAGATCGGCTCAACAGATTGGCGCCCTGATTGCCGTACCACTTGGCGCTGTTTACATCCTGTCACAGATGAAGGTAATCTCGCTGACGGTTACCAATCTGCTGATAATGGCGGCGATTCTGGCGGTTGTTGACGTTGTGGTTTTTTACTTCGCCAAATCCACGTTTCAAAGGGAAGAGATTCTGACGAGATGGAAGTAAGAATAAGCAGCCAGGCCCTGGCGCACAGAAAAAGGGGCCCAGCATACGGGCCGCAGCGTGCTTTAGCACGCTGCGGCCCGCGCCCTTGCGGCTTTTTCATCGGGGCGGCAGGCCGGGGCCGCCCGCAAGTTTCCCTTTTCCCTTAAGGATAAGTATACGTTGCCCCGACGCCGTCCTCGGCGCTGCCGCTCAGAGCCGAGACCCAGGCGGTCACTCCTGCAGGCACGCTGTATTTCAAGGTAGCCGTGCCGGAAGCGCCCGGCAGAATGTCGCCGCTGCCAACAGCCGCCGGCAGAGTTGAGGCCAATGTGACGCCGTTGGTGTTGCTGCTGCCAGTAAGCTGGACCGACCAGGCCTCAGCGGTGCCGGTGTTGCTGACTGTCCAGGTAACGGAAAGCAGGCTGGAGTCAAAATCAGAGAGCGAAGCCCAGAAGGAGGTTGGCGCGCCCAGACCCAAGGAAGGCTTGCCGCTTCCAACCGGCGCCGTCAGCGGCAGGTTGTCCTGGCCACCCATAAAGACATAGGGGCTGTCGACAAAGCCGTCGTTGTCACTGTCAGGCGAAGTCCAACTGCTCCAGTAGTTGCCGCCCACCGGCGCCGGCAGGTTAAAGACGTTGCCGGTGGAGGTGCCGGTGACGCTGGCCTGCGGCGTCGATGAGCTGGTGAAGTTGTTGTGATAGATCTGGTTGTTGCTTGAATCCTGCAGGCTGATCTCGCCCTGGCCGGCCATGCTTCCCATGCTTGATGACATCCCAGACATGTTGTTATTTGTTGACGTATTGCCAACTATCGTATTCCCGTCTGACTGGTTGAGCCAAAACCCATTGTTGGCGTTGCCGGAAGCCTCGTTGCCGGTGAAGCTGTTGTTGTCGTTGCCCGGGTCAATGCAGTAGCCGTTGCCGGCGTTCATGTCGGAGCTGTTGCTGGTAAAGCTGTTATTTGGGGAGTCCTGCAGCGAGATGCCGTCACCCATGGTGGCGCCCATGACCATGTTCATCATGATTGTGTTGTAGGCAGAGCTTGCCAGGTTGATCCCCACGCCATCTGCGTTGGAGTTGTTTGACATCACCATATTGTTGTTGGCATTGGTGAGGCTGATTCCGGTGTTACCATTGCCTGAGGTGGCTACCTGCTGGACGGTGTTCATCTGGCCGCCGGTCAGGTTGACGCCATTATTAAAGGCGTCAATAGTCACCTTCTCCACGGTGGCGCCGCTTATTCCGGGAAGGTAGACGCCGTCGGCGGCATTGTCGCCGGCGCCTGTCATGGTATAGCCGCCGCCGTTTAAGGTGACGGAGTTGCTGTCAATCTCGATGCCGGCTCCGGAAGCAAAAGCGAGGTTGCCGCCCAGCGTGCAGGTGTCCGTGCTTGAGTTCCAGGTACCGATGTTGCCGCAATCCCCGCCGCCGGTCCCGCTGGTGATGTGCTGCGTGCTGGCCACATACTGAGAACCAGCCGCCCCCGCTGCCCCCGCAAAACTTCCAAACAAGGCTGCCGCCACACCAATAAAAAGCAGAACAGCAGCAGCCCCCGCCAGCCCCTTTGTCAACCTTCCAATCACACCCATTTCAACCCCTTTCCCTAAGCCCCCTAGCCTAGTGTTCGCTAGTATACTCTTCATTTCAAAAAAGTCAATAATATTAGTCAGATATTTGTGACAATCTGAAACTATTACACTTTGTAGGATTATTCTGATAGGAAATATTCAGGATCGAATGAACTTGTTCTCAAATAACCGGTATAATTTTGAATTTAGCCTCAAGTTTGATCGCATGGAAAAAGGTGCCTATTTATGACAGAACCTGAATCCGGTCAAGCCGCGGACAGTGATGTGGAAGAGGAAACTTTCGTTCTGGAAGCCGAGGCAGAGACACTCTCCCGGCGCCGGGTCAGCCCGTTTTCTTCGCTGAGGTTGCGTGAATACCGTTATTTCTGGTCCGGTGCGCTTGTCTCGAACGTTGGCACCTGGATGCAGAGCGTCGGCGTCGGCTGGGTGGTTTACGACTTGGCCAGGAACAGCAATCCGTCGCTGGTGCTGGGGGTAATCAATTTTCTCAACCTGCTGCCGCTGACGGTGTTTACACTCTTTGCCGGCGTCATTGCCGACCGGCTTGACCGCAAGCGGTTTATCATCGCCACCCAGGCGCTCCTGATGCTGCAGGCGTTTGTGCTGGCGCGCCTGACCCAGACGAACGAGGCGACAATAATGATCATCGGCGGGCTGGTGCTGCTGAGCGGCATCATCACCGCCTTTGCCTTTCCCGCCTGGCAGGCAATTATGCCTGACATCGTGCCGCGCCGGTCGCTGCAAAACGCGATCGCCCTCAACGCAGCCCAGTTCAACAGCGCCCGCCTGCTGGGGCCCCTCGTCGGCGGACTTGTTTTTGCCCGCTGGGGAGCGCCCGAGGTTTTCTATATCAACGCCATCAGTTTCCTGTTTGTCATCGGGGCAATGGCGGTCATCCATCCCCGGCAGGAACGGCACCGTGGCAGCGGCGAAGGGGCGTTGGCAACGCTGACGGCCGGCCTGCATTACGCCCGTCAGAATTTGCATGTAGCCTGGATGCTGATCAGCGCATTTGCCCTCTCGCTGTTTGGCATGCCGTACGTCACATTGATGCCGGTAATGGCCGGAGAAGTGCTGGGCAAGGGAGCCGCCGGCTACTCGCTACTGATGGCAGCCGGCGGCCTGGGGGCGGTGGGCGGCGCTCTTTCGGTCGCCAGCATGCCCGCCGGCGTCAGCCGCGGCTTGCTTATCCGGCTGGGATTGATGGGAATGGGCGCTTCGCTGCTGCTGTTCTCGCTGTCGCGCAACTTTTACTTGTCGCTGATTTTCGTGGCAATGGCCGGCTTCTCGTTTCTGATGGGGATGTCCGCCGGCACCACCGGCCTTCAGACAGCGGCGCCGGCGCCGCTGCGCGGCCGCGTGATGGCGCTGTTCGTGCTTTGCTTCGGGGGGGTGCAGCCGTTTTCTGCCCTCGGTTTCGGCTGGCTGGGCCAGGCCGTCGGCGTGCCGCTGGCCATTGGCAGCGGCGCCGTGGCGCTGATGGCCTACGCTTTCTACCACTTCCTGCGGCCCGGCCTGATGGGGGCGGCAGGAGAATAACAATTGAGGCAAGAGGCCGCGTGCGGGAATGGGGCACCGGTCCGGTTCTTTGGAAACAACAATTGGTCAATTCAAATCATCCGCCACAACACGCATCAACGAAAAGCTCGGCACCCCCGGCGCTCCTGTCTGTCAACGCAACTATTTCGAGTATGTGATCGGAACAAGGATGACCTGGCGCTGATCCCCGAATACATCGCGGCAATCCCGGTAAATGGATGGAAGACCCGGAGAATCCGGAAAAGCAGGAGCGGCCCGGCGGATCGTACTTCCTGGCAACGGCCTGAACCGCGCCGCCCGATGCGGTACAATCTTTTAAATGAATTGATTGCACGTTTTGCCATGGATGTTTTCAAGACATTTTCAATTGACGCAGCGCACTACCTTCCCGGCCTGCCGGAGGGCCACAAGTGCGGGCGGCTTCACGGGCACTCATTCCGGATTGAAGTGCACGTAACCGGTCCCGTTGAAGTGAATCGCGGATGGGTGGTGGATTTCGCCGACATCAAGCGGAGTTTTGCCCCGCTTTTCGAGCAGTTGGATCACCGCTGCCTGAACGAGATCGAGGGGCTCGCAAATCCGACGAGCGAGAACATCGCCCGCTGGATCTGGAAGCGGCTTAAACCGGACCTGCCGGGGCTTTCCCTAATCGTGGTTATGGAAACGGCGAGCGCCGGCTGCAGCTTCGACGGCCAGGATGCGGGCGGGGCCGGCGGCAAAATCTAGGAGGACGGGTGCGCCAGAAGACGGTCTGCATACTTTCCGGCGGAATGGACTCCACCACGCTTCTTTACCACCTGTTTGACCTCGGAGACGAAGTGCTGGCGCTGTCATTTGATTACGGGCAGCGGCACCGAAAAGAGCTGGAATATGCGGGCCGGACTTGCGCCCGCCTTGGAGTCAGGCACACGGCTGTTGACATCAGCGCTGTCGGCGGGCTGCTGAAGGGCAGCGCCTTGACATCCAGCGGTATCGCCGTCCCTCACGGCCACTACGAGGATGAATCAATGCGCTTGACTGTAGTTCCCAACCGTAACATGATCATGATGGCGATTGCTGGCGGCTACGCCCTGGCGGAAGGCTGCGACCGGCTGGCGGTGGCGGTGCACGCCGGCGACCACGCCGTCTACCCTGACTGCCGGCCCCAGTTCATCGCCGACTTCGAGGATGCGCTCAGGTCGGGAAACTACGGCCAGCCTTCAGTATATGCGCCTTTTCTGGACTGGACGAAGTCAGACATCGCCAGGCTGGGGGTTGAATTGGGAATTGATTTTGAGCGTGATACCTGGAGCTGCTATGAAGGCGGAGAGGAGCCTTGCGGTAAATGCGGCACCTGTGTGGAGCGCGCCGAGGCGCTGGCGGCGGCCGCCCGGGAGCGGCAACGATGAGCGGAGACTGGAATTACAAGCCAAGAATTGAGGAAATGACAGAAGCCGAGCTGGCCGAGCGTATCAAGGCGGCAATGGAGTTTGAAAACCCGTATCCGATCAGGACGATTCCTTATGTCGGCAAGGTGTCCGAGCAAGTCAGCTACGATTTCTCCGAATTGGTGGGCCGCTGCCCGGTGACAGGATACCTGGATTTCTACCGGTCCCGGATTGATTTCGTTCCCGGCAACATTCTGCCCGAGCTAAAGTCGCTTAAGCTTTACTATTTCGGCTTCGCCGACCTGCCCATCTCGCACGAGCATCTGGCCGCGAGAATTTATACCGATTTCTGCCAGGCTGTCAAACCGGCGGCCTGCCGGCTTGAGCTGACGGCGGGGATCCGGGGCGGGATCGAGACGACCATCCTGGTCGGCGAGAAAGAACTGTAGGGGCGCAGCGCGCCCGAGGCGCGCTGCGCCCCTACCGCCCCTGCATTCTCCGGGCCAACGACAACGTCACCTTATCCCCAGCAACACCTGCAGCCGCGGCAGCAGCCGCCAGCCGCGCTCCGCTACCGGGCGGCGCAGCGCCGCCATCCGCTTCAGAATGGCCGCCGGGTCGGTTCCCAGCGGCATAACAATAACTTCCCGTCCGGGGTGCAGCGCCGCCACCTCTGCCGCTTCGTCCAGATCGTCAACTATTTCCGCCGCGAATTTGAACGACCCCGGCGGCAGGCCGTCAGCCAGCCGCCGCTCTGCCGGCGGCATGCCCGAATTGGCGAGCTTTGGCGAGATAACATAATTGTCGATCAGGGGCTCCAGGCCGGCCGGCGGGATGATGGTTCCATTTGTCTCAATGTCAACTATCTTGCCTGCTTCAACAAGCGCGCCCGCCAGCTCCGCCAGCGCTTCACCGGCAAGCACCGGCTCGCCGCCCGTGATCACCACCCGCTCCGGCCCCGCCGCTGCCCGGTCCAGAATTTCAGTTATCTCCATGGAGCGACCGCGCACATGCGCTGTATCGCAATATGCGCAGGCCAGGTTGCATCCTGACAAGCGAATGAACGTTGCCGGAGCGCCAATCGCCGGCCCCTCCCCTTGCAGGGATGAAAAGACCTCATTAACAAGATAAGCCATCCATCCATTTTAAAGCCGACCCCTGGGCAAATGACAGTTCTTCAACCTGGTTATCGTGATAAAAACCGCACCGGGCCCGCCGTTGTGGCGGGCCCGCAAACGGCGCCGGCTTTCGATCCGGGCCATGCGCCGTGACTGTTTTTACGATGCGGGGGCCAGGCTCTTGCCGTTGTAGGTGATCTTCTTGATCTGGGCTTCTACCTTCTTCACCATCTCCGGCGGCTGGGCGACGTAATCCAGCGAAGCCGCGTACTGCTGGCCGTCGTGGATGCCCCACCAGAGGAAATCAACCAGCGCCTTGCCCTTGGCCTGGTCTTTCTGATCCTGGTAGACCAGGATGTAAGTGAATCCGGAGATGGGATAAGCGTTGACTCCGGGAGGATCGCCCACCGAACCAGCCCTGAAGTCAGCCGGCATGTTGGCAATCGCAGTCTCGATTGCCGCCTTGGTGTTTTCCAGCGTCGGCTCGACGAAGTTGCCCGACTTGTTCTTCATCAAGGCATACGGCAGGTTGTTCTGTTTGGCGTACGACAGTTCGACGTATCCGATCGACCCCTCGGACTGCTTCACCTGGGCGGTAACGCCCTCGCTGCCCTTGCCGCCGAGGCCGACAGGCCACTTGACATCGGTGCCGTGACCGACTTTGCTGCTCCAGCCAGGGCTGACGGCAGACAGATAGTTGGTATAGATGTTGCTCGTGCCGCTGCCGTCGGAGCGGTGGACGGTGATAATCGGCTCATCAGGGAAATTGACCCCGGGGTTGTCCGCCTTGAGGGCGGGATCATTCCAGTTCTTGATCTTGCCGAGGTAAATGTCGGCAAGCGTCTGGCCGGTGAGCTTGAGTTTATTGGGTACGCCCTTGACATTGTATGTGACGGCGACGGCCCCGGCCACTGTGGGGATGTGCAGAACTGTCCGCGGCGCCTTGTCCAGCTGGGCATCGGTCATCGGCGCATCGGACGCCCCCCAGTCAACAGTCTGGGCAGTGAGCTGCTGGATGCCGGCGCCGCTGCCAATCGACTGGTAATTTATCGTCACGCCGGGCTGAACACTGCTGTAAGCGTCAATCCATTTCGAATAAATAGGATAGGCGAACGTGGAGCCCGCCCCGGTGAGGCTGGCATTGTCAGAGCCGCTGGAGCCGGTCCCGCCTCCGCCGCAGCCGGCGGCGACGGCGATTATCCCCGCGACCACCAAAACGGCCGCCCCCAGCGCGATGATTTTTACAACTGCCTTGTTTTTCAAACCGATCAATCCTCCCGAGCTTGACTTTGCCCTGCTTTTGACAAACCAAGGCTAACAGAACCGAAAAATTCATAGGTTACAATGTGGTAAACAAGTTGTGAATAAAAAGTTAACGAAAGAAATTGCAGTTGAAAAAACAGATCTCTGGCTCTGGCCCGGCCTGACGATTTTCATTTCCGTTTGGTTTGCCGTTTGGTTGTCCAAAATCCAGCATCCGGTTATTCACATTTTTGTAACAACTTTTTAACGGCTCTGTAACCTGATGCCGGCAGGATTTTGTTACCGTTGCCAGGAAAGGTCCGTTTCGGTTTTTCAGCATTTCCGGACGCAGCCTCATATTGAAGGGAAGTCTCATCTCCAGCTTCAAGTCAATTGCTTCCGGCATGGGCATCCTTTCGCGGGGAGCAAATCCCCTGCGTCGGCTGGGGGATTCCGTATTTGCCTTCGTCGTCTTCCTGGCCGCGTTCGCCGTCATCATCCTGATGGCGCTGATGGTCTACGAGCTTGTCCGGCAGTCGCTGCCATCCATCGAGCAGTTCGGCGTCAGATTTCTGATTTCGCGCGAATGGGACCCGATCAACAATGTTTACGGCGCCCTCCCATATATCTACGGCACTATCGTCTCGTCCCTGCTGGCGCTGCTGATGTCGGTGCCGCTCAGCCTGGGCATCGCCATTTTTTTAAGCCAGTTTGCTCCCCGCTGGCTACGCGCTCCCTTGGGCATGCTGGTGGATTTGCTGGCGGCAATCCCCAGCGTCGTTTATGGCCTCTGGGGCATCTTTGTCCTGGCGCCGTTTCTGGGAAAAACCGTTGAGCCCTTCCTCGCCGATCACCTGGGCGGCATCCCGGTTTTCCGGGGGCCGGCTTACGGAATCGGCCTGTTTGCCGCCTCGGTGGTGCTGGCAATCATGATCACCCCCACGATCTCGGCAATCTCCCGGGAAGTGATGGCAAACGTGTCGCGCGACCAGAAAGAGGCGGCGCAGGCGCTCGGGGCCACCCCCTGGGAAACAGTGAGGATGTCGGTCCTGCCGCTGGCGCGGCCGGGCATCATCGGGGCGGTCATTCTGGGCCTCGGGCGGGCGCTGGGGGAGACGATGGCGGTGACGATGCTGATCGGCAACGTCCGCCAGTTGAACGTCTCCATCTTTGCTCCCGCTTATTCGATTGCCAGCGTCATCGCCAATGAGTTTGCCGAGGTCACCGAAGGGCCGCATATGGCGGCCCTGATCGAGATGGCGCTCATCCTGTTGTTTATAACGCTTCTGCTTAACCTTTTGGCGCGCCTGCTCGTGCAGCGGACCGGCAGCAGGGCGGCCAGAGTCAAGGGAAGGCCATGAACGAAGAACAGGCCATCAACGGGCGGCTGCAGATGCAAAAGGAAGAAGATTATGAGGCCGCGGAGCTGGCGCCGCCGGCTGCCCGCCCGTCCGCCCCGACTCACGAGTCAATGGGAGAAGAGGCAACTGGCAAAGCCAGCCGGGACCGGAAGCTCTACAGCGGGAGCGCTGCCCGCCGGCGCAGCCGGAATATCAGAAGCAGGCTGGCTTACAGCCTCTGCGCCCTCTCAACCGTAATCGCAACGGTTCCGCTGTTGCTGATTCTTTTTTATGTTATTTACCAGGGCGCCGGCGCCCTTAACCTGAGCTTCCTAACCGACCTGCCCAAGCCCGTGGGAGAGAGCGGCGGCGGTATGGGCAATGCCATCGTCGGCTCGCTGATTCTGATTGGCATCGCGGCCGTGATCGGCGTGCCGTTCGGCGTGCTGGCAGGCACGCAGCTCGCCGAATACCGGAGCCCGCGCTTGAGCTGGGTCGTCAGGCTGCTGTCGGACATCTTAAGCGGCGTTCCTTCCATCATCGTCGGCATCTTCGTTTACACCCTGCTCGTGTTGACCTTTAAGCAGTTTTCGGCGATCGCCGGTGGGGTCGCCCTGGGCATCCTGATGCTGCCCACGGTCGCCCGCACTACCGAAGAAATGATGCGGATGGTGCCCGACAGTCTGCGGGAAGCGTCCCTGGCGCTGGGGATACCGCGCTGGCGCACGATCACCAGCGTCGTTATCAAGACGGCGGCCGGCGGAATCATGACCGGCGTCATGCTGGCAACTGCCCGAATCGCCGGCGAGACGGCGCCGCTTCTGTTTACCGCTCTAAACAGCCGCACCTGGCCCACCGGCCTTGACAAGCCGATCGCATCGCTGCCGGTCCAGATCTACACTTATGCGATCTCGCCGTTCGATGCCTGGCACAAGCAGGCATGGGCCGGGTCACTTGTGCTTGTTCTGATCGTGCTATTTTTAAGTATTGGGTCAAAACTCTACTTTGGCAGAAGAATGAAAAGAGCGACCTGAAAATGGCAGGTTACATAACAACAAATAATCTTGGCGCCTCCTTTGGGGGCGTGCAGGCAATCGAAAATATCACGGTCGAGATTCCGGCCAACAAGGTTACCGCGATCATCGGCCCTTCCGGCTGCGGCAAGTCAACGTTCCTCCGCTGCCTCAACCGCATGCACGAACTGGTTCCGGGAACCAAAATTTCCGGCGAAGTTATCTGGGACGGTCGCAACATTTACGCATCGGAAATGGACGCCACCGAAGTGCGGCGCGGCATCGGCATGGTGTTCCAGAAGCCAAATCCGTTTCCGCTGATGTCGATCGAGGACAACGTCAGCGCCGGCCTCCGGCTGGCGGCCGGCAGGATGAGCAAAGCCAGGATCGCCGAGATCATCGAGCACAGCCTGAAGCTGGCGGCGCTCTGGGACGAGGTCAAGAACAAGCTGGGCAGGCCGGGCGGCAGCCTCTCCGGCGGCCAGCAGCAACGGCTTTGCATCGCCAGGGCGCTGGCGGTGCAGCCGGACGTTATCCTCATGGACGAGCCCTGCTCGGCGCTGGACCCGGCTTCGACGCAAAAAATTGAGGACACTATTGACAAGTTGAAAAAAGACTACACGATTGTCATAGTCACGCATAACATGCAACAGGCGGCGCGTGTGTCGGATTTCACCGGCTTCATGCTGGCCCGGGAGATGAGTGATCCCGGCCGGATGATCGAATACGGGCCGACGAACAAGATCTTCACTATGCCCGACCGCAAGGAGACGGAAAACTACATCACGGGGAGGTTTGGCTAAAGTGACGCGGCAATCGTTTCATGAGGGACTCAAAAACCTCAATCTAGAAATCCTTCGCCTGGGAAGCCTGGTGGTTGACGCTGTTGATCTTTCCACGCAGGCTTTGTTTACCGGCGACAGGAAGCTGGCCAATAGCGTCATTGCCGGCGACGAAGACATTAATGAGCTAACCCTCCGCATCGAGGGGCAGAGCCTGGCTCTGCAGGCGCGGCAGCAGCCGGTGGCTCGCGACCTGCGCCTGCTACATGTCTGCCTGCTGGTCAGCCTGCACCTGGAGCGAATCGGCGACTTGGCCGTCAACATCGCCAAGATCGCCAAGAGGCTGGAACGCACTGAAGCAGCCGGGCCCTATCTGGACCTGCTTCGGAAGATGTCGGCGCAGGCCCTGGAGGTTCTCAGACAGGGGATCAAGGCATTCGCCGACCGGGATGTGGATCTGGCGCAATCGCTGGAAGCAATTGACGAGCCGATCGATGAGATGTTCAAGGAGATCCTGTCGCGGCTGCTGCATCCCGATGCGAGGGAAGAAGAGGCCTCAACAGAGTGGGCGACGCATATCGCCCTGGCCAGCCGTTACATCGAGCGCATCGCCGACCAGGTGGTGGACATGGGCGGCCGTGTCAGCTTCCTGGTCACCGGCCAGCTGAACGGTGCTTATTTCGACCGGGCGGCGCCGGAGGATCTGGGA
Organism: Actinomycetes bacterium; assembly: GCA_021787475.1. Taxonomy (GTDB): domain Bacteria; phylum Actinomycetota; class Thermoleophilia; order BMS3ABIN01; family BMS3ABIN01; genus JACWAD01. The sequence continues at coordinate 102,622 of JAJYLW010000004.1, forward strand.
AAGCAGTTTGGCGAGTAACCGGGGCTCCTGTTAACGTGTACCCGTTACGTTAAAAATGAACAGCATGTCAATTTTCCTGGTCGTGACCGCCGCTGCGCTGCTCATCGCGGCAGCAGTCATGGGCGCGCTGCTGCTGAGGCTGCTTAAGGAGCGCTCCGGCCTGGCGGCGGTGTTGAACCCGCCGCTCCCTCACCAGCTTGTCGAGACTGCCCGCTTCTTGCAGAAGTCCGCTCAGGGCGTGGAAGCCGGCCGGCGCGCCGGCCGGCGCCTGGAACAACTGCTCACTCACTCCCCCCTGCCGGTGCTGCTTGTCGATGAAAACAGAACCATCGTTACTCTCAGCTCTTCGGCCGAGACAGAGCTGGATCAGCCGCGCGCCGGCCGTGGCCTCCTGGAAACCCTGGAAAGCTACGAGCTTGACAGCGCTGCCGCCGGGGCGCTTTCTTCCCTAAAACCGGCCCAGCTGACGGTGCGGCTTTACGCAAAGGGGCGCCGGCCTTATGTGGCGCATCTGTTTCCTTTCAGCAACGGGCCCGAACGCGAGTGCCTGATTTTCCTCGAGAACGCCGCCGCCACAGTCGGCTTCGGCGAACTGCGCTCCCAGTTCGCCGCCACCGTCTCGCACGAGCTGCGCACGCCGCTCGCCGGCATCAAGGCGCTCGTGGACAGCCTTAAGGATCCGGAAATTAACTCCGAAGACAGAGAGCGCTTTCTCGAGCGCATCGATCTGGAGACCGGCAGGCTCGGTCAGCTGATTGATGACATTCTTTTCCTGTCTTCACTGGAATCCGACAGGGTTGAGATCAAGGGAGCCACCCCGCTGGACGCCGTGATGGAAAAACTTATGGAAAAACTGAACCCGCTGGCCCAGCGTTTTAACGTCCGCATTTCCGCCGATGTCCCGGAAGGCCTTGAGATCCCCCTGCCGGAACGGATGGCCGACACGGTCCTGGCGAACCTGATCGAGAACGCCGTCAAGTACAGCGGCCGCGGCTCCCTGGTGAGCGTCTCAGCCAGGAGGGAAGCAGGCGGCATCCGGGTTGCGGTGAAGGACGATGGTATCGGCATCGACCAAGAGCATCTCCCCCACATATTTGAGCGCTTCTACCGGGTGGACAAGTCGCGCAGCCGCCATCTCGGCGGCACCGGGCTCGGGCTTTCCATTGTCAAGCACGTGATTGAATCGGCCGGAGGAGAAATAACGGCTGAAAGCCGGGAAGGGTTTGGCACCGAGATTTCATTTTTATTGCCGCCGTCCGAGGCCGGCATCGCGGATGGTGCCCACGCCGGCGCCTAGGAGCCTGTCCCGGCAAGTGCATTCTGCGGCCGGCGGCAGCCACTAAAACAGATATTGGAGCCTGTATCTGAGATCGGTTCTAGGCCGCTTCTTTTACCTCAAATTTGTAGCCAAAGCCGTGATGGGTGTGCAAAAAAGTGTAGGCGGGCAAGCGCTGGGCCAGCTTCTTTCTCAGCCTGCGGACAAAAACATCCACCGCCCTGTCGCCATGCAACATCTCATATCCCCACACCGTCCGGTAAATCTCTTCACGCGAGAGTGCGCGGGGCGCCTCGCGGGCAAGCAAGCTTAGCAAGGCAAACTCTTTTGGCGTCAGCCGCAGCGACTGGCCCTGAGCCAGGGCTTCCTTCCGGGCCGGGTCGATGATGATCGGTCCCGCTTCGATCAGCTTCTCCCTGGCTTCTTTCACCCCGCCCCGGGCGCGGCGGAGCTGGGCCTTCACCCGGGCGATGAGCTCGGCCATGCCGAAAGGCTTGGTAATGTAATCGTCCGCCCCCGCTGACAGGCACTCAACCTTGTCAAACTCGCTGGTGCGGGCGCTGAGCACGATCACCGGCAGGTCAAATCCCTCCTGCCTCGCCTGGCGGCAGAATTGCCAGCCATCAAGCAAAGGCAGCATCAAATCCAGTATCAGCAGGTCCGGCTTCCCGCTCCTGAGCAGCCTGAGGCCCCTTAGTCCATCGGCCGCCTGAAGGCAGGAAAATCCCTCTTTTTTAAGGTTGTAGCAGATGCTTTCGGAGATACTCTCATCGTCCTCGACGATGAGGATGCGGCCTGACATGTCCCCGGCAGCGATCATGATCAGATTTTAACAAAATTGGTCTTCATGGCCGGGCTGTCAGCCTGCACGGCTCTGGATTAGGATGCTGGCGAGCGCGACCACGATGGTGGGGCCGGCGCCGATCAGCCACATTTTATTTAGCCTGGCCTCCATTGCGCTCCAGAGAAATCCTCCGGCGCAGACAAGCCCGGCGATCAGGGAGATGAAAAACAGGACTTAAAAAACCATCAGGCTTTCTCTTTAGAGTAAGCAAACTAGTTTAACTTAATTGACGTAGTTACCTTATTTGGCTATCCTTAAAGCGTGAAAAATATTTCCTGTCCATATTGCGAAGCAAAAATCAAGACCGCTTCCCCCCAGAAATTTCAGCCGTGCCCGACTTGCGGCTACAGATCAGCCAGGGTCAGCGCTCCGTCAGGCAGCTACCTGGTAATTGACAGTCAACTCCCCAACCTGCTCGAACAATATGAAGAGCTGCAGAGGCGCGAGAACAGCAGCGCAATCCTGATCGACCGGCGCACCGGGCACAGGTCAGTCGCGGGAACGGACCGCCGCAAATAACAACTTCCTGGCAGGAACACCTGTATTAAATCAACCTGCGTCATTCCTGGCAAACTTTTTTTATTTGACAATTTCCGATGGATATCTGGCCCGAAAACAAGAACAAGTGTGATGAATGGAAGTCAGGAAGCTCCTGCTTTATCAGTCTCAAGAACGAATATTTGCGCCATTCATGCAGAGTCTGCCATTTTCATCTCCAGTGCTGGCACGGCCAGCCGGAAACCCCGCTGGAAACCCAGTTTGGCAAGCTCTAGCGACCGGCTTTCCCCAGTTCTTCTTTTTTCAATTCCATAACTTTATCTTAACCTCAGCTTAACGTTTTCCTGCTAACATCATAATTGGCTGTTGACCTTCAGCCTCCCCAAAGCGGAAGGCCTGCAATGTGGCTCCAGCAGGTTTTGCAGGCCTTCCGCGCCCGCTTTTTGTTCACACGTAGGGGCGACCCGCCGGGTCGCCCCTCATTTTTTTAAAAAAACCGCTAAAGTTTGCCGGAATGCTGCCGATAAAAAATTCACTTAAATTGCTCGCCGCGAAAACGGCGGGCCGGCAGGAGGTCAGGATGGGTTACTGCGACGTTTGTCAGTCGGCCGGTTCAGTCAACAGGTTTGGTTTCTGCGAGGTGTGTGGCAGCAAGCATGGAACCACAAGGGCGGACCTGATCTTGGAAACGGCAATGATGGCAGATTTTCGCAGCTCCTATGACGCTCTTGAGGCCGGCTAGGGAGGCTGCCGTCGAGGGCGATTGGATCGCTTACATAGGGCTTGTTGCCCGGATGCAGGTTCGGGGCAACGAAGAAATGCGGCCGCCAAAGTGGCCGCATTTCTTTATAGCCTGAAACCTGTTTAACGTTTCACGTTAAACGTGGTAAACCGGCAACCGCTCCGAGGACGCAGCCAATAGCTTTCGCAACCGGCCGCAGCAGAATGTGCCTTTTGAGATAGATTCTTAGAGGATGGAAAGGTACCTGTCCAGTTCCCACGGGCTGAGCTGCACCCGGTATTCGTCCCACTCCTTCTTCTTCACTTCCAGCAGCCGGCCGAAGATGTGATCTCCCAGGGCCTTCTTTAGCAGGCCGCTCTTTTCAGCTTCCTTGATAGCTTCGCCCAGATTTTCCGGCAGCGTGCCCACGCCCAGCTCCTTAAGCTCCGCCTCATTTGCCTCGAACAGGTTCATTTCCCTGGGCTCGGGCAGGTCATAATCCTTTTCAATCCCTTCCAGACCCGCCTGCAGCATGACGGCAAAGGTCAGGTACGGATTGCAGGCCGGATCGGGGCTACGGAACTCGCAGCGGGTGGCTTTCTCCTGGCCGGGGTGGTACATGGGCACACGGATGAGCGCAGACCGGTTGCGCCGCGACCAGGCCTTGTAAACCGGCGCTTCATATCCGGGAACGAGCCGCTTGTAAGAGTTGACCCACTGGGCAAAGACAAGGCTGATCTCGCTGGCGTGCTTGAGGAGGCCGGCGATGTAGCCCTTGGCCGTATCGCTCAGGAAGTACTGGTCATTGCCTTCGAAGAAGGCGTTGTCGCCTCCCTTGAACAGCGACTGGTGCGTGTGCATGCCGCTGCCGTTCTCGCCAAAGAGCGGCTTCGGCATGAAGGTGGCGTAGACCCCGTACTGCTCGGCGATTTCCTTGACAACCAGGCGGTATGTCATGGCGTCGTCGGCCATTTTCAGGGCGTCGGCAAACCGCATGTCAATCTCGTGCTGGGAGGGTCCGACTTCATGGTGGCTGTACTCGACCTGAATGCCCATTTCTTCGCAGGCCAGCACCGTATCCCGCCTCAAATCGCTTGCGATATCAAGCGGTGTCAGGTCAAAGTAGCCGCCCTTGTCCAGGATCTCCGTACCCTCGGCGTTCTTGAAGTAAAAGAATTCCAGCTCCGGACCGACGTAATAGTGGTCAAAGCCCATCCCGGCGGCGCGCTCGAGCGCTCGCTTGAGGACATAGCGGGGGTCGCCCTCGTAAGGCGTCTTGTCGGGATTAAGGACATCGCAGATCATGCGGGCGACTTTCTGCTCCTGCGGCCGCCAGGGAAGGATCTTGAAAGTGGAAGGATCGGGCATGGCGATCATGTCGCTTTCCTCGATATCCTGGTAGCCGGTGATGGATGAGCCGTCAAACCCCATGCCGTTGGTAAGGGCGGTCTCGATCTCGCCGGCGGTGATGGCAAAGCTCTTCAACTGCCCGACCACATCCGTGAACCAGAGACGGATGAACTTTACATCCTCGTCCTTGACAATCTTCATTACCTGGTCTTTGTCCATCTTGTGTCAATTCCTCCTTAGGTTAAAGATCCGAGTTCCGAAAAAACATGTTGGGTATTTCCTTTTTGTCAAATTTATTTCGGGTTTTGAATAATCCGGTATCCGGAGTTCAGAATCCAGCATCCGATTTTATGCTGTTTCGGCACTTGGTATCAATACCGGTGGGAATGTTTTTTGTGGCAGCTTTTTATAACGGAGTCCAAAGATTATGCCGACTCCGGAATGGCAGGCCGCTATCTAGATAGCGGCCGCGCCCCGCTCGCCGGTCCTGACGCGGACGGTTTCGCTGACCGGCAGCAGGAAAATCTTGCCGTCGCCGATCTCGCCGGTGCGGGCGGCCGTCATCAGCGCCTCGACGATTCGCTCGACATCGTCGTCTGCGACGACGATCTCCAGCATCAGCTTCGGCAGCAGATTTACCCTGGTTTCGAGGCCGCGGTAATGCTCGATATGCCCTTTCTGACGGCCGTGGCCTTTCACTTCCCAGATGGTCATGCCGACGACGCCGATCTCCTCCATCACGTGCTGAACCTCGTAAAGCCGCTCTCCCTTAAAGACGCATTGGATCATGGTCATACTGGCGTCCGCCATCTATATCAACTCCTCAGGATAGGCTTTGCCGGCGTGGATTGTGAGGTCGGAGCCGAGCAGCTCCTGCTGCGGGCTCAGCCTGATGCCAAATGTTGCCCTGATGAGGCCATAAATCGCAAACCCGGCGGCCAGGGCGATGGCGACGCCGGCAGCCGTGCCCGCCAGCTGGGAGACAAAGCTGACGCCGCCGAGCCCGCCCAGCGCCTGATAGCCAAAAATGCCACAGGCAATCCCGCCCCAGGCGCCGCAGAGGCCGTGCAGAGGCCAGACCCCCAGGACATCATCGATGCGCAGGCGCTCGTTTGCCCACAGAAATCCTTTCACAAAAATAATCCCGGCCACGGCGCCAGTTACCAGCGCCGCCAGCGGATGCATTTTGTCTGAGCCGGAGCAGACCGCAACCAGTCCGGCTAGTGCGCCGTTGTATACGAACACGCTGTCCCGTTTGGAGACCAGCACGGCGGCCAGCAAACCGCCGCCCATGGCCAGGAGCGAGTTGGCCGCCACCAGGCCGGAAATGGCCGGCAGCGTCGCCGCCGAAGCGACGTTAAACCCAAACCAGCCCACCATTAAAAGCCAGCTGCCAAGCGCCACGTAAGGAACGCTGTGAATCTGTAGCGGCCGGCTCTGCCCGTTGACGTAACGCCCCATTCTCGGACCGAGCAGCAGGATCCCCGGCAGCGCCAGCCAGCCGCCCATGGCGTGGACGACCACCGAGCCGGCATAATCATGAAAGCCGGCGCCGAAGGCGCTTGCCAGCCAGCCTGTTGATGATCCCAGCACATTGAAACGTCCCCAAACCAGCCCCTCAAACAAAGGATAAACAAAACCAACAAAGATGGCGCCCGCCAGCACCTGGGGCCCGAACTTCATCCGTTCGGCAACGCCGCCGCTGATGATTGCCGGAATGACAGCGGCAAAGCAAAGCAGGAAAAAGAAATGAGCCAGATTATAGCCGGAGTTGTTCGCCAACAGGCCGCTGGCTTTGCCCAGGAATGTGATGCCGTAAGAAATTGGAAAGCCGACCAGAAAATAAACAATCGTGGAAACGGCCCAGTCAGTCGGTATCTTGGTGAGTGCGTTGACGATGTTCTTTTTTCTGACGCTGCCGGCTTCCAGGAAAGCAAACCCGGCATGCATCGAAAAGACAAGCACTGCTCCCCAGAGCAGGAAGAATACATTGCCGGCGTTGACAATGTCAGTTAAACCTGTCGGGGCGTTCATGGGCGGCTCCTTGACTGCCTATGGCGCCGGGCGTGCCAAGCCTTTGTGCATCGGTACAATTTCCGGCGCGGTGGTTTGCTCCAAAAGTATGAGGCCGATTGTACAAAGGACGCGAAAGCTTATATTTATCCAGAAGTCTATATTTTCTTAAAGTTGATTTAGCCATTTGTATAATCATGTCCCTAAATACCGGGCCGTAAGAACCGCCGGCAGCGTAACGGCAGCCGCCGGACGGTTGTCAGGGAGCTGTTTCGGGCTGCGATTATGCTATACATGTAAAAGGACCATGCGAATCCTTCTGGTTGAAGACAACCGAAAACTGGCAGGCTATATCAAGAAGGTCCTGACCAGGGAAGGCTATGCTGTGGACTGCGTCTATGACGGCGGCCGCGGCAAGGAACGCGCCGCCCTGGGAGATTATGACCTCGTGATTCTGGACATCATGCTCCCCGTCAAGGATGGATTTCAGGTCTGCCGGGAGTTGCGCCAGGATAATGTGAATGTGCCGATCATCCTGTTAACCGCGATGGGGGAGCTCGAGGACAAAGTAGCGGGGCTGGACAGCGGTGCTGACGACTATCTTGTCAAACCCTTCGATCTGAAAGAACTTTCGGCGCGGATACGCGCCTTGTTGCGCCGGCCGCCGGAGAAAAAACAGGAGATCCTGACTGCCGGACAGGTCTCCCTTGATATTGCCAGCCGAACTGTCTTGTGCGGCAGCAAGATGATTCAGCTAACACTGAAAGAGTTCGCAGTGCTTGAATTCCTGGTCCGCAACAAGGGCCTGGTGCTGACCCGTCATCAGATATATGAGCACTGCTGGGACTGGAATGCCAGCGCCTGCAGCAACGTGGTCGATGCCGTGATCAAGCAGCTGCGCAAGAAGTTTAACGATACCCAACAGAATCAGATCATTAAAACCGTACGCGGCGTTGGTTACAAGCTTCCGACATAATCCCTTCCAGCGGGTCAGGATCAAGCTGGCCGCCTTTTATACGGCCGGCGTGCTGGTCCTGGTGATCGTTTTCAGCATCTCTGTGTATGTCCTTTTTTCCCGTAATGCTGCGGACAACCTCGAATATCAGGGACCTGGCAGCGACCAGGAAGCCAGCGTAGAAACACAGATTGTCACCAACGAACTACACCGCCTGCAGATAATCCTGTTGGTCATGGATGGACTGGTAGTGTTTCTGGCAGGTGGCGTCAGTTACTTCGTTGCCGGGAAAGCCTTGCAGCCGGTAGAGGCCGCTTACGCAGCCCAGAAGAAATTTGTAGCCGACGCCGCGCATGAGCTGCGCACGCCGCTGGCGATTATGAAAACGGGAGCCGAAACGGTTCTGGCCGGCGACGGCAGTAGCGAGGAATACCGGCGGTATATCATCGACTCGCTGGAGGAGGCGGAGTTTCTCACCAGTGTGATCAACGACCTGCTGTTCCTGGCGCGTAGCGGCAACAGCGTCCCTGCTGTTTACCCATTGGACTTTGGGGAGCTCGTCCAAAAACAGGTGCGTTTAATGGCGCCATATGCGTCAGCCAGAAGCATCTCACTGAGCTGCCAAAGAGCGGAGAACCTTATTATCAACGGCAATCCTGACCATCTGCGGCGCTTGCTTGGTAATCTGATCAAAAATGCTATCGACTATAACCGCGCGCACGGCTGGGTAAAGGTATCGCTACAGCGGGCGAAGGGCAGCGTAGTGCTGGAGGTTGCCGACAGCGGCACCGGGATTAGCGCACGCGATCTTGCCCGGGTCTTTGACCGTTTCTACAAAGCAGACGCGGCCCGGAGCGACGCCGGTGGCGCCGGCCTGGGGCTATCCATCGCCAAGGAAATCGTCGCCACACACAGGGGCAAGATCGATATCAGCAGCAAGCAGGAGCAGGGAACCCAAGTAACTGTCAGGTTGCCGGCCGCCTGAAGATAATCGCATCAGCCGTGCTGACCGCCACTTCCAGCCGTCCGTCCGGGCGGTTTTTTTAATGTGCCGAAGTTCATCGTAAATTCATGTTTATGGGCCATATTGAATCTGTAACTGCAGATATGACATTAGAAAGGAGGTGCATATTATGAAGATCAAAAAATGGCTCGTGCTGCCGCTGGCAATAGGCACACTGCTAGCCGGCGGCAGTATCGCCGGCATCGCCAGCGCCCAGAATCAACCGGGCGCCGGCGGCCAGGACCAGTCAGCGATGCATCAACCCGCACCTGCCTCACAAAATGAGAGCGGGGGCGCGGTTGAAAAAAGCGACGCCACTGAAACCGGCAATGAAGCTGCTGAGGCCACCCTTCCCGGCGGTGGTCACCAGGACCAGCCCGGCGTCAACGTTGACCATCAGGCTCAAGGTGCCGAGTAGCCGCACACTCCAGACTCAGGGGGCGGGGAAGAGCGCCGCCCCCTGCCCTGCTTTGTCGCAGGCCATCGGCCGCCCGGACGGTTGACGCCCAGGCTGGAACCCGGGTACGCACCTGTCCGCGGCGGCCGTCCAGTTCTTCATCAAATTTTCATGAACCGTGTCTATAACGTCACTATGTCCACAGAGTCCATTATTCGCACCCGCGGCCTTTGCATGCGTTACGGCGGCAATTATGCCCTGAAAAATGTCAACCTGGAAATCGCGGCCGGCGAGATATTCGGCCTGCTTGGGCACAACGGCGCCGGCAAGACAACCACGGTCAGCATCATCACGACGCTGCTTAAGCCCAGCCTCGGGAACGCGGAAGTCTGCGGCCTTGACACGCTGCGGGACAGCCGCGAGGTCCGCCGTCAGATCGGCTATCTTCCGGAGAACGTTGAGCTTTATGAGTCTCTCACACTCAGGGAGAACCTGCTGTATTTCGCCCGCCTCTCCGGCGTTGCGGAGCCGGACAGGCGGATAGAGGATGTGCTGCAATTCCTGGACTTCACAACTTGCATGGATAAAAAACTGTCGACGTTCAGCAAGGGTATGCGCCAGCGGGCGGGCATCGCCCAGGCAATCCTCCACCGCCCCCGGATACTGTTTCTGGACGAGCCCGCTTCCGGACTTGACCCCCAGGGTGTGATCGCTTTGCGCCAGAACATCCAGAGCCTTAACAGGGAGATGGGCATGACCATCTTCATGAATACGCATTCGCTCAGCGAGGTTACCAAAACGTGTACAAACATCGGTATCCTGCGTCAAGGCGAGTTGCTTTACCAAGATTCGCTCAGTCAGACCATAGCGGCCTTTCCGGAGCACGCTTCTCTGGAGGATATTTATCTCAGGATCGACGCAGACGGCCGATGAAAAGCCCTGTCCTGACAATTGCCAGGCAGGAGCTGCTGATCGCCAGAACCAACCGGCTGGCTTTGCTGATCAGCGGCATATTTCTCGGCATGGTCTCCGTATCAGGGTTTATCAGCTGGGATTCGCACCACACGGTAAACAGCGTCTTTGCCGAAGCCCTGCGGCACGGAGTCACCTCCGGGCCAAATCCCTTCGCCTCCCAGCAGCCGCTGGATCTGGTCAGCAACACGGTGATCTATATCGTCCTGATCGGAGCGCTGAGCGCGATACTGCTGGGCGTCCAGTCCGCCATCTCTGACCGTAAGGCCGGGGTGATTGATCTGCTTTTCTCGCGGCCGCTGAGCGTCACTCAATATGTGAACGGCAAGTTTCTGGGAATGCAATATTTGCTGGTCCTGATCCTGTTGACGGCCGGCCTGCTTAGCTGGGGCTCGGTTCTGTTCATCCGCGGCGAGATGATATCCCTGGGCAACACCGCCGCCCTGGCGGTTTTCTACCTGCTGGCCTGGCTTTTCCTGATGCCCTTTAACATCCTGGGCTTTGTTTTCGGAGCCGTTAGCCGGCATGAAACCAGCGCCCTGCTGGGGCCGATTCTGCTCTGGGTGGCGCTGGTTTTTGTCATCCCCCAGCTCGGCACGGATGCGCATCCGGTTTCATTGCTAAATCCGGTTCCGGCGCAGGCGGCTTCGACGGGAGCCTTCTTTGCCTTCAATCATCGGATCCTGCAGCCGCTCTCGCTGACTGACCGCTTTAAAAATGCCAGTTCAAAGCTGCTTGGTTTAAACAACAGCAGCCAGGGCATCGCCGCCTACGACTGGCTCTCATTGGCGATGGCGGCCGCTGGCATGATGGCGGCGCTACTCCTGGTCAAACGCAGCCGCATCCGGGGACCAATTCGTGAGTAAAGCCGTCGGAGCAATATTCTTAAAGGAGCTAAACGACCTGCTGCGGCGGCGGAGCTTTATGCTGCTCTGCGCCGCGATGGCGGCAGTGGTAGCCCTGGCGCTGTTGATAACTTCACTGGACTACCACAAGCAACTCTCGGATTATCAACAGTATGCACAGGCGCTCGCCCAAAGCGGTGCGGCGGCGCCGGCGGCGCCGCCTCAACTTTCCCCCCTGCAGCAACTGCGCGGTGGCATTGAATACATTGAGATCATCGGACCGGTCCTGGCAATCGTTGCCGGTTATGGCAGCGCCGCAAAAGAAAAATATCGCGGTACGCTGCGCCTGTTCTTCAGCCGCCCGATTGGCGCCCTGGATCTCGCTGCCGGAAAGCTGGCGGCGCTGGGCGTGTTGTGGTTGATAATTGTTCTGGTGCTGTTCCTGGTAATGACCGCGACGATGCATTTCATCGGCGGCGCCGCGTTTTCTGCCGCCGCTATCGCCAAGCTGACGCTGAGCCTGGCCGGCGCCTGGGCCTATCTCGCGTTCTGGAGCGGACTGGCACTGGGGTTGACATGCTTTGTCCGGCAACCGGGATCGGCGTTGCTGATCTGTTTCATCATCTGGCTCACAGTTGTCCTGTTGCTGCCGCAAATCGGCGACACCATGGACCCGGACAACCAGGTTCCGGGCGGACTGTTTCAGAGCATGCATGTCGACAAATCAAACGAACATGCCATAATGGCGCATTTCAGCGGCTATGAGACTACACGTAACGCCCTGGAAGAAACGTCCATCAGCAAACACTTCGAACGAGCCAGCTTTGCCTTCCTGGGCGTGAAACAAATTTATAACCAGCAGCCGGTCGGCTTTATCTGGAGCGAGACCTGGAAAGACTCGGCATCACTGCTGGCAGCGCTACTGGCCAGCACGGCGTTTGCCATGACCCAGTGCAATAAACGCAACCTGATTGGAAGGAGAATGAAATGAAAAAAGCAACCTGGACTGCCACGGCCTTGCTGGGAATCGTGGGCGCCTGCCTGTCTTTGGCGGCTTGTGGCGGCGGCTCACCGGCAAGCGCGCTGAGCCCGTCGTCAACCGCAAGCGCGCAGATCCTGCCGGTGGCGAACAACCCGATCCATAACAACGCCAGCGCGCCCGGCCTGACAATAAGTTCCGCAGCCGTGGAAAATAATGTCGATCCGGCGACAGAAAAAGCTATTGCCGATTGCCTGCAATTAGAGGTGAAAAATAACAGCAACCAGGTGATGAACAGCTTTGAAATCTACTACCGGATGCAGGACGCAAAGACCGGGGCCAGCGAAGGCTATTACCAGAAGCTGGCCGGGCTTGTCATAAATCCGGGCGGGGCCAGCACCATCTATTTTGATAACAAAAACGGTGC